>NZ_PISD01000015.1 GCF_002835735.1 Cytobacillus horneckiae | reverse complement strand
AAAAGAAGAGTAGGAAGGGCGATGAGACGCTCGCTCTTCTCCCTTCCTACTCTTCTTTTCCCTCAGATGGGCGATGAGACGCTCTCCCTTCTCCCTTAAAAATTCTTTTTACTGTCACATTCAGCTTTTACATAGTAGCTATGCCGATTCTCACCCATTTTTTTGAAATTACTATTCAATACTTTTTGGATAACCTTCTTTGATATGATTTCGCCACACCAGTCAAAAATTTGATTTGGTGATTTTTATATTAGGGAAAAGTAAAAGTAATTCTTCAATATAGCTGAGAATGGCGCCTCCGATAGGGTATTCTATATAGCAGTAAAAGCAGTAGAGGCAGTTATATCTGGGAATAAGCGGTTTACTACATTTTTTACACCAAACTCCTTTTTTAAGCTGTTCATATTTGTATTGTATGAATGGTTCTGATTTTATATATTTCGCATTTAGTGAGATTAATTGGCTAGCTAATTTGTAATGATCCTGGTAAAGAGATGAGTCCTTTTGATTGAGGGTTTTTATGAATCTATTTATTTGTGGAGGAAAAATTATTTTTTGGTCTGATGGTGCACCATATAACATGAATTCTGGATGGACAAATACAAGATAATATTCGATAGGAAGGTTCAATCGGAGAGATTGGAAAAGCTGCCTCAGCATGGATTCACTTCGCCTCACTTGCAGCATGGGGCTTTTTATTTCGGCTCCGGATGAGCTGATCCATAAATCATTGGGCTTAAGCTGAAAATCCCCTTCATAGTTTTTTACCTCAAATGAAAGGACAACTTTTTGAAATATACAGACTGTATCAATTTGGAAAACTGTTTGTTTATGATTTAATGTTAAGTCATGAAGGATTAAAACATCATTTGATAGCCGATTTAGTACATCTGCCCAGTACTTCTCACCTTGGTCTCCTTTCCTGAGATAATAGAAATATTGTTTTTCCTCATTAGAAAAAACCAATCTCTTGTTTAAGCCTTGGATAAGCACTAGCTCTTTTGATTCACTTCGCTTCAAAACTTCTTTCAATATAATATCATCCTTTCTATTAATACTTTACTTATATTTTACATGATTGCGGCAGACGTTTCCCCCCTTAATGGCATAAAAATTGGAATTCATATACAATAAAAAAAACAGCCTATACAAGCGTGGTGAAGCATTTGTTTAAAATTCTCCTCATTGAAGATGACTTAACTTTATTCAAGGAAATTAAAGACCGGCTTTCACAGTGGTCTTATGAGGTATACGGTATTGATGACTTTGCACAAGTGATGCAAACATTTACTGAAGTGAAGCCTGATTTAGTTATTATAGATATTCAGCTTCCTAAATTTGATGGGTTTCATTGGTGCCGGCTTATTCGTGGCCATTCCAATGTTCCGATAATTTTTCTATCCTCGAGAGATCACCCAACAGATATGGTGATGTCGATGCAGCTCGGTGCTGATGATTTTGTGCAAAAGCCGTTCCATTTTGATGTTTTAATTGCGAAGATACAAGCGACTCTTCGCCGTGTGTATAATTACAACTCAGAACAAGTTCACTTACAAACATGGCATGGAGCTACTGTTGATTATGAAAAGCATACAGTTTCCAATGAAAACGGGTCGATTGAATTAACAAAGAATGAAATGTTTATTTTAAAACAGCTATTGGAGCAAAAGAATAAAATCATTAGCAGGAATGATTTAATAAAAAGCCTCTGGGATGATGAACGTTTTGTCAGTGATAATACGTTAACCGTAAATGTGAACAGGCTTCGTAAAAGCTTGGATGAAATCGGTCTCGGCAGTCAAATACAAACAAAAGTGGGACAAGGCTATATTGCTTTGGAGGAAGGGATTTAATATGTGGCTCAGCTATATAAGAGAAAGAATAAGCTGGATTCTGCTTTTTTTATTTCTCCTTCTTTTTATCGTTTTTATTGCTTACATAGATCCAACCATAGCTATGTCGTCCATCCTTTATGCAGTCTTTTTGTTTTTTCTTATTTTTATCTTTTTTTGTCTTTTTCCGCTACCAAAAAGAAACCCAGTTTTATAAAAGTATTAAAGATTGGGAAAATAGTCTCGATACAACAAGCATTAGTGAGGGAAACAGCCCTTTTGAAAAAATGATTGAAGAAAATTTGCAAAGGCAAACCCTGCAGTTGAATCGAATAGCAGAACAAAAGCAGCTGGCATTAGAGCAGGAGAAGGATGACTTATTGACTTGGATTCATGAGGTGAAAACACCGTTAACAGCTATGCAGTTGAAAATAGAAAGATTAGAGGAAAGCCAGCTTAAAAACCAATTATCCTATGAATGGCTGCGCATTCACCTTCTCCTCGATCAGCAGCTGCATCAAAACCGAATTCCATCGATTGAGAACGATTTATACATCGAACAAGTAAATTTGGAAAAGTTAATCTATAAAGAAATCCGCGAATTGCAGTCATGGTGCCTTGAAAAAGGGATTGGCTTTGATATTGATTTATCGATAACAGAGGTGCTCTCAGATGCGAAGTGGCTCGGTTTTATTATGAGGCAGCTTTTAACTAATGCAGTGAAATATAGCAGTGCGTCAGAAATTGAGGTATGCAGCACGGAACAGGACGAACAAACCGTTGTATCGATAAAAGATTATGGCCGTGGAATCGCTGCAAAGGATATTCCGCGGATTTTCGACAAGGGCTTTACATCGACAACCATTCACTCTGACCATGCAGCAACAGGGATGGGTCTTTATTTAACAAAAAAAGCAGCAGATGCCCTTCATATTCATATTAACGTGGAATCGGCTGTTGATAAAGGCACCACTTTCACATTGCATTTTCCTAAAGAGAATGAATTTGTACATATAACGGGCATGTGACAAAAATGTCACATGCTCTTCTCTTTTGTTCGTACAATCGAAGGAGAAAAAAAGCCTGCCCTTTTACAATAAAGTTAACAAGTGATAAAGGAGAGCACATTTATGAAAATTTTAGAAGCAAATAAAATTCATAAAAGCTATGGAAATAAATTCAATAAACAGGAAGTATTAAAAGGGCTGGATATCGCTATCAACCAAGGTGAATTTGTCAGTATTATGGGGGCTTCAGGTTCAGGCAAAACGACCTTGCTTAATGTGCTATCATCGATTGACAGAGTCAGTACAGGCTCGATTACAATCGAAGGTAAAGAAATGACTGGTATGAAGGAAAAGCAGCTTGCTGAGTTCCGCAAGCATTATCTCGGATTTATTTTCCAAGATTACAACTTGCTTGATACTTTAACGGTGAAGGAAAATATTTTATTGCCGCTTTCCATTAAAAAAGTATCAAAAAAAGAAGCCAATCAGCGCTTTGAGGGAATAGCTAGAGAGCTCGGCATTCTAGAGTTACAAGATAAATATCCTAATGAAATATCAGGCGGCCAAAAACAGCGGACATCTGCTGCCAGAGCATTTATTCATGAACCTAGCATTATCTTTGCTGATGAACCAACAGGGGCTCTAGACTCTAAATCTGCATCGGATTTATTAAATAAGCTTAGTGAATTAAAGAGAAATCGCAAAGCAACGATTATTATGGTTACTCATGATCCTGTTGCCGCAAGCTATTGCGACCGTGTCATCTTTATTAAAGATGGACAAATTTATACGCAAATCAATAAGGGTGATGAAGAACGCAAGAATTTCTTTAAGGATATTATGAAAACGCAAGGAATATTGGGCGGTGTACAGAATGAGCGTTAACAGCCTTATCCTGCGAAATTTAAAGAAGAATATAAAAAATTATTATTTATATGTGTTTGCATTAGCGTTTAGCTCCGCGCTTTATTTTGCTTTTGTTACTTTGCAATATGATCCTTCAATGGATGAAGTTTCCGGATCGGTAAAGGGCGGAGCCGGCATTAAAGCGGCCTCCGTGCTTTTAATCGCCATTGTTACTGTCTTCCTTGTCTATGCAAATAATATCTTTATTAAAAGGCGGAGCAAGGAAATTGGCTTATTCCAATTAATTGGTATGACAAAGAACAAGATTTTCCGGATATTAACGGCCGAGAATTTTTTGCTTTATTTCGGCTCGGTAACCATCGGTATTTTCATAGGTTTTGCCACATCTAAATTAATTCTGATGATTTTATTTAAAGTAACTAGTGTGGATGACATTGCCAAGCTGCAATTTTCAATAGAGGCTTTAGTCCAGACCATTATTGTCTTTGCCATAATCTATTTAGTGATCATGCTCATGAACTTTATTTTTATTAAAAAGCAGAGCATCCTGTCATTATTTCATGTTAAATCAAGCGCTGAAGGACGAGTAAAGCGCGTTTCCTTATGGGAGATTATCATAGGCATTCTCGGTATCACCTTGATTGTCACAGGCTATTATGTTTCTTCAAAATTGTTTAGCGGTGACTTTGTTACAATGAATAGCTTAGCAGCCGCGATGATTTTTATTTTGGCATCTGTCATTATCGGGACTTATTTATTTTACAGAGGCTCAGTTACTTTTGTATCAAACTTAATCAGAAAAAGCAAAGGCGGCTATTTAAACATCAATGAAGTGCTATCATTATCCTCGATTATGTTTAGAATGAAATCAAATTCTTTGCTATTAACGGTGATTACAACTGTTTCGGCTTTAGCGATCGGCTTATTGTCTCTTAGTTATATCTCCTACTATTCCGCAGAAAAAAGTGCACATGACAGTGCCCTTACAGATTATTACTTTACGAATCATGAGGACGCTGAAGTGTTTAAAACTGCATTAGATGACCGCAGTATCCTTTATAAGGAGAGAGAAATTGAGGTAATTCAAGCCGATTTTGATATGACGGATGTTGTTGAAGTGAAAACAGAAGATAGCAACATGACGGATACATCCTCAATGGTCACACCCGTTATAAGCGAGCAAAGTATCGAAGGTGTGAATTTAAAGGAAGATGAAACTTTATTTAGTGGTTATGCTGATATTATGGACCAATTTATGTCCTTTAAAGCAGGCGGCGATGTCACTTTAAAAACGAAAGAAAATGATTTAGCCCTTCAATTTTTAGGAACAAACAAGGAGTCTGTGGTTCCATTCCATTTTACCGCAGGTGGTGTACCGACTGCGATTGTAGATGATTCAGTGTTTCAACAATTAAAGGAAAATTATGATCCGGAAATACAAATAGACTCCATGATTTATATCGGCATGGATTTAGAAGATGACAATGATTTGGAAAAAGCAGAAGAATTGTATAGCAGCTTTAAATTTAACCACCATAATGTATCACAGCTAGACATGTCAAAAAAGTATAAATTAATTTATGGCTTAACGATGTTCATTGTCGGCTTCTTAGGCCTCACCTTCCTCATTACTTCAGGCTGTATACTATACTTTAAGCAAATGGATGAAGGAGAAGAGGAAAAAGGCAATTATACGATATTGAGAAAGCTTGGTTTTACACAATTTGATTTACTGAAAGGCATTCAGGCGAAGCAGCTTTTCAATTTCGGCATACCTTTAGTACTTGGATTATTTCACAGTTATTTCGCTGTTCAGTCCGGCTGGTTCTTATTCGGAAATGAGCTATGGACGCCGATGATTATGGTCATGTGTGTGTACACCGTTTTATACTCAATATTCGGCATTCTATCTGTTCTTTATTATAAAAAGGTAATAAAAGAATCGCTCTAATAGAGCAAAAACACCGTAAAACTGGGCTTCTACGGTGTTTTTATTTGTATAATTTTTGCGCTCTTATCGCACTTATATCCTATCTCTACTCACTAATAATTTCTAACTTTTCCCTAATCGTTGTACGCGGTTTTGCTTCTGGTACATGCTCCGCATAGCCTATCATGAGCGTCGCTACAACTTTTTCGCCTGGCTTTACGCCAATAGCTTCACGGAATACAGGGTTATAAATCCAATCGTTTGTGCGCCAGATCATGCCTATGCCCCTTGCCCATGCAGCAAGCTGAAAGTTTTGAATAAGGGCGCTCACTGCGCCATAATCTTCATCCCATGTTTTTTGACGCGGGTCCTCAGGCATAACTACAACTAAGTGAATCGGAATGGAGCGGAAATATTCTGATTTTTTCACAGCCTTATCAGGGAGACTTCCGTCCTTTAAAGCTTGCGACCCGCAGTATGCCTGAATAAACTTCTCTTTTCCTTCACCACTGTATAGCAAAAAGCGCCACGGCTCTGTCATTTTATGATTCGGTGCCCATTTCGCGACTTCAAGCAATTCAACAATTTCATCTATACTCACGTCATCTTGCTTAAACTTTTTAACTGAACGACGGCTCTTAATGAGTTCATCAATGCTGAGTGTTTCAAATGCCATTGCAACCATCCTTTTATTTTTAATTAATATCTAGATTATACTATGAAAATAGCAATTAGTCTTTTAACGTCTGCTTCTCATGGGCAAGGAGCCACTCTTTGCGTTCCATACCACCTGCATAGCCTGTTAATGTCCCGTTTGTGCCAATAATTCGATGACAAGGAATGACGATCGTTAATTTGTTTTTTCCGTTTGCGCTGCCTACAGCTCGGACTGCTTTTTCATTGCCGATCGATACAGCAATATCTTTATATGTTCCAGTCTTTCCATAAGGAATTGACGTTAAAGCCTCCCAAACGGACTGCTGAAAATCAGTTCCTTTCACAGAATAAGGAATATTAAATTCAACTCGTTCTCTCCTAAAATATTCATCGAGCTGTCGAATACAGTCTTTGATTACATGAGGTGTATCATCTGTAACCGGAAAATCTATCTCTTCCTTCTCATTAAAAAGAATCGATTCAATTTCTTTTTCATTTCCAGTTACCTCAAGTATCCCTATCGGTGATTGATATTCGGCTTTTGCTATTCCCATTTCACATTCCCCTCACTTCTTGCTTTTCTCTCATTTTAACAGAATGACCGCTAACATAAGCGTAGAAATTTTTTCATATAATTCTTTTGAAAAAGGAAGGAGATCTCCGTGTAAGCGCTTAACTATTAAGGGAAAGCTAAAATCTCGTTTTAAGGAGTGGATAAAGATGGGTTTATTAAATGCGCCTTTTCAATTAAGTCTGAATACGGACTTAAAATTTGGCTATCACGTTGTCCAACAAGAGCTAGCCGATAAGATTAACGCTTCAGGAAAAAAGAAAGCCTTCATCATTACAGACAAAGGTTTAATTGACTCCGGTGTTGTTCAGACGATTGCGGAAGCATTAGAAGCTAAAAAGGTTGATTATGTTGTTTATTCAGACGTAGAGCCAAATCCTTCTACCCATTCAGTTATGACAGGCGTGAAGAGCTTTCATCTCGAGCAGGCTGACCTCATTGTCGCTCTTGGCGGCGGCAGTTCAATGGATTATGCAAAAGCATTGGCAGTAGCTGCTACCCATCCTGGATTTGTTCTTGATTACACCTTAGGCGGCAAGCCCATCGAAGACAAACTTCCGCTGATTTTCGCGATTCCAACGACGATTGGCACCGGATCAGAGGTGACACTTGCAAGTGTGATCACTGATACAGATGCAGGCAGAAAGCTGATTCTCGCTTCTCCTTTACTCATTCCAAAAGCTGTGTTCGTTGACCCATCACTTACACTTGGACTGCCTCGAAAGCATGTGGCCGCAACAGGCTCAGACGCACTCGTCCATGCGATTGAAGCTTATGTTTCTTTACCAGCCAACCCATTCTCAGATGCACTCGCACTCCAGGCCATCCGCATGATTTGGGACAATCTTCCTCAGACATATGCACATGAAGGAAATCTTGAAGCACGTGCACAAGTGCATTTAGCAAGTACGTTTGCCGGATTATCGTTTAACTCAGGAGGTCTTGGTCTCGTACATTCCTTGTCGCATCCAATGTCCGCACGCTATCAAGTTCCGCATGGAATAGCCAACGCTGTCATCCTGCCTCATATTATTGAACATAACATCGCAGCCAACCCGCAAAAGTATGCTGATATCGCCAGAATGATAGATCCTTCGCTTTCCTATGAGAGCCATGCAAAATCAGCAAAAACACTGATATCACTTGTTCGTGATTTCTTACAATCCATTGACATTCCAGCATCGTTCGACTTTATTAATAAAGAATTTTCCGCAGACGATATCGAACAGCTCGCTGAAGATGCAATGAATGATCATGGCACCGTTCACAATAACCCTAGAAGAGCCGTTAAAGAAGATATTGTGCAAATCTATAAAAAGGTACTGCCTGTCAGGAAGGACGCTAAAGTCTTCAATTAATGGGTACCGTTCACCGCCATTTTTCGACAAAAAGCCTGCTGAGCGAATTTCCCAGCAGGCTTTCCAATTTATTTTAATGTTCTCTTCAGAAATTCCTTCGTCCGCTCTTGTGCAGGCTGATTGAAGATTTGTTCAGGTGTGCCTTCTTCTGCGATAACACCTTTGTCCATGAAGACGACGCGATCAGACACTTCACGGGCAAACTCCATTTCATGGGTAACAATTAGCATTGTTAATCCTGTTCCAGCCAGTTCCTTCATTACTTTAAGCACTTCTCCGACCATTTCTGGATCAAGTGCGGAAGTAGGCTCGTCAAACAGCATCACGTCGGGCTCCATAGAAAGTGCTCTCGCTATGGCTACACGCTGCTTCTGTCCGCCTGACAGCTGTCGTGGTTTTGCATTAACATAGGCATCCATTCCAACTACCTTCAAATACTTCATCGCTATTTTTTCCGCATCTTCCTTTGAACGTTTTAAAACTTTCACCTGTCCAACGACGCAATTTCCTATTACATTATGGTTATTAAATAAGTTAAATTGCTGAAAAACCATCCCTAAATTTTTACGGTATTGATGCACATCATGCTTATCATCTAGTATATTCTCACCATTAAAAATAATTTTGCCGCCGCTTGGTTTTTCTAAAAGATTCACGCAGCGCAGAAGTGTTGATTTACCAGATCCAGATGAGCCAATAATCGTTACTACTTCTCCTTTATTCACCGAAAAGTTTATATCCTTTAAAACCTCATGGCTGCCAAAGGATTTGCTTAAGCCTTGAATATCAATGACTGCTTCCATACTTATTCCCTCCATTCGCGGCTACATCCCTTGATTTTTTCGTTTAATATCTTCTGCCGTATCTATTTGATTCGCCGTCATAACATAGTTATCCGGACCGTCCATTCTTCGCTCAATATAGCGAAGAATCAATGTAATTGTGTATGTCATGATAAAGTACAGAATACATACAACAAAGAAAGCTTCGAAATAGCGATAATTATTTCCTGCTATCGTTTTCGTAACAAAGAATAACTCTGATATAGAGATGACGCTCAATACCGCTGTATCTTTAATATTTATAATAAATTGATTGCCTGTCGCCGGTAAAATATTTCGGATGACTTGAGGCATGACTACGTTTATCATCGTTTTAATATGGTTCATCCCAATAGCCTGTGCCGCTTCATACTGACCTTTATCAACAGAAATAATGCCTCCGCGGACGATTTCAGCCATATACGCGCCTGTGTTAATTGATACAATTACAACTCCAGCAATGATTGGATTCATATGGTAGCCAAAGGCTAACGCAGCTCCATAGAAAATTACCATTGCCTGAACAATCATTGGTGTTCCGCGGAAAAATTCGATATACACGGATAAAATAAAGTTAATCGTTTTTAACAAATACCTTTTTACACCGCGCTCTGGGCATGGAATTGTACGCACAACCCCTGCCAGCAATCCGATCATTCCACCTAATACAGTTCCTATTAAAGCAATGAGAAGCGTAATACCTGCTCCCCGCAAGAACATTGGCCAATATTGTTCAACGATTCTAAAAATCCATTCTAACGTCATTGTTGCTCCTCCTTGTAGAAAAGCCAAGCGCCTTGCTCTATCAATGAACGCATCGCCACTACTTGTAGCAGCATCTGCATAACCCACTTTCTGTGAGCCTCAAACTGTAAGGGCTTGCTTTTTCGAACAGTTTGAGAGGCGATAGGCGCTGGAGCTAGACATTTTTCTAACTTGAAAAAATTTATGCTTATTCTTAAATCAATAAAGCCGACTACATTTACATGCAGCCGGCTCTTCATTATTACTCTGCCGCTGGCTGATTCTCTATGGCAGCATCCATAATCTTGATTTGCTCTTCTTCTGAGATACCTGCTAAAATTTCATTTATTTTATCTGTTAACTCACTGTTTTTCTTTACACCGACTGCAATAGCAGTATCATCTTCAGATGTCTCAAACCCTTCTTTGAATTCCACCATTGCAAAATTTTCATTTGCACTTGATGCACTCACACCTTCCGGGCGCTCAGAAACATACCCGTCAATAATGCCTGACTCAAGAGCCACACGCATGGCAGGGAAGCTGTCCATTGCCGGCTGCTGGGATACACCATTAATTTGCTCAATAACAGAATAATGGAATGTGTTTAACTGTGCTGTAATTTTTGCGCCACTAAAGTCCTGAATACTAGTCGCGTTTTCATAGTCTCCACCCTTTTTCACTACCATGACGAGATCCGAGTTGTAGTAATTATCGGAGAAGTCAATTGTTTCTTTACGTTCCTCTGTCGGGGACATGCCTGCAATAATGGCATCAATTTTGTCTGAGTTCAAAGAAGGTACAAGTCCGTCCCATTCTGTTTTTACAATAACAAGCTCCTTGCCTAGGCCTTCAGCAATCCTTTTAGCAACTTCCACATCATAGCCGCCGGCGTATTCTGGATTGCCATCAATTTTCACACCGCCGTTTGCATCATCCATTTGCGTCCAGTTGAATGGAGCATAGCCTGCCTCCATTCCAACTCTAAATACATCGTCTCCACCAGAATCTGAACCGCCAGAATCCCCTGAACCTTCAGAACCACCTGAACCGCATGCTGCTAAAAATAAACTTGTAACTAACGCAATAACCGCAAATAACGATAGTTTCCTTTTCATATATATTCCCCCTCTAAATAGTATATTTAATGAGATTATTCTAAATATATAAAATAATACAAAAAAGACCTGAGATGAACTCAGGTCTTTTGCATATACGTTAGCCTAAATCCTCTACTTTTCCCATTTACGAGATAGTTCCCCTCAATAAACCGGGCAGTTTATTGAGACAGTCCTGCAGCTCTTAACTGCAGACCCAACATATAATATAAAAGGATATTATATATTTCGGCGATATTTCCTTCTCAATAGCTTCATCACGCCTTTTTACGCTCTGCTATAGACTATTAAATACCGCGCCTCTACCTCACCAGAAAAAGTGAGGCCTTATTCAATTATATCTATAAGGCTACAATACTATAAATCCATCTGTCAATAGAATGATAATAGTTTTAGTTCTTTTTTATCATAAACACTAATATACCAAGGTTTATAATAATATGTTAAATTAAACCAATAATTGCTGCTGTGATTACTAATATAATGCTGAGACCCCACATCCAGAAAAGCGAATAACGCAAATGTTTCCCCATTTCTAGACCTGCCAGGCCAAGAGCTAGCCATACAGCTGGTGCTAATGGACTTACAAATGTACCAACAATATTCCCAATAATCATTGCATAACCTGTAGATATAGATGCAACACCGTATGTGGCGGCTATTTGATCTACCACTGGGAATAATGCAAAATAATATGCATCTGTGCTTAGCACTAAGTCAAAAGGCACTCCAAGGAAACCAACAATAATATGCAGAAACGGCCCTATTGAAGTTGGCATCACTTTGACAACATCGTTCGCAATTGCCTCAAGCATGCCCGTTCCATTTAATATGCCTAAAAATAATCCGGCAGCTAAAATAATTGAAGCCATTGTCAATGCATTAGGTGCATGAGCACGAAGCCTGTCCATTTGATCTTTGACTACTCTAAAATTTATTGGCAATGCGAGACTGACACCGATCATAAACGCCAACCCGGCAGGCATAATGCCTGCAACAAGCACGCCAATTACCAAGAGGGCTAAAATAGCATTTACCCAAAGGAGCTTTGGTCTTGCATGCGGGTTTGCTTTTTGCTCCACTATACTATCCGTGTCTTCTGCTTCTGCCTCCAGAGCAGCCGCTACTTCAAGTGAGCCATATGATTTGATGATTCTTTTCTTTTCCCTTATTCCTAATAAAACGGCTAATGCTACCATTAGTACCATGCCAAAGATTTGAATTGGAATGAGCGGCTGCCACAGCTCGGTAACATCCATTTCAAGAACTGAAGCGACCCTTCCGAGTGGTCCTGCCCAGGGTAGCATATTCATAATGCTGGCGCTTCCAGCAATAAGGAGCAAGAGCAAATAAGGACTCATTTTTAAACGTTTATAGAGCGGCAATAATGCTGGAATCGTAATAAGAAAGGTAGAAGCGCCTGAGCCGTCTAATTGAGCAATTGCCGCAACGATGACTGTACCGACAGTAACTGTAATAATATTTCCATGCGATAATGAGACAAGCTTATTAATAATTGGATCGAACAAGCCAACATCTTGCATAATTCCGAAAAAGATAATAGCAAATATAAACATAATGGCGACATTAATGACAGAACTGACGCCGCTTTCAAAGAAGCTACCCACATCTGTGATGCTGAATCCTGCAACAAGGGCGCCTAATATAGGCGGCAAAACCATTGCTACAATTGGTGTAACTTTTCCGCTGATAAGCAACACAACGATAACCAAAATCGTTATAAATCCTATTAGGCTCAAACTCATGTATATATATCCCCTTCCGTGACATTCACACTTAAAGAATCTAAAAATAATGAATGCGTTTTCAATCGAACATAAAATTGTATTTTTTTAGATTAGTATGAAAATACCACGAGCGGGAAAAGGGATATAGTTTACGTTCATAAATTAAATAAAATTCATATTGTTAATTTTGTTCATAAGTTTCACGAAAGAACATATTTGCGCTGTGGTCTTCCTACCGTTCCATATATTAATTTTGTCTCCATTTTTTTCAATGAAACTAGATATTCTAAATACCTTCTCGCTGTCGACCGGCTGATTCCAAGTGCAGAGCTTACTTCATTGGCAGTAACAGCCTCCATCCCCATCACGGAAAAAAGCTCAATCATTTTATCTAAAGTGATCGCATCAATCCCTTTTGGCAATGAGGCTCCTGAGCTGTCTAATCCTCCTTGAATTTGTAGATTCCTCGTTAAGCCATCAATATCAGACTGCTCCCATTCTTTTTTGGCCTTTGATAGATTTCGATATTCACGGTAATTATCTAGACTTTTGCTAAAGCGCTCGTGGTCAACAGGCTTTACTATATAATCGAATACACCTCCGCGAAAGGCTGCGCTAATCGATTGCGCCTCCTTCTCAGCACTGACGATCATGATGTCTATTTCATGATATGCTTGACGGATTTTCCACATAAGATCCATTCCGTCTACATCAGGAATATATACATCTAGTAAAACAATATCAGGCAAGTATTCACTGTCCTCCAAATAGTCAAGCGCTTCCCTGCCGCTGTATACTATTTTTTGGACGATATAACCAGCTGCTTGTTCAACATATTGACGATTGATTTCAGCCACTCTAAAATCATCTTCAACGATGAGCACTGTTATTTCTTCCATAGCTGCTACTCCTCTCCACCTTTTGGTATGACGATCATAAAACTCGCGCCACCAAGCTCGCCTTCTTCATAGAGAATCTCACCGTCCACATGTGCAACAGCAATTTTCGACAGCGCCAGGCCTGTCCCTCTATTGGCACCCGCCTTCATTGAGAACCCTTGCTCAAAGATACGGGGAACATTTCCTTCTTCAATCCCTGGTCCAGAATCATCCACCTCAAATAGGCAATCTTCACCAATATCAGTGAAAAATATATTGATTCTTTTTCTGCCATGACTCATTCCTTTTACTGCTTCCAATGCATTTTCAATCACATTCCCTAACGCTGTTAGTACCGCATCCTGTTCAGTTTCTGAGAATAGATGCTCCATCCTGCTGTCAGGATGAATATTCATGCTGATTCCAAGTTCGTTTGCCTGATTATATTTTCCCTGAAGCAATGCTTGAATAAGCGGATCTGCTACTTTTTCAGATAAAAATTTGAGTCGCTCCTGCTGAAGATTGCTTTCTTTTTTTATAAAGTCAATGACCTCAGCCTTATGATCATTTTGGACAAGCCCTAGGATAATATGAAGTTTATTTGAATACTCATGTGTTTGTGCACGCTGCGAGTTTGCATATTGTTTAATCCTCTTTAGTTCTTCGGTAACCTTCTCCAATTCTGTTTTTTTACGAATTGTATACACCGTGCCGGCAAATGTGTCTTCATTGTATATTGAGGTTTGATTCACAAGAACAATATTTTCACCCATCACCATCTCACGATTGGAAAAGGTATTTCTTTTTTTTATATCAAGTGAGGGAACGGTTTCTTTTAAATATAAGCCAATATAGGTTTTCCCTCTTTCACTTTCCTGTGAAAAAAGAATCTCCTTCGCCGACCTATTCATCGCTGTAATACAGCCGCCTTCATCAGCAGCAATAATTCCTTCATGGACAGATTGAAGAATTGCTTCGTTCTGCTGATATAAATGCGCGATTTCTTCCGGCTCCATATCAATGAGCAGCCTTTTTATATAATTTGTGATGAATGTAGCACCTGTAATGCCAATAAGAATAATAACCCCCACTGTCAGCCATAAGGATTTACTTTGGTCGCTTATAGTATGCTGGACATCATCATTTAAAAAGCCAACAGAAACAACGCCGATTATTTCCCCGTCCAAATAAATTGGCACCTTCCCGCGGATGGAAAGCCCTAATGTTCCTTCTTTTTTCGACTCGTAAGCCTCGCCTTTATTTAAAGCGCGATCATTATCACCGCCAACCATCTTCTTTCCTATTGCCTCAGGATTTGGATGGGCATATCTGATGCCTTCTTTATTGCCGACAACGATAAATTCTGCTCCTGACTGTTTTTGAATCGGCAGAACAATCTCTTGAATGATAGAAGAAGGATCATCTGTAAGAAAGGCTTCTTTAATTTCAGGGATATTCGCCACACTATGTGCCAAACTCAAAGCACGTTTGCCGATTTGATCTTCAATTGTGTTTGAAATGACCCTTTCAAGAAACATAAAAAAAATGATGCATATCCCAATAATTAATAAGCTTATTAGGAGAAGCATTTTGAGTTTTAAATTGAATATTTTAGGAAGAAAAAAAGGCATTCTCCCCTTTCTTTTTTTATTAATCATCTATAATACTCCTTAAAACCGCAATGTTCTAAATCAGCTGAAAATACTCCTATTATATCATTATCCTAATTTTGCAAAAACCACATCGTCTAATAATGGGAAAAATACATTAGTTATTTCGATTTAAGCAAATAAGGTGAGATTATCGCGCTTGATAATGTCTAGTGAAAAAAGGAGTTAGAAAATCATTTGTGTGTTGATTAAATTTATGGGGACCTGGCTTTTTACTAATTAATACAGAAAAAGAGTGCGGGTTAAACGATTTTAAATAGTATCCTTCACTCTTTCATTCTACTAATGAATATTCTTTTTCTTAACGAAAAAGAATAAAGAAGCTGTGACATAAGAAATGCCTAATATAATAAAAGTATATACAAAATATTTAGCGCCAATAGTGGATGGAGCGTAATTTAAAACTGAAATGATTATTAATATAAGTCCTAGAACAAATAATCCTGTCATGCTATAAATACTCGATTGATCCCATAATGCTATTGATACAATAAGTAGGATAGATAGAATCATAATTAAAGGAAAAATCGGGTTGAATTTCGCTGCATATACAAAATGATCTAAATTGGATATATCTGAGGGGTAAGTTATACCTTGTTTTGAAAAATTTGTAAAATAAGTTGAGTTACCCCATTCAAAAGTATCATCTCTTATACCACTGCCCTCATACCATGAAAAAAACAGAGTAATAACAAAGATTATAGACAAGCTACCGTATAATACAATCTTTTTATTAGACATAATATTGCTCCTTCAAAAGGATATGACTTTATTATATACGATAACACAAAAAATGTAAGAAAAAGGGTATACACCACTATTTCTTACATTTTTGTTTTTTAACTAATTAAACAATCTAAAACGATAAGACTCCACTCGAGTTAATCTCCACCCAGAATACCAGCATTAAGAGGTATTGTCATTGAAGGACCATTTGTAGGAATTTCGATTAACTCATTCTTTGATATAAATGATAAGATTGCTAGTAAAAATAAGAGATTACTTTCATCATAAATAGGGTAAATTTCAGGTTATGATCACAAAATTCAGATCTCATTTTCAGTGTAAGATGTTTGAAAGGGTCGTGGAAATAAACCCGATAAAAAAGGAGATCTTATGAAAGATCTCTCATCGCTAATTAATTCCCTTTTTGACCATTTCTTTTAATTCACTGCTTAATTTCTTGATTTCTGCAACAGATTGATTAATTGAAGAAATCATCCCATGCTCCTCCTCGAGTGTGGCAACAATTTCTTCAGTGGAAGCTGCATTTTCTTCGGAAATATTTGCCATGTTTCCGATTTGTGCTTGGATATGGCTAAACGTGTCGGTAGCCGATTTTATTTCTCCCATGCCTTTCGATAATTCATTATTCGTTTGTTCAAATGAATCGCGTATTTCTGTAAAATAATCGGCAACTTCATCTAATAAATGCTGCCCTTCTTTAACAGCTGTTTCACCCTCGCTTGACTTCTCCCTTGCTTCCTTTGATTTATGGAAGAGTGTATGGGTCACATCAGTAATCGATACGGTAATTTCAGCTGTCTGTTCTGCGAGCTTTCGGACTTCATCTGCGACGACAGCAAAACCTCTGCCATGCTCGCCTGCTCTCGCTGACTCAATCGCTGCATTAAGTGCGAGCAGGTTTGTCTGATCAGCAATTTGCTTAATTCCCTCCAATAAAGAATTGACTTTTTCAAGACTGGAGTGGACTTCAGATACAGTTAGAGCAGTTAAGCGAATCGTGGAATTCACTGTGCTGATATGTTCTGTTGCTTGCTGGATTTTATTCCATCCATCCTGAACTTTTATATTCATTTCATCTGATTTTTCTACAAGTCCTTGGGAAATAGCAATCGTTTCATCTGTTTTCTCCAATGAATGTGCCATTGATTCATTCACGATGCTTAAGCTGTTGGCTTCTTCTTGAATGCCTGAAGCCATTTGCTGAACAGCTTCAAGGATTTGATGACTCGATTCATAAATCGTCGTGATGTTTACGTTAAATTGATTAATATTATTTTCTAATGTATTTGTTCCTCTATCAATAGAATCAAAGGTTGCTTTTAGCTTATCTAATAATTCCTTCGCTTCCATTTCTTTAATAGATGATTCTTCTATTAACGTCCTTCCCCAATTTGACAATAAGTAGAGCAAATATAAGATTCCATTCGTAACAAATAGAATCGTAAAAATGCTTCTTATCGAATCGCTTGAATCTAGCAAATTAGCAGAGCTAAAAAAGTATGTTGCAGTAAAGGTAATATTATAAACTGCTGAAAAGGCGAGAATTAATTCTTTTTTAAAGTATAGTGAGACCATTGCTATCGTAAAAAGAATTAAATAATGTTTGTTTAAAGCAAATCCATCAAAATAAAAGAGTGCAATGACTACTAAGTATGGTAATAAAGCAAAACAAAACCCTTTTAAATAGGTATTTACAGGCAAAAAGAAATTAATAACAGCGAGAATGATTACTATACTTCCACCAATCATTACAGAAAGTGAATCTGCTGCACCTCTGTCCAAAACGATTGGCACTATCAGCATAATTACCATGAAAATAATCAATGTCAGATTGACTTTATGGACTCTCCCTGTATTATATTTATCCTGCAGCTTCATATTTTTTCCCCTTTCAGACCCTATGAGAATGTAATTCTAACACTTCCGTATATTACCTTATTTTATAACATTATACCCATATTAGGAATATTTATTGATGCTTTATTCACATTTATCTATAATTTTTATTAGAAAAATAGGACTTTTTAATCAATACAAACAAACTATATTTAAAGGAGCAAATAATCATATGAGAATAGCCATCATGGGTGCAGGTTCATTGGGTACGATTATCGGTGCTTATCTATCAAAAGGAACAGATATCGTTGAGCTCATTGATGTAAATCAGGCACATGTAAATGCTTTAAATAAAAAAGGCGCGTCCATAGTCGGAACTGTAAGTGAGACTTTACCTGTTAAAGCCCTTACTCCCGATGAAATGACAGGCGTATACGATCTCGTTCTGCTATTAACAAAACAAGTCTTTAACGAGGATGTCCTACATAACCTTAAACAATATATTCATAATGAGACGATTGTACTTTCATTGCAAAATGGGGTTCCGGAAGAAAGTCTCTCTTTTGCTTTAGGAGAAGATAGAGTTATTGGCGGTTCAGTTGAATTTGGCGCTACATGGGTTGAACCAGGCGTATCAGAGTTAACCTCTGCAGCTGATGCTTTTAAAGCAAATGCTTTTCAAATCGGAGAGCTTAATGGAAATCAATCTGATCGAATTCTTCACATAAAAGAGATTCTTAATTTAGTAGGCGGAACTGAGGTATCTGAAAATTTAGTAGGTACAAAATGGTCAAAATTACTCGTAAATGTAGCTATGAGTGGCATGTCAGCTGCTTTAGGATGTACCTATGGCGATATTTTAAATCATGAAGCAGCTGTTACAAGTGCTGTCATGCTGGCTGACGAAACTCTAAAGGCAGGAGCTGCTGCTGGTGTCGAATTTACTACATTAGCTGGTGTCCATGTCGGCATTTTTACTATCAATGAAGAAAAAAGCAATATGCCTTTTGTCATCGGTGTAGCAAAGCAAGCTTTTTCACCGCAAGCGCTCCTAAAAGCTAGTATGCTTCAAGACCTTGAAAAATCAAGAAAAACCGAAATTGATTATATAAACGGTGTGGTCTCTGAAAAAGGAAAAGAATTCGGTGTCCGCACTCCATTTAATGATTTGGTTGTCCAGCTTGTAAAAGATGCAGAAGCGCAGAAATCCGTCCCTCAATTCGAAGAGAATATTTTATTTTTTGAAGAATTAGTAAAGAGAGAAATTTAAGAGAAAACTGAAAAATCATTTGTTTTTTCAGTTGGTTTTTTTGTAGCATTTTTCCCATATCAACACCTGAATAGCGATGAACCTAAAAAAGAAAGTACCTGACAGTGTAAATTAATTTTTACAATGGCAGGTACTTTATTAACTTGAAATCTGTGTGAAAGTTGAAAAGAAAGCGCTAGATTCCTAATACCCTGCAAGACCCCGACACAAAATTTAAATGTATGTACAAGAATACACCAAAAACAAATGCTAAAAACTATCAATCAACAAATAAATCCCTGTGAACAATAAAATCACATAGGTAAATACCTTAAAGACACGCTGATTAATCCATTTAAATAATAATTGGCCTGAAATCATCCCCAATACTGCAATCGGCAGGGCAATTCCGCTAGAAACCCAGACTGTTTTCGTTGTCCCTGCAAAAATTACCTGAATCAAAAGGCTGATTACATATATAAATAAATAGAACGCTAAAGTCGTTCCACGAAGCTTTGCCTTTTCTGTATCAGTGCCTGAAAAATAAAGCAATAATGGCGGACCTGGCATACCAATGCCCGTTGTCAAAGCACCTGACATGCCTCCAACACCTAAATCTCTTCCTTTTGTCTGATTAATGCGGAACTGGAGCATCATCATCCCTGTTAAGGCCAGCACGAGGATGCCAATCCCAAGCTTCAGCCATTGAATGTTAATGAAAAGAAACACAATGATTCCTATAGGCAAACCGACAATGCTTCCGATGATAAGCCTTTTTAAAATACCAGCGTCGATATCCTTGCTGATTTTCCCCATTAAAGAAATCGAAATAAATAAGGACAGGATTAAATTAATTTGTATCGCTTCAGCAGGCTCAAACAGCAATAATAAAAACGGCGTGGCTAAAATAGAAAAACCAAAGCCTGTGCTTGTCTGAAGGATAGACGCAATAAAAATAATCAACACAAATAATAATTGTTCCACGTGAAACACCTCCTGCTTCTACCGTAGTATAAGGGATAGACTAAAAACCGCAAGAGACATTCGTCTGGTGCAAGATAAAGTACAACTTTCCCCTCTTTTCTTACATTTTATCAAAATAAAAACAGAGGTAGAAACCCTCTGTTTTTATTGATTTACCATATATTCAAATCCATCTATACTTGTAGTGTAATTTACACGGATTCTTTTCATTTCATAAGGTGATTCGCTCATATCGGCAATCCCTTGATGGATAGTGACAGCATAATCATAGTACTTTTTTGTTTCTTCAATCACTTTATCATCATATTTACCAGCAGGATAGGCAAGTGCAATGACCTTTTCCCCTGTAATCCCTTCAAGCTGGTTCTTTATTTCACCTAGCTCTTGTTCATAATTCCCTATTGTTGGCAAAGAAGGATGAGTGACTGTGTGCGACTGTATGGAAATAATTCCTGAAGCAGTGATTTCTTTTAATTGCTCAGTCGATAATCCATGTTTCTGATCAATCTTATTTCCTATCATAAAAATGGTTGCCTTTGCCGGAAAATCATCATCCTTTAATTTTTGCAAAATATAATAGGCATTCATATTGTTTTTATAGCCGTCATCTAATGTAATTAATACAGGCTTTTCGATTTCTTTCAAATGATCTAAATCAGCAAAGGTGATCGGTGTAAACCCTTCAGATTTTAAGTATTGCATCTGACTTTCAAAGTTTTCCGGTGTAACATACAGCTCTTTGCTGCCGGAACCTTTATAGTCATCAATTGCATGATACATTAGTATCAAAACATCGCGCCCAGTAGATTCAGATTCTTGATCCGGAAGATCGAGATAAGATTGGTGAACAAATCCTTTAGCCTCTCCATTTGAAACTTCAAACCATGACCCATCAGCTGATAAAAAGCGCACTTCCTCACCTTCATACAGTACATCTTCTATCTGTTCATCTGTTGAGGGGCGCTGCCTCATATTGACTGAATCATTGACGATATACATGCTCTCATCTTCTTGGATACTTGCCTCAGCTGCATTCACTTTTCCATCAATTTTCGTCTGTAGAGAAGCTGCCTCAGCCTCCACTTCACCTTCTACAGCGACAGGCTGCTCCGCGGAACAAGCTGCACATAGCACTATTAAAATGATAATGATACTTCTCAAAAATTTCCCCTTTTTCATCCTCTTAGTTCCCCTATATTGTTAATATATACCATAAATACTATATTGCTGTTTTGCTAGATTGTAAAGCGGTTTCAGCTAAAAGGAGTTGAGAAATGAAAGGGGTGTTTCTTTTTCTCAGGAGATTTTCCCTTGCGCAAGCCAAGGTAAAAATCCATCTAAAAAGCGCTCTGTCGCCGGCATAAAGTATGAACCAAAATGATAATCCGGATCAAGCGTAGTCACAATCCAAGTTCCTTCAGTGCTGATTTTATCAACATATAAAACTGCACCGCCATCCTCTGTTGTGATAAGCTTTTCCGCTCCATTAACCGGCCAAAATACACCGTGCTGATGCCATGTGGCATCTTCGAGTGTAATATAATTAAACAAATCATGCTGTGGTGCTGCTAACACTAGTCCACTAGAAGCGCCCTTTTCCTTCCACCACCAAAAATTCGTTTCCCTTTCCTCCCATTTTTGGTTGGGCAGCCATTCCCATGGCTGAGGGCCGAAAGCCGCGACCACTCCCCCTTGTTCAGCAAAGGCAAGAATCTTCTCTTTTGCACCAAGCAGAAGCCGCTCATTTAATTGAGATGGCACAATTAGCACATCATAATTTTCAAGCGATGCTTCCAGTAAATCCGGCAAGTAAATAAGCTCAGCTATAAATTTGCGATATTTTGGCTCATTGAAAGTGCGATAATGAGCGCTATTCCCACTGTAAACGACTGCGATTTTTCTCATATTTTTTCACCCGCGCCTTGTAAGTTTCGATATTCTTCATGAACCCATTGCAGCAGCTGCACACTAATGCGATCTGTAGACTTTCCTTGCATGCGGTTAACAAACAAGTCTCTGCCTGCGTGAACAAAAATGGTTCCTTTAGTTGTCTGGCGGTCAATATACGTAACTGGCATAGCACCCGGCAAGGTAAGCAAGACCTCAGCACCTGCAGGCACAGGTGAATGAGTTCCCCGCGCAAAGAAGCCGGCTACCCCTTTATTAAAGGTCATTTCTTCTGAAATAACTCCAGAAAAAATTGTATGCGGTGCTGCAATTGAAATCTCGTAATCAGTAAATTGATGTATTTCCTTCGGTGTAAATAGTGGACACCCTGGCAGCCACTCCTTAAACAAATGACCAGCGAAAATCACAATCTTTCCAGCATCTAGAAACGAGCGAACTTTCTCCCTCTGTTTAAACATGAACTCCTGATCAATAAAATCATGGACAACTAAACATTTATATTCATGCAAATCAATAGCTTCTAACTCGTACTGATCGACAAGCTGAAAATTATTTTTAATAAATGAACTTTCCCTGCTGCCTATGCCGAAAGCATGGCCAGGGTCTAAATACAAAATATCATTATTCTGAGTCAAGGCTGTTCCCTCCTGTAGCTGCTGTCTTCTATTTAGGTTTGTAAATTATCCCAGTATATTATTGACATTGATTCTCATTATCAAATAGGTTAAATTAAATAGTGATAACGAAAATCATTATCAATTAATATATTAGCAGAGAAGGAGATAAATATGAAAGGAAAATTATTTTTATACAGTGCTAGTTTACTATTTTTACTGGCAGGATGCGGAGACAGCGACACTGTATCTAATAAAGATTTAGAACCAAGCAAGGAAACTAAGCTCATTACAGATGAGTTAAATAGAGAGGTTGAGATTCCGGGAGAATTAGATCGTGTAGTGATGGGAAGTATCCTACCATACTTTTCCACATGGTACATAGGGACAAATTCTACAGATGAAATCGTCGGTATTCATCCCAACTCATATAATGCGGCATCCAATTCGATTTTAAAGGATTTATCACCTTCCATTTTGGATGCAAAAACAAACTTCATTGAAAATGGAGAAGTAAATATTGAGGAACTTATGACACTGGATCCTCAAGTATATTTCGAAATTGCCAATCAGGAGAAAACGGTTCAGAAGCTTGAAGAAACTGGAATTACAACCGTTGCTCTAGACACAACCACTGATTCTATGAACCCTCTTGATACATTAAACAGATGGTTAACCTTAACAGGAGAAGTGACTGGGATATCTGATCGCCCTGAAGCCATTATAGAAGAGGGTGAGAAGAATCAAAAAATGATAGATGATACCCTCTCTGATGTAAAAGAGGAAGACAAACCGCGCGTGATGGTGCTTCAATACCACAGCAACGGAGAGATATCAGTGCCAGGTAAAAATATGCACGGCAATCGCTGGATTCATGCAACAGGCGGAATTGATGTAGCAGAAGATGAAATCGATGGAATTAAAGCCGTCAATATGGAGCAAATCTATAAATGGAATCCTGACATTATTTACATTACGAACTTTACTGAAACTCAGCCGGAAGATTTATTTAATAATGTGTTTGACGGTCAAGATTGGAGCCAAATAAAAGCGGTTCAAGATAAAAAGGTATATAAAATGCCGCTAGGAATCTATCGCTGGTATCCGCCAAGCGGCGATGCGCCTTTAATGCTGAAATGGATGGCTCAGAAAAATCACCCCGAGCTATTTGACTATGATATGAATGGTGAGATTAAGGACTATTATCAACGCTTTTACGATTATGATTTATCTAACGAACAAGTACATGAAATTTTAAACCCGCCATCCGAAGCAGCAAAATATTAAGGTAAAGGTGACTCTCAAATGAAATCAAAGATGATCAAACTGTTACTTTGGACGCTCCCCTTCTTGTTTGGGCTTCTCTCTATTGGGATTGGTCGGTTTGAAGTAGAGTTTATCGTCCAAGTGAAAATACTGCTATCTCAGCTCTTCCCTATTGAGCAAACATGGACTCAAATGGAAGAAACGATTGTGATGAATGTACGGCTGCCCCGCATTCTGCTTGCCATGCTTATCGGCGGCGGCCTGGCCATCGCTGGTGCTGCCTTCCAAGGGATGTTTGCAAACCCTTTGGTCAGCCCTGATATCCTGGGCGTTTCTGCTGGTGCAGGGTTTGGTGCATCAATTGGAATCTTGCTTTTTGGCAATGGTGTATCTATGCAGATACTGGCCCTAATTATGGGCATGCTCGCAATTGGATTTGCCTTTGTCATTAGCGGGTCTAAAAGGGAAATGCCGATCTTTATGCTTGTACTAGCTGGGGTGGTGACAAGTGCCTTGTTCCAGGCGCTCATTTCACTCGTCAAATTTTTGGCCGATCCTGAGGAAAAGCTCCCTTCTATCACCTATTGGTTAATGGGAAGCTTAGGCACTGCCGGATATAAAGAACTGCTTATCGGCGGCCCTTTAATCATCATTGGCATGATTATTTTATATGCTTGCAGATGGAGATTAAATATATTGTCACTATCTGATGAAGAAGCAAAATCTTTAGGAATTAATGTCGTTAGAATGAAGTGGCTTGTTATTATCGGGGCCACGTTAATCACTTCAGCATCTGTTGCCATTGCAGGAATCATCGGCTGGGTAGGCTTAATTATCCCTCATATTGCCCGCATGATTGTCGGCAGCAACAATCAGTATGTACTGCCTGCTTCAATTTCCATTGGTGCGGTGTATCTGCTTATTATTGATACCCTTGCCAGAAGCCTAACTGCAGCTGAGATCCCATTATCGATTTTAACAGCGATTGTGGGCGCCCCTTTCTTTGCTTATTTACTTCGTAAAACTGGAGGTGGCTGGAATTGATACTGCAAGTAAAAGATGGAAACTATTTTTATAACAAAAAAAGCCAATCGGAACAGCAAAGTTATCTCTATCATAATGACATAAACTTTGACCTGAACCAAGGTGAAATCATGGCTATTCTCGGGCCAAACGGTGCAGGTAAAACGACAATGCTCAAATGTGTGATGGGATTGCTAAAATGGGAAAAAGGCGAAACCCTCTTACAAGGAAAGTCATTAGCTTCTCTGTCGCAAAAAGAAATATGGAAAACGATCGGCTATGTTCCTCAAGCCTCTAAAATGACGTTTGGCTACAGTATTTTAGATTTAGTCACGATGGGAAGAGCAAAAATGCTCAATGCCTTTGCTCAGCCTTCGAAAGAAGATAAACAGGCAGCATTTGAGGCGCTTGAGTCCGTTGGGCTCGGACACTTAGCCCATCAATCATGCAACGCTGTGAGCGGCGGCGAGCTTCAGCTTGCTCTCATCGCCCGTACTTTAGTATCAGAACCAAAAATACTAATCTTGGATGAACCTGAATCCCATCTGGATATCTACAAGCAAAAAGTCATTCTGCAAACAATTAAGAGGTTAACAAAGGAAAGAGGCCTCGCTTGTTTAATTAATACACACTATGCGAATCATGCTTTTTACTTCGGCGAGAAGGTACTAATGGTCGCCAAAGAAAAACCAGTGATTACCGGCAATGTTTCCGAAATTATGACAGAGGAAAACATGCTAAAATACTTTAATATCGAAGTGAAAAAGCTCATTCAGAAAGTAGATAGCCAGACTTTTGAAACCATTGTTCCTACTTATTTTGGCAACGAGCGATAGGATAAGGCAGATGCTAAACGGCATCTGCCTTTAATTGTTCCACATGAAACAGTCACCAATTCCGCAAATCACTTCACTTACAAGTTTCCTGTCACTTCACATATACTAAAGATAAGCAATAAAATGAATGTTAAGTTAGGAGCAAACGATATGACCTTCGAGCAGCTTCGCCATATTTTAGAGGTAGCCAAAACAAAATCACTTACGGTAGCCGCAAATAATTTGTATTTATCCTTATCTGCTTTAAGTCAATCAATCAGTACACTTGAGGCAGAATTAGATGTCGCTATTTTTAAACGTTCACGCTCAGGTGCAAAATTGACACCTGAAGGAGAAGTTCTTATACATAAAGCAGAAGAAATATTGTCAGATGTAGATGAATTCAAAGAAATCGCCCTTTCTTATACCGAGACATTGTATGGCCATATCCGGATTGCAACGATTCCAGGACCGACCACTGCTTTGCTTTCAGCTGTCTTTTCCTTTAAAAAAGAGAATCCACACGTCACCGTAGAGCTACAAGAACTTGGTCCAAAGGAAATTACTGATAAGCTGCTCAATGAAGAAGTAGATGTCGGCCTGCTTGTAGCAGGCCAAACATTGGAAGTGAGTGAAGAGCGTTTTCACTTTGAACCGCTGTTAGAAGGAAAGCTTGTAATCGCTGTTAAAAGCGATTCTACAATCGCAGAACAAAAAAGTATGCTTGCAGAGGAAGTCTGCAAGTATCCCATTGTCTTATATAAGGATGATTATTTAAATGATGCATTAAACCGATTATTGCATGCCAAATCTAACAATAAATTCATCTTGCAAACAAATCATACAAACGCCATTACCCATCTTGTCTCCCAAGGGGAAGCCATCACACTCGGCTTGGATTATTCATTTATTGATTCACCTGGCGTAGCCACAGTCCAGATTGATGAACTTAAGGATGAAATTGTCCATTATGGATGGGTGCACCTAAAAAAGAAACATATGAGTAAAACAACGAAGGCCTTTTTAAGACGATTAAATCTTGAAATAGAAAAGCGGAACATACAATAAAATGTACATTCCGCTTTAAGCTAAATCTGGCAAAAGGGTTTATTATTCTTCTGTCAGCGTTAGCTTTTAAAATATTTTTAGAAAATTCGACCTATTCATTAATTTAGTTGATTATTATATAGTTAAAAACGAATATAAGAAAAACTAACCGCTTCGGAGTGATTAATAGTGATAAATCTCATGTTAAAAACAAGAATAACGTTGAGAAATATCCTTGAATCAATCAGTCTATTCTATCAGCAGCTTCCTCAAAAATATCCCTTTATTAACAAATTAATGATTGTTTTTTCATGGGTTTCCATACTTGTTCTTATCATCAGTTTATTCTTCATGGAAGATGCACGGAAAATGTTTCTGCAATTTTTTTGGAGTTTTTATGTGCTTCTCCAGTTTTGGCTGCTTTCACGAAGTAAAACACTCACATGGAAAAAATACAGCTATTTTTTTATAGCAGGTGCATGGCTGATTGTACCGGTAAATACGCTTATTGTTTACTCGATTACGTCCTTTTTAGGCGGCACAACTACAAATGCTTGGAGTATGGCCTTTCTTACACCAGTCGCAGAGGAAGTATTAAAGCTCATCCCTCTTGCTTTCTATTTATTTATCTCAAGACGCGCTTCATCATTAAGCTTGACTGATTATGCCCTTATTGGAGCCGCAACAGGCGCCGGGTTTCAGTTTTTAGAGGAAACTGCGCGCAGAATTAACTCCGGAGGCTTGTTTGATTATGGCGTAACTTTATTCGGAGGAAAAGTGCTCCATTGGGATTTATTCACCCTTTTCCCAGGCTATTTTGAAGAAAGCTTCCTTCCTGATAAAATGACTGCCGGCCACCCGCTGCTAACCGCCATTATCGCCCTTGGAGTTGGGCTGGCATTTAGGTTCAGACATAAGTTTACCTTTCTAGCCTTTCTGTTTCCTTTATTTCTCCTAATCTGGGCAATTTTTGATCATGCCATCTGGAATGCTAATTTCCGCGCACCAGGATGGTTGACTTTTTTTCATGATTTATTAGGCAGCGGTTATGCAGCGAAGCCCTTCTTTTTAATAATGCTCTGTGCGGCATTATTGATTGATTATCGCGATATTAATCATGTGAGAAACAAACTTCCATTATTAAAGCACGAGCATATGATTCAGCCTTTCTCTGAAATTTGGCAGCTCGTAAAAGCTTTTATAACTGATAGACAGCGATACATGAATTTACTACTTTTTTACAGGGAGAGACGTGAAACAGGACTGACAATGGTTCATGGCAATCATGAAGCGAAGAAACTTCTCCCAAAAGTTCAGGCGCTGCTGATGAGAAGCTTTGCCGGGTTAACTGTATTATTCGTATTAGCAGCAGGCATCTTGTATATGTCTGGCATGTTAGACAATGGAGGCATCAATGCTTGCTTTGCCTGCCTGTTTGATAGTTTGCAAAATTGGTGGAATGGACTTTCCCTTTCTCAGAAAGGCATGATTATTCTTGGCGCATTTGCTTTAACATTCCCGCTCCTTGGATTTTGGGGCGCTGTGGGGGCTGTCTCAACCGGTATCGGGATGGCTGCAAGCGGACGACAAATTGCTGATATTATCAGAAATCCTAAATCATTGCTAACCCCTGAAAATGCGCTCGCAGCAGGTTTAGGCTTCCTATTAAGCAGAATTCCATTTGGCAGGACTGGCGCCGGGAAACTGAAGGAATGGCTCACTTCCCGATTTGGCAGAAGAAATGACCCTAAGCCTGACCCTACTCCACCAAAGCCCAAGAACAATTTCCCTTACAAACCAGGGTATGAAAAGCATATGGTTGAGGTTGCAGATGTTGTTAGAAAAAAAGGAAAAGGAATCGTCGGCGGACATAATCTATCCCATTTTGAAAAAGCATTTAAAGATCAAGGCTGGAATTTGGAAGACTGTATCATTTCCAAGAAAAAACACCCATCTATCGAAGGCGTGTATGAAATCGAATACCAAATCCCAAAGCTTGACATGAAAGGTGACGTCATCCCAGGTGAATACAAAAATATCACTCATCCAAAAACCGTCTATGATCCAAACGTGTTTTCAGATCAGCAAATGATACAATGGGGAAAAGAAGCAATGGGCAACGGAGAAATCATCGGCAGAGAAATCAATGGCACCGCCTCAAATGGCTTAAACTTTAGAGGGTATCTGAATGACCAAGGAGAAATAACAAACTTCTTCCCTACGATGGATTAAAAGGAGGATACTTACAATGGAGAATCACGAAAAAGAATTGATCACTACATTTTATCGCCATATGGGTGATGGGAAGTTTCTCAAAATATTAAACTGCTATGCAGAAGGCAAAGGCTATGGCACAGAATATGCCCGCTTCGTATTCGCTAATTATTATGAAAAATGGGAGGAAGATTATTTCGGTGATTCAGGCATTGCGTACTATATCGACGCCCCTTTAGTAGCTGAAGATGAAGAAGTCATATTGAATGATGAAACGTTCTTTCAATATTTAAAGGAAGATTGCGAGAAATATCTCATGAAACATCCCAATGACGAACATGAAGTCCGCATCCTCCAAGAAAAGATTAGGACCCGCATTCAAATAGAAGAGTCCTGATGGCTGGCTGCCATCAGGATTTTTCGTTTAATTGGAAGAGTGTAAGCTGAATTGAATTAATTTAGGCGGTGGACACTGTTTTCAGGTTATTCAAGAAGAATGCTAATTTGTTTTTTTCAGAGGAATAAACTCTGGTTTTTCACCGGAAGACTGCTCATTCTTTCTTCTTCAGAGGAATAAACTCTGGTTATTCACCGGAAGACCGCTCATTCTTTCTTCTTCAGAGGAATAAACTCTGGTTTTTCACCGGAAGACCGCTCATTCTTTCTTCTTCAGAGGAATAAACTCGTGTTATTCACCGGAAGACTGCTCATTCTTTCTTCTTCAGAGGAATAAACTCTAGTTATTCACCGGAAGACCGCTCATTCTTTCTTCTTCAGAGGAATAATTTCTAGTTATTCACCAAAACCGAAAAAACAAGCACCTGATTGCAGGCAATCAGATGCTTTAAGTAAATCTTATATCAAACTAAAATGACCCATAGAATCATCGTCACAATAATCGTCGTTAAGCCTTGAATTAATGTTGCCATGGTTTGTGCTTTATACGCATCTGTCACTTTCATGCCAGTGAACTGCGTCACTACCCAGAAAAAGCTATCATTTACATGGCTGACTGTCATCGCACCAGCCCCAATCGCCATGACGACAAGTGCTAATGGAACAGCACCTTCTATTCCCAATACTGGCAGCATCGGAGCTACGAGTGAGGAAGTTACTACTAAAGCCGTCGTTGATGATCCTTGTGCTGTCTTTAAAGCTGCGGCAATGATAAAAGGAATAACAAGGAATAATGCCCCAGTGAAAACATCACTTATATTCCAGCTTTGAATAATGTCCTCAACACCAGAGTTTTTAATTACTGTACCAAAGGCACCACCTGCACCTGTAATTAATAGAATGGGTGCTGCATCAACTAACCCTTTTCCTACCCATCCTGTTAGCGTTTCTTCATCATATTTTGGTAGTAACGGCAATGCGGCAATGATACCCGCAAATAAGGCAATCACAGGTTTGCCAAGGAAAATCAAGAAGTTTGCTAATCCGCCCTCCATTCCAACCATGGAAACAACGGACCCTACGGCAATTAAAATAATTGGCAGCACGATAGGCAAGAAAGCTTGAAAAGTAGATGGCATTTTTCCAAATGAAGCTACAACCTTATCATAGTCATACTCTTCTCCGCTTTCATTTATTTCTTCTTCAACCACAATTTTTGTTCCCACTTTTACTGCCCAAAGATAGCCAACGATAGCAGCAGGAATCGCTACAATAAATCCAATTAGGATAACCGTACCAAGATATTGATCCGCACCAATGTTACCTGCGGCGGCAATTGGACCTGGTGTTGGCGGCACTAACGTATGAGTGGCATATAAGCCGGTTGCAAGCGCAACGGACATAGAGGCTACCGCAACCTTCGCTCTTTTAGCAAGCGCTTTTCTCAAACTTGATAAAATAATAAAGCCTGAATCGCAGAAAACCGGAACCGATACGATGAATCCAATAATACTCATAGCTAGCTGAGGCCGTTTAGGTCCAACAATACGCAGAACCAACTCAGCCATCCTGTAAGCCGCCCCTGCTTTTTCCAAAATGACGCCTATAATGGTTCCAAAAACAATAACAAGCCCTATACTCATCATTAAGTTACCGAAGCCGCTATTTATACTTTCCACAATTAATTCAAGAGACATTCCTGTTGCAAAGCCAACAAATAATGTACCTAACAAGAGCGACATAAACGGATGAAGCTTAAATTTAGTCGTTGCTAGGACAATCAACAGTACCCCAATTGCAATAATTAAAAATAACATGGTATTGCCTCCTCACTCTTTTATTGTTTTTTTTTAAGCGATAAATGTGCGCATCACTCGTTCAGCGGCAGACTCTAATAAATCATGAGATTTTGACATCGCTTCATCAAGGCTCATAGGGCCGTTTACTAGACTGTGAACACTTGTAATTCCATACTGATATAACTCTTCAATTCCTTTTCCAATTGAACCCGAAAGGACAAATACAGGAATATCGTATTTTTTTGCAGCTTCCGCTACGCCCATTGGTGTTTTTCCAGAGGCGGTCTGGTAATCACATTGACCTTCCCCGGTAAAGACGCAGCTTGCACCTTCAAGCTTTCCTTCAAAACCTGTATATTGAATGACAATATCAATGCCTCTTTGCATTTTTGCTGGAAAAAATGCTTGAAAAGCGCCGCCAATTCCACCAGCTGCTCCTGCACCTGGTTCATCATGTAAGCGGATGGATGTCTTCTTCTCAATGACATCAGCCCAGTTTGCTAAATTTCGATCAAGCTGTTCAACCATTTCAGGTGTTGCGCCCTTCTGTGGACCAAACACATGTGACGCGCCATTTAACCCAATAAACGGATTTTGCACATCTGATGCAATCAAAAACGTGCATGATGAAATGCGAGAATCAAATTGCTCATCGTTTATGGAAGCAATTCGATCCAGCTCACCTCCGCCAAAACCGATTGATTCTCCTTTTTTATCCAGCAGCTTCATCCCTAATGCTTGAAGCATGCCTGCCCCGCCATCATTGGTAGCGCTTCCACCAATAGCTAAAATAAACTTTTTATATCCATCATCCAATGCTCGTTTGATTAATTCCCCTGTTCCAAATGTAGTGGTCACGAGCGGATTTCTTTTATCTTTATCTACTAAAATCAAACCTGATGCACTGGCCATTTCAATTACACATGTTTCTTTGTCACCTAATACACCGTATTCAGCTATTACTTTTTCTTGTAATGGACCTTTTACTGCAACTTCAACTTTGTGACCGTTTGTTGCTGCTACTAAACTATCCATTGTACCCTCGCCGCCATCAGCTACTGGCACTAATACCGTTTCAGCACTCGGAAGCGCTTTCTTTATTCCCTTATCAATTACGCTTGATGCCTCAACTGCTGATAAGCTCCCTTTGAAAGAATCAGGCGCTATCACTATTTTCATTGTTTCCCCACCTAACGTATAATGTGTTATCTTTATTATATATATGTGACATACTAAATGTCATCGTGTCGTATAACCAAAAAATTTAATCAATTTTCGATAGTTTTTTATCTATTATAAACAGAATGTGATATCATCTATCTGATATATAACAAAAATTATTTCTTAAATCTTTATAATGAGGGTGACCCAAATGTTAACTCAGGAAATTGCCGCAGAGATAGTTAAGCAAACGATGATTAGACTAAATCGCAATATTAATATAATGAATGATCATGGGATCATCATTGCTTCTGGGAATCCTGAACGAATGAATACAATCCATGATGGTGCAATGGAAGTTTTAAAAACTGGCAAGACGGTTATTATCCACGATAAAGACCTTGTTAAATGGGAAAGCTCTTTGCCTGGAATCAACCTACCTATTCATTTCAATCAAAAAATTATAGGCGTCATCGGTATTACGGGTAATCCTGAAGAAATTATGGAGTTTGGCGAATTAGTCAAAATGATTACAGAGATGATGCTTCAGCAAGCATTTACAGCAGAACAAATAGAATGGCAGCAAAAAACAAAGGATCATATTTTCGATGATTTACTTCAGGACACTTTAAATGAAAAATCAATCCAACAAAGACTGGAGCTTGTCGGCATTTCTCTTCAGCCTCCCTTTCAAGTATCAGTCATTGAAACAAATAAGCCTGAATTAAAAAGAATAGATTTTACCCATTGGGTGGAGGGTATTTTTAATAAAAAACATACATTAATCGGATTTTTAGGTGTGAATCAACAATTTATTCTTAGCTCTGGGATTCCTGATACAAAGGTAAAAGATAATTTACTGAAATTAATCGCCAAGGGGCAGCTAAAAGGAATAGATACAAAAATTGGCATGGGTACAAGTGTCACTGAATTAACCGGCATACCCCATACCTATCAGGAATCGATCTCTTCGTTAACATTGGGTGAACCTGATCAATCATTAACAGCATTTAAAGAAATTGAAACAAAGGCACTGCTGCAAAAACTAGATGAAAACTCACAGCAGCAATATTATGGACGGATATTAAGTGGATTATCGGAAAAGTTAATCGATACATTAGAGCAGTTCTTCGCTAATAATTTAAACCTTGGTGAATGTGCAAAAAAAATGTATATCCACCGTAATTCGCTCATTTATCGTATTAAGAAAATCAAAGAAATAACCGGCTACAATCCTCAAAAAACCAATGATGTGATTACGCTCCAGCTTGCTATTTGGTTGAGAAAAATGCATAAGAAATAGGCGTTTTATTGGTGAGTTGTATCGGGTGGGGAATTTGATATGACTTTGGAATGCTGCCCTTTGGTTTTCAATTCTTCAGTAAGATTTATCTTGCTGAAGGACTTTTTTATGCTCTTCGCTGAGATACATTGCTTTTATCTCATTGAAGGGCGCTTTTTTTCCAGCTTTTCGCAGAGATATTACGCGTTTGTCCGGAAGGTGGCTTCTTTTTCCGGCTCTACACTGAATTATCTCCCTTTTATATCCCACATGAAACTAAACATCTCCTGTTAACCAAAAAGAACCACCTCTATTAAGAGTGGTTCTTTGTTAGTCTATTTTCGTTCTTGGTGATGATCTTCTATTATTAATTTTCTTTTTTCACTATTAGGGTCCGGAACTAAAGAAATTGTAGAGTTAACAATCAGGGTTGAGCGTTTATATACGGAATAAGCATGCCAATCAACATGTTGAATGTTAGGCTGACCTGTTTTGGCGAATGTTATCCAAGCTTTTTGCATCGTATCGGCTAATGACTTTATTTCATTGTTCACCTGAACGTTTATTTTTTCAAAGTATGATAGATTGTTGAATACAAAAGGAATTTCCAGCGCATGCATAGCCTTTCCTGCCATAGGATGCCCCTGAATATGCCAGTCGAAACGGTACATCCAGACAGGGGCATAGGTGGATTGAGCAGCGGCTAATTGCAGCGACGGTCTCCAAAACACAAAATCGGTCATGTATTGTGCTTGACCATCCATGGTTTTCGGATAGTAAGATGCAAGCTGGTTGGCATTTTCCTCCCCTACTCGTTTAACTAATGAAGCCGCTATTACTTTTTCCGGTGTAAGAGGCGTTTGCTCATTGTAAAAGAAGTGGCCCTCATCGTGATTTGTCCCAATTATTATCGGTATACCCTTTGCTGCACCGTTTGCAATTGCATCAATTGGCTGAAAAGGCAATGTTCTTTCATCGACTGTCGGCTGAAAAGGCATGGCACCAGAGGCTGCGTACTGAAGAGTCACTTTTTCACTAGCCTGTACAATTTCATCCGCTGTGAATGAATTCAGCTTTCCAAGCTCATTCTCTTTTATTCCAAGCTCTAATAAAACTGCTTCTGCGATTTCAGTTGCTTTTTTGTGAGGAATTGTCTGTGATGCGCCGCTTTGCAGGATTGCTTTTTGAAATAAGCCTTTGGCTGCAGGCATTGTTAATAATGCGGCTACACTCATTGATCCGGCAGATTCACCAAAAATAGTCATTTGATTAGGATCGCCTCCAAATACAGCGATATTTTCCTGCACCCATTTTAATGCGGCTATTTGATCTAGTAAACCGAGATTTGCCGTATATTCTTTACTAATTCCTGCTAAGTGAAGAAAGCCAAAGACGCCTAAGCGATAGTTGAGCGTGACGACAATGACTTCCCCTGAAGCAGCAAGCTTTGTGCCATCATATAATGGTGTGCTCCCAGAGCCTGATCGAAATGCCCCGCCATGAATCCATACCATGACTGGAAGCTTCTTTTCAGTTTTCTCGGGAGCCCATACATTCAGATATAAGCAATCCTCAGACATATTTTTGGTAGGTGTACCCAACCTTTCTGCAATTTCACGATTTTGAATGCTCACAGGTCCGAATGCATCAGCGTGATAAATGCCTGCCGATTTTTCCATGGGTACAGGGGGATGAAAACGGAGGGCACCTATCGGCTTTCTAGCGTAAGGAATTCCCTTCCACACCTTGACACCATTTCCTATTATTCCTTCAAGTAGCCCTTGCTCTACTTCAACTCTCACAGTAGCCATTTGTTTTCCCCCTCTTCTTTATACCTTGATTAAATAATTCAATAGAAGAGAGGAAAAACCTGCTAAATCAACTTGCCATTTTTTGCTTTCTTTCTTCCAGTTTTTCTTTATTACGGATGGCCCTAAATTTTTTCGATTCAGCAACAATGACCGGTGATAAAAATAGAAGCGCAATTAAGTTAGGCACAGCCATTAAAGCATTAAAAATATCAGCGATGCCCCATACGAGCTCTAGCTCTAGTCCCGCACCAATCATTACAATAGCAACAAATAGCACTTTATAAATAATTGTTTTATTATCGCCGAATAAGTAGCCGAAACACTTCTCACCATAATACGACCAGCCAATAATAGTAGAGTAGGCAAAGAACATAATTCCAAACATAACAATATAATTACCAACACCCGGAAGGAACAATTCAAATGCCTCACCTGTTAAACTTGAAGCATTTTCGTGGCCAGCATATAATCCGCTTAGAACAATTGTTAGCCCTGTTATTGTACATACAATGATTGTATCAATAAATGTGCCGGTCATAGATACGAGGGCTTGTCTGCCTGGATAGTCGGTTTTTGCTGCAGCTGCAGCGATTGGCGCAGAGCCTAGACCTGCCTCATTAGAGAATACTCCGCGTGCAACCCCGTAGCGAATAGCCATTCCGACCGCACCGCCGGCGGCTGCAGATGGATTGAATGCTTCATTGATAATTAAAGCGAATGCTGCCGGTACTTCTGTTATATTTAAAATAATAATAATTAGTCCGCCGGCTAAATAAAATAAAGCCATAAAAGGAACAAATATACCTGTTACTTTACCAATGCTCTTAATTCCTCCTAAAAGGACAATGGCTGTAAACACCATTAATATAAAACCTGAAATCCAAGGATTGATGCCAAAGTTTGTTTCTAATGAGCCGGCAACCGTATTCGCTTGCGTCATGTTTCCAATTCCAAATGATGCCAAAAATCCGAATAGTGCGAATAATACAGCTAGCCATTTCCATCCAAGGCCTTTCTCAATATAGTACATCGGGCCACCAGAAATTTCGCCTTTATGATTTGTGACTCGATATTTAACCGCCAAAATTGCCTCTGCATATTTTGTTGCCATCCCAAAAAATGCTGCTAGCCACATCCAAAAAATAGCACCGACTCCACCCATCATGATTGCAGTCGCCACACCAGTTATATTTCCTATCCCTAACGTAGCTGCCATTGCAGTCATTAATGATTGAAAATGAGAGATGTCTCCCTTATCTTTATTATTTTTATCACTTTTACTAAAAGTGAGTTTTAGAGCATAAGGCAAATCTCTAATTTGCAAGAATCCTAGTCTGATTGTTAAAAAAATACCTGTTCCAACAATTAAAACAAGTGTTACTGGTCCCCAAACGAAATTACCGATTGTTGTGATTAGACTTTGAAACCATTCCATAGATGATCCTCCTCTAATTCTGTATTATAACAATTTCAATTATGATGAATTATTATATTATAATAGGTTTGTTCCAATAAAGAAATAGATATTGAACATTTTTACTTTACGAAAATAAAGGAAATCAAAATATTATGTAAAGTTAGGTTGCTTGCGAATGAATAATACGTTGACCTATTTTGATTGTCATTGTGCTTTCTTCGTGTTTGATTCATTCAAATTTGTTCGTGCACCAAAAAAACCGCAGTACTTCTGCGGTTAGTCCTGATCGTATTCACAAAGGGCCCCACCGCTGAGCAAGAGGATTTTTGCTATTTTGCCATTTGTTCTTTATAGGACGGGATGCGTTCAAACAATACTGCGGCAAATCGGCAGGCGGGAATAATCTTTTTATTCTCCCGCTTCATTTCCTGAACAACAGAATCTACTAGCTCCCGAGCAACACCATCCCCGCGGTGGTCTTCATCTACAAAGGTATGCTCAATCATGACCGTATGTTCATCCGTCTCAATAAAGGTAATCTCCCCAATCATTTTTCCAGTACGATCCTGAATATAATGGCGCCCTTTGGCCTTTTCAATATTCAATTAAAACACTCCTTTTTCGGTTTTCGTAAGCTGATAAATATCCTCTACTTATAATCTGACGCCAACAACGATCTATTCATACATTTGAAAATAAATACTTAATTAATATATCAATTTTATTCATGTTTTTTACTGGAAAAACAGGGAACGTTATTAAAAAACTTTGATTTAAGCTAAAGGATGAATATGGAATGACATTAGAAGTAATTGGCTTTGCCCTTATCGTACTTGCAACATTACTAATTCTCGGAAAATACATCAGAGTGAAGATTCCGATTTTACAGCGGCTGTTTTTACCAACATCACTAATTGGCGGAAGCCTTGCGTTAATGCTTGGACCTGAAGTACTAGGAAGATTCAGTCATTCATCAACTTTTCAGGCAGGGATATTTACTGAAGAAATCGTTCAAGTATGGGCTGATTTACCAGGACTGCTTATTAACATTGTATTTGCTTGCTTATTTATTGGATTTGTTTTGCCAAAACCGAAAAAAATGTGGGAAACAGGCGGACCCCATATCGCATTGGGCTATACCATTTCATTTGCGCAATATGTAGTTGGGATTTTACTTGCTATATTGATTATTACTCCTATTTTCGGACTCAGTCCTGCAGCAGGTGCACTGATAGAAATAAGCTTTGTTGGCGGCCACGGGACTGCTGCTGGACTTCAGGGGACATTTAACTCTCTTGGGTTTGAGGAAGGCTATGATTTAGCCATTGGACTTTCTACAGTAGGAATCTTATCAGGGATTATCATTGGCATGGCCATTATTAATTGGGGAGCAAGGAATGGGAAGTCAAAAACACTTCAGCACCCGAATGATATATCCATTGAACAGCAATCTGGAATTGTTCCAGTTGAAAAACGTGAATCAGCCGGCACTAAAACCACTTCAACAATGTCAATTGAACCGTTGGCGCTGCATATAGGCTTTGTCTCTATTTCGATATTTAGCGGTTACATGATCCTAGAATTGTTCATCTGGCTGGAGACTTTAACCTACGGGAAAGCCTTTGATTTTTACTTATTTGAATATGTACCATTATTTCCATTTGCGATGATTGGCGGCATTTTGCTGCAAATTTTCCTTTCGCGATTTGATAAGCAGCATTTAGTAGATCGTGAATCAATTAATCGCATTCAAGGAGTAGCACTCGATTTCCTTATTATAAGCGCAATGGGCTCGCTAAGTTTGCAAGTAATCGGTAATAATCTTATTCCTTTTATCATTCTAGCGGTAGCTGGTATTGCACTTAATGTCATCCTATTTTTATATTTAGCACCAAAGATGATTCCCCATTACTGGTTTGAAAGAGGTCTCGGAGATTTTGGACAATCGACTGGCGTAGCAGCTACAGGGATTATGCTAATGCGTACGGTCGACCCCGAAAATAAAACGCCGGCATTAAACGCTTTCGGCTACAAACAAATTCTTTTTGAACCTATGGTTGGAGGAGGCCTTGTAACAGCAGCATCTGTCCCATTTATTATTCAATTTGGACCGACACCCGTATTGATTGCTTCATTTATTTTAATGGCTGTATTTTGGTATCTCGGCATTAAAGTTTTTGGAAAAAAAACAAAAAAATGACTGATAAAACAATGAATCAGTCATTTTTCAAGTTATCATTACAGATACGACAGGAGCGTTCCACCCACTGCACCAGTAATTACAATAATCCATGGCGGCAATTTCCAATATACGAGCATGCTGAATAGAATAGCTGCAAAGGCAAAATCAACCGGTTCCTTAATCGAACTTGTCCAAATAGGATGATAGAATGCTGAAATTAATATGCCGACTACGGCCGCATTCACGCCCATTAGTGCCCCTTTCACTTTAGGATGGCTTCGAAGAATATTCCAAAAAGGAAGCGTTCCTAAAATCAAAAGAAAAGCCGGTAGAAAAATCGCTGTTGTTGCTAATAAGCCTCCTGTCCAGCCATTGATGACTGTCCCAAGATAAGCGGCAAAGGTAAATAATGGACCTGGAACAGCTTGAGTAGCTCCGTAGCCTGCCAGAAAGGCTTCTTCAGTCAGCCAGCCTGTAGGAATAAATTCTCTTTCTAGCAATGGCAGGACTACATGGCCTCCGCCGAATACGAGAGAACCAGAACGATAAAAACTATCAAACATTGCGATCCATTGCCATGAGGTGATTTCTCTCATAATCGGCAAAAGAACAAGCAACCCGAAAAATAATCCTAAACAGACGGTGGCAAATCGGCGTGATATTGGAAAATCAACACGAGTATGAGGCTCTTCCTTCGTCTCCTTGAACAAAAGATAGCCAATAAACGCTGATAACAAAATCACGCCAATTTGTGAAAATGCTGCCTGCCACAGCAAAGTAAGTACTAAAGCAAATAAAGCAATTGCTTTTCTTGGCAAATCAGGCGTTAAATTATTGGCCATTCCGATGATGGCATGGGCGACAACAGCTACAGCTACAATTTTCAAGCCATGAATCCAGCCAGCATTTCCTATATCAAACCCTTGAATAAGCAGTGCAAATAAAATGAGGGTGATTACAGAAGGCAATGTAAATCCAAGAAATGAAACAATACCTCCCGCTACACCTGCGCGCATCACGCCTATTCCTATTCCAACCTGACTGCTTGCCGGGCCGGGCAGAAACTGGCACAGCGCTACTAAATCCGCATAGCTCCTTTCATCCATCCATTTTCTTTTACGAATATATTCATTATGAAAATAGCCTAAATGAGCGATTGGTCCGCCAAACGAAGTCAATCCCAGCTTAGATGATACGATAAATATTTCTAATAAAGATTGAAGAACATTTTTATTAGGTTTTTGCATTTTCACTTTCCCTTCTCACAGTAAGGAAAAGTAAGCTTCAACGCTTCCTAATCCTTAATTTCCTTGAATAATTCATAGGCTTTATTCCTTGCTTCAAGAAGCACTTCTTCACCTTTAACTGTGGTTCGATAATATTTTCTTATTTTGCCATCGACAATTTTGTTTTCTTTCTCTAATAGCCCGTCTGCCTCCATAGAATGCAATATTGGATAGAGAGTTCCTGAGCTAATACTATATCCATGCTCTTTAAGCTCCTCTAACATCCAGAGTCCAAAAACTGGGTGTTCTTTCGCATGATGCAATATATGAATTTGGATAAAACCAAGGAAAAGTTTCCTTAATACTTTATCTTCCAATTATTATCTCTCCCGTTATATAGGAAACCGATATCGGAGTTCTATATTGAATTTTATCATATATATCTGACTAAATAAATCAAAAATAATAAGTTCCTAAAGCAATCTATAGACTAGATCTCCCTGCGATACAAATCGCGGCTTTTATAGCCCTTATCCAGAATCATCTTCATTTCCTCGCGCCGTTTCGCCTTTGTTGCCTCTTGTTTGGCGCTGTAAACATATCGAGCCCAGTCCTTCCGGTAACCCGGGGTGAGCGACTGATAAAATGAAAGTAATTCGGGGGCATCCTGCAAATCACTTTCTATGTCTGGAATCATTGCAATATAATCATCCACGCATTGACTTGCCTTTGAAGAAGGACGGCTTTTTCTTGCTTCCACTTTTAAACCAACGACAGTAAACACTTCATCGAGCCCAACCATGCGTGCGAATTTTATATCGCTCGATCCGATATAGCCATCTTCATCCGCACCTAATCCAGCTAGCAAATCGTCGCGGTGAATGAAAGTTTGGTATACTTTGTTCCCTTTTTTCGGATAGGCCATAAAAAGGTAACCCTTCTCGTTTAAATAATTGCCGGCAATCACCTTTTGAACAAGATTTTTTAAAGCATCCATCTCAAGGACGAAAGCAAAAATGAGATCATATCCGCCCGCTTTTAGCTTTGTATCATAATCTGTTAAGCCATCAAAGTAATTTGAGCCTTTTGGAGTATCAAGAATAACGGCTTTTTTATATTTTTGTAAGTTTAATTTTTCTACTATAGTTTTTGTCATGACTGATCACCTTTTTCTAATTTTCTTAAATACGTTTTCATCTTATTCAAAAACAAATGCATGCTGCCTTGAATCCAAGACAGCATGTAACTCACGTTCCGCAATATGTTTGATAAGGTATAGTCGTGATAGGAGGCTTGGCGAATGGCTCTTGTTCTGCAGAATGTGCATATGGGTGTGAGAGCACATTCAATAAATGCTCCATCACACTGTAGTCGCCATGCTCGACCGCTGCTTCAAGCGCTTCCTCTACTCGGTGGTTTCTCGGAATTACTGCAGGATTGCTCCTTTTCATGAGAAGACCGATTTCCGACTTTTGTTCCTGTTGTCTATCTAGCCTTTCCTGCCACCTCTTATGCCATTGCGAGAATTCATCTGATTTGAATAGATCAGAGCCTTCTAGTGCATTGAACGTTAAAGCTCTGAATGTATTTGTATAATCCGCTTTATATTCTGCCATCAAATTAAGAAGGTCGTTCATAATGGCCTCATCTTCTGCCTCTTCGCCAAATATCCCCAGTTTCGATCTCATTCCGGTGCGCCAATATGATTGATAAATGTCCATATATGCTGAAATTTTCTGCTGAGCAAGTTCGATTGCCTGTTCCTGATTATCGTGAAGGAGCGGTATTAAGCTTTCAGCAAATCTCGCAAGATTCCAGCCAGCCATATATGGCTGATTGCCATATGAATAGCGGCCTTGAACATCAATGGAGCTAAAGACTGTTTTCGGATTATACACATCCATGAAAGCGCAAGGTCCGTAATCGATTGTTTCACCACTAATGGTCATATTATCCGTATTCATGACCCCATGAATAAAGCCAACGAGCTGCCATTTCGCAACGAGAGCAGCCTGTCGTTCTATCACTTCTTCAAGAAATGACAGGTATCGATTCTCATCTGGTTCAATTTCAGGGTAATGACGCTGTATAGCATAGTCGGCAAGGGCGCGAAGATCTTCAAGCTCCCCCCACTTTGCCGCATATTGAAAGGTGCCCACGCGCAGATGGCTCGCTGCGATTCGTGTCAACACTGCTCCAGGCAGCTCCGTTTCACGAAAAATCGATTCTCCAGTCGTCACAACAGCCAAACTGCGGGTTGTCGGAATGCCAATCGCTTGCATAGCTTCGCTAATAATATATTCCCGCAGCATCGGACCAAGAGCAGCCCGGCCATCTCCCCCGCGGGAAAAGACTGTCTTGCCTGCGCCTTTTAGCTGAACATCCACTCTCTCCCCTTCAGGAGTGATTTGTTCGCCTAACAGCACTGCCCGGCCATCCCCCAGCATGTTAAAATGACCGAATTGATGCCCACCATAAGCTTGAGCAAGCGGCGAAGCACCTTCTGGAACAATATTTCCTGCAAATACGGCTGCGCCTTCCTCGCTTTGCAATGATTGGCTATCCAATCCGAGAGATGCAGCCAGCTCATCATTGAAAAAAACCAATTTTGGCGCGCTTACAGGATTCGGGTTCATGCTGGAGTAGAATGATTTAGGCAGTTTGACGTAACTATTATCTAAATTCCAGCCTGCATTATTACTCATGTCATCAGCCTCCTTTTCATCTGTTGCATAAAACTTAGTTCTTAATTTTATTATAACTTCCTTTATTGAAAATCGCTTTAATCCCAACCTATTAAATGTTACAGTCGCTTTCCTCTAGTCTACCTTTATAAAATTGATGTTATGTAAATTGAAAATAATGACAGGAGTGAGAAAAATTGCAAACACCTCGTGAACAAAGGCTTAGCTATGCTTCAGTTCTTAACTTCTGCACACCGATTATTGGTTTCTTTTCGTAAGAGCCTAGTGAAAGAGTCCGATTATATGGCCAATCGAAGGATGAAGTGCCTGATTAAGATTTAAGCTTCAGCATGAAGGAGCATGCCGAATATCCTCATTAAAAATAACGCCGCTTCCATTAATGGAAACAGCGTTATTTTTAATGAGAAGGATATTGTCCAGGCATTTGCGGCTGAACTGGCGCAGATGCATAACCATTCTGCATTTGCTGCATGTCCATTTGCGAAAGCTGCGGCACTTGATAGTAACCGTGCTTGTTTTGATAAAGTGAGATTTCATAGGCCATCTCAATGCAGTTCGGAATCGAATCTGCAAGTACACGGCGAACGACCGGATTGGTTGTTTCCATCGCTGCACCTGTTTTAACTGGCGCAACCGACTTCACTGCACTTAACATGCTAAGGGCAATGGTTTCATCGTTTAATTCTGCTGCAGATTGCATTGGTTTTTTTGGCTGGCTCGGTTTCATGCCATACGTGAAGTCATTGCCTTGTTTCATTTTATAGCTTTGAGTCGGTTTTGAAGGATCTTGTCCCGTTTTAAAGCATTCTAGTGTTATGTTATATTCATCTGCCATAAATTGTTTTTGTCGCTGTAAAATATCGCGAAGCTCTGGATCTTGCACATGCTCACTTAGCATTGTATACGTGTTCATTGTGTTGATCGCACCTGCGAGTACTTCGTGAGCATCAAACATTTCATGGCCGCCATGGTTCAATTGTGGCGGAACAGTACCGGTTTCAATATTTTGGTGGTTTTGCGGTTGTTGAAAGTCCATTTTATTCCTCCTATTATCTGACTTACTTGTCTATTTTGAACCATTCATGTAAATATATGCGTCTAAGTCAGTTGCCAATATGTGTCTACCACCAATTGGAGAAATATCTATTTTCTTGCTTCATGTACTTTCAACAGCTTACCTTTGATCGTTGTATGCTTCATTTTGTTCAGCACAAGCGGACCCTTATCATTTAGTATCTCAACAAAAGAAGCTGTATCCTGAATCGTAATAATGCCGATATCATCCGCTGTGACACCATCGATTTTTGCAATGGTTCCTACAAAATCAACGGCTCTAAGCTTCTTTTTCTTTCCACCGTTAAAATACAATTTCATAATATGCTTGTTTAATTTTTCATTTTTTGCTTTTTTTATTGTTGGTTCAATTTCCATCTTCTCGTCAAAAGCAGATTTCAATTTCGTTACTTCTTCTTTGGATGGAACCGGCATTTCTGGAATTTCAAAGCCGATATATTCTTCAATTTCCTTTAAAAACTTTTCTTCATAGGATGTAACAAACGTAATGGCCTTCCCCTTTTGTCCTGCTCGGCCTGTTCTTCCTGTACGGTGAACATAGCTTTCCATTTCTAACGGAATATCATAGTTAATCACATGCGTAATATTATCAATATCAATTCCCCGCGCAGCGACATCTGTAGCGATTAAATAGCGGAATTCGCCCCTTCTAAAATCCTCCATCACTTCTAAACGGTCATACTGCTCCATGCCACCGTGAATCTGATCACAGCTATACCCGCTATCGATTAACTTGTCGGACAGCACATCGACGCGTTCCTTCGTTCGGCAAAAAATGATGCAGCTATCCGGATTTTCAACGACGGTCACATCTTTTAGCATCGAAAATTTATTGTCTTCTGCTATATGCACAAGAGAATGATCAATTTTATCAGTGGTCATACCTGTTGCCTTTATTTCAATATCCTTCGGTGTTTTCATATAATTAAGCGACAAGTCTTTTACCTTATCAGGCAAAGTGGCCGAGAACAGCATTGTTACACGATTGGAAGGGGCTTTTTTAATAATCGATTCCACTTGATCAATAAAGCCCATATTCAGCATTTCATCTGCTTCATCTATTACTAGAAAGTTGATCTCATCCAACGCCAAAGTACCTTTTTCTATATGATCCAGCACACGGCCAGGTGTACCTGCGACAACATGCGTTTTTTGCTTTAATTCTGTTTTTTGAACTGCAAATGGCTGTTTACCAAATATCGCAGCAGCTTTAATTCGTTTAAACCTGCCGATGTTTGTGATATCTTCCTTCACTTGAACGGCAAGTTCTCTTGTTGGTGTTAAAATCAATGCTTGAGGTTTATTTTCCTTCCAATCAATACATTCACAAATGGGAATGCCGTAGGATGCCGTTTTGCCGCTTCCTGTTTGTGATTTCACTACAAGATCTGCTTTCGCAAGAACTAGAGGAATCACTTGATCTTGCACTTCCGTTGGATTTTTATATTCTAAGCTATCCAGCGCCCTTACAATTTCTTCACTTAATTGATAGTCTTTAAAGCTTTTTTCACTCATAACGAAGCCTCTTTTATTCAAAATTGTTTTTTCTTATCATTTCCGTGTACAAACTTCTATTATACCTGATATTATCTTGAATTTGAAAAGCCCCTGTGCGCACGAATGGCTGCTCAGGGGCTTTTTCGCTTATCCTTCCAACTTCTCTTTTGCTTTTTGCGGAATTTCTTTTAGCTGTACTTCATCATAGGAAGTGACTTCTTTTCCGTTCTTTATATACAGCATCAAATAGGCATCTTTGCGCAGTTCTTTTGCGCCAGAAAATTCAACCTCTATCATATCGCCATTTTCTTTATAGGCAGGCAGATTATACCAGTACCGCTTTATGATTTCGCCAGAATCTAATTTTGTTTCTTCCACTGAGGCTGTGTCTGTAATTTGCACATACGCTTTCTCTTTCCCAAATCTATTAAAATCCACTGTTGCAAAAATAACAATGGCACCCACTAATAATACGCCTAGTATCCCTAATATTTTTTTCATATCTATTCCTCCATCTTAATGAACTGTTTTGTTAAAGCTTCGTACTGTGATGAAATAATAAATGGTGTAAATTAAAGTATAAGCAAGCATCCATATAAGCACCGGCACGAGCAAATTCATCATCAATAAATTGGAGAAGGCCGTTAATGCCACCGCTCCGTGAAGAAGGCCCAATCCTAGCGGCGCCGCAAATATCATCCCTACTTGACTGCGGATTGTCCGCTTCATTTCTCGTTTTGATACGCCAATTTTATATAGCACGGCGTATTTTCCTTTATCTTCTTCTGCATCTGTCATCATCTTAAAGAAGATAATGCTGCCGGTTGCTACAAGAAAGACCAGTCCTAAAAAGCTGCCGACGAATAACAGCGCACCTGATGCTTCAATTGAAGCCCTGTAGTCTTCTGTTGCACTCGAGAAATTTTCGGTTTTAGCAGCTAATTCCTCGGATAATGCCAATTGGTTTTTATAATCTTTTACTTGCACAGCTTGGTATGTTTTTTCATCTGCAGTGATTTCACTGTATAGCTTATCTGTGACAACGATGGCACTTGCGCCAATTGTGAATGTATTAAATACTGCTTTGTCATACAATTTCGCGACCTTGTATTCTGTGCCATCAATCATGACTGAGTCTACTTTTTGCGACCATTGTTCATTATAAAACGCATCAATCATCAGCACTTCCTCGTCTTTTGCCACTTGTATATCTGACCAATCCAGGTTTTTCGCCAGTTTTTCAAATGTTGATTGTTTAATGACTGCATATTCCATTTCATACGCACCTTGTTCAATCCGAAGCGTCTTGCTATGGACAGTTTCAGCGTGCTCTATTAAATGTGGATCAATTTCCTGCGGAGCACCTTCCCACATAAATGTATATGGCGTATAGGTCTGTACATTTTTATCTGCATTATAGTAAAGTCCAAATACTGCTCCGCCCGCTGTAATGGTTGTCGCACTCAAGGTCGCAATGATTGTTAAAGTTTTCGCATTGCCCCTAATACGATACAGCAGCTGCGAGGAAGTCATTAAGTTAAGCCCTTTCCAAGCCCAGCGCTTATTGTTTTTCATGATTGATAACATATAGACAAGCACACTATTAAATATTAGTGCAGAGCCAATGACAGTTAAGGCAATAATGACGATTGGCATCGCTAAACTGAGCATGCGCCAAATGGGTGAAGTCGTTAAATCCTGCAATGCCAGCCAGTAAGCCGTTGCCAAAGTGACCACGCCTAAAATAGCCGAAATCATGCGGGCCTTTGGCAATTCCTCGCCCTTTTTCTCAGCATGAAATAAATCGATGAGCTTAAATTGATAAATGACGCGATATCCTTGCATGGAGGTAAATAAGAAAATGATGAAAAATACAATCAATGTATTGATGACCGCATCGATTGAAAATGCAAATCCGATTACGATATCCAGACCCATCAATTTCATTAAAATGGTCAGCAATGCGCGTGACAATAAAAACCCAAGCCCCACGCCAACTACTAGTGAAAGCAGTCCAATGACCATGTTTTCAAAAAACAGCATGAAGCCAATCGAACGTTTGCGTACACCTAAAAGCGAATAAAGCGCGACTTCCTTTTTCCTTTTTTTCATAAAGAAGGAATTTGAGTAGGCAATGAAAATCGCCACAAAAATCATTAAGACAAATGCGGAAGCGCTCATGATGCTGCTGATTTGTTTGGATGTTTCTGCTAATGAACTAATGTCCTCACTATATTTCAAAGTCACAAATGTGAAGTAAATAATGATTGAAAAAATCGTCGAACCGATATAAAGCGAATAGCTTTTCATGTTGCGGCGAATATTCTTCAGCGCTAAATCAAATAACGTCATGCACGTCACCGCCTATTTGAGCCAGTTCGTCTAAAATCATTTGGAAAAATTCCTTCCGTGTTTTCGTACCGCGGAATTTTTCCTTCGACAATTGACCATCCTTAATAAATAAAATTCGACGGCAGAAGCTTGCAGCGTATGCATCATGCGTTACCATCATAATCGTTGTTTCATGCTCAACATTCAATTTGCTTAAACTCTCCAGCAAATCAGTCGCTGATTTAGAATCCAATGCCCCTGTAGGCTCATCTGCAAAAATGAGCTTTGGATTAGAGACGAGCGCACGGCTCGCAGCTGTACGCTGCTTTTGACCGCCGGAAATCTGGTATGGGTATTTGTCGAGTAAATTTGAAATGCCGAAAGTACGGGCAATTGTGTCTACACGCTCTTTGATTTCAGCTGCCGGTTTCTTTGCAATGGCCAGCGGAAGAAGAATATTTTCACGCACAGTTAATGAATCCAGCAGGTTGTAATCCTGGAATATAAACCCAAGGTGATCACGGCGAAAATCGGCCAGTGCCTCTTCTTTCATTTTGGCAATATTGTCATTGCCGATTAAAATATCTCCATTTGTCGGTGAATCAATGGTTGCAAGTACATTAAGCAATGTTGATTTTCCTGCACCCGAAGGTCCCATTACACCTACAAATTCTCCATGGTCTATCTCAAATGATATATTTTCAAGCGCCTTAAAGGTATTTGCGCTATTTCCGTAAATTTTTTCTGCATTTCTTACTACTAATAATGGTTCCATCCATATGCACCTCTTTCTTATGTCTTTACTATACCGAGCGAACCTTACGCTAAATTCACGGCTACCTTACAAAATCCTTAAATGCTAAAATAGCTTCAACAGTGGTTTATACTATAAGGAGATAGAACGGTCTCATTTGTAAAAGAGAGGATGTGCTAGCGATGGAAAAGCCGCGTATTTTGATCGTGGATGATGAGAGTGACTTATGTCATTTAATAAAGACGGCGCTTGCGAAGGAAGGATTTTCAGAAGTAGAAATGGCGGGTTCTGTTCAAGAGGGCTGGGAGAAGTTTCATTCGTTCAACCCGAATATCGCTATATTAGATATCATGCTGCCAGATGGAGAGGGCTATGATTTATGCAATAAAATCCGCGAGGTCTCACGAATTCCTGTGTTATTTTTATCTGCTAAATCCGATGAAATCGATAAAATATTGGGACTGGCGATTGGCGGCGACGATTATATAACAAAACCATTCAGTCCAAAAGAAGTCGCTTTTCGCGTGAAAGCTCAGCTTAGGCGCGCAGGCTTATATACGATGGAAATGTCCGTGCAGACAAATGCCCACAAAGCGATGACTGTCGGTCCATTTACAATGAATCTTGATGAAACGGAAGTAATGAAAGATGGTGAACTTCTTGAACTGACGGCAAAAGAAGTCGGCTTAATGGCGTGCTTTATGCGCAATCCAAACCGGATTATCAGCAAGGAAACACTGTTTGAAAGAGTTTGGGGAGAGGATTTTTATGGGGCAGACAATACATTGATGGTTCATATTAGAAGGCTCCGTGAAAAAATCGAAGAAGCTCCCTCAAAGCCAGCCTTCATCACAACGGTCAAGGGGCTTGGCTATAGATTTATAGTGAAGTAGGTGATTGAAGGTGAAATGGAAATTAACCGTCCGCTACTTAATATCGGTGCTCAGCATTGTCTTTATCGTTATCTTCCTTAATACATTTATTTTAATTGGCATGCTTTTTTATCAGCAGACATACGGCATCGATGAAGTGACCGAGGACTCAGGCGAAAACTTCACTCGCAGCTTCCAAAAATATCTATCGCTTGAAAATGGAGAGCCTATTGTTTCCGAGGAAGGCATTGAAGCTCTACAGGCATTCGGGGGATGGATGCAGATTTTAGATGAGAACGGACAGGTTCAATCCTCTTATCTAGCACCGGAGGATGTTTCAACACACTATAGCCCAATTGAGCTTGTCCACAAATATAAATATATGGATGATGAATTTAATACTTATTTCATTGGTGCGTTTGAATCCTACAGCTATTTGATTGGTGTCCCTGATTCGAAAGAGGAACGCGTTTTATTCATGATGGATCCTGAAACTGTTTTTTCCTATGCGACCAAGTCTTTGTTAGCGATTGTCATCGTCGATTTATTCATTGCCATGCTCGTTGCGTTATTATTTAGTACCGTGCTAACAAAACCTGTTTCCTATATTATTGACCGGATTTCACAGCTCAAAAAACGGAATTTCATAGTGCAAGAAACGAAAAGGCCCGGTATTTACAAGCCTGTTTTTTCTAATTTAAATGATGTCTCGCAAACATTGCAGGCACATGAAGAAGAACGTTTAAAACTGGAAAAGATGCGCGATGAATGGATCAGCAATGTCTCTCATGATTTAAAAACGCCGCTCGCCTCCATTCGAGGATATGCAGAATTGCTTCGCGATCAAGACGTATCACAAATGGAACGTTTGGAATATGCCGAAGTCATTGAACGTCAATCCATTTATATGAAGGACCTGCTAGATGATTTTAATTTAACGATGCGTCTCCGCAATCAGGAAATGCCCCTCACCTTGCAGGAAACGCGGCTTGAAAGCTTTGTGCGCGAAATTGTCATTGATTTATTAAATGATCCGCAATTTGGGCAATACGCCATTTCCTTCGTTAGTGATTCACCTGATTTGAAGTGGAACATCGACCGCCATCTCATGAAACGTGCGATTTTAAATTTCGTTTACAATGCGCTGATCCATAATGACAGAAACATTGCCGTAACGATTCGCATCAACCCAGACAGCCTAACGATTGAAGATAACGGAAAAGGCATACGAGCAGATGACCTGGAACAAATCTTCGAACGCTACTATCGGGGCACAAATACCAACAATATTCGCGGCACAGGTCTTGGCATGGCGATTTCAAGAGATATTATCGAGGCACATGGCGGGGAAGTAAGCTTAACAAGCGAGGTTGGCATGGGGACAAGAGTGGAGATTCGGATGAGTAAGAGTGAATAACCTTCTCTTTTGCTGATAGTTCATCAATTGCCTAAACACTAAAGTGACCCCCAAAATTTAGACACATTATTTATCGACCCTTGGACTGAGTTCGGGCTTGTACTGGAATTAATCCTATTAATTTTAGCTTAATCCGTAGGTTATTATAGCAATGAGATATTTCCTTGTTTGTGTGGAACCGATTTTGGTTGCAGTCAAACTGAAAGTGGTCATAGTTTGCTTAACTGGAACCGATTTTGGACGTAGTCAAGCTGAAAGTGGTCATAGTTTGCTCAACTGGAACCAATTTTGGTCTAGTTAAGCTGAAAACGGTCATAGTTTATTTAACTGGAACCGAATTTGGGTGCAGTCAAACTGAAAATGGTCATAGTTTGCTTAACTGGAACCAATTTTGGGTGTAGTCAAGCTGAAAATGGTCATAGTTTATTTAACTGGAACCGATTTTGGCCTAGTCATGCTGAAAATGGTCATAGTTTGCTCAACTGGAACCAATTTTGGGTGTAGTCATGCTGAAAATGGTCATAGTTTGCTCAACTGGAACCAAATTTTGGTGTAGTTAAGCTAAAACGGTCATAGTTTACGTAACTGGAACCAATTTTAGACAAAGTCAAACTGAAAACGGTCATAGTTTGCACAGCTAGAACCAATTTTGGACCTAGTCAAGCTGAAAACGGTCTGAGATTTTCTCTTCTAGGGTAAATTTTTATTTCTTATCAAAAAAAGCCACAATAATTGGGGCGCAGTTCACCTGCTGCCAGGTCTCATCGCTGTTACATCTGACTGCTAACAGGCACTTTAATTAAAGAAAAAAGCTATTCATGACTGCAAACGCAGCTTGAATAGCTTTTTTCTAATTAGAACGCCGGAATGGCTGTTTCATCATAGTTTTCTTCTAAAAATTTGCGTACTTCCGGGCTTGTCATTGCTTCGGCCAGCTTTTGGATCGCCTCTGAGTCCGCATTATCTTTACGTGCCACTAGCGTAATCGCAAAATCATTATCGCTTCCCTCAGTAAGAAGGGCATCGCTCTTTGGCGTCAAGCCAAGCGGTGCCGCATACGCAGGTGTCATGACCACTGCATCAGCATCATCATACATTCTTGCCAGCATAAGCAAATCGACTTCTTCAAATTGATAATTTTTAGGGTTATCCACGATATCTGATTTTGTATAGTATGGACCTGTTTTTTCTTTTAAAGTGATGACTTCATGCTGAGCAAGCAATGCTAATGAACGATCGATATTTGACACATCATTCGCAATCGCAATAACTGAGCCTTCAGGCAAATCATCTATTGATTGATATTCTTTAGAATATACGCCGTAATTAGCAAAATAAATCGGTACAATCGGCTCTAATTCCGCATCATTGCTGCGATTGAATTCTTCCATATAAGGCACGTGCTGGAAGAAGTTTGCATCGACTTCTTTCGCCGCTAGGGCAGTATTAGGCTGAACATTGTCACTTAAGACAACCATTTCAAGGTTAATGCCTTCCTCTGCCAGCTTTGGTTTAACAAGCTCAAGAATTTCCGTCATTGGCGGAATAAGTGAAGCCACTTTTAATGTGACCTCTTCCTTGCTGTTATCTTTTTCCTTGTTTTCATTCTCTTTTGCTTCATTATCCTGTCCGCACCCAGCCAGTATAATGATTGCTATCGTTATAAGAAAGAGTAACTTTTTCATTTTTTTCCTCCTGGTGATTTATCTTTTATCGATGATTCTTGATACAGTTGTTCCAATAAATTGGATGAGCTGTACCAGTATGACCATAATGATAATCATGTATATCATTAAATCAGTCATAAATTGCTGATAGCCATAGCGAATGGCGAAGTCGCCGATTCCGCCGCCTCCGACAACACCCATTATCGTCGAATATGAAATAAAGCTGATGATTGAAGTCGTCAGCCCAAGAACAAGACCGGAACGTGCCTCAACATACAGAAACTTAAATATTACTTCTCTTATAGAAGCCCCCATTGAAATCGCCGCTTCCATTACACCTTTTGGCACATCGAGTAAAGATTGCTCGACAAGGCGCGAGTAATGGGCTATCGCAATAATTGATAAGGGCACCGTTGCCGCCGCTGTCCCAATGGCCGTGCCAATAATCAGCCTTGTAAATGGGATAAGGAAAACAACCAAAAGCAGAAACGGGAACGAACGAATCGTATTAACCAATAAATTCAAGGTAGAGAATACGAGCCGATTTTCTAGTATATTGCCCCGTCTGCAAAGGAAAAGCAGCGTTCCCACAGGAAGCCCGACCAGCACCGCAGCAATAATAGAAATACCGACCATCGTTAACGTTTCACCGATAGACTGCCAAATTTCTGCTTCGTATCGAACTAAAATATCAGGCATGGTCTCTCTCACCATCCTTTAATTGTTCTACAAAATAGTTTGGACTGTTGTCTACCGCCTTTATCCCGTTCGGTTCGATTAAAACAGTTTCATAGACCTCTCCATCTGCTAGAACCGTCACACGATTACAAATGCTTTTAATCACTTCCATTTCATGACTGACAATCACAATCGTTACACCAAGCGTTTTATTGATATTTTCCAGTACACCTAAGATTTCAGCCGTTGTATTTGGATCAAGCGAGGAAGTCGGTTCATCGCACAACAACACCTGCGGATTATTGGCCAATGCTCTCGCGATGGCTACACGCTGTTTTTGCCCGCCGCTCAATTGGGCCGGATACTTATCCTTCAGCTGCTTTAACCCGACAAATTGAAGACATTCCTCCACACGGTCCCTCTGTTCCGCCTTCGGATAGCTTGCCAATTCCAACGCGATCAAAACATTATCGTAAACCGTTTTATTCGCCACAAGATTAAAATGCTGAAAGATCATCCCAATCGATTTCCGTGCCTGCCGAAGCGACTTGCTGTTCAAGCTTGTCAGCTTTGCGCCATTCACTTCCACTTCGCCTTCATCCGGGATTTCGAGCAAATTCATGAGCCGCAGCAAAGTCGACTTACCTGCGCCGCTCGCTCCGATAATTCCATGAATCTCCCCTTTATTTATCGTTAAAGAAACAGACTTAATGGCCTGGAACTGTGAAAAACTTTTACTCACCTGATGTAGTTTAATCATCAAAAAACCCCTTTCTATGAGGGTGATTTCAACGCTACTAATTATAGCTTAATCCAGTGAGGATGTCATTTTGACAGATAATTGAGTCAACTATAATAGGCCCGGTCTTTTGGAAGGACCGGACCTTAACATATGATCGTTTTATTTCAGCAAGCCGTGCGCCTTTGCTGCGGAAAGCCAGACTGGAAACTCATGAAGAAGGCGATTATATAATTCCTCATCATCAATTTGATCTAAATCATCCAATGAGATAAAGCCAGCATTATCAATGAATCTACCTGGCAATGTATCCAGCTTTTGCAGAATGCCATACTTCGCATTGCCAATGCCGACAAACTGCCAGAAGAGATTTTGTTTTGACGAGTCTATTAATATATTTGAAATCTTTTTATCTTCGAAGATCCCGCCATCACTGAAAAATATCACATAAGTCGGCATATCATCACGCGGCTCTTCTTTTGTATATTTTTTAATGACATCGTGCATCACCGCAGGCTCATTATTGCCGACGCCAAGCCCGCCGAACATTTTTGGCCTTGGATACGTACGCTGAATATAATCTTCAAAATCATGCTCCCTCACACTGGCAGCTCTCATAAACTTTGAAGCAAAGAACCAAACATCCAGCTCCCCATTATCATCCATACAAGCAGCCACAGCAAGCACACGCTCAAAAGCCCGCTGAACCGTCCCTTTCGAATACAAACCTGCCATAGAGCCAGAAGCATCGAAAACAACCGCCACACGCGCCTTTACCTGCTGGATTTTCTTCTTTTCTAGTGAAATAGCCACCTTTTTCTTCAGCAAATCAATCTTTGTCAGCGAGATTTTCTGCACAGGCCTCTCTGCTTCAGGCTGTGGTTTGGCTTGTTGCGAAGATGAGGATTCTTCCTCCTCCACCTCCACACCAAACGACTCAGCCAATGGCTTCAAGCCACCATTAAACCCTCTTCCAATTGCCCGAAACTTAAACTTTGACTGATATCGGTAAACCTCAGCAAGAACAAGCGCCCTTTCTTCAGCAGCATCATTTACTTCATAATGAACTTCCCCCTGATCGCTTTTTACGATAATCGTTAACCCTTGAACTGAGCTGAAAGTCGTATCTCCTTCCAGCGTTGCAGTAAACGAGCATTTTTCGATAGATGAAAACCAGCAAAAAAATACGGAATTCAATTGCCTTTTTTCTATTATTAATCATTGGAATGATCCTAATTAACTTATGGGCTAGTCCTAAAGGCGCCATCTCACTTCATAAGAAAATGTCTAATTCAGATGATTATCAGGAATTAGAAAAGCTATTTTACAAGGATAGCAGGCAAGACCTCTCTCAAGAAGAATATGAGGAAATTCATATGGTTTTAAAGGATATTCCTGAAAAACTTAACGAGGTTTCAATCTTTGAATATGCTGATAAATGGTTAATTGTTAATAAAGCTCCCGATGGCAGTAATAAAATATTAAGTATTGAGGTATTAGATAAAGAAGATGGAGACTTGATTGAAAAAATATTGGATAGTGGTGTGAAAAAGGAATTTTAGATAAAAATTGGATAATAATTCCTTTCGCAATTTCAGCTTCATTAAATCCCCTACATTTAGTAATAATAAATCTGAATTGATTGAATTACTCCTGATTTAGTCGGCTGTTCATAAAGAAAGGTAAAATGCCCAACTTAAATTGGACACGATAAAAAACTATCATTAAACTTGAAAGTTTTTATTATAGGTACTCCATATTGGCTCCCTGTAATTACCGAATGAATTCTCGATAATCCTAGTGTTCTAGTTTATTAATATAATTATAAATCTTTTCTAGTTTTTTCATTTGTTTTCCTTTTGGACTTTCCATATTCCCAAATTCAAAGAACTTCACTTTCTTTATTCCCACAAAATTAAATAATGCTCTTTTCATTAGAATTTTATGGGCATTATACAACCATAGAAATGGATAATGAGTAGGACCCTTCATGGTAGATATACATATTACCGACTTTCCTTTCAGCAGCCCTTCCGGGAAAAGTCCCTTCTTATCTCTATAAGCAAAATTGGAAGCAAATAATTGATCTATATATCCCAAAAGCATTGCGGGAGGTCTTCCCCACCAAATAGGATAGATAAAAACAATCTTGTCAGCCCATGTAATTTGTTGTCTATATTTTTCAATATTAGGATCAGTATGCATATCACGTCTTCGTTTTTGCTCGTTAAACAATAAAAGTGGGTTAAATTCCTCCTCATATAAATCTAAGACCTGTAACTCTTTAATCCTCTGATTTTGTTTACTGCCTTTAATAACGTTTTGTAAAAAGGCATAATTTAAACTATTATGATTGGGATATGTATAAATAATTAACATTTTCATACGGCACCTCTTAATTATCATTTGATAACTAAATTGTATCATCATTAAATTTAATTATCAAATGATAATTGTATTTTGATAACCACTTTGTTATCTTGTCCTTAAGGAGTGAGAGCATGGACAAAAACGAACTTTTTAACAAACTCGTATCATTTACCTCTTCCGTTCATCGTGTAACAAATGAATTAACAAAAAATACAAAGTCAAATTCAATTTCGCAGGTTCAATATAACATTCTTGAATTTATTGCAGTTAGTCAACCTGTGACTCCTAGTGAAATTAACGATTGTCTGAGCATGTCTATGTCCAATACTAGTCGTGAGCTGAGCAAATTAAGTGAGAAAAAATTAATTAAAAAGGTAAATGATAGCAAAGATCGACGAAAACAATACATTCATCTATCGAAAGACGGGGAAGTAATAATGAAAGAAGCATTTGCTACTATTGAAACCCGTTTTCTAAATCGTATACAACATGCTTCTAAAGAAGATTTAGAAGAGATTGAACGCGCAATCGATACTCTTCAGGAGAAATTATTTCATCCTTAAGCATAAGGTTGACTATTAACAGCTTCATCGATTGAGTGAAAATACAATGTCAATTTACTTTCAATCGATGAAGCTCATTATTTTTTATAATCGTTGTTTAATATCTATTTCACTTTACTAAAAATGAGCTCATCTCTCTGTGAAAAGTGCTCTTTAAATAATTTTTCAATTCTTGCTCTTGCTTTTTTATTTTTTCAATAAAGTGGTCAAGTCTACATTCAATAATATTTCAAATTCTATCTGTAAACTTTATCATTTCAACGTCTTCTCCCGTTTTATTTCCACTATGATTCCACTTAGATTGACAAAATATAATTCGTTATTATCCCCATCAAAATATATAGCAGCTATACCATTGTCATGATATCCATCTGAAATTGCATTCGCAGCAATTTCAGGTGATATACCCATAAGGTTATCAGTCCATTTCTTATCAATTTTACCTTCAACTGATAAAGTCCCTACCTGACTTTCCTCCTATTTTTGCATAAAAAGGGTAATTTTTCACCTTCAGAACTGTAAAGATATAACATTATCCGCTACAATAAATGATATAGCACAGTCCTTTAGGGAGGAAATACAAACTATGTATATTAAAACAAAAATTTTGCTCTGCAGTGTTGGGATCTCAATGATGCTTGGAGGATGTTCGGATATGAATAGTACAAATACCAATAATGATAGTAAAAAAACAAAAGAAACCCAGGCTGCATCTGGAGAAATGATGGTGAGCGTTCAGGATTACACAGGTGAAGGTTATGCTCTTCCATACGGAAAAGAAACCGATCAAATTGCTGAAGCAAACCGAGATCAGATCGAAGAAGCAACTATAAAGTTTTTTAAGGAAAACTACAAAACCGATGTTTATGTGCATAATATAGTCGGTGCCCGTGATGGGGCTACGATTTTTGTTGAATCCAAAGGGGAGCTACAATTCTATACTTATGCAGTTGTACCGATTGATGAACTAGGAAAGAAAGTGATGATAGATAAAATTTGGGCAGACGAATTCCAGGTGGAAAATGCCATTAAAGGCGGATTATATCACATGATCTTTAGTGAAGAGTTCAAGAAGCTCGATAATTACCTTGAGTCGCTTGCAGCGAAAGGGCAAGTTACTGGCAAAACAAAAGAAGCCCTCCAAAATGCTGGTGGGCATGGATATATGACTCCATATTACTTTATAGCTTTAACAAGTAAAGAAGAGGCTATTAAACCAGTTTATGACCTTTATATTAGTAATCCTGATGAAAATACAGAAAATTTGCGGAATGCCTATGAAGAGGGTTTGTTTATTCCTGAAAATTTCAAAGTTAATATTCAATTATTTATGGCCGATAAGCAGGCAAAACCAAGCAAAGAAATCTTTAAGCAAGTCACAAAAGAACTAGAAGAAATGAACTCAATACCTAAAGGCACCTACAGCTTTTCTCTCAATGATAACTTCATTGATAAACAGAGTTCTGAAGGGGCTAAAGATAATTCTTTAAAACGCGGTTTCCCGGATTACATTATCAAGGAATAAAGCAGGTGAATATATGGAGACACTAAAGGATTTACTAAATATTAATACAGATATAGCAGCAATAAAGTAATGAGTTGGTATGACTCTATCAAACTTACTAAATCCTAGTCATTTGCCTTTCTACATAGTTCCTCCACTGCCACTCTTCGTGAAAAACCATCTTCAAGGTTCTTTGCTCTATCCATCTCGATAATATCAGAAAATGAATGTTCATTATCATTAATATTTCCAAGGTGGATAACTCCCTCACCATCTAGACAACAAGGAATAACTGTTCCATTTGCTAAAATACCTGCTTGATTTTTGCATGCCATAACAGAAGTCCTTCCATCATCTTCTTCATATAACGCAGGCCATTGAATCTCGTAATCTTAATTGATGAAGATCCGGTCCGTAATTTTCACGCCACGACCTTCTCTTAGATTTTATAATCTAAATGGAATATTTATCCTTGTACTGTTTAGATAATAGTAGAAGACCATCATAGAATCTTCTCCAATAGTCTTCACATGTTAGCGAACGCAAAACGAAAATACTCCTCATTCAATTTCCCACAAACTTTTATCCGTTATATCTATATAAGTGTTTGTGATTCACCCATAATATAAAGTATAGTTAATATCTAATAAAACAATCCTCTGATTAAGGATGTGACAACATGCGTATTAATAAATATATTAGTGAATCTGGAAAAGCATCTAGACGAGGTGCTGATAAATTAATTACCGATGGGAGAGTTACTATTAATGGAAAACGTGTAACTATAGGTAGCCAAGTTGAACCTGGGGATGACGTTCGAGTAGATGGAAATCCCATTCGAGTAGCAAGGAATAATGTCTATATTGCCTTAAATAAACCTGTAGGCATTACTAGTACAACCGAAAAAGGTGTAAAAGGAAACATTGTTGATTTGGTCAACCATCCATTAAGAATTTTCAATATTGGGCGCCTGGATAAAGATTCAGAGGGTTTAATACTTCTTACGAACGATGGTGACATAGTTAACAAAATTCTGCGTTCTGAAAATAAGCACGAAAAAGAATATATCGTTTCAGTAGATAAGCCAATTACTCCTGAATTCTTGAAGAAGATGTCAGAGGGTGTCAAAATATTAGGTACAAAAACACTTCCTTGTAAAATAGATCAATTATCAAAATTCGATTTTCAAATCATATTAACACAAGGGCTAAATCGCCAAATTCGCCGCATGTGCGCTGAATGTGGATACGAAGTTTACCGATTGCAAAGAACCCGAATCATGAATATTCATTTAGACAAACTTCCTCCTGGACAATGGAGGGATTTATCCAAGAAAGAGCGCACTCAATTATTTAGAGAATTAAATTATGAGCCAAAAGAATGGTAAAAATTATGGAACGTTTAGTGTTGGTAGAATGATGATTGGGTTAATGTCCATTTAGAGGGCAATCTCATTATTATTAAATTTTAGTGCTTCTTTCTTGGAAAGAAGCACTGAGGAGGATAGGTATAAGGGTTATTTATATTTTTGAATTACTTATGGTAGGGTTCACCGTACCGGTTTATAGGGTAAACTAATATTATTTCCTGAATTAAAAAGACGAGGTACAACCACTAAATTGTCTATAACGGTCTACCTCGTCTTATTATTGTTCTATAATGTCCCTATTTTTGTCCCTATTTTATGGGGAATCATTATACTTTGTTCTGGCTCCTCGTCCTACAAGCATAATAGAAATAAATGTATAGAAATGTATAATTAAATGTGGGAAATGACATTTTGTTTATACCTACCAATTCATTAAACAGCATTAAATGTATGCTAAATACCAGAGTAATGTATATTTACAATGTATAGTTATTCATCAAGAACAAATTTCGCCCTTAGTTAAGGGTAGGACATGTTCATCTGTTTTAACTAGAGAATGTGATACAAGAGATCCTTCTCCATAATTCTCTAAGCATCATTCTTGGATTTAATCTTTATGAAACCTGAAGTAAGAATTCATGTTCAGACAACTCTTTCTTAATTTTTTATCTTATCGAGCTTGAACATTAACCATAGTCCTTAGCTTTTCTCTAATTTCATTATATATTGGAATATCAATTCCCTCCGCTACTTCTAAAGTCACCGCAAGTGTATAAGGAATTTCTATATCCCCAAGTCCTCCTGCATCCTCTCTGCAACTAACCTTAATCCCTAAAGATGCATCTTCTAAGAATGGTGCTGCCCTATCTCCTTCTAAGATTTCATGTTGAACTGTCCCCCTTTGCACTGCCTGCCAATCTGCTTCTAGCCTATTTACCAGGAGGTCATCCCCAGGAGGATTGAACCAAAGTTGAGCTTGTCTATACTTTAGATTATTCGCATTGATAGGAGTAAACCAAGATAAGGAAACTGTTAATCTCCTTTTTACACTTTTACTACTTAAGCTAGGAGGTAATGGTACATTAAAGATTTGCCCTTCATCTTTCTTTATTTTACTAAATCCCAATAACGTTATACGTTGATCCGTACAATTTAATACTCTTGAACCATCTACAAAACCATAACCTAAATATCTTGGAACATTTTTATCTTTAAAAGTCCTATCCTCTGGATTTCTTAAAGTTTCTTCCAATAAAGAATATGCCTGTCCCCAACTAGCTCCATGAACGAGTAATGTTTTAAGCATAAGTGTCATATATTCATCAGTTAGGTTCGTTCCTATCTCATTGTTTTCCCTTAATTTTTCAAGCATCATGTATGTTTTTGCTGTCATTCGTGTTGCTAGAGCATTTGCATTACTTGTTCCTCTTGTGTAAATTGTTTCTGTTAATTTACCCTGTTTACCGGGAAATGCAACCCTTTGACCCGGCGCATTAGTGTTATTTAGAATATCAAACTTGGCACTTCCTTCGTCACCTAAAACATTTTCAACGTATAACTGTCTTCCTCCAGGAAATAATAGATCTGGTTTTATAGAATTTCTGTATCCTAGTCCCACTCTACTAATCGGGCTTACCAATTTTGAATGTTTCATTAAGTCAACTCTTCTACCCAAAGTCTCTATTGTTGATTCATCTGTATGACTAGCCCCTATAGTTATTGAATTCATCGATTCAGATGGTGAAAGAATTCTACGATCTAAGATATTATTTGATATGTTCTCCAGTACCTTTTTTTCAACAATAGGATCATCTTTGTATTGTTGAAATTCATCTCTAGCAATATCTAAAGTCATACTACCTGTATAATTTCCCGTACTTATTAGAAAAAGGACATTATATTTATAAGACAAGTAATCTAATAATCTAGCCCAAGGACTCATTTGTAAATCAAAAGGACGGGATAAATCACCTATGGATATATTAATAACTTTAACATTTGGTGCCGCTGGAGGTTCAGTACCGTCCCCTTCAAAAATTCTTTTGACTGCTCTATGTATTAAATCAACAAGCAACACGTCCTCGGGAATATGTTCTGATTTATTCATCCAGTCATTCGGATTAGGACGCATTATTGGCCTTATATAAATTGGCCAAGGAATCGGTGATTCGTTACTATCTAATTCTCCATGAATTATTAAAGATGCCATTGACGTGCCATGAATTCTTTCATTTGCTTGATAATATTCTTCGTAACCATCGGGATCATCTATAATTAATCTATCTTTTAGTAAAGAATGATTTTGCAAAGGTAATCCATCCAATAAAGCAATTATTGGATCTCTTTGAACAACTTCTGTTTCCTCAATTTTTTCAAGTTCAATTATTTCATCTGAATCGTCGGGAGAAATAACAATAGACTGTCCAACCGGTCTAAAATACATAATAGAATCTGCTTTAACCAAAGATACATCTGGTTTATTTTGAATGTCTTCAAATATTCCTATTGGTGCCTCTACAAGAAGTGCATGATAAGCAATCTCTTCAATTACACTTTCAGTAATGATCCTACCACTTTCCCTTGAAATTAAGTCTCTAATAGCCGCTGAAACCTGCTGCCTCTTTGTTTGATTACTTCTATACCATAATTCAACTTCGAATCTAATTATTTCTTCATTTTCTTTTAATCTATATTCCCAATCTTCCAATAACCCCGTATTAAAAAATCTGTCCTCGACATCCCAGAGTCTTATATCTTTTAACTGTGAAAATAAATCTCTGAATTTAGTATATCCCCTTACGAAAGCCTCTCCATTTCTGTACCTGTCCCACAAAGACTTAAGTTCCCTTAAAGCCTGTTGATCTGACATTATTAGAAACAATCGGCCACTTAGTTCTTTATCTTCATTTCTTTCTCCATCCTTAATTTCATAAAAATCATCATCTGGGCTAATATATTCTTGAAGCTCAATAAGCCATTCTAGTCCATCAATTTTATTTACTGCTTTAACAAAATCTTCAATCGTACCGACTGTTTCAAATACCAATGCATGTTCTGGAGTAACGCCAGTTAAACTGTCCCTAAAAGACGCATTTTGTCGGGCTATTGCACTTTCTAATCGTTGAAACTTGGGAGTTATTCTATTAATCTGCTGATTTCTTGGTGGATAATGAACATTTCCCCCTCCTCCATTTCTCCGCGCTCTATCTGCCGTCGTTGGAGTCGGAAGCATTAGTAGTGGTTTCTCTTCCATTATTTTCACCTCTCAGATCTGAATGCACATATTGGTTTCTTAAATTTTTTAAAGTGCTTCTAACAATTTCTTTTGTATTTGCATTTGGTAGTGATAACACATACCTTCTTCTAATATCTAATCCAAAGTCATTTAAATTAGAAAAACTCATGCCTTCTAAATTATCGATTAATGTTCTTCTTGTATATTCTAATGGCATATCATAATCTATTTCATATTTATCTAACCATTGATTAATCTGTTTCTTAGTAGGATGAGCTAATTCTAATTTCACTTGAAACCTTCTCCACACAGCCCTATCAAGTAATTCTGGATGATTTGTTGCTGTTATTACAACTACATGGCTTGGTAAACGGTCTATCTGTAATAGTAAAGAACTTACAACCCGTTTTATTTCTCCAGTTTCTTGAGAATCACCTCTTTCCTTACCAATAGCATCAAATTCGTCAAAAAACAACACACATTTTCTAGACCTTACATACTCAAACAATTCATTTAGCTTATTCGATGTTTCACCCAAAAAGCTATCGATCACGCCTTCATACCTAACAGTGATGAACGGTACCATTAGTTCATTAGCTATTGCTTCTGCTAGTGAAGTCTTACCATTCCCTGGAGGCCCAGCTAACATAATTCTGTGTCTAGGTTCCAAGTTATAAGACCTAAGTAAATCACTACGAAAATGTTCTTCAATAAGTTCATTACAGGATTCCAAAATATAAGAGTCTAATATTAAGTCATGTAACCTTGTTTGAGGGTTGGTCTCATAAAATAACTTTTTTTGAGTTGTTGTTATTGTATTACTGAAATGTGTGTTATTTTTTGTTGCCTTTTGATTAATAATCTCGTGTAGCCTATCAGCTAAAACATTATGATTTTTACTTCTTTCTTCAGCAATAATAGCTTCTACGGTTTTATTAAAAAGCTTCATATTACCTATTGATCCAGCCTCAACAAGTTTTAACATGAGATCCGCTCTTGCCATTAAAAATCACCTCCAATCAACCATTCTAAATTTCATGATAAAAATATCGACGATTACAAATACATGAGATACCTATTTCTGTTGGTATAAATATCCTGTTACAAATATGGTCTGATCCTAAACCCCAATAATTAAGGAACTGCCTCCATTTTAGCTTGTATTTATTTCATTTGCTTAATCTTACTATCGATGTATTCTTCCTCTTCTATTGTTAAATAGTATTTCTTATAAAGCTGCTTGTCTATACTATCGCTTGATACAAACCAATCAAAGGAACTATTACTTCCGAAATCCACATGGGAATAAATCTATACGTTTTCTGTGTAGTATCTTGCTTGCTTTTACTAAGCTATGCAGATATCTAGCAAATTTAGTTTAGTTTTATTTAGCTAAGTTTTGAGCAGAAACTTTATTTAAATTTAAATCAGTACCTATTACAATGTAAGTTTCTGTACAAATTGTGTTAGGTTCTCCAATAATAGTATTTAAGTTGTCATCAATAAATTCAGTTCAAATATTATTGCACGGCTAGTGGAAACTTTCCATCTATCCACCCATTCAGTTCGTGTTATAACACTATCCCTTCACGGAATTTATCTAATCCTTTTCCTCCAACATACCAACGACTTGGTATAATCATAAGAAGTGCGGGGATGGTTAATTTGCTTCGGCTAGGGAAAGTTGCAAACCGTTCCCTGTTGCTCTATTGAATGATTATTTAACATTTCCAAGTAAATCATATTTCACTTCTCATTAATATTGCATGTATGGATTACTTCAATTAATTCAGTAGGAGTCTGCCTACTGTCAAAGTAATCAGCCAATAAACTGAACCAAGATTCTTTTGCATTGAAACTACTATGTTTCTTATTTTCTATTGCATATTGAATATAATAATCAACCTTGCTGATTAAAATCGCAATAATCTTTATAAAAACTTCTAAGTCTGTTTTACCTTTAGCTCTATTCTCAAACGGATCAATCTCATTTCTATAAAAATAATCATCAATATAATCTAATCCATCATGGACAAATTCATTTCTTGATTTACATACTTCATCGATTGCACTAGCCTGATCTATCCCTTCTATGGTAACTAAATGTTCTAACAAAAAGGTCAATTTCTTTTTCCTGGTATGTTTATCTTCATTTTTCTTTAAAAGCATTACTTCTGCTGCAATATTGATGTATAATACAGTATCAGATTCACTATCTAATGACTTGGATCCTTTACCAAAGTTTATTGCCTTCATAAAAAATTTTATTGCTCTTAGAAATCTTCCCTTTAATTCATTAGCGTCGTTAGTTTCCTGAGACCATCTATATAGATTTATAAATCGCTCTTTATGCCCCCTACTTTTTAGCCAATCAAGATCAAAACTACACTTATAACTAAAATTAATTGGTATATGTATCCAATTTTTTTCTCCATGAATTGCAATATGACCATTTAATTTATCATAATCAGTAGATTTCCCATTTTCTATAAACTGCCTAAATACAAGTGAAATATTGGTATTTTCATAATTAGGGTATATGTATGCTCTATACATAACGTTTAATAAACTAACAGCATAAAAAGCACAATCAGAAGCAATACGGCTAACACTTGAATATTGATGGCGGATTTTTATCGCAATTATCGGGTGTGATAAAAATATGGGCGATCTTGATCGTCTCGTGTGTTCAAATCTTGAATCCAATTCCTGAATAGGAATGTTGGTAATCTGTTCTAGTTGATTTAGTTTATTCTCCTTGTCGCCTCCAATGATATAGATACTTTCATCCAAACAAATCGTATCATTTAAAGTTGCATTCACTAGCGGGAAAACTACCCAATAATCATTCATATTAATTTCTAAGTTCTTTTTTAACAAATTAAGAACACTCAGTGCATCATCTAGTTCAAACATATTCTTATCTTTAAAGTTAAGCCATTTAAAAATATCGATAAGCCAACCTTCTGTATCCTCTATATCAATAATTTCAGAGAACTCATTATGTCGAGCAATTGTAGTAATTACCTTCCATGTTTCCTTGTCCTCTAATCCACAATTCCAATTCTCTCTATTGAAATTGTACCTTAACAGAAATAAAACCTTTTTTGCTAACCTTTCCATCTTTAACCTACCTTCAATATTTTAATCATTCAGGCACATACATCTTCTGCAATGGCAATAATGCTCTAACATCACTCGGCATATTTTCGTACCATTTCATAACTAAATCAACTAGTTCTTCTAAATCTACCAATCTAACTGAATTATGTTTAGCTACCACTACAGCTTGTGATGTAAATCCACCCGTTGAAACAAATAGACTATTAGCATCAATTGGATTAGCACCCAATAACTGTTGAATATCAGGTGCGCTTGCTGAGGATTTCCGATGTTTTACTTGTACCTTTATAATGGGCTTTTCAAATCCAAAAGCATCTTTATATGCTAAAACATCAACACCTCCATCTGGGCCCTTAGGACTCACTTGAACATTATATTCCATTGCACGCAGAAGCCCTCCAACTAGTTCTTGCATTTGCCATGGATCAAGCTTGTCCACTTTATCTTGTACCATTACCGTGGCTTTACCAACCAGGTCTTCAATAATTTCATCCTCTTCAACTTCATCTGATGGTTCAGGATTTGAAAATGGATGTTCTAATAAATTTTCAATTTCATTTCCCCAATCATCTACTCGAAATACCGTTAAAACTGATCCTAGACTATTTTTGGCAGCTTGTGATAAAGAATCCCTTTCAACCGTAATTTCTTCCCAGTCCACCATAATGTTATTAGGATAAGCAGGATCGCCTACAGATACGTCATAAAAGTGCGGTTCTAAAACAGACCCAACCATGTATTCCCGTTTTTCCTTATTATAAGTAATTACTCGATCACCTTTTTTAATTTCTCTACTGAACCGCCATACTTGGTTAACCCAACTGCTCCTAGATCTAGGTTTACTTTCAGTAAAAACTGTATTAGCTTTTACAGTCATCTCATCTTTAATTCTATATTGCTTTGGATTCTCAAGTTTTGGCCATCCAATAGAAGCAATACCTTTGTCCTTCCAAATTGGGATTAGTTCATTATTATCTCCCGCACGAATCATCCACCATCTCTTCATTGTCTATTCCCCCTCATTAAACAAACATCAAACCTTGATCTAATTGATGCTCTGTTATTTGTTTTTCTTTTACCTCATACACAAATACACGACTTTTAATCGCCTGATAATCTTCCCCTACCAACTGCTGTTTAAACTGATGTATGTCGTCCGAAACCACTATTAATCGACTCTCGCCATCTGCTTCTTCGCTAATGAAATCAACTAACCCAAGTGTTTGCTGTACTCTTACGTTCAATCTACCTTGGTTTAGTTCATGTGCTTCAATCATTGATAAATAGTCCTCTGGTATTACACGGCCACAATCGGTGCCATTTAGTTCGATTTTAAATTGTGCTATCCTTTTTATTGGCTTCAATTGAATGGATCGTTGACGATCAATTTCTGTTAACCGTTCTTTACTCCTATCTTCCATTTCATCTAATTGCGAGTAAGTTTGATTAATTAAAGCACTGTTTTTACCCTCTACATTTTCTTCTTGGTACTTCTTCAACCGTTCTTGCAAGGTTTCCATTTGATCCTCAAATGACTTTCTCAAGAAAACCCTTTTTCGACTGGCATAATCTTCACGCTTGCGTTGTATTGACTTTAATAGTTTCCTAGCATGTTTAATCACGTGTCGCTTAATATCCTGTTCTTCTATGTTATACGTATTTGTAACATACAACGATTCATTAAAAAGTATATAGGGTGAAATTTGTATAAACTCACCGTTTGCCCGTTTACCAGTTAACATTAACTTTTGCTCAAGTTCACGGCCATTACCGTCCACAATTGTCACTTGATTTAGTTCAACTGTCATAGATTCTGGAACCGATGCCTTCACTTCATAGAGTGGAAGCACGGCTTGCTGCATCTCTTTAGCAGTTAGTTTCATCACTAAGTTAAACAACGGATTATCATTTTCAATCGTTGGTATTGAATCCGACAATTTCGATGTGGATAAAGCAAATCGAATAGAATCATCAAAGTTGAACATCAATTTCTGATCCCGTGCAAAATCACGAATCCGCTTGGGAAAACGGTCAATACGGACAGTTTTGTGATCTGCAGAAATATTCAACCTCGTTCTTGTATTTTTTAATCCATCAACTACAAAGTGCCCGTATAAACGATTAGGAATGCTGTTTATCGAAACTTCTTCAAATGAACGCTTGACCCCAGGTAAATCAAAATTATCATCTAATCGCTCACTCTGAGCCAGTTCTAATAGCCGTTTGTGTTCTTCCGATAATGTCTTTTCCATGTTTGCAATTATCTGGTCTAAATCTTCACGACCTGTAATTGCCTTCTCCATAACCGAAGATAAATCTGCTTGGCGATCCTCAAGAACTTCACCTATAAAATCATAAACAAGGTCTTGTCCAAGGTCTTCACGCATTTGTTCCATCTTAGTGAGTAACCGTATTAATACGTCACCTTCACGTGTATTTGTGGCAACAAGATTAAATACAAATACTTCATTTTTCTGTCCGATGCGGTGAATACGTCCCATCCGTTGTTCCAAACGATTTGGATTCCACGGAATATCATAATTGACCATTTGGTTACAGAATTGGAGGTTAATTGATTCCCCACCAGCATCTGTGGCAATCATGATTTGCAAATCATTTCGAAACTTCTCAACCTCTTCTTGACGTCTATCCATAGAAAAGTCACCAACAATTTTGGCTATCTCTGGTACGTATGCTTTCAATTTCTTCTCTAGATAATTAAGTGTGTCTTTAGATTCAGTAAAAATTAAAATCTTCTCACCTTGCGCCAACAAGCCATTAGCACCAAATAGTGTCTTTTCAAGTTCAAGATACTTACGCTCATTTTGGTTCTGCCTGATGACATTTGCCTTACGAATTAGTTGATCTAGCATTTCAATTTCTACTTGTAACTCATCTAAATCTAGTTCTTCATATTCACCCTCAGCATATTCTTCGAGCAATTCCTGTTCTTCAAGAGAACTATCTTCATATTCTTCGTAATCCAATATCATCTGTTTTACTTTTTGCCCTGTTTCTAATGCTTTCTGCAGTCGTTCTTTCCGACGTACAAGTGATAAATATATCGCTTCAACGGATGAACTTAATCGACGTTGTAATATCATCATTGCAAAAGCAACATTTGGTTTATTATTCTGTTTTGCACGGTTAAAGTGATGTCTTACATATTCTGTGACAGCTTCGTACAAATCAAATTCCGCTGGACTCAAGTCAAACCCTAACGTTTTAGTTGTACGTTTCGGGAATAGGGGGGTTCCATCAAAGTTAACCATTTTTTCCTTTAATCGACGGATAACATATGGATTACTTTTCTCTAGAATTGAATCACTTTTATTAAGTTGCGAGAAGATGTCGTGATCGATCAAACTCATCAAATGACGGAAATTTTCTTTATCCCCTTTGTGAGGTGTTGCTGTCAATAGAAGAGCATGCTCAGTATGTCTCAACAAATTTTCACCTAGTTGGAACATCTTTGTCCGCTTCACTTTGCGTTTCTTTTGACCAACTGTATATGCAGCCATTTTATGAGCCTCATCGACTATGACTAAATCAAACTGAGAGTTAATAATCATGTTTTTAATATCTTCTCTAGACGCCCAGTACATCGATGCAATGACCCGCTGATGCATATCGAAAGGATTGAGTTCACCTGAAGCATCCAAATAAGAACGTGTAATGATTAAGAAGTCTTCATTGAACTTTTCCTTTAATTCCATTTGCCATTGTTTTAACACAAGGGGAGGGACTAAAATCAACGTTTTCCGGATCATATTTCGTGCTTTTAATTCACGGATGAGCATCCCGGACATAATCGTTTTACCCGCACCTGGGTCATCCGCTAATAAGTATCGTACTTGGGGTGCTTGTAGCATTTTGCTATAAACCGCTTCAATTTGGTGGGGCAAAGGAATCATGTTCTTATTTCCACGGGCCCGAGAATGTGAATATTCTTTCTCTGTTCGTAACACATGATATTGTAAGTAATGTTGAAATCTATCTCTCAATTGATCTGAAGCATCTTCATCGGAATAATGTTTAACTTCCAGTAATTGATGTTTCTCAAGATAATTTTCGAAGAATTGATTAGACTCTCGTCCAACCGCTTCCACTAAATATAAATCATCATCAATGCTTTCAACATGCTTGATTTGGACGGCTTCTGGCCAAAACGATGCTCCGACAATTTCACCTTTTTTAAGCAATAATTACACCCCCATTCCCTTTTCAACCTAATACAACGCTTCATATAAGCGTAAGACAAATTCCTCTTCTAAATAAGGCTCTTTGCCTTTCTTGGTTATAGTCTTGATTCTTAATGTGCAAGTTTCACCAATCTTATAATGCTTTTCAACTAAATTAAACGATACTTGTCTATTACGATCACGATTTTCGCCTTTTAGATTAAATACAAGTTCAATTTCATTTGAAATCCGTTCATCACCTTGGTAAAAAGCTGCATGAACTTTTCTTGAAGTATAGTTGTCTGAAATACTTTGTTCCTGATAGAAAGAAACCAAGATGCGATAATTTGTAATTACCTTATTAATCATTGCAACTACTATGTCAACAGGTTGTCCAATTTCAATACGACGGTAATCTATTAATGGGACGACCGCTTCCTGCGGTAAAGCACCTCCATGAATAAATTGAAGACCTCCACCAGTTTTAAATCGATTTATACCTTTTGCCAAAACAACCTCTACATTTTTTAACGGAGTTTGTCGTTCAGTTAATTTAATCGAACCTTCTGGGACCGTTAATTTATGCCCGATGGCAAAACGACGATTATGATCTATAACTTGTCCTTCAACAGCTGGTATTTTGCCATGGTTTTCAATTTGTTTGAATTGAAATAAGAATCCATGATCAGCAGTAATAAAAATTCGTTTTGCTTGAAGACGTGATAATCGGTCAACCGCATATTGCAAATCTTGAATCGCCTGATGAACTGCTCCATAGGTTTCACGTTCTGACTTAACCGAATCTCCAAGAGCATCAATGTGGTCATGATATAGATACACTAATCTTTTGCCTTTCAACAAATGATCAGCTTCACTTGCTTTCATATCCAGAAGTTCTTTTAATTTCAAAACTTCAGTTTGCGGCTCGACTGACTGTAGAATGCTACGTCGGTTATCTGTCCCTTTCGTTGATTGGCCATCAGCCAAGACACCTTTCTTTTCATCTGCTACAAGTTCACGATATGGTAGCAAAGATGCCATCCCTAATTGCGTATACGTCGGATAACTTGCTGCCATAGAATTAATACTTGATTTTCCGTTCTCTCGTTCTTTTAATTGTTCATGAAGTTCATAAGCTGCTTCATAACGTAAAGCATCTGAAATAATAACGAACACCCTCGTTTGTTCCTTTTCCAAAATAGGGAGAATCATCTTAGAAAAGAATGTTCTTTGAGGCATTAGTTTGGATACATAGCCATCTTCCATTCTGAAATTCATTTCCTCTGATGTTCTACGCAAATATTCATTTTCATACCAATTTGTTAAATGACTAGCGATTTCTTCAAGCATTTCTTTCGCATCAAGGTTCGTAAAATTATGCATAAAATGACGGTAGGCATGATCGATTTCATATAAGTATGTTGCATAACTTTCATAAAGATCTTCTGGTTGATGCAAACGATTTACAACAGGTTTTAGCTTTTCAAGTCTAATTGCTTCAAATAGAGTTTCAAAAAGAGCTTTTAGTCTACCTTTTGATCCCCAATAGGTTTTCAAACGTTGCCCAATTAAAGATAATCGTTCATCCACATGGATTGTTTGATGAACCAATTCATCAATACACTTTTCAATAATGAGTACATCGACAACTGGGAAAGTATTAATTAGCTGGTAGTTTTCTATATCCTGCTTAGATAACACACCTCTTACTTTATGCACCTTTTCCCATTCTTTGATATATTCTTCAAGTACTTCTCCATCGTGTTGTAAGAACTCTTCAACGAATAATGCGCAAATGTTAGGAGATGACGATGTCCATTGAGCCTCCCAATCCTCAACGGTAAAACCAGCATTCTGACGAAAGTGTTGATAAATGAGAACATTTAAAAGTTGTACTAAAGGTTCATTCTCCTTTTCCAGGGAAACACCAAAATGGCGGCTAATAGATTCTAAAGCTCGTTCTAATGAATAGTTACGTTCTAGTTGTTTTAATAACTCATTTTCTTCCTTATGTAACGCATTCAATAGAAGTTGACGTGTAATCACACGTATATCGGGTACAGTTGCCCTTACTAAAACAGCCATCATGCTCAGTTCAAATTGATTGTCATCGGCATCCTTAGGCAATATATTACTTAGCTTTCTTTTCCGCTCTTTACTACCAAAGAACAAAGGATATTGTTCCATCATTGGACGTAATACATGATCAGATACTTGCAATGTTTCCGATAACATTGCGGTTTCATCAGCCTTGAATTCAGTGCTGTACGACAATAAATCTAATAGCATGTTTTCTTTGTCGTTTGGTTTCGCTTCATCGGAATAAATTAAAAATGACTCATTTGATCGTTGAAGTTCAATCTCGACTTTAAGTTGAAAAAAATTATGATTCGTTAATTGCCTTACCTCAATATCTTCTAACTGTCCTTTTAGTTCATCCATACTCGCTTGTGCTTGGGGATCGTACCAAAAAACAATTGCTCGTTTTTTTGTTTCCTTTTCTCGTTGTATTTTCTCTTGTAATTTTTCAATGACATTCACTGATTCCACCTCTTTATTTAAAGAGAAAGAGGAGAACCTCCCCTCTTTCAGTTACTTAATCTTTGCAAGTATATTTCCAAATTGAGCATAGTTCACATTAACACCATCATCTAAATCAATGTTAATTTGTTTATTAGCGTACGTCGCTAATTCCGTATCAAACTCTTGTAGTTCCTCAATCTTCTTTTGATAAGCTGATTTAGTTTTTTCAAGACTCTGCCTATCACTAGCCGATAAGTTCGGATTTGCTAAACGTGTATCAATCATATCTATTTCAATTTGATATTTAGATTGAATTTCTTGTAAATGTTCAAAACGAATCGTTGCCATCGTATCTGGCTGATAACGATGCATATAAATAAGAGTCCGTAATCCTTTTTGTTTACCGGAGTCTACTAACCAATAAATTGGTCGCTTTTGATATATTTTACAATGGTCGTTGAAAAATTCATCTAAGAAATAGCGTCGTAAACGTTCCTCCGGCGACTCACTTTTCTTCATTTTCAGCGATTCAGCTAACCATTGCATATTTTCATCAACTGTATCTGGACTAAACGCTACTGATAAAAACTCACGTAGACGAACAAAAATATCATTATCAAAATAATGGTCATCCGTAAAGTGAATTAAACCGTCCTTATTTGGCTTGAATTTCTTATATTTTGATTCATCAAACTCACCACCGGCATATGCAATCCCATTTGTACTGAGAGAGTATCGCCCCACAAGGCATCCAACAAAATATGATAGAAAGGACTTTGCACTCGTTGTTTGATTTGAAATTGTTAAAGTAATATCTTCTTCCTCAATATCAGCCTTTATCTCATCCTCTAGTCCATACAAATTAATAAGTATTTCATTAATCTTGTATTCATTTTTTATTATCATTTTTATATTTGAATCTTGGTATTTTTGTACTTCACTAAAAATTGTAGAGAGAAGCTTTTTATCATTTTTTCGTTTTAAAAATAAAGGTTTATCAAAATCATATGATATTTCATTTGAATCCCAATCTTCTTTAGTAGTTTGAATATTTTCTTTAACTAATTCCCCAATTTCCTTTGTTTCCTGACCAATATCAATTATAGGAATAGCCTTTATGTTCCCTACTTCAAATCCAATATTTGGAGCAATCATTTCAAACAGTGTTCTTGCTATTTTTGAATTTAAGATAGCAAAACAAATTGATTCATATCTATTATCTTTGAAATAAATCATAGAACCTTTATGTCCTGGTATTACACCATTAGATGAATATCGAAATGATGCTTTTCCAGAGGAGACCAGCCCCCACGTTATTCCTGGTAAAAAGTAATACTGCGGGTTACGAATTACTGATTTTTCAAAGTTAATCAAATCCTCCCCATCATTTTCCCAATTCACCACATACCAGTTATTACCAAACCATTTTTTGTATTTTCCACCCTTATTAAATGGAAACCACTTCTTCTTTGATTGCTTAGCTTGTTCTCTAGATTCCATATTAAATCCAATTTTATCAAGATTTACTTCGTGCCAAAGTCTCAAATAAAGTGCATCTTTAGCTGTTGCTAAACCTTGTTTGACATCCGCAACATCACCAATTTTAGAGCTATTCATAAATATATTCCTCACTCTTTCGCTTGACCAATAAGCTAATTGTAGAGAAGGCATTTCAAAAAATTTACTACTATTAAACTTGTATCTATAGCTTACATCAGGGTTTCTAACAGCTTCCGATGTTTTTTCATATTGCATATCTTCGCCTTTAAAATCGCTTAGCCTAACAAATTGTCCAAATGTATTTTCTTTTTGTGATTGGAGCACATATGTACAAATTGGAACAGTCGCTTCTTTAAATGATGAATATTCTAATTGGATTAGCGATGATATAGCAGATTCGTTTAATACAAACCTTCTTATTTTTTCATTAGTTACAATAAACATCCAAGTAAAAGGAGTCATTAAACCCGTATACCCTTTCGGTTTTAGCAATTTAAGAGTTTTATAAATAAATGCAATATATAAATCCGATTTATATTTTTCATATTTATTTTCCATAAACTTTCTTAAAATATCGTTATAGTTATTATGGTAAGGTGGGTTTGTTACAACAACATCATACTTTTGTGATAATAATAAAGACTGTTCAAGAATAGGCAAAAATTTATATTTTAATTCATTAAAGTAAGCTTCATGCAGTAAATCACTTTTCTGTTCTTCAAGATTATATAAACGGTTAATCCACTCTCCGTAAGGAATTTTAATAGGGTTTATTAATGAACCAAATTGTTTTCCGTTCCCAAATTGACTCAGTAATTCATTAATTAGGGATTTATCAGTCTCATCTTCAGCAAAATAATCAATGGCTTCTTCTGATAATGATTGGTCAGCATCTACAATTTCAAAGACATTCAGCTTTGGACTTTGACCTTTACGACTTAATCTTGAGATAAAACGTGGTTGCTTTTCGGCAGCCTTCATCAGCAATGCAAAGTTCGCAATTTGTTGAGCTCGTTTATCGATATCTAGTCCATACAAGTTCTTTTCTAAGATTAACTGTGGAATTTCCCTTGATGGATATCCTGCCTCTTCATACATATCGTATAACATATCAAAGGCGTATATAAGGATATGACCAGATCCACAGGCTGGATCCATAATTTTCAAATCCTCTAATGATTCGAATTCAGGGTACAAATGGTGATTTTCTTCATGTTTTAAATAATACTCCCAATTCTGAGCCAATTGATTGTCTTCATATTTTTCGTCATATAGTTTCCCTAAAGAGTTTTGTACCATATATTGTACAATCCATTTTGGTGTAAATAACTGTGTAACAACTGGAAGATCTTCTTTCTTAACTGCATTGTTTTTTAGTCCACCAACCTGTTCCTTCTTTTCAGACATGTAGTATTGATAGAGCCATCCCAACACTTCCACATTATCTGAACGAGTACCATCTTCATCAAGCTGAAAAAAGTTTTCATCAGATAGATCATTTACAATTTTGCGTACAATAGATTCCTGATCTAATAAATAGTCGGGTAATAATAGTTCTGTGAAATTATCAATTTTTTCAAATAAGAAAGGTAATAGTTTATTCAAACTGTTGCATTGCGCAACAAGTAATTTACGATAAGCTTGTTCACTTTCGCCTTTTTGTAACCAATCACCTATTTGTTTAGGATCCACATCTAGGTTCATCGTTTCATATTGAAGTAAAATATCTGGCTCGTTTTTACCTGTATTGCTCGATAATACATTTACTCGGTCTGGTAAATAATTGTTCAATTCCATATAACGAATCGCAATGATTCGGTTAAACCATGTATATGCCACTTCTTCAATAATCTGATCATAACCAGCAGTTTTTAAGCGTTGTTGTAACGTATGAAATGCGTGTTTTCTTTCAATTGGATAGGAATTATCGTTTATAAATAATTGTCCATAGTTTTCTACAATCTTTAATTCCTGATTAGCTTTGGTAATACCATATTGCTCTGCTTTTAAAGAGACTTTAGCCATTAAGTCACGTCTAGCTTCTACAGCAAATTTCTTTAATTCGGTCTTATTCATTGTTTCACCCCTATATGTAGAGGAGCAGATGGTTAATCCGCCCCATAATTTATGACTTCACGAAATAATGTGTTTGTAGTTCTTTGATTAGACTTTTCTTCAATGACTCAATAGCACGTTCTAAATCCTCTTCAGATTCTATTGTATCTACCTGACTAAAGAAGGAAGCATACAATTCTTGCTCAGTAATTGTCTTTGGTTGTCTCTCAACAGTGTCTGAATCATCCATTAAATCTTTAAGCATTTGACGTGCCTTTGTTTTTGTTGCTTCGACAAGTTCATTGAGCTGTTGTTGATTGATTCGAGCACTAGATATACGTTCACTCTGTTTTATTTTCTCATGCAGCTGTGTTGCTTGACTTTTTTGTGATTGAATATATTCAACAATGCTTCCATATTGGCTATATTGATTGATTATATTAACAAGTTGATTCAACGATTTATCGGCTTGAACCATTACAGCCTGTTTTTGTTTGGTAGTTTCTTCCTGAATTATATTCTTTAAAACATCCGTCAACTTTGGCAATTGGCTTATTTCTTTTGTCGGTTCTTCTTGTAATAAAATCTGTTTCATACGTTGTACTGTTTCTTCTAACCCTTCATTATGAATAATTTCTAAGTCTTGCTTATGGTCTTTAAGAGCCTGAGCCGCCTCGTCAAAATTAGCAATTGGATTCCCCTCATAGAAACCTTGAAGTGTCTCTAAAATGTCATACCAATTTTCAATATCATCTTCATATTGAATGAACGTGCGGCAGAATTGTTCTGAATCACGGATAGCAAGTAATTTTTGAGTATCATTCACAATTGTTCGTATATCACTTTCACCAGGATAAGGGTACTCACTTGTTGGATCTTGTTGGCGTCTTCTACCTCGAATCTTTTCAATCGGTTGTACAAATTCTTCTTCAATCTTTTCCCGTATGACTTCTTTATAAGCATCATATGTGTCGTATGTTTGTGCATTAGAAAAGAAATCACGTACTAAGGCAATAAGCTCCTGTTTAACCTGATGATCCATCTCAACGATTGGTAATACAACAATACGATCACGTTCAGAAACCTTTTCTAACCGGTCATAGAATTGATTGGATTTTGTGTTAAAGGTTTCACCCGCATAAATGAAACGAAGCTTTCCATAATTCATTAAGCCCATTAAAATACCAATCGTATCTTGTTCCTCCCATCCATAAGGAACAGCCTTATATTTTTGTACGATCTGTTTTAATGTTCGCTGGTCATGAGAACGTTCAAGTTCCTCTATGAAATGCTTTACTTCATCAATTGCATTTTTGTTTAAATCACTGAATAGGCTTTGTTGTCCTAGATTTTCCGCTACTTGCATCCATTCATTTTTACTATTTTTAAAAGAAATAGGCTCTTCTATATAATGGAATTTTGTATATGTATTGCGAATCAACATATTCATAGCTTGATCAACTTTTCCTTCAAAACCCCCACTAAATTCACGGCGTTGACCTTGGATATAAAATTCCGCATTCTCACAAGCCTTCTTCAACAACTCTTCTGCTTTTTCTGCATATTCATCTACTTCAGTAATCTTAGCTTCATAAATTCTCTTTTGCTGCTGACTTGTAGAGCTAGATTGTTTGCGACGCACATAGCTATCCACTTGTTGAATATAGGCCAAAGCACTTTCTGCCTCAGCAACAAGATCTTTGTCTAAAAGTATAATTAAGTGACCAGAGTTTGCCTGTAAAGCAGCTTCCGAATCAGTCATACCTTCAGTGAATATTTGCATTGTTAACTCGTGATTCATCTGACCCTTCACGTAACTATCAAATCGTTTATTGTAATCAAAATGTCTTGACTGTTCTTTATGCTTATATTCATACTTGGTATGGCGATACATCACATTGAAAAACAGGTTACCTAATCGTTCTTTAACAGAAGCAGTATTGTATTCTTCTACACGTATTTCACGATTAATTTCTTGTTCTTCATCTGATAAAAATGAGTACGACCCATCTGCATGTTGTTCAATGAACATTGCTACTTGAAGTCGGTTCAATGATTCTTTAATACGATATTCCAATGGCTGACGTTCATCATAAACTGTCTCAACCATAAGGGTTGCGATATTACTGGGTGTTGATTTTATATCATCAATCCCTTTGATTAGATAAAGCACTTGTAAAACCTTTACGTCATATTCTTCTAAACCCTCATTATTTCTCGCTCGATCCTGAGCCCTCGTTATTGTACTTGTGATTGAGGATTCTAAATAATCACGAATAGAAGGATAAAATTCTGCCATAGTCACCATATTATCGATATTATCCTCGGCATTTAATTGTGCAGCTTCCTGAAATGCTTTAAGTAATGAACGTTCACCACGTGAAGTGTGCTGTCCACCTTCCCCTAGATTACGGATTTTAGTGAAGATCTTTTGTAATAACTCAATTTGATACGGAACAAATGGATAAAATGATACAAATTCATCAACTGTACGATACCCTGAACGTAACTGTGTATTCTGCTTATCAAATGCTAAGCGATTATGAATCAACTTACCTTCTTGATCATGAATAGTTTTTAATGTATTTGCACCTACTTTTTCTTTTTCTAATAGACGTTTTTTGATAACTTCATCCGTATTAGCACTAGATAAATTAATTTTGGTTTCAAATCGTCCTTGGATTTTTGAAAAGTCTTTCGTACTATCAAGATCCGTTACTGTTGCTTCTAATTTTTCTTGTGATGTTACAATCACCCATGCCTGTCCTTGACATAGGTCTCCCAATTTCTCAGTAATAGTTTGTAAGTTAAGCATTAAACTCGTATTATTACCAATATATTGTCCTACTTCATCTGCAAGAAATACAATTCGGTAATCCGAGCCTTGTTTTTTACAGTAATCTGCTACTAATTCAGCTACCCGCTGAGCGTCAATAGAGAACCATTCTCTACTCATATCAAAGAAAGTCTCTGCTGTATCCTGATCATATCCTACGGATTCTAGTGCTTTTACAACTTTCTTTTTACGCAAAAGAATCTTTAAACGGAATACTTCCCATGGTTTTCCGTTATGATTGGCTATTGCTTGTTTGAATGCTTCATATTTACCATCGTCATCCAATTGACGTTCCATTTCAGCAACCCACAACGTATCTGAATAACCTAAATGATTATTAAAAACTCGTAGGAAAACTTCGATTATACGCTCTTTCTCTGAATCCTTAGAAGAGGACGTAGACCGTGAATCAATATTGAATAATAAGGCATCTGTTCTCTTTTCAGACACCTCTTTCATCATAGCAAGCAACTCTGGGTTCTTTGTTTTTTCTTCAAAGTAATCAGCAGGTGTCCTTCCTGAAATCGTTTGGTTATGTAACAAGTAGGATAAAATTTTTAAGTAATGTGATTTACCAGATCCAAAGAAACCTGAAATCCAAACCCCAACCTTTGTTGATGGTTGATTATAAACAGCAAGATAATTACGATAAAAACGTTCTAAGTAATGTTCGCCTTCTTCTGTTAAGACATATTCATCCAACTCTGTTCTAACTACGTCTTCTTCCACTTGCTCAGCTTGAACAACATTATTAATCGGACGGAAAATATCTTTCAAAAATAGATCCTTTATTTGCATGTCCATACCCCCTAAGAAATACGTGATAATTGATAGTCATCTTCATAGTCAAGAATGCCAAATAATTTTAATCGCAGTCCTGTAAACTCACCCGGATAGAATAAAACGATTGTTTTTTTATAACCCTTGCTGGAAACGGCTTTTAGTAATTGACTCGACCGCAAAAATGGATGTGCAGAACCAACCCCAGTAATAAAAATAAGATCAGCCTCTTCAGTAATATCTTTAAATTGCTGAATCATCGTATTGCTTTCATTTAATATTGGTTCAAATACATCAATCAAACCTTGTAATCCTTCTTCCTCTTCCATTTCAAATAGTTCTTCCAACTCATCTTCATCAAAAAATGAAAGAAGAAATTCAAATAAATTTACTTCTTTGATATCCATTTTGGTTCGCCTCAACATGTTCTTTACATACACACGAACCTGTAATTCATCTTCTGGAGGGTAGTCCAATACAAAATGAGGAATATCACTTCCAATCCCTTTAGGGGTCGTGAAACCATCTTGTATAATCCGCCTTTCCATTTGTTCCAATCGTTCATATGTCGATTTCATCGTTCATTCACCTTTTCTAAAACTGTAAAGGAATATAGTAGTGGAATACTCCTCTCAGCATAAGTTTTTAAAGTTTGACTAATATGTATTGGATTTACATGGTACTTCGTCTGGTCAATCTTTTCAATCATCTTTGATTCTCTAAAAAACAACATCAATGTGCTGATAAGACGTTTTATTGTTTCAAGTCTCCAATGACTGACTTTATCACTGATATTCGCTTTTCCTTCAAAGAAATATTGAAAGTCATTTCTATATAATGGTTCTTGCTGTTCATATTTATAAATAATAATTTCCAAGTAAAACTCTAAAGGTATTCGATATGCCTGTAAAAATGAATATAGAGTTAATGCCTTTCGATCATAATCATTCGCTTGTAAGAAATGCTTCTGCATCTCATTGTTTAATGCCGTCGCACGATTATATACCATGTTAAATCGATTTTTGATACTAACTGGACTTCTTAACTGAAAGAGGTTACTTTCAATAACTTCCTCTATGATTTGATTTTTACTTTTATCTTTTTGCAATAACTCGATAACAATAGCAATATCATTTTCAGACCATTTTTCCTTCGTAAACCCAGCTGAATATTCCATTACAACTACCTCCATCTAATGACTTACATTACTTTGATGGATAACTTGGTCAACCACTTCCAACCTACGTTTACCACATTGTTGCCGAAGGATTGTTGTGTAGATGCCTTCCTTCATAAATTTATTTGTATTGGCGGCATACAACTTTTGGATAAGCTCTATCATCTTTGATTCATCTATTTCATCTTCCCAATATGTATCTATTACAAGGTTTATAGTTGCCGCTAAATCCCTTTGTGTCTTCTGAAATACCTTTATTTCCATAAAACCACCTCGGTGTTCTTACTTTTTTTATACTTTATCTTTATTTTATAGGTAGTTCTTTAGTAATACAACAGTGAAGGTAAAAATTGTATATATTTTCCCGAAGCACCTGCATTCATATACGAAAGGGGGTACCCATCCGTTTCATGCCCCACCCCTTTATATAAACCGTTGTTTATCCATTCGGATAGATAACGGTTTTTTGCATTACAGAGACGACATGCGTGGTGAGAGGAGCGCACTAAGAAAGGAGGGATGAAGATGAACAACTCATTGGTCAAGATCCTAATTGAAGCCAAGAAAATCAACAAATGGATCCCTGCAAAGTTCCTAGTGAAATATGACATTCAAAAGGTTAATCTAGCAAAACTTGAGGATGATGGACTCATTCTGACTATGAAAAGTAAGTCAGATGGATTGGTACTGAAGTTAACACTCAAGGGTTATCACCACTTCAACAAATAATTAATTAGGATTATCCAATAACATTTAGGAGGAATTTTATTATGCGGAAGAACTTATGGCTGGATCATGAATTAATTAATGGGAAAGGAGTTACAATTCCAGAGATTAAAACAATCTATCAATCGTTATTAAATGATGATGAAAGAATTAAAGATGAGATTGTAGATTCTATTGAATGCAATGACTATGTTAGGCTATCTCATTTACTAGCTAGTAGAAGTAAGATCCAAACAGCTATAAAGGAGGTCGAGTCGTTACACGAGGATGTTTTAAAAAATTACGTCTCTACTAAAGAACGAGTTTCCCATGTACTTAGTAATGCTGCTGAATCACTGGAATCAAAAGGAGAAGATGTACTGTTAGACATTGTTAAGGGCTTAGAAAAAATGAGTCATTCTACACACAGCCTGGTAACTAAGTCATTAGATATCTCATCTAAAGCATTCAGTAAAGGTAATCAACTAAATCATAAAGTAGGAAAGTTTCTTGTAAAGAAGACGTCGAAAGGATTATTCAAACTTGCTAATGCAATTAATAAAAAATCTTAATCTATTGAAAGGAGGTGAGAAACACATGGAAACTAGCAAACATCCATTAAAGAACAATATCGTACCATTCTTTGGTAATGGAGAGATTGTTTCACTACCTAATATAGTCGTTTCATCTTCTGAATCAAAACGACGTATAGAGGAACTACAAACGTTCGTTGAAGAAGTGATGGTGAAAGGTGTTGATTATGGTTTAGTAGATGGATTTTCAAAGCCTACCTTACTTAAACCAGGTGCCGAAAAGTTATGCGATGTATTTGGGTTCTCGAAAACAGCAGATGTCGTAAATCGTATCGAACAATGGGATTCAGGTATATTTGCTTATGAAGTGAAGATGACCCTTATACGCAAAGACAATGGACTCGTTGAAGCTGAAGGCTTAGGTTCATGCAACAGCAGGGAATCATCTTTTCAGCAACAAGATCCTTATACAATCGTCAACACCGTATTGAAGATGGCAAAAAAGAGAGCGTTGATCGATGCAGTTCTATCTGCAACACGTTCAAGTGGTATCTTCACACAAGACATTGAAGATTTTCCACAAGCAAAAACTAAAGCTATTAAAGGAGGTGGTGAACAAGCAACAAAGGCTCAACTACAGAAGATCTTCCGTATCGTTAATGAAATGGATATGCCGACGGATGTTGCAAAGGAATTGATGAAGATGACTTTTGGAGTTGAACGTAGTACACAGCTAACCAAGAAACAGGCATCAGACTTTATCCAAGATTTACTGGTGCTAAAGGAGGTGAGGACGATGGATGAACAAATCCATATTGATTGAAAGCACATGGATTGCGATTGCGGTCGATGTGCTTTTTTAATGCACAAAAATAGATGAGCTCATCAGCATATGAACTCATCTACACTCTAATTTTATTCAACAACAGTATAGCGTATCAAAAGTTTTCATTCAATTAGGAGGGACGCAAATCGTCTCTCCTTTTTTAATTCAATCAAACAATTAATGGAGGAATTTATAATGAATAATTCAATCGATAAAATCACTTTTAGAAATCTATTAGCAACAACAACTCGTGAAAAAGAAGATAGTTATGTAGTGAGCGAGCTATTCAGCCGCTACCCATCTATTCAGGAATTATTAGCTGTAACTGAGGATGAGTTGCTACAAATCAAGGGAATCGGAAAAGTAAAGGCAAAACAAATCATTGCTGCTTTACAGCTTGCACGCATGAACCCTTGCCCTGTTGAACAACGATTTACGATCCGTTCACCCCAAGATGCTTATGATTACCTGAAAGATATGCAATATTTAAATCAAGAGCATTTTGTTGTACTTGGACTAAACACTAAAAACCAAATAGTCTTCCGTGAAACAGTATTTGTCGGCTCACTAAACGCTAGTATAGTACTTCCACGTGAGGTGTTTAATCATTTAGTTCGTCGAAGTTGTGCAAGTGCAATAGTGGCACACAACCACCCTAGTGGCGACGTTTCACCAAGCATGGAAGATATTAATGTAACAAAACGCTTAGGTGAGGCCGGAAAGATGATGGGTATTGAGATCTTGGATCATATCATCGTTGGCCATGAAAAATATACTAGTTTGAAAGAAAAAGGATATCTATAAAAAATAATTTCCAGAAAGTCAGTGAAAGTGCTAGAAATAGCACCAACACTGGCTTTCTCTTAATTTTCTCAAGTTATGGGCTAAAGATAGAAAAAGTCACCACTTTTTTGATGGGTACCGCTATGGAAATGACCTTAAACCTTGGTATATAGGGTTTCCTAAGAATTCTGTATAAATATTATAATTTGCTAAAAACTAAAAATGCCCAATTACTATGTATTAATCCGCTACAACCCGAAATTGTAACATTGAAATTTGAGAAACTTGATATATTTATAAATACCCTACCTATGGATATCAAAACTATCCTTATAAATCACTTATGATAAGGTTCGTTTTTTTGTATTTTGAATGCACGATAAACCTGCTCCATTAAGATAAGCTTCATTAATTGATGTGGAAATGTCATCTTAGAGAACGAAAGTTTTTGATCTGCACGATTTAACACATCATCACTTAAACCATTTGAGCCACCAATAACAAATGAAAGCTGACTTCTACCATGGATACTCAACTTCTCCATTTCACTTGCCAATTGTTCTGATGACCAGTTATCTCCTTGTATATCAAGAGCAACAACATATTGATTCGGTTTAATCTTGTTTAAGATGCGTTCTCCTTCTTTTTGTTTCACTTGATACAGTTCCTTATCACTTAATTGCTCAGGGGCTTGCTCATCACTCACTTCGTCCATTGTTAATTTACAATATGGACGTAACCTTTTTTCAAACTCTGCAATGCCAAGCTTTATGTATTTTTCTTTCACTTTACCAACACTTACAATCTGTATTTGCATTGAAGATCACCTCTTCATAAGATTATTCAGCTAGTACCTTGGTATTTTTCAAGGCACTAGATTGAATTCATTTTTACGCGTACTGATATCCTTTGTTATTCATTATTCGTTCTTTCTCCATTGTATAAATATAAGGAATATGGCTTGATATATCAGTAAAATCAATAGACATAATATATTGCTCATATTTAAATACCATTGCATCCCGTATTTTCCGAGCAACTTCATCATTAATCTCTACAACAGCCCGTCCTTTTGTTTGCGGGAACTCAACTACATACATTTCTGTGTCATCATCTATTTTTAATATAACACCGTTCATCGTATGTATTGAGTCAAGTTTAACCCGACCAACAGCTAGTATATCATGTGTTGGAAAAGTATCTATAATATCTACAATTACACTCATATCATTATGCTCCTTATCATTATTTCTACGTATCAAGGCATTGATGCACATTTTAGCAAATGGTATAATCAAATCAACTTATAATTTCTATGGCTGTCTACTGTTTTACAGTGGCAGTCTTTTTTTGTGGCACTACTCGTAATGGAGGCAACATGCTATCTCCAATAAGCAATACATCTGTTCCAAGAATACTTCTTAATTGCATTTTTCTCTTTCTGAATGTTGATGCAGCATATTTGTTTAGGCACTCATCCTCTCCGCTAAACAGCAACTCTGTAGCAAATGCTATTAGAGATGATTTGGTTCTAAGTGGAATGGTTTCCTGGTTTATAGCATCTATTACTTGCTGCAATGATGTGTATTTAACACCACTACTTAACCCGTTCCGATCCAAACCCTTTTGCAATATCTCAGCTGCGACGTCCATTTTCAAAATCTCCACTGCTCTTCTGCCTGGACTTATTTTACGTGTTTCTGTATCCGAAAGCTCAATTTCATACCTAAGTATGCCTTTTGCTCTCTTTAGATGCCGGGATTTATCAGGATATTGACGTTGTTGTTCCACCTCCGCCTCTTTATCGTAAATCTTCTCTTTTTTCTTGGCGGCCTTCCATTCTACCGATTCTACCCTATCACTTCCCTTAGCGTTATACGTCCTTTTTTGGTATTTCGCTATTGAACGACTGGACATAGCATTTAAATATCGGCTCTTTAGTTGACCAACATTAAAATTCTTACAAACATGCACCTTTTCAGCCGTCCAAGTATTAATTGGCGGTATTCTTGAAAGATCAACCTTGAGCTTTACGGATATATATTTACGCATCATTTTAAAAAACGTATCAATATCATCAGCTTGTAGTTCATTGACATTAGAACCATATAAAAATGCCGGTATAGATACCTCCACTTTTAACCTGCATTTAGAAGGGTCGTCTTCCCTGTATGTGTATCTTATGAATGGTAAACCTTTAAAATCATTATCGTACAGCTTCTTGAAGATGGTTTTATTTACAGCTTGTCTTCTTGAAGACTCCGTTTGATCCCACTCTATATTCTCTATTTCCAGTTTCGACAACATTAAAGGTATTGCTATTTTCACAGTATCAAACATGTATCTCACGCTCCTTAAGTAGCTAGTTGTGCACGTATTACAGAGAAATGCGAAATTTACTCCTTATTTTTGAATTGCTCATACACAACATCTGCCATCCTTTGAATAAACTGATTACCCTTTTCTTCTTTCTCTTTTAGCCAATCAGCAATACTCTCTTCATTTTTTAAAAAGGAAATATCACATTCACTTACATTTATTGTTTCACTCAATTTAAGTCACCCCGCTTTCTTGATTGAAAGCATAACACAACATAATTTAAAATATCAATACCCCTATCTAATATTTTAATTTTGTGTTATAGTGTATTTAGAAAATAAAATGACAGGAAGTGAAACAATGAAGAAGATTACGTTAAATAAGACAAACCTAACTGATCTAGCAGATCTATCAATCGGAAAAAGAGTACGCTATATTCGTGAACATCTTCAAAAGGAGTGTGGGAATTCATTTAGTGGAAAAAGCGTGGCAAATAGAATTCAGTTATTTTCTCAATCCACATTAACAACGTTTGAAAGAGATAAAACGAAAGATATTCCCTCAAAGGTTCTATATGCTATTGCCAAGGATTTCGGCGCTGACTTATACATGTTCTTTGACGACTTCTATAAAAATAGCAGCCATGAATCCGTTGTATTAATTCCACCTTTATACAACAAGGATGATATCGATGAGGAAAATTGGGCTAATAGTGAACATAATAAAAATCAAATGGCTATTAAAACAAACCCGCTTCTCGAAAATGAATACGCAATAAAAACAACAGTTAGTAAAGTAGCTTCAAATGAAGATGAACAAATAACGTTTATCTTTAAGAGCCGAGTAAAATATACTGAACAACACCTGTTTTACTTGCTCTCTCAAATCATTAATCAAATTAATACGATTGATGTAACAATTGAACCAGAACTTGGGGAAAGTAGTAAGCAACTAGATTCAATAAAACTAGCTAAAGATTATATCCAATATGGGAAAACTTCCTTACATGCATTTCCTTGGCATGCTAGTAAAGATAAGTTAATCCTTGATAATAAAGCATTTGAAAAAGCTGCAGAGTATACTGAAAGACTTTCAGAAAATCTTAACCAAAAACCAAAAGAAAAGGAGAAGAAATAATGGATAACAAAACAAAAGCCGTCCTTTATGCACGGGTTAGTACAGAAGAGCAAGCTACAGAAGGATATAGTATAAATGCTCAAAAAGAGCTTCTATACGAATACGCCAACAAGAATAACATTAAAATCATCGAAGAGTATATCGATGAAGGAAAAAGTGGTAAAAGTATTGAAGGTAGACCTGAAATGAAACGTCTGTTGAGAGACGCTCGTGAGGAAAATTTTCATGCTGTTATTATATATAAGCTCGATCGTCTATCTCGAAAAACAAAGGACGCATTAGAAATTGCAGAGAAGCTTGATTTCCATAATGTGCAGCTAATCAGTTATTCTGAAAACATCGATACTACTACCCCTGGAGGAAAGATGTTTTTCACTATTTTGAGTTCAGTTGCAGAAATGGAACGTTCCACTATTATTGACCGCGCTAAAATGGGGATGGTTCAACGTGCCAAAGAAGGCTATTACAATGGAGGAAGAGTGCTTGGTTACGACAGTATTAATAAACATTTAGTGATAAATGAGGAAGAAGCTCATATCATCCGTCTAATATTTGATTATGCCGAACAGGATCTAGGTTATAAGGCAATTGTAAGCCGCATAAATACCATGGGATATAAAACAAAACGAGGATTTGATTTTTCCATTAACACCATTAAACAAATCCTAGACAATCCGCTGTACATAGGTAAAATTCGTTTTAATATGTACGAAAACTGGGCTGAAAAACATCGTAAAGGAAAGAACAAAGATTATATCCTTGTTCACGGGAAACATGAAACCATTATCGAACAGGAGCAATGGAATCGCGTACAGCAATCTCGAAAAAAGCGCTCAATAAAGCCAGCCCAATCCAATAATCCATACATATTAAATGGACTTATTAGATGCCCTGAATGCGGATATGGAATGGTTTCTGGATCATCAAAAGGAGCGAAGGGTAAAAAATACCGTTATTATGTATGTGGACTATTCCACAACAAAGGTAGCAAAGCATGTAGTGCACATTCCATTCGTGCAGATCGAGCAGAAGAACAAGTATTTGAGGAATTGGAACGCATCGTGTCTGAGCCATATGTATTGAAACGGATTGTTGATAATGTTAATGAGAAGCGTATTGATGCAAGAACCCCAATTAATGATGAGATTAAGATATTACAAACTAAGCTGAATAAGGTAGAAGTTCGAATTAATAACATTACGAATCAATTAATGGATGATCCCTCACTGGTTGCTATTTTCAAGCCAAAATTAACCGGGCTTACCGAAGAACAAGCAGAGCTTCAAAGCAAACTTAAAGCTTTAAATATCGAATTAGAAGAATGTGATACAACACCTATTGATGCTCACGCATTGCATAATCTTTTAACAAACTTTGATAAGGTGATAAAGGATGCAGAGCCTGAACAACAAAAGGCATTACTCCGCTTAATCATAAAGAATATACAGATTAGTAAAGAGGCACATCGTGGGATTGGGCGACATATAAAGAAAATCAATCTATATTTTGACTTTACAATAGAGGGATTAGAAGAACATACCCTAGAGTTATTAGATACAGTTTCTATGGATTTTATTGCACCTGTGGAATCATGGATGTTAGAAAATGAGGATGGTAAAATGTTGAGCGAAATGATGGATTCGCTTAATATTTTACCCTTGAAAGATGTACGGTTCCCCCCGATTAATCCGAAAAGCCCGATAAACCTGCTCCAACAATATCAGCTTCATCAATTGATGAGGAAATGTCATCTTCGAAAAAGAAAGTTTATCATTCGATCTTTTTAAGGCGTCATCGCTTAGTCCGAGGGAGCCGCCGATGATGAAGGCGATTTTGCTTTTGCCGTAGGTGGCTAGTTTGTCGATGGTGTCGGCGAGTTCTTCTGAAGATTTCATCTTGCCTTCGATGGCGAGGGCAATGACGTGGGTGTCAGGGTGAATTTTGGCGAGGATTCGTTCTCCTTCTTTTTGTTTGACCATGTTCATTTCTGTTTCGCTTAGTTCTTCAGGTGCTTTTTCGTCCGGTACTTCGATGATGTCCATTTTGGCATAGGCTGACAATCTTTTTAAGTATTCGTCGATTCCTTGCTTCAAGTATTTTTCTTTTAGTTTACCAACTGTGATAATTGAGATATTCACAAGCCATCCTCATTTCATAAACAAGATATCCACAGAACTTATCCACATATCCACATCATCCATCCACATTTTGTATGGAATCATTTGTTCGCCACCATATATATTGCTTGTTGTTGACAGAATTCACATGTTTTTGGTGAGTTATCCACATCTTTCAGCTTTGTTAATTGCGGGAACGTTTCGTAGTCATCTACAATTGTATCGATGGCGATATCCACATGCTCTTCGCAGCTATAAATCATGGTTGTTTCCTCCTGTTATTTTCTATACTTTTAATTTTATCCACATCTCATCTTACCAAAACAAAAATAAACAGGGAAGCGCAATTGCTTCCCTGTGTTTACATTAGAATGTATTTTCTGGTGCTAATTTCATGGTTGTTTCTTCTGCTTTGCCATTGCGATAATATTTGATTTTCATGTCATCGCCGATATTTTTCTTCGTATACAGATGATGTCTGAGGTCAATGACATCTACAATTGGCTCGCCATCCAATTCGACAATGACGTCCATATCCTGCAATCCTGCTTTTGATGCCGGGCTGTTTGGTTCGACACTGCTAATGACTACACCTGACTTTACGTCTTTAGGAAGCTTTAATGCTTCTTCCTGATAATAGCCTGGAATCTCATTCACCGATGCAAGCTGAACGCCCATAAATGGCCGTTTGACTTCACCATGCTGTTCTAAATCAGCAATGACTGTTTTTGTGAAGTTGATTGGAATGGCAAGGCCGATTCCTTCTACAATCGACTCGGCAATTTTCATTGAATTGATGCCAATTACTTGGCCGCTAATATTGACTAATGCGCCGCCGCTGTTTCCTGGGTTGATGGCCGCATCGGTTTGAATAACTTCAGCATTCCAGTCGACAGTGCCGTTTTGGTCAATATCAACTGGTACTGTGCGTTCTAAACCAGAAATAATTCCTTGAGTGACTGAGCCTTCGAATTGACCTAGAGGATTTCCAATCGCAATGACCGGCTCTCCTATTTTCAGCGCATCAGAATCGCCAAATTCTGCCACTGTTTTAATTTGCGACCCGTCTACTTCAATGACCGCTAAATCTGTCCACACATCAGTTCCAACAATTTTAGCTGGCAGCTTTTCTCCAGTCGAAAGACTGACCTCGAGCTGCTGTGCACCTTCTACGACATGATGGTTGGTGACGATAAAGGCGCGATCACCTTCTTTTTTATAGATGACGCCCGAGCCGGAGCCTGCTTGTACACCCTCCGCATTTTCTTCTCTTGACCAAAAGCCTGCAGCTTGAATATTGGAGATACTTACAACGGCATCGCCTGCCTTGTCTACAGCTTTTGTTACATCTGTTACAACGTCTAATGATACTTTTTCTGTTTCCACATTTGCATTTTCACTCGTATTGGATTGACCTTGATCGCCGAATTGTATGCCAGCAAAATCGCCCATTCTAGGCAGTAAAGCAACAACTAGCACTGCTCCAATAATTACACCTGCTACACTTGATAATAAGTAACCGCCCTTATTTCCCTTTTGTCGGTTTTTGCGGCTTGAATCAGTATGATCATCATAATAGCCCATAAATCAACCTACCCTTTCTATGGAATCCCGGAGCATAAGCTCCACAATAATTGCTATTATCTATTCTTCCTCTATACCCATAATTATACTCCTTCAAATATGATTGGCTAAGAAAAAAGCTTAACGAGTCATCAATCTTACGAATTTGTTCATACATTCGCTGTTTTTTCGTAATAAAAAAAGGAAGAAGAGGCTCACCTCCTGCTTCCTTTTTAAACTGCGGTTAAGATTGTTGGGGTTTTCGGATCAGTATCATACAGCTGAAATTGATCGCCCACACGAATGCCGCGGCCCTCAAGTGTTTGCGAGACCGCCATTCTTGCTAAGTCCTTCATATTATTGTCCTGGCTTAGATGGGCAAGATAAAAGCTTTTCGTCCGATCTCCGGCAACCTCAGCCATTGCAATGGCTGCATCCTCATTGGAAACATGGCCGACGTCGCTTAATATTCTTCGTTTAATATTCCATGGATAACGCCCCATGCGCAGCATTTGCACATCATGATTGCTTTCAAAAACATAGGCATCAGCATTGGAAATTAACCCTTTCATCCGATCGCTGACATAGCCTGTATCTGTAATGAGAACTAGTTTTTTCTGTCCATAGTGAAAAACGTAAAACATCGGCTCAGCGGCATCGTGTGACACGCCAAACGATTCAATATCGAGGCCGCCGAATGTTTTTACTGTTTCCATATCGAATGTGAATTTTTGCTCTGTCGGAACTTGTCCAATAAGCGGATCCATTGCCTGCCATGTTTTTTGATTGGCATAGATCGGCAATTTATATTTGCGTGCTACAATGCCGACGCCTTTAATATGGTCGCTATGCTCATGGGTGACTAGAATACCTGATAGCTTGCTCATATCGCGGTCGATTTGCTGGAATAAGGCTTCCATTTGCTTGCCGCTGAGGCCAGCATCAACCAAAAAAGAATGGCTGTCGGTCTCGACAAAAATGGCATTCCCAGTACTTCCGCTCGCGAGAACGCTAAATTGCAAAGACATAATTTCTCTCACTCCACTGTTTTAGTCTCTTCTTTATTTAACTCAAGGATATCTCCTGCAATGCCGTGTACAAATAGATTTTCTTCCCCATTAATGACAATACGCCATGCTGGTGTTAAAACTTGAGTGGTACTTATATCTACATAAGTATGGTAGCCAAGCTCATAATCAGTAATTTCGCTATCAGGTGATATCTTACCATTTTTAATAAGTATTTCAATCGCTGATATCGGCGAAATCAGTTTTGTTTCTTCTCCGATTTTTTCAATTTTCTCCAGCATGGTTTGGCTATAGGATACAATTTCATTTTCTTCGTTCAAATAGAATGTGAGCTGGGCATTTTTATTTTGATAAAACATCTGATCGCCATATACTTGATAATAAGTGATTGTACTGTCACGCTTTTCCCAGAAGCGATATTGGTCGCCATATAAAATATTTTCTTTGATAAATTCATCCAGCTCTTTCGGATCAAAATTATTGCTGATTTTAAACGTCTCATCTTTATCAAGTATGACTGCGCCATCAAGTGATTTTTGGTCTTCAAGCTTTTGAGACTTTAGCTCCGTTTCAGTAAGTACTTTCGGCTGCGCACTTAATAGCTGACCGCGCATTTCCTCTTTCGGAGGGGAACGTTTAATCGTAATATTATCACCCTTCAGTCTTTCCTCCAATGAATTCTTAGGGATGACTTCCCTTTCCTGGCTTGTTAGACTGAAATATTCATACAATAAATAGACATTGAGCACGAGGAAGGTTAATATAAATATGGTTTTAATCTTACTCCAATCCATAATTGCCTCCTCCTGTCCTACTCATTAAAGAAATCCTCCTGCGAAAACATTTTCCACTCATTATTATAGCGATAATACCACTTCGGTTCCAAGCTAATGACGTCAGGGCTATTTGAATTGACGCCCTCTTGCTTCGATACTTGATCTTTGCTCATTTTATAGCCAACGGTCACATCTTGTAATTTATTGATATCAAATCCCGGCATACGTTTTAGTAAATTCACTACTTCCACACCAGATGGAAGTGGTTCAGCCGCCTCATCAGAAATGAGTGTATCGAGAGAAAAATCGCCTCTCTCATATTCATTGATTGCATTTTGTCCCCATTCCAGCTTTATCTTGGATATAGCCGAATCACTAAAAATTGGGTAACCAGCTGAATGATATAACCGAAATACAACCTGATCTCTTTCCGGATCCATAGAGAAAAAGCGATAATTGCCTGTCCAGCCGCCATGATCATTGATATAATCGATACTTCTTCTAAGTAAAGGATTAGATTCCATCATTCTATCAGTGCCAACCGACAAATTTTTAAAGGAAATTAAATTTCTGTCCCCATATACCCTCATAATACTTGTGCTATCCGTATACTCTTTCGTCGAGGACTGCACACTTCGTTGCACGACGGATGGTTCACTGAAAAGCGATTTCATTAATCTGTCTGCGTCAATATCCTCAGGTAAATACATCCACTTATTTAATGTCAAGCCTTCGACTGGAAGATAAATTGGTTTGTTATTTTCCCCTAGGATAAAATCAAACTCAGCGAAGTTTTCACTGGAAGCAGAAGCGACGTATTGATTATTTTTATATTCTTGCAGGAAAGAAGCATCTATTTCCCCTCTGAAGACTTGATGATTGCTTCTCGATAAAAAGTAAACAAAGCCAAACTCCTCGTTTGTATCATTTGAGTCAATGACAATGGTATCAAAATTAAAGTTCGGAGACTCTTTATCAACCACCTTCAGTACATTGCGATATAATTCAAATGGAACTTCATCAGGGAAGAGAATCATCGAGTGCCCCTCCTTCATTAAAAAGGAAGGAATATCATTGATGCTGTTTGATATGTCTTCTATCTTTTCGTAAGTCCAGCCACTGATTTCTTTGATGACTCCATCCATTTCTGATGAATGCATTGTGCCAACCAATTTATCATTTTCAAATACGTTCATGATTTGATAGGGTTTTACTACTTCTTTAATTTCCTTTTCCGTGCCGATTGGATGATCCGCCATGCTCGATGGTTCAATCGGGTCAAGATGTGGCTGAAATGTCCACAGATTCCAAGTGAATAAAACACTTGATCCCACTAAAATAACAAGTATGACTGTTTTTATATTTTCATATGTCATTCCCAATCATCCTCTTCAGTGCGGACATACGGCAAGCTGAAGGAAATCGTTGTCCCTTTTCCATCAACACTATCAGCCCAGATTTCTCCGCCATGGGCTTCTACCATTTCTTTCGCAATGGCTAATCCTAATCCTGTTCCGCCTAATTTTCTAGTTCTCGCTTTATCTACACGATAGAATCGATCAAAAATTTTCGTCAAATTCTCCTTCGGTATGCCCATTCCTTCATCTGAAATACTAATGATGAGGAATTGGTCCCTTTCCTCAATGCTAAAAGTGACCTTGCCGCCTTCCGGAGAATACTTCAACGCATTCGAAATAATATTATCCATGACTTGAGTAAGCTTATCTGCATCTATCTCGACAAAATCAGCATGATTCGGCAATCTTCTTTCAAAAGTGACATTTTGCTGTTTAGTAAATTCAAATCGATCAATAATGCGATGATAAAATTTAACAAAATCAATCCATTCTTTTTTGAACTGATAATCTTTGCTGTCCATTTTTGAGAGCTGCAAAAGGTCATTGACTAGCCGGATCATCCGCTCTGTCTCTGTTTGCGTCACATCTAAAAAGTTCGGAGCGAGGTTTTTATCCTGCCATGCCCCATCTGCCAGCGCTTCTAGGTAGCTTCTCATTGTTGTAAGCGGCGTGCGCAATTCATGTGACACATTCGCCACGAATTCGCGGCGCTCCTCTTCAATTTTTTCCTGCTCAGTAATGTCATGGAGAACGGTTATGAGGCCGTTAATAAAGCCTGTTTCCTTTTGGATCACAGAAATGTTGGCCCTTAATATTAAATTCTCTTTATGATCGCTGTAGTCTAATATAATAGACTCTCTTTCTTCTAAAAGCTCTTCAAAAGTATAATCCTCTTCTAAGCCAAGTAAAGAAACAATCGACGTCGATAGCACAGTTTCACGTGAAACATTCAGCATATCAGCGGCAGGCTCATTAATAAGAATGACTCGTCCTTTTCTGTCCGTTGCAATAACGCCATCGGTCATATAGGTTAATACAGAGGAAAGCTTGCGTCTCTCGCCTTCGGTTGTTGCCTGTGCTTCCTGCAGCTTCCTCGTCAAGCTATTAAAGGTCATTGCCAGCTGTCCGATTTCATCCTGGCCATAAATTTTTACTTTTCGAGAATAGTTTCCCTTTGCCATCGCAAGTGCTTGTTTTCTCATGTCAGTAATCGGCCTTGTAATCGTTTGTGCAAGCAGCACACTTAAGACAGCAGTTAGCGCAAGAGCAATTGCCGTACCTGTTGAAAATATATTATTGATTTCTCGCAATTGATCATATACATTTTCAATTTTTGCTGATACATGAATAGCGCCTAACACTTCATCATCCTGCATAATAGGCTTTACTAGCACCCAAATGCGCTGTCCTGCATCATTAATAAATTCATTATTTTGTTCCTGACCTGTAGAAATAGCCAATCTTACCAATGGGTCTGGTAATTTTTGTCCTAAAATAGAGCGATTTTCCACATCCGAGGTTCCGAGCACCTTTAATGAATCGCCTTCAATCACCTGGACTTCATTAATATCAGCGGAATTATAGTCGCTCAGAAGTCTGTTGACATCCTCCTCAAGCGACAAATCTCCTTCTTCAGGAAACCGCTCCTTTACAATCTGTTCCTCCAAGTAGTAGGCAAGCAGATTCACACTATCCTCAATCGTTGTTTTAAAATTATTATTTAATGTTGTTTCCAATTGCCTAACAAAATACACACTGACAATTTGCATCGCAACAAGAATTAATAAAACATAGATGATAACAAATTTCAGGTGGATGGAACGAAAGAAACCAACCTTATTCATTTTCTACTTACTCCTGTTCTGGATTTCGCAAGTAGTATCCGACACCTCTTCTTGTCACGATCCATGTCGGATGACTCGGATTGTCTTCGATTTTTTCACGCAGCCTTCTAACTGTTACGTCTACCGTTCTCACGTCTCCGTAATAATCATAACCCCAAACGGTTTGCAATAGATGCTCCCTCGTCATGACTTGTCCAATATGCTTCGCTAAATAGTGCAGCAATTCAAATTCACGATGAGTTAATTCTATCGTTTCACCGCGTTTTGAAACGATATAAGCATCAGGGTGAATGATAAGTGAGCCTACTTCGATTTCATTTGTTTCTTCTTCTTCTCCAGCTTTCGCTGCAATTTGCTGATGACGGCGCAAGTTTGCTTTCACACGTGCAATCAGTTCTCTTGTACTGAACGGCTTAGTCACATAATCATCCGCTCCAAGCTCAAGCCCAAGTACTTTATCGATTTCCGAATCCTTTGCTGTCAGCATAATAATCGGCATATCGTACTTTTTTCTCACCTCGCGGCAAACCTCAATGCCGTCCTTTTGCGGCAGCATAATATCAAGAAGAATCATATCAGGCTTGATTTCTTCTACCTTTTCCAAGGCGGAAACGCCATCATACACACAAGTTACTTCAAAACCTTCTTTATTCAAATTAAATTGCAGAATATCTGCAATTGGCTTTTCATCGTCTACTACGAGAATTTTCTTATCCATCTGTCGTTTCTCCTTTATTTCTTAATTTTATTATTTAAGTACAATTGTTTAAAAATCCAGTTTGGCGAATCATTTGTTTTTGTAAAAAATGTCTATTCTGCAATTACTACTTTATCATGTTACAAGCAGGAAAGCACCTTTTGTAATGTATCATATTTCTTGCTTTTATGGTAAAGTGAGGGTTTTGGAACTTTTGATTTTCTGCTTTATATGCACACTTTTCGCGGTGAGGCCAAAGAGATTTGCCCCTCTTAAATCATACCCTATTTTAAATGCGAACACCTAACGTGATTAAATTTCTTTTCTATAAAAAAAAGAGCTGCTCCTTTATAAGTTTCATTTGGAACAGCCCTTAGTTTATTGTTTAACATAGTCAAGCGGGTTTTCTAGTTTTCCATTTTTATAAAGCTCAAAATGAAGATGTACACCTGTCGAATCTCCTGTTGATCCCATTACGCCAAGCTTCGAGCCTTTCGTAACTGTGTCTCCTACATTAACAGAAATAGAGTCGAGATGTGCATAGACTGTACGATAGCCGTTTTGATGGTCAATTTCAACTTTGTTGCCATAGCCATTGCCCCAGCCAGCAGAGATCACTTTACCATTGTCTGCAGCTTTTATCGTTCGATCGCTTGGTCTCGCAATATCGATCCCCTTATGCATTTTTCCCCAGCGATGGCCAATCTCACTTGAAATATAGCCTCCTACTGCAGGCCAAACGAATTCACCATCACCTTTTTCAGGATCTTTCGTGCCTTCGATGACGATCTCCTTCACAGGCTCTTCCAAAACCTCTTCCTCAAGCTCTTCCTTGTTTACCTGTTCGCCATTTTCTTCAGTAATATGATAAAGAACTGTACGTTCACCATGCTTCCCTTCCTGTTTAACCTTTGTTTCGCCTTTAAACATTGAGGAATCTTCAATGACTTCTGTTTCAAAAGGTAATTCTTCTTCCTTAAATACCTCTTTATTCATTACAACATCTACATAGGGCTGCTGTTCAGTTACTTTAAGCTTCTGCCCGACTTTAAGCAAATGATCTGCTTCTAAATCATTTATCTCAAGGAGCTTATCCATGCTTAAATCATGGTCATCAGCAATGCTGCTAAGAGAATCACCTTCTTGAACTTTATAATGCTTCTCTTCAAGCGTCCCTTTTTGCAGCAATTCTACTGCTTCTGCAACAGTCAGCACGTTTTCTGCTTCCGTTTTTTCAGTTGTAATCGTCATTTCTTCGGAGAACAGCGCATTTAAAATCCGTGTTTCGCCTTCCTCTAATTCGGGTAATTGTTCAAGTGTATCCGGTCTATTCTCAAGCTCTTCCCATTCATTTTCAGAAAGGTATTCGAGCTTTAATTCTTTAAGGACTGTCTCTGCCTGTTCTTTATCTTTTACATAAGCAATTGGCTCGCCGTTAACCTCAATCGCAGCTGCTTCTGCTTTAATTGTGATTTCCTGCATTAATTCCTCACTAATCTCTTCATCATTTATCATGGAATCCTTTGTAAATAGTTTTTCTGGGATAAAGGAAACCTCTGAACCTAATGCCATCGTTAACCCGTCATAAGATTTCCCTTGCATTTCTAGCTCTTCTGCAATCATATTCTCTATCATTTGCGGGTTATTGACTGTACCAAAATATTGATCACCTATATATACATAATATACTGTCTGAAAATCATTATTAGCTAAAGCTGCTGTACCGCCAGCAAATGTTATCATTCCTGCAGTAAAAGCAGCTATGGCTATTTTCTTTAGTCTGCTGGTCATATGCTTTGATGTATGTTCTGTATATGTAGTTAGTTTTTCTTTCCAATGTACCACGGCTTATCCTCCTATACTACTGAGCACATACTTCGTTCTATCTATCTATCTATTAGAAAAAACTTGGTCTTCGCCAAGTTCTACCGGCGAATGGCTTAGTTTTGCTTATGAGATATTTTAACTAGAAGCTAAAGTTTATAGGAAACATTTACTTAAATAAGTTAAACTAGCTTACTAGCTAAGTATCGTCTATCCTATTTTTCACGCCCTTTTAATGTACCATATCGTTCTTTTTATCGATGGGAAGTCTCTATATTGTAATAAAACTGTATAGCGGGTGACACTTTATGTCTTATTAGTGGAAAAAATGACAAAGGTCATGGGGTATTTTGTCATGGCAATGTAATATTAATGGATAGAATTTGTAAGGGTAAGTTTAGAAGAGTGGTAATTTACGCGGAATAAAAAAAAGAGAGCACGAATTGAATTCATACTCCCTTTTTGATGGCTCAGGACGGAATCGAACCGCCGACACAAGGATTTTCAGTCCTTTGCTCTACCGACTGAGCTACTGAGCCATAAAATGATAATTTTTATGGATTTTCATATTATAACATCCATAATTCCCTTAATAAGATCAAAGCATACATATATGTAAATGGCGGTCCGGACGGGACTCGAACCCGCGACCTCCTGCGTGACAGGCAGGCATTCTAACCAACTGAACTACCGGACCAGATTTTTTATGTAAAGGACGATAGTAAAAGTCCGTCCTTGCCAGACTTTTACTATCAACCTAATGCCGATGACCCCTACGGGATTCGAACCCGTGTTACCGCCGTGAAAGGGCGGTGTCTTAACCGCTTGACCAAGGGGCCATTTTTTAGGAAATGGTGAGCCATGAAGGACTCGAACCTTCGACCCTCTGATTAAAAGTCAGATGCTCTACCAACTGAGCTAATGGCTCTAATATTTTAATGAAGCGCTTTCTTGACGACGCTTTTTATAATATCACATAGACTATTATTTGTACAATGCTTTTTTAAAATATTTTTAGTTTAATAGAAAAAATCTTTTAAGATAAAAAAACTAAATAACCGCAGTCATTTAGTTTTTCTTTGTTTCACTAGAATTTGCTGTCAGCTTTAATGCGCCCATTATAAGGGGAATTTGCATAGGCAGACGCAGCCATAATATAAGCGGATGGAGTTTCTTCCCTTTATAATATGTATTGTTTTTGACTGCCATATTGATATTTGCAGGAGAAATAACGATCATGAAAAGCGATAATAATTTGCCAATAATGACTTGCCCTTTGCGTGACCATAATAGTAGAGCAAAGGCAATTTCCATCACGCCTGATATAAGTACAATTGCCTTCTTAAATGGCAATGCCTTAGGAACAATACTGCGAAATTGTTTCTCCTTAACAAAATGCATAACCCCAGCCCCAAGCAAAATCAACGAATACACTACCCGAAAAAATGTCTTCACCCATCACACCTCCAACCGTAATACTGCTAACCTTTCCCTTTATTTGCATCAATTTAAACCATCATTTCGTTTGTTTTGGGTACCTGTCACCTACATCATTCAACATTATTCAACATCGTTCAACATTATTCGTATTAATTGATAATAATTGATTATAGCTAAATTAAAAACACCCCTTAGCTGTTGGGCAGCTTGGAGGGGTGCTGTGGTTGAGTAGTTAGTTTTAGTTTTGGCGCCATGGGCTTCTGACTACGTTTGTTTGCGTACGGTCAGGGCCTACTGAGAATACTGATAGCGGAATGCCTGTTAGTTGAGCGACACGCTCTAAGTAATGACGTGCGTTATCAGGAAGCTCATCTAAAGATTTGCAGTTTGTAATATCTTCTGTCCAGCCTGGAAGCTCTTCATAAACTGGTTCGCAATCAGCTAATACTTTTAAGCTTGCTGGGAATTCTTCAATGATTTCCCCTTTGTAGCTGTAAGCTGTACAAATTTTAAGCTTTTCAATTCCAGTTAATACGTCAATGGAATTAAGGGAAAGGTCTGTAATTCCGCTCACGCGGCGGGCATGGCGAACGACGACACTGTCAAACCAGCCAACACGGCGCGGTCTTCCAGTTGTTGTTCCGTATTCACGGCCGACCTCACGAATTTGATCGCCGATTTCATTGTTTAATTCTGTAGGGAAAGGACCATCGCCTACACGTGTTGTATATGCTTTTGAAACACCTACAACATGCTTGATTTTTGTTGGACCTACACCAGAACCGATAGCCACTCCGCCGGCTACTGGATTAGATGATGTAACGAATGGGTATGTTCCTTGGTCAATATCAAGCATAACGCCTTGAGCGCCTTCAAATAACACTCTGCGGCCATCATCTAGTGCATCATTTAACACAACTGATGTATCGCATACGTATTTCTTAATTTGCTGACCATAATCAAAATACTCATCTAAAATATCTTCTAATTTGAAGCCTTCTGTTTCATAAATTCTTTCAAGAAGACGGTTTTTATCAGCAAGATTGCGAGCAAGCTTTTCTTCGAACACTTCTTTATCAAGTAAATCAGCAATTCGAATACCGACGCGGGCTGCTTTATCCATATAAGCAGGACCAATGCCTTTTTTCGTTGTACCGATTTTATTATCGCCTTTGCTGTTTTCTTCAACTTCATCTAATTTAAGGTGATATGGAAGAATGACATGCGCACGGTTGCTTATTCTTAAATTATCTGTTGTTACACCTTTTCCATGCAAATAGGCAAGCTCAGCAACTAGCGCTTTCGGGTCAACAACCATTCCATTTCCAATGACACAAATTTTATCACTATAAAAAATTCCTGATGGAATTAAATGCAATTTATACGTTTCGCCATTAAATTTAATCGTATGGCCTGCATTGTTTCCGCCTTGATATCTGGCAATGACTTCTGCATTTTCAGAGAGGAAATCCGTAATCTTTCCTTTACCTTCATCTCCCCATTGTGTTCCAACAACTACTACTGATGACATGTTACATGCACCTCCGAGGTTTCTTAATCCCTTATCAAACAAACTAATTTTACATTTTCAAGGATAAAAAGTCAACAAAACACGAACATTTTATATAAAATTATTAAAATATGTTCGTAATCATTTCGGTATACTAATAGAAAATGTAGCCTCCAAAAGCGCAAACAAAAAAGGATCAGCTCTCACTGATCCTTTATGCCCCAGGCGGGGAAAATGATTCGTCAAACCGTTTCTCTAAGTTTACGAATTTATTATACTCTTTTACAAATGCCAGCTGAACGGTTCCTACAGGACCATTACGTTGTTTAGCGATAATGATTTCAATAATATTCTTATCCTCTGATTCCTTATCATAATAATCATCACGGTATAAAAAGGCTACGATATCCGCATCCTGCTCAATACTCCCTGATTCACGAATGTCTGACATCATCGGGCGTTTATCTTGACGCTGCTCCACACCACGAGAGAGCTGCGATAAAGCAATGACAGGGACTTGCAGTTCACGTGCAAGGGCTTTTAGAGACCTTGAGATTTCAGATACTTCCTGCTGACGATTCTCTCCAGATCTCCCGCTGCCTAAAATGAGCTGCAAATAGTCAATCAAAATCATGCCAAGCCCATGCTCTTGCTTTAAACGGCGGCATTTAGACCGAATTTCTGTAATTCGCACACCAGGTGTATCATCGATAAATATGCCTGCATTTGAGAGGCTTCCCATAGCCATTGTCAGCTTGCCCCAGTCATCATCAGTCAGCGAGCCTGTACGAAGCCTCTGTGCATCTATATTTCCCTCTGCACAAAGCATACGCATAACCAGCTGTTCAGCACCCATCTCAAGACTGAAGATGGCGACATTTTCTCTTGTCTTAACAGCCACATTTTGAGCAATATTTAAGGCAAAGGCTGTTTTACCAACAGAAGGACGAGCACCTACAATAATTAAATCATTGCGCTGGAAACCTGCTGTCATCTTATCAAGCTCAGCAAATCCAGTAGCAATGCCTGTAATGTCTCCTTTTCGGTTGTGCATGACTTCGATATTGTCATAGGTTCTAACAAGTACATCTTTTATATTATGAAAGGCACCAGCATTTTTGCGCTGAGATACCTCTAAAATGCTCCGCTCTGCTTCTCCGAGCAAGGAATCTATTTCATCCTCACGTGTATAGCCATCCTGTGCAATATTTGTAGCAGTCCGTATCAGTCTGCGCAGAAGTGACTTCTCTTCCACGATTTTCGCATAATACTCAATATTAGCAGCAGTAGGAACTGAACCTGCAAGTTCGCTTAAATAGCTGACACCGCCTGTATCCTCAAGCATTTTCGCAGCATTTAATTCTTCAGTTACCGTTACGAGATCGACCGCTTTTCCCTCGTCATTCAGCTTAAGCATCACATTAAATATTTTTTGATGTGCGCCACGGTAAAAATCCTCAGGAATTAAAATTTCCGATGCCATTGTAAGAGAGGAAGGTTCTAAAAAAATCGCACCTAAGACAGCTTGTTCAGCCTCCATGTTTTGCGGAGGAAGACGATCGGCATATAAATCACTCATCTAAACAACCTCCTTTAATACGTGCAGATGCCTCCCTTGAATACGAAGGCGCCTCATCATATCTTCATTAGAAAAATGTGATCAGCTTTCACCGATCACATTTTTCTTTAACTATACTATTCTAACATGTTTCGTGCTTAAATGATTTGGAAATATTAGTTTGCTTCTTTCACATGCACGTTCAAAGTGGCAGCCACTTCAGTATGCAATTTCACTTGCACTTTAGTATACCCTAGTGTCCGAATCGCATCATCTAACTCAATTTTACGCTTATCGATTTTAATATCATGGTTTTTCTTAAGCTCTTCTGCGATTTGTTTGCTCGTAATGGAACCGAATAAACGTCCGCCTTCACCGGCTTTTGTAGAAAATTCCACTGTGATTTTTTCAACCGTTTCTTTTAGTTTTTTTGCATCTTCAAGCTCTTGAGCCGCAACTTTTTCTTCCTTTTTCTTTTGCGCGTTCAATGAACTTACATTTGAATTATTTGCTTCGACTGCCAAACCTTGTTTGATTAGAAAGTTTTGTGCATAGCCATCAGCTACGTTTTTCACTTCACCTTTTTTCCCTTTGCCTTTTACATCTTTTAGAAAAATTACTTTCATTCTTGCTTTCTCCCTTCTAGATATTCATCTATTGCTTCTTTTAGTTTTAATTCGACATCTTCAATGGAGAGATTTTGCAGCTGGGTTGCTGCATTCGTTAAATGACCGCCACCCTCTAGCGTTTCCATAATGACCTGCACATTGATATCACCAAGCGAACGCGCGCTGACACCGATCATCTGATCCGCCCGATAAGAGATGACAAATGAAGCAGTGACGCCATCCATTGCTAATAGCGTATCTGCAGCCTGAGCGATGAGAACTTGATCATACACTTCATCTTCTCTGCCTTTTGCAATCGCAAGCCCTTCCCTGTAGAAGGAGACGGTTTCAATGATTTTGGCGCGCTTTATAAATGTATCGACATCCTCTTTTAAAAATCTTTGGACGAGGACCGTATCTGCTCCTTGTCCGCGCAGATAAGAGGCAGCATCAAAGGTTCTTGCACCCGTTCTCAATGTAAAGCTTTTCGTATCAACAATGATCCCCGCTAATAGGGCCGTTGCTTCAAGCATATCAATTTTTTGATTTTTCGGCTGGTATTCTAATAGCTCAGTAACGAGCTCTGCTGTTGAGGAAGCATAGGGCTCCATATAAACAAGCAGCGGATTATGAATAAAATCTTCTCCACGGCGATGATGATCAATGACGACTACATTTTCTATTTTAGCAAGCAATCGGTCTTCTATCACCATAGAAGGCTTATGCGTATCAACAACGACGAGAAGCGTATCATCTGTCGCCATCTCTAACGCCTGCTCCGGCGTGATAAACCGCGAATAAAACGCCTCATTCTTTTTAATCTCATTCATGAGCCTCTGAACACTATTATCCAGTTCATCTTGATTAATGACGATAAACCCATCCCGATGATTCATTTCCGCTACCTTTTGAATACCGATAGACGAGCCGATTGCATCCATATCCGGTCGTTTATGCCCCATTACAATCACTTTATCACTTTCAGAGACAAGCTCTTTTAAAGCATGAGAAATCACGCGTGCGCGGACTCTTGTTCTTTTTTCTACCGGATTTGTTTTTCCACCGAAAAACTTTACTTTTCCATTCGGCTGTTTGATCGCCACTTGGTCTCCGCCCCTACCTAAGGCAAGATCAAGGCTCGATTGCGCCAGAATCCCAAGTTCCGGCAGAGCCGGTACCCCAGATCCCACGCCAATACTCAGTGTTAACGGAACATTTTGCTTTGAGGTGGTCTCCCTGACAAAATCAAGAATCGTAAACTTGCTTTTCTCAAACTGCGCTAGAATATGCTCATTAAAAATTGCAATAAACCGTTCAGATGAGACCCTCTTTAAAAACACGCCGTTCTCCATTGCCCATTTGTTTAAAATTGATGTGACAAGATTATTCAAACTGCTTCTCGTTTGATCATCCATGCCTTGTGTTAAGTCATCATAATTATCTAGAAAAATGATTGCAATGACTGTTCTTTCATCTTCATAAAGCTTTTCAATTTCAATTTGCTCTGTCACATCAAAGAAGTAAAGCAGGCGTTCCTCCGGCTTATGAACGACACGGAATTTCCGTTCATTTAAGGTGATTGTCTCTGTCTCCACTTCCCGTTTAATAATTGGGATAAGCGAATCGCCTACATCATAAAGCGAACGGCCGACCAATGTATCTTCATCGAAACAAGAGGCCATAAAGGGATTTGTCCATTCAATATAATAATCATCATTAATAAGCATGATTCCTATCGGCATTTCCATCAGTGCTTCCTCACCGACTTTTTTTACGCGATAGGATAATGTGGTGATATACTCCTCCGTCTCTTTCCTCTGTTCTAAATCTAGTTTAAATAAGAAGTAAAAAGGAAGGCCGAAAAGGAGCAAACCCACAATACTCAATACCCAATTGTAAAACGCCAATATGCCGAGAAGCACCACCGTTACGCCTATTAAGCCAAAAAAGCAGTAACGAATGGATCGCTTTTCTAAATACGATGGCATGTTTTCAACTCCTAAGCAGTAGTGTTATGCATCCCTTTTATCTAATCGTTTCCTCAAATCAAACCCTATATCAATTATACCTAATATCCTTATAATATAAAGGAAGATTGGCATGAACACTGTTAAAATCAGGATAATGACAGGCGCGGCTTTTGGCCAGCCTTTTAGTCTGCTGAAGAAGAAGACAAAGGATAAACCTTGAATAACCATCAGCATTTGCAAAATAAAGGACAAATTCAGCAGTGCCATATACCAGAATGTGCCTTCTTCAGGATTCATCATTAAGGTTGCAAATATAGTAATCAAATAATACCATAAAATGCTTTTTGGAAAAGTTAAATCAGCAAATGAATTCCATTTAGTTACTTCGACCCCAAACCTTTTAACGATAGGAAAAGCAATTAATTGGATAATAAAAGCTGTGCTTAATGACATCATTACAAGTATACTAGGAATTAATGTCTCCATCGTTTTCATTGCGGTTTCTAACTGAGTAAATAATTCCTCGGTATCCGCAGCACCTGCTCCGATTGAATCAACAACAGAACGTGACATTTCAATGGATTCGTCCATCACTTTCGTCATTTCTTCAACGAAATTAATATTAAACAGGACATTCATTGCCGCATAGATCAATATTGATACCACTAGAAAAGTTAATGTACCGCCAATAAAAGTGACAGACCTTTCCTTTTTCTCCCGAATAAAGTCTCCAATTACGAGCCCCGTTAAGCCAAAGGCAAGTGTGATTGGAATGGAAATGACCGTACCGACAATTAAGGAAAAGAGAAGTCCTGCAATAAAAAAGACAATCGAATCACTTCGTTTATTCTTTGCTGCAAAAAGAATAAACGGCAGTGGTAAAACAAAGGTTAATAACACTCCGAAAACTGGAATATAGAGTGACATCAATAATAAAACTGTAAAAACAGCTAATAAAACTGCACCTTCAGTAAGCTTATGTACATTCTTCAAATAAATTCACCTCACAAATTGGGACATGCCCACGTATCCTATTTTATACACATCACACGCTGCATTCAACTTTAGGACTGTATAAGAAAAAGAAGACGCCCAAATGGCGTTTTCTCAGCTTGTAGAGAAACCTTGGCTTTTTCTACAAGTTTTTTATTTATAACAAAATAATAACCTGTTGTAACTCTATTATCTGTTGACAAGCTGCGGTGAGTAACAATTGCTTCCGCGGAAGCGACAATAGCGAAGCCCATGCAGTTGTTTTGAATCTGCAAAGCTTCGCTCTATTTTTTCTTTTCTAATGCTGTAAAGTACTTTTCTTCAGAGGAATAAATCATCTTTATTCACCTGAAACATTCTGCAATCACTCTCTTCAGA
>NZ_PISD01000014.1 GCF_002835735.1 Cytobacillus horneckiae | reverse complement strand
AAAGGGTGGAGATTTTTCGGTGATCTTTCCGAAAAATACTACCCGAACCTTGCATGGAGAAAAGCCCTTTATTAGAGAGTGAGAGTAAAATTACTATTAAACTAGTAAAAAATATTATTATATCAAGGGTTTTTACTCGTTTTTGTAGTTATCAGATTTGATAACTTTAATTATCAGATCTGATAACTACGAAAAACATAAAAAAATAGCCCTTAAAATAGGGCTATTTGGTATTACTATTTACTAGAACATTCCTTTTATATCAATGGTTCCAGTCTTAACGTACAATATTTCCGTTTTGCTGTCCGTACCTCTTATTTAAATTCAAAAAACAAAAAAGAGCCCTTAAAAATCCATACAGGCTTTTTAAGGGCTCTTTAGAAAACTCATTATTAGATTATTTTAATATTTTTTTATTACTTTATCTTGAAATTTATGTTCTTTTCTTTTTTCTAATAAATTAATACTTTTTTCTTTAATTTCTATTAAACTTTCAGGTAATTTTTCAGGTATTAAACTTTCTACATCTTCTAATTCCGTTCCTAAATGTATAACTTCTAATACTTCTTTTGAAATTCCCATAGAGTCTACTAATTTCATTATATAAGGGCTAAATAAAACTTTTTCAGCTTCTTCTATTGTTATTGAATTTTCATTTATTCCTTCAATCAATCCTACAACATTTAAAAGTAGTATTTTTTCTAATTCTTCTTTGCTTGTAGCATTTAATAATAATTGATCCATAAACTATTTAACACTCCAACCACTTTTGACTTTAACATCATATACTAAACCTGATTTACTTTGAAAATAATGAATAGAAACCTTTTTCCCATTTTTATCATTTACTATAACAGTTCTAAGAATTAATCCAAGAACAGGAGCAAACATTGGTTGAACAACTTGTCCATTAGTTTCAGGTATGTAATCAATTTGATTTTGACCATAAAATTCATCTATAGAATTGTCTTCATATCCAATATCATATAAAAAATCATCTTCATTTTCGACCACAACTTCAACTTCATTTTCATTTGATGCCGCTAATACTGAAGCATAATTTGGAGCTAATTATGAAAAAATTAATGTTAATGCTAAAATAATAGAAAAATTCTTTTTCATATAAATCATTCTCTCCATTAATAATATTTTAATCTTCACTATTATAATATTAATTAACTATATATGTATATATTTTCAAAAAAAACCTGCATATGGTTAACCTTAACGGATATAAGATTCATCTACCTACCTTATCTACACAATATTAGACATGCGCCTTTTGTTTTCTGTTCTGCCGACTCATATAAACACGAAGTTAGCTGCGTAAAAGGACAAAAAAAAGAAGCCACTCGTTCGCGCTTCTTTTGATATGTAATAAGGGGGTAAACGGGATTATTATCTTGCTTGTGGTTTTGTCACATTATTGAGGACATGCTTCATTACGACGCCATAAACTGCGACCGTGCCAATGACGAATAGAGCCGCCATTTTGCAACAACACCTTTCGTTAATTAATTGAGAATAACTATCATCTTCAATTAGATTACCATAATCGAGAATGATTTTCAATGTTGTCCACTTATTTTTTTATATTTTTCCGATTTCTTTATTTGACTTCTCATTCGGAAAAGCCTCTTCATATGCTGTTAATTGTTTTAAAGCGTCCTCTTCCGCCGGGATTCTGATTGACATGATGACAATATTTAGCATAGTAAAGACAACCGCTGTATAATAGGCTTGAAACACTAATGGTATGACAATAAATTCAAGTGCAACAATCAGGTAATTCGGATGTTTTAACCAACGATAAGGTCCCTTTTTGACAACATCGGCATGTGGAAGAACAATGATCTTTGTATTCCAGAACTTTCCTAGTGAAGCCAATGCCCAAAATCTTCCCGCCTGTGTCAAAGCAAATAAAAATAGCAGAAAGGGCCAATAAGGGGACGGCTGTTTTTCAAAAAAAGCGACCTCGATGATTAATACAATAAAAAAGAGTGAATGAACCATTACAATCAAAGGGTAATGGTTTTGGCCAAACTCTAGCGCACCGCGGCTTTTCATCCATTTTTCATTTCTGCGCGCAATATACAATTCCACCATTCGCTGCGCAATCACAAAAACTAATAATAAAGAGAAAAACATACGCTCACTCCCATTTCATCAGCAATAATTCTGAACTAAACCCAGGTCCAAGTGCAGTAGCTAAACCTGTTTCTCCAGCACCTGCCATTTCCATAAACCTTCTTAAAACATATAATATTGTGGCAGATGACATATTTCCAAATCCCCTCAAAACTTCTAAAGATATATGTGTCATTTGTTCATCAAACTGCAAAGACTTTTGATAGGCTTCAATCACCTTTTTTCCTCCGGGATGAGCAATAAAATGTTCAATTTGACTCATGTCTACTTCCTGTTCAGCCAAAAACTTTGAAACATTCGGTTTTAACCATCCTTCAATGATTGTCGGGATGTCTTTTGAAAAAATAACATATAGCCCGTCATTCCTTACATCCCAGCCCATGACATCCAGCGAATCCTTCATTGTCGTTGATTGGGTAGCTATAATATTAGGAACAGCCTTCATTTTTTTATATTGACGATAATCGCTGTCATCCCCGGCAATAAGCGCACATGCCACTCCGTCAGCAAATAAAGAGGAGCCAATTAAATTACTTTTTGAACGGTCATTTCGTTGAAAAGTTAAACTGCAAAGCTCCACAGATAAAACAAGAACCTTTGCCTTCGGATAAGCAAGGCAATACTCATATGCCCTTGATAATCCAGAAGCGCCTCCTGCACAGCCCAGCCCCCAAATCGGGATTCTCTTTGTTTGCTCTGAAAAGGGAAGGATATTCATGATCCGAGCTTCTAAGCTTGGTGTTGCCAGTCCTGAACTAGTAATTGTAAAGATTGCATCAATTTCTTCGTATGGGACAGTTTCATTTAAAAAAGTACTGCTAGATAAACATTTGTCTATTGCTTCTGTTCCTAGCTTTATGCCAATATCTATGAACGCATCATTTTTTTCTGCAAATGTCTTATCTGATTTAAACCAATCCAGATTTTTCGCGAAATGCCTTTTTTCAATTTGTCCATTTTGAAAAACCTTTAGCAATCGATTAATATCTTTAAATGATTCTGAAAATAAATCCTTAGCAAACTGAACCACTTCATCTTGCTTTAAAATATGTTCAGGGGGTGCCTCGGCGATTGAAATGATAGATGGCATAGGAAGCTCTCTCCTTCGTTATGATAAGGTTAATTTTTCCATTACAATGGAAAATATACGTAATCTGTCGAATGTAATTACTTTACACAAACTACTTCCCTGCCAACGATTGGAATAAACACAGATAAACGATTAACTCACCCATTGAAAAAACACCAAAAAAAAAGCTGAATGAAAGATTGTCTCTTTCATTCAGCTCGAATGTTTTGAAGGAGTTGCTGTGCAATTAAATGATAAAATATTTCATCACTTTATTCATTACTAAATCTTTTCCAATTGCTATCTGAAACGTTTTTTTCCTGTCGCTGCACTTTAATAATAATCTTTTTCCCTGCTGCCGTTCCGCACTTTTGGCAAACTCCTTCTTCATTGTAAAGCATTTTACAATGGTCACAATAAAATTTTTCCATACCATCACATCCAATAATCACTAATGACTTATTTTATGTGTGGACAAGCAAAAAGTGCTAAATTCACGAAACTTTTTTTAATTGTACTTCTTGATTATCTTTCTTCTCGTAGGACATAAAATAGGCCAAACCAACAAATATAGCGCCGCCAATCACATTGCCGATAAATGCCGGAATGATGTTTCCAATAAAGTCCATCCAAGTATATGATCCTGCAAAAATGGCTGCAGGTATTAAAAACATATTTGCCACAACGTGCTGGAATCCAATTGCCACAAAAGCCATAATCGGGAACCAAATAGCCAGTATTTTTCCAGCAAAATCATGTGCTCCATAGGATAACCAGACTGCTAAGCAAACAAGCCAGTTGCAGCCAATCGCTGAAATTAACGTTTGCATAAAAGTATCATCAATCTTTGCGCCTGCCATTGCAACCGTTTTATCTAAAAATGGACCTGTCTCTGTCAAACCGACAATATGCCCGAAAAAGTAAGCTACAAATAAAGCGCCGACAAAGTTTGAAAGCAGTACCCAAAACCAATTAGTAGCCAGCTGCATCAATGAAATTCTTTTAGAAAATAAAGCCATTGATACTGACATCATATTGCCGGTTATTAACTCCCCGCCTGCAAGTATAACGAGTATTAGGCCAATTGGAAACACGGCTGCTCCAATAAACGTTCCAAAGCTCCCCCACTCTGCAGGCAGATTTCCAATCACTCTTATATCCAATAAAAATCCTAATGAAATAAAGGCTCCTCCTAAAAATCCAAGGATCAGCAGCGCTGGCAAAGGTATCTTCGTCTTTGCTACTCCAGCGTTAATCGATTGTTCCATAATTTCCTGTGGCTTACTAAATGCCATTCTTTCCATCCCCCTCAAAATAAGGCTCTTCTCATACAGTTTGTTTCAATATTATCCGTTGCTTTATTGCTCTTCGCTTAAGCTAGTGCCTTAGCAACAGCAAACCTTCAGAAAAAAGCCAAATAAAAAAGGCAACACTCAAATAAACCTACATTTGCAGGTCAGTTTGAATGCTGCCTAATACCCTTGCAATCCCCTACAAGGAAATCAGCCATCATGAATTTGTTAAAAATAGAAATAAGACAACGCTTGCATTATTTCCATTTAGCTAATGTGCAAAATATATCCTATCAAAAAAATCCAACCTTGGCTACTCCCTTTATGAAAAAATAATTCTATCTGGACATGTGTAAATATTCATTGCTTCGTTTCTAATAAATCCAACTGTTGTAATTCCCAGCTCCTCCGCAGACTGCAGTGCAAACTCTGTTGGAGCAGATTTAGATAGAATCATCTCACAGCCTATTTTAGCTACCTTCAATAAAATTTCTGAAGAGATACGGCCGGTAAACACAATAATTTTCCCATCCATCGAAATGCCATTTTTCAAACTATAGCCATAGATTTTATCCAATGCATTATGCCTGCCGATATCCATTCTGCTTAAAATTATTCCATTTTTATCACATAAAGCCGCACTATGTACTCCACCAGTTTGCTTGAAAACTGTTGCTGACTCCTGTAATTCGTTCATTAGAGAAAAACATTCATTCGGTGTAAGCGTAATTTTAATTTCTTTCATTTTCTTAGCTGTTAAAGCATCATTCACAAACACAAAGCCCTGTCTGCTCATGCCGCAGCATGAAGTAATATAGCGCTTATTTTGGAAGTTTTGATAATATGGATTGGTTTTATCTGTAGTAACATGGACAAATCCATCCTTTTCCTGCATCCAAATATCCTTGATGTCATTGTAGGATTTAATGATGCCTTCTGATGCCAAGTAACCGATAACCATATCCTCGATATATTCAGGACTGCAGACCATTGTCACAAATTCCTGCGCGTTCAGTTTGACTGTCACCGCATATTCAGTGACAATCGTATCTTCCTTTCGTTCAACTGAATCATGAGATATTCGTATAATTTCCCGTGTCGTCTCTATCTCTTTCATTGTAGCGGCTCCTTCTACCTACTAGTCTATAATATTCCTATCAAACACAAAGACCGATACTGCCATGTTCTCCTCCACCTTAATATCTGAAAAAAGGTGCATAAGTTTTGCGCCAACCAGCTCCTCCATCCCCTCTGGAGTTGATTGAGCATAAACATCTTGAATCATGCGCGTCCTTGCTGCATGTACCATTTCTTTTCCATCCGGTGTTCTTGAGATAAACTGTTCCGTTGGTGTCAAATTTCCATACAAAGTCGATACAGCCATATTCTCTACAAATACAGTATGGATTTTTTCCGGCCCCTTTCCGAAAAGATCCTTCCTCAACTTCCTAATAATATCGTTAAACTCATGAACCACTTTTGACATCCCCTATTACCCCCTGCAAAAGTATCAGTTTCAATTGTTTTATCATAGTACAATTTAAATGAAAATAAAAGTGGGAATCGTTTGAATAAACTTGTATACTTTTTTCATATTAACAAATTATTCTTGCAATCTATGGTTGTTTCTTTTAAAATTTAGGGCTATAATAGCAAATGGAATAGTTGGAACTGTAATAAATGATTGTTATGATTCTATCTTTTCAGAAGCAAACCTAAAATGGTTTGGATTGGTATAATAGCAAGTGTTGTTATTAAACTACTCCACCATGTGTTACACATTTCCCATTTAATGGGACAAGTGTAAGCATGGTGGATTTTTTTTGCTTTAAAGAGTTTTAAGGGGGAAATGAAATGACTTCCAGTGTGAATATTAAAATTAACGGGATGGAATACGAAGGTATTACTGGAAAGACCATTCTAGAAATCATTAATGAAAATGAAATTGCACATCCACAAATTTGTTACGTTCCAGAAGTGGATCCGATTCAAACTTGTGACACTTGCATTGTAGAAGTAGACGGAAAGCTAGTCCGTTCTTGTTCTACTGTGGCTGAAAACGGGATGAGCATTAGCTTGGATTCAGGACGGGCAAAAGAAGCGCAAACTGAAGCAATGGACCGCATCTTAGAAAACCATCTTCTTTATTGTACTGTATGCGATAACAATAACGGCAATTGCAAACTACATAATACTGCCGAAATGATGGAAATTGAACATCAAAAATATCCGTACACACCTAAAGAAGATAAAAGTGCAGTCGATATGTCCCATCCTTTCTACCGCTATGACCCGAATCAATGTATTGCATGCGGCCAATGTGTAGAGGTTTGTCAAAATCTCCAAGTCAACGAAACTTTGACAATCGACTGGGAACGCGAACGTCCTCGCGTTATTTGGGATAAAGATACATCTATCAATGACTCATCATGTGTTTCTTGTGGCCAATGTGTGACGATTTGTCCATGTAATGCATTAATGGAAAAATCAATGATTGGCGAAGCAGGCTTTATGACAAATATGGGTGACGAATTGCTCACTCCGATGATTGACCTTGTTAAAGAAGTAGAACCAAGCTACAGCGGCATTTTTGCCGTATCAGAAGTGGAAGCAGCGATGCGCGATACTCGCACTGAAAAAACGAAAACGGTATGCACTTTCTGCGGAGTCGGCTGCTCATTTGAAGTATGGACAAAGGATCGCAAAATTCTTAAAGTTCAGCCAAGCCATGACGCACCAGTTAATGCCATTTCAACTTGTGTGAAAGGTAAATTCGGCTGGGATTTTGTTAATTCAGAAGAACGTATTACAAAACCGCTTATCCGCAAAGATGGCAGATTTGTAGAATCTAGCTGGGATGAAGCGCTTGATCTTGTTGCAAGCAAACTAGGCAGCATTAAACAAGCGCATGGAAAAGATTCCATCGGTTTCATTTCATCTTCGAAAATAACGAATGAAGATAACTATGTCATTCAAAAAATGGCTCGCCAGGTCTTCGAAACAAATAACATCGATAACTGCTCTCGTTATTGTCAATCACCAGCCACTGATGGATTATTCCGTACGGTTGGAATGGGTGGAGACGCTGGTACGATTAAAGATATTTCTGAAGCTGGCCTCGTCATTATTGTCGGTGCGAACCCTGCTGAAGGTCACCCGGTATTAGCAACACGAGTGAAACGTGCTCACAAGCTTCATGGCCAAAAATTAATCGTTGCAGATTTACGTAAAAACGAGATGGCGGAGCGTTCAGATTTATTCGTTAGCCCTCGTCAAGGTACGGACCAAGTATGGTTAATGGCAGTAACAAAATATATGATTGACCAAGGTTGGCATGATGAAGCATTCATTAAGGAAAACGTCAACTACTTTAATGATTTCAAAGAAGTACTTGATAAATATACGTTAGACTATGCTGTAGAAACAACTGGCCTATCAAAAGAAACAATCATCAACATCGCTGAGATGATTCGCGATGCAGACGGAACTTGCGTACTTTGGGGTATGGGTGTAACGCAAAACACTGGTGGATCTGATACATCAGCTGCGATTTCGAACTTATTGCTTGCAACTGGTAACTATCGCCGCCCTGGTGCTGGAGCCTATCCACTGCGCGGACATAATAATGTTCAAGGTGCTTGTGACATGGGTACCCTTCCGACGTGGTTGCCTGGATATCAGCATATTACAGATGATGTCGCACGTGCGAAATTTGAAAAAGCTTACGGTGTAAAAATTGATGGCAAACCAGGAATGGATAACATCCAAATGCTTGAAGCAATTGAAAAAGGCGATATGAAAGCGATGTACCTAGTAGGTGAAGATATGGCTCTAGTTGACGCTGATGCTAATCATGTTCATAAAGTCCTGTCTGGTCTTGACTTCTTTGTTGTTCAAGATATTTTCCTATCTAGAACAGCTCAATATGCAGATGTTGTTTTACCTGCGGCTCCTTCACTAGAAAAAGATGGAACATTTACGAATACAGAGCGCCGTGTACAAAGACTATATCAAGCATTGCCTACATTAGGTGACTCAAAACCAGACTGGTGGATTATTCAAGAAGTTGCGAATCGCTTAGGAGCGAATTGGAACTACACTCACCCTAGCGAAATCTTCGGTGAAATGGCGAGCCTATCGCCATTATTTGGCGGAGCAAACTACGATGTGCTTGAAGGTTGGAACAGCTTCTTCTGGGGAAGCCATGATGGTGAAAGCACTCCGCTTCTTTATACAGACGGATTCAACTTCCCAGATAAAAAAGCTCGTTTTGCGTTATCTGATTGGGTAGAACCTGCTAGCTTCCCTGAAGAATACGATCTTCATATTAATAACGGTCGTATGCTGGAGCATTTCCATGAAGGGAATATGACGAACAAATCAAACGGTCTAAACTCTAAAGTTCCTGACGTATTTGTTGAAGTATCTGAAAGTCTTGCTGAGGAACGCGGCCTGCAAGATGGTACGCTCGTTCGCCTTGTTTCTCCATTTGGTGCAGTAAAACTAAATGTTCTAGTTACTGATCGTGTTAAGAATAACGAACTGTATCTGCCAATGAACTCAGTAGATAAAGACTCAGCAATCAACTTCTTAACCGGTCCTTTATATGATTCACGCACGCGTACACCAGCTTACAAACAAACGATGGTACGCATGGAAATCTTAAACAACAACAACGGCGGAGAAAGACCATTACCTAAAACGAACCCGCGCAACAAAAAACGCAACCCGCAAAACGGTGTGGAAGTACAGCGCAAATGGGCTCGACCTGGCTACGTTCACTTAACGGATCAATAATTGGAGGATGAGAACAAATGGCAGCTCCTATTACGGAAATTTATCGCGAAATTGATGAAGAAAAAATAAAACAGCAAAAAATCGATGAACTAAAAACCCTTGTTTCAGAGAACGAGGACACAATTAATAACTTGTTTAAAATTCTTGGCGAGCTTAATGACTCAGGAATTCTGCAAGCAACAAACTCCATGCTAAAAGGCAAAGAAGAAATTGCCAAAATAGCTCTAGGACAAGTTTCCAGAGAGCCCGTGACAAATTTAATCAACACGTTGATGGGTGCCACAGCTGCCTTAATGGAAGCAGATGCTGAACAAACAACCAAACTGATTAAAAGTGCAATGTCTGGCATTGACGAAGGGAAAAGCTTCCTTGAATCAGAGCATAAAATTGGCGTAATGAACCTTGTCAAAGTATTGAACGATCCCGATATCAATCGAGCAATTGGATTCGGCATTCACTTCTTACGAGGCATGGGTAAAGGGTTAAAGGAAGATAAGTAAATCATTTTGGCAGCGGAAGTATAATGCTTTCGCTGTTTTTTTATTTGCTTGCTAGCGGTTTTTTTGTGTTATGTGATTCTGTTACAATCAATTTAGCGAAGCTGGGCTACAACTATTTTTGGATTCAGTTTTACTATCTATGACCGTTTTCTGCTCACCTACACCCCATTTTGGTTCTAGTTGCATACTCTATGACCGTTTTCTGCTCACCTGCACCCCATTTTGGTTTCAGTTGCATACTCTATGACCGTTTTCTACTTACCTGTACCCCATTTTGGTTTCAGTTTTACTTTCTATGACCATTTTCTACTTACCTGCACCCCATTTTGGTTCTAGTTTCACTTTCTATGGCTATTCTGCTGAACTACACGATCTCGATGTTCAATTTCCTCCCAATATAAATTCCAGTTACACAAACTGTAACTTCAGCACCCTACCATTTACTCCTCCCTTTCCTACCAATATACTCTTTTCTAAAAAACATATTAATAGATTAGAGATTTGTCATATCTCTCTTCTTTTCTTCATATGCATTTTAATAGAAAGGATGGATGATATGCAAAAATCACAGGGCTATCAATTGTTTCTCTTTATAAACACTACCGTGATCACTTTTACTCTCGCCTGTATTGTCATTGCCAGCGGTATCGCCCTATTCACAGTAAAAATGTCTTCTGATATTGCTAGTTCTGTTATTAACGAGCCACAGTCAAATTCAATCTATCTGCATCTATTAAAAAGCGCCAATCATAGCTTTGTAAATGAAAAAGATATCGAAGAAATTTCTGTTTCTGATATGGCTTTTAAATTTGCCACGAGTGTGACGCCTGAGGATCCTCGCACATTTTTAGGCCGTGAATTGCCGTTATTTTCTTTCTTTGATACGAAGATTCATATTGCCGGCCAAGGTACGGACTATACAACCTTGCCAATCGAGTCCCCTCAGCCGATGGAAGAATTGCTGAAAGACCGTGAAACCGTCCCGCCAGATGAGGAAAATGAATCCGAGGAAAAAGACAATAAAGATCCAGTAAAGCCGCCTGAAAATAAAACTGTGTATATTTATCATTCTCATAGCTGGGAATCATACTTGCCGTTTATAAAAAATGGCGAGGTACCAAATGACGCGATTAGTAATGATGAAAAATATAATATTATTTCTGTAGGAAGAAAATTACAGGACAACCTGCATGATGAAGGCATAGGCGTGGACCATAATAAAACAAATATGACCGAAGCGCTGCACAGCAAAGGATTGAATTATAACCATTCCTATACGCGTGCTCGTGACTTTGTAGCAGAAGCAATGGACTTCAATGAAGACTTGTCTTATTTAATCGATATTCACAGAGATGATAAAAGAAGAGATACGACAACGATAGAAATTAACGGAAAACGCTATGCCCGCCTATTTTTCGTAGTCGGTGAGGAAAACAAGAACTTTGAGAAAAACTTAAAGCTAGCTGAGGACCTCAATAAAGCTTTGGAAGAAAAATACCCAGGTTTAAGCCGCGGTGTTCTTAGGAAAGACTTCAGCGTCGGAAACGGTGTCTACAATCAGGATTTGTCGGAAAGAGCGATTCTTCTTGAAGCAGGCGGTGTTGATAATAATCGTGAAGAGCTGAATCATGCGATGGATGCATTTTCAGAAGTTTTTAGTGAATATTACTGGAAACAGAAGGATGCTGAAGCTCAATAATCAAAACCACCAGTGTGAA
>NZ_PISD01000013.1 GCF_002835735.1 Cytobacillus horneckiae | reverse complement strand
CTGTATAATCAGCTGTTTTTTTAGAATTAACGTTGACGTTTTTTGTTCGTTCAGTTTTCAAAGATCAATCTTTTTTGGAGCGGGTGAAGGGAATCGAACCCTCATCATCAGCTTGGAAGGCTGAGGTTTTACCACTAAACTACACCCGCATGAATGTATGATTATATGAATGAAATGGTCGGGAAGACAGGATTCGAACCTGCGACCCCTTGGTCCCAAACCAAGTGCTCTACCAAGCTGAGCTACTTCCCGGTATGGTATGTATGGCGCGCCCGAGAGGAGTCGAACCCCTAACCTTTTGATCCGTAGTCAAACGCTCTATCCAATTGAGCTACGGGCGCCCTTAGAAGCAACTCTATTATACTAACATAACTTCAATTGTGTGTCAATAACTTTTTTTGGTGCGGCCGAGAGGACTTGAACCTCCACGGGGTTAACCCCCACTAGGCCCTCAACCTAGCGCGTCTGCCATTCCGCCACGACCGCTTAATTAAGCGACAAAGATTATTGTAACACAAGATCAGTGATAGCACAACGTTTTTTTGATGCGGGTGAAGGGAGTCGAACCCCCACGCCTTGCGGCGCTAGATCCTAAGTCTAGTGCGTCTGCCAATTCCGCCACACCCGCGAGTTATAAATGGTGAGCCATGAAGGACTCGAACCTTCGACCCTCTGATTAAAAGTCAGATGCTCTACCAACTGAGCTAATGGCTCATTTATGTTCTGTTTCAAAAAAAATCTTAAAAATAAAAAATGGCTGGGCTAGCAGGATTCGAACCTACGAATGACGGAGTCAAAGTCCGTTGCCTTACCACTTGGCTATAGCCCAACAACAAAAATATTATGGCGGTCCGGACGGGACTCGAACCCGCGACCTCCTGCGTGACAGGCAGGCATTCTAACCAGCTGAACTACCGGACCTAAAGCAATCTTAGAAAAAAAAAATGACCCGTACGGGATTCGAACCCGTGTTACCGCCGTGAAAGGGCGGTGTCTTAACCGCTTGACCAACGGGCCATGATAAAATAATTCGCTTATGTATTATTCTGGCGGAGAAGGAGGGATTTGAACCCTCGCGCCGGTTGCCCGACCTACACCCTTAGCAGGGGCGCCTCTTCAGCCACTTGAGTACTTCCCCGTTATGGCTCCGCAGGTAGGATTCGAACCTACGACCGTTCGGTTAACAGCCGAATGCTCTACCACTGAGCTACTGCGGAATAATTATAAATTGTCTCTCTAGGCATTAATCCAAGCTGGTTAATCAATGGCGCCTTATCGACTCTTTAAATTATAATAACCTATATTTTAAAAGTCAAGCATGTTTTTAAAACTATCCTAAGATATTTTTTCATTAACTAATTAGCCTTTCATTGCATCTTCCGGCGTCATCAGCAATAATTTACCCCGACATTTGCCGCAAACATATTTTTTCGTATCCATTCGGCGTTTCCTTCGATAGACTTGATGACAGTTTACACATTGATAAAAGATGGTTTTATTGCTTTTCCTTTTTTGCTGTTGTGGTAATGCTGAACAGAACCGGGGTGCATCTACTTTTATCATTAAATCTTTAAAATCTTTATCACGATGCTGATAGCCTTTTCCTTCTATATGAAGGTGATAATGGCAAAGCTCATGTTTAATAATGCCAATTAGCTCATCCATGCCTAATTGTTCAAGATATGCCCTGTTAATTTCTATTCTATGATCAGAGAGCATATAGCGCCCGCCTGTCGTTTTTAATCTGCTATTAAAGAATGCTTGATGACGGAACGGCTTGTCAAAGTACTTCAATGAAACTTCTTCTACTAGCCATTGCAATTCCTTGTCTCTCATTAAACCTCTCCCTATAGCCCAATAGGTATCTTACGGTTAATTTACCGGAACGTGACAACCTATGGGAGCATACACTATATATACATTATGATCAGAATAACATAATTCCTGTGAAAAATGCTTGCTAAAGGGAGGAAACGAGATGCCTGTATGGTTTCAAAATCAAATGCAGCGCGCTTTTTTTGAAAAAGATCATTATCAAATTAAACTATTAAACCAATGCTGGTTTTTTTACAGAAAAAAACACTGCTCATCATAAGCAGTGTTCATTATTTATTTGGGAGAAAGCATCGTTAATGCCACTCTTCCTTTGTTTTTATCCACTGAATCAACCCAAACTGTTACGACATCACCAACTGAGACAACATCTAAAGGGTGTTTGACAAATTTATTGCTGAGCTTCGAAATATGAACAAGACCATCTTGTTTAACGCCTATATCTACAAATGCCCCAAAGTCCACTACATTGCGAACGGTTCCTTGCAGTTCCATGCCTTCATTTAAGTCATCAAGCTGAAGGACATCTTGTTTTAACAGTGGTGCAGGAAGCTCATCACGAGGATCCCGGCCAGGTTTAACTAATGCATCAATAATATCCGATAAAGTTAATTCGCCAATTCCTAATTCGCCAGCCGTTTCTTTTATATCAATATGTGATAACGAATCTCTCAAAGAAGGCGTACCTAAGTCCGCACTGCTTAAATTCAATCTATCCAATAGCTTATTTACTTCTGAGTAAGTTTCCGGGTGGATGCCTGTACGGTCTAAAGGCTCTTCACCATCGATTATACGTAAAAATCCAATCGCTTGTTCATATGTTTTTGCACCGAGCCTTGGAATTTTCTTTAGCTGTTTTCGGCTGACAAATTTCCCTTCTTCCTCCCGCTTTTTCACAATATTATTTGCTACAGTCTTGGATAAGCCAGCAACATGCTGAAGCAAGGAAGTTGAAGCTGTATTCACGTTTACCCCAACTTGGTTAACGGCTGTTTCAACCACGAAGTCGAGCGATTCTGTCAGCTTTTTCTGTGATACATCATGCTGATATTGACCGACCCCTACTGATTTTGGATCAATCTTTACTAACTCTGCAAGAGGATCTTGAAGTCGACGTCCAATAGATACCGCACTTCTTTCTTCCACTTGAAGTTCAGGAAATTCTTCACGGGCAATATCTGAAGCAGAGTACACACTTGCTCCCGCTTCATTGACGATTAAGTAAAAAATTTCTTCATTTACTTCCTTCAAAATATCGGCAATAAACTGCTCTGTTTCCCTCGATGCAGTGCCATTACCTATCGCGACCATTTTTACATGAAAGCTTTTTAATAATTGAATGACCTTTGACTTTGCTTCTTTCTGTTTTGAGACAGGGGGATGCGGGTAGATAACCTCGATTTTTAATACTTTGCCTGTCTCATCTATCACTGCCATTTTACAGCCTGTTCTATACGCAGGATCAACGGCGAGGACGACCTTGCCCTTTAAAGGAGGCTGCAGCAATAGCTTTCTTAAATTCTCAGAAAAGATTTTAATTGCCTGCTCTTCCGCTTTCTCTGTTAGCTCTCCACGTATTTCTCTTTCAATAGAAGGTTGTATCAGACGCTTATATGCACCCTCTATCGCTTCTTTCACTATGTCTGCACTTGGCGAGTGCGGTTTTTTAATCCACCTCTTATTAAGTTCATTTAATATCCTCTCGGCATTTGACTTAACACCAATCCTTAAAACCTCTTCTTTTTCTCCGCGGTTTAAGGCAAGAATTCGGTGAGGAACAATCTTTGCTACACTCTCATCATACTCATAGTACATTTCATATACTTTTTTCTCATCTTTTGTTTCGTCTTTGAGAGTTGATTCTACTTTCCCATTTTTATACGTCTCAAGCCGAATCCCTTTTCGGCTGTCCGCGTCATCAGACACCGTTTCAGCAATGATATCTTTCGCGCCTGCAAATGCTTCTTCAATAGAAGAAACACCTTTTTCTTCATTAATGAATTGGCTTGCTTTTTCATCTGGAGAAATATCTGATGAAAATGCCAGAATCCATTGCGCGAATGGTTCAAGTCCTTTTTCTTTTGCGACCGTGGCTTTCGTCCGTCTTTTTTGCTTATAGGGACGATATAAATCTTCTACTTCTTGTAATTTAGATGCTTTTTCTATTTGTTGAGAGAGTTCCGGAGTAAGCTTTCCTTGTTCATCTATTAAACGAGTCACTTCATCTTTTCTTTGGTCTAAGTTTTGTATGTACTGCCAGCGTTCAACTATATCTCGAATTTGAACTTCATCAAGAGCACCTGTCATTTCTTTTCTATATCGCGCAATAAAAGGGACCGTGTTGCCTTCTTCAATAAGGGAAATCGTATTTTTCACTTGTTTTAATGATAATGACTGTTCCTTAGCTATGACTGTCATTACTTGCTCGTTCTTATCTATCGTTTTCTCCACAATCATTCCTCCAGCGATTTAATCTTACACTCATTGTAGCAAATCGGAGATTATGTTTCACATTTCACTTTAGCACTTTAACAAAATTATCTATTCTTTTTAGCCAACCCTTTTTCTGCCCTTGTTTGTTAAGAGCTTTTTTCATGTATGGAATTCATCTACATTCACTAAAAACCTGAACCAAAAATAAAAAGCCTGCCTGTTTTAATATCAGTGCAAGCTTCCTATTATAAATGTTGCGTCATCATCATTTGATGGAAATTCAGATTTAATTAATTCCGCTGTCGTCTCAATGGGTAGCCGTTTATTCATAATTTTCTTAATGCCGGATATATTATATCCGTCTGAAAACATTAGAAATTTTATTTCGTTCTGATATTTAAATCGTTGCGCTTTAAACACTTGCCGCTTACCAGATAAATAACCTGAGACTGGCATCGGATAAATAAGTTTTTCGCTATCTCCGTAAAAGAAAAAACGAATGTTGCCTACACAGCTGTATGTGAGTTCTTTCGCATCGAAATCAATTTTTACAATTCCGACCGCGGCACCTCTTTTACTGGAAAGTGAATCATTGCTTAGCTTCATCAATGTTTCCACATCTAGATGATGGTTATTTTCAATCACTTGTGAAACAGCCATAGAAGCCTCGTTTGCATGAACACCGCTACCTAAACCATCTGCCAGTACACATATAAAATACTGGTCTGTTGTATGGTAAAAGTAAGAATCGCCACAAACTGCTTGACCGCCTTTAGCAGTTTGATATTTGACTACTTTTACACGATTGTCTTCAATCATATAATATACTCCGAGCTTCCACTCTCAGCATGAATAGCTTCTTGTAGCTTCTTAATCGCTCGGCGCTGCAATCTCGAAACATGCATTTGGGATATATCAAGTTTTTCTCCGGCCTCTTTTTGACTTAAGTTTTCCAAGAAGGTATATTGAATGACCTGTTTCTCCCTGTCCGATAGCACATGAAGAACTTTTTCTAGTACAAGCATTTGATTAACCTTTTCGTAGCCTTCGTCCACATTTCCAACGATATCAAGCAGAGTAACCGTTCCACCATCTGAATCAGCTTCAATCGAGTGATCAACAGAAAGAGCTTGATAGCTTTTACCCATTTCCATTGCTTCCAGCACTTCTTCTTCTGATACCTCTAAAGCCTCGGCGATTTCAGCCATTTTTGGAGAACGCTGCAGTTTCGTTGTTAGTTCTTCTGCCGTTGCTTTAATTTTTGGACCCAATTCTTTAATACGGCGTGGAACATGAACACTCCATGTTTTATCTCGAAGAAACCTTTTAATTTCTCCGATAATGGTTGGAATTGCGAACGCTTCAAAGGACTTGCCAAATGAATCATCATATCTGCGGATTGCACCTAATAACCCAATCACACCAACTTGTACAATGTCTTCATGATATGGACGCCCTTTTGAATATTTCCGGGCGATAGACTCTACCAGCTTATAATATTGCTGGACAAGAATATCTTGTGCTTCCTCACTTTGGTTCGTTTGATATTCATTAATTAATTGATTAATTTCTTCTTTAGATCTTTGGTTAGGTTGAGATCGCTTCTGCATCCCTCTCCACCTGCTCTCCCTCTAGGTATTTAGTCATAAAGACTGTCACACCCTCTTGGTGATGAATCTTGACTTCATCCATCAATGTTTCTATTAGGTATAAGCCTAATCCTCCTTCACGAAGGAACTCGACAGAATCGTTTGGATTATATGGGCCTGCACCATTCTTAGCTTGATTAAAATCGAAGCTTTTTCCGCTATCAGCTACCATTACTTCAAGCTTATCTTTATATAGCCCAAACCCAATCAGCACTTCGCCTTTATCATTATTCTTATAGGCATGCTGAACTGCGTTTGTGCATGCTTCGCTTATAGCTATCTTCAAATCTTCAATCTCATCATAGCTAAATCCCATTCTGCTGGCGATTCCAGATAGAGTCAGGCGGATAATACCTACATATTCCGCTTTCGAGGGAATCTTCATTTCAATATAATCGAACGATTCACTCATCTAATTTCACCTTCCATCTTACCGCTAATATCGATAATATCAGCTAGGCCTGTAATTTCAAATAGCCTCTGCAAACGACTGGACAACCCAATAATTTTAAAACTTCCTTCATGCGCACGTACATTTTTAAACAAGCCAACAAAAACACCTAGACCTGTACTATCCATATAAGAAACGCCAGATAAATCGACAATCATATCGACATTTTCTTTTTCTGATAACGGAATTAATTCTTCTTTTAATTTCGGTGCAGTATATACATCAATTTCTCCATTAACTGTCACTTCGGTTAATGTCTCATTATTGTTAACGTTTATATTAATATTCATGTTATGCCCACCTTTTAGCAAATAACTGGATAATCTACATTACCCCTATATATATAGATTAAACCTTACGCCTTAAAATAATTAAAGTAAAATCATCTCTAAGCTGGAAATCCTGTAATTTCTCAAGCTCTTTATAAACATTTTGCACGACACCCTGTGCACTTAGATGAAGGTATTTCTTAATAAGGGAAAGCAGTGTCTCCCTTTCAATAAACCCTTCCTCTGTGCGTGATTCAGTTACGCCATCAGACATCAAAATAATCATATCTCCAGGCATTACTTCTTTTTCGTATTCCCTATATTTTGTCTTCTTATCAATCCCTAGTAAAAGTCCTTTAGCAGGAAGTTCAGAAAATTCATCTTGGGTAGCATCATAATAGAGTCCTGGTTCATGACCTGCAGAAGCATAGCTAAAGCAATGGCTTGCCGTGTTATATGTGCCGTACAGCATTGTAATAAACATCGTTAAGTCAACATTTTGCTCTACTACTCTATTAAGATTCTCCAAGACGACTGTAGGGCTTTTTCTATTTTCAGGCAAGCTATCCATCGCATATTTAATCATTGACATACAAAGAGCTGCTGGCAGCCCTTTACCGATTACATCCGCAATGGCAATGCTCACGCTATTATTTTCATCTTTAACAAAATGGAAGTAATCTCCATTCATATGTTTAGCCGGGACACTGATCGCTCCAATATCCATGCCGTCAACACAAGGTACCTCTGTGCCTAAAAGTGTTTGCTGCACATTTGCAGCAATTTCCATTTCTGTTCGCAATTCCTGCTGAATATGCTTTAGGTTTTGGTGCTCACGGTAAGCAAATCCATAGCCTACCATTACTTCAAGTAAAATATCAAAGGATTCCTGCATTTCAGCTGTGAAATCATCAGGAAAAAGTTCGATCATTAAATTTTTATGAAGACTAACCATTTCTTCAGGCGGTATATTACGTTCAAGTGCATTTCTACTAAATTTTTGACTTTGATATAATGCCTGCTCAGAGCCGCCTTTTAAATAGCTTGTAAGCAGTTCTCTATATTTGGACTCCATACTTCTCCTGAAATCCATCATTATCCCCCTATCGGAGCCATTTAGTGGCCTGTATATCTGTACCTTCTCCTGGATTTGAGTCTATCATAAACTCATCCATTAGGCGTTTTACGCCAGGCAAACCAGCTCCCAGTCCCCCGGATGTTGAATAGCCATCTTCCATTACTTGCCTTATATCGCTAATACCAGGACCCTTGTCAATAGAAATAATCCGGAGACCGACTTTGCCGCTCTCATACATTTTTTCTATACATATCTGGCCTTGTCCCGCATAAAGAAAAATATTTCTCGCAAGTTCACTAATTGCAGTTGTTATTCTTGCCTGATCAACTGTGCCAAAGCCAAGTTCCTTTGCGACATTTCTACCAAGCTGCCTTGCCGAGACAATGTCCCATTCATTTATTATCTTAACGCAGGATTGGTTGTCCATTCGGTTATTCCCCCAATTCCTGTTGTAATTTCTCCAAGCCTTTTTCTAGGTCCAATGCGGTTAACACATTATTTAAACCTATGCCTAATTCAGTTAATGTTATTGCTACTGCCGGCTGAATGCCTGTAATGACTACTTTGGCGCCCATTAAATGGGACATCTCTATCACATCGCCTAAAACTTTGGCAATGAAAGAGTCAATAAAATCGATAGAAGTAAGATCTATTACTACGCCATTCGCACTTGTATCATGAATCTTTTTTAATAAGTCCTCTTGAAATTGGAGTGCTGTTTGATCATCTAGCTCCCACTGTATAGAGACTAGCAAGCAATCATGTAATTTTAAAATTGGTATTCTCAATTTTGACCCTCCAATGGCACAATTTTACGTTTTGTCATTTCCAGCGCTGCTTCTACTCCTGCCTTCAATGTGTTCTTCGTAATGACTCGATTCAAATCAATACCAAGGCTTACGATCGTTTGTGCAATTTCTGCTCTAATGCCAACAAGCATGCATTTAGCACCGATTAAGTGCACTGCATCTGCCGCTTGAATAATATGATGAGCCACCATAGTATCTACAACCGGTACACCTGTAATATCTATTAAAACAACTTCAGATCGATGCTTAACGGCTCCTTGAAGAAGATTCTCCATAATCTGTCTGGCACGATCAGTATCAATTGTTCCAACAAGCGGCATCACAGTAATCCCTTCAAATATCGGAATAAGCGGAGCTGATAATTCCTGTAATGCTATTTTCTGATTGCTAACAGTGCGCTCCCAAGATGTCGTATAATCGTTAATAATTTCGCTAATCATCGCTTTTATCCAATGATTGAGATCATGCATAACTTCCGCCTGATTCTCTCGGCTGATATAGTCATCACTAACCATGCATTCATAAATGACATCACTTAAAACATCTAACGCATTCACAACAAAGCGCAGTGGCCAGCCAAGTCTTACAACTCTATCAGAGAAGTCCTCTAGTCTTGTTTCATACACATCTACTGAACCGGAAATTTTTAATATGGCTAATTCAATCAGCTCATTGCTGTAAATTGTAAAGTTCTGATCTAGAATAACATTGCTTACAGTTTCATCCGATTGTTCCTTTAATCGCTGCACCCATTCATTAAAAATCGCATCTTTATTAGTTTGAATATAATTTAAAGTCATTTAACCTTAATTACCCTCCTTATTTTATCATATATATTGGTTAATTTTTCCTTTATAAGGGTATTGTAAAAGAATCTACAAAATTGTAAAAGAATCCACATAAATCTACACTCTATTTAATTTTATCATAAACAAAGTGTGTGTTTCCTTTATGAATATTTTCCTTTGTCAGAAAAACGCGTCTCGTTTATTCCACAAATAGAACAATTACCCGGTTGATTTAGTTTTTAAACAAAATATAAAAAAATTTTATAAAAACGTAATATAAAATAAAAAAACGCCCCAATCTTCTGAGCGTTTTCTTTAAAATTCTATAAGACCTAAGCTAATTTGCAAGGCTTCATTCACTTTTTCCATCATTTCGTCATCCAGATGGGTAATTTTATCGGTTAACCTCTGTTTATCAATTGTACGAATCTGTTCTAATAAGATTACTGAATCTCTTTCAAAAGCATAACGCTTCGCATCAATTTCAACGTGAGTAGGCAGCTTTGCTTTTTGAATCTGTGCGGTAATTGCTGCAATAATTACTGTGGGACTAAACCGATTCCCTATGTCGTTTTGAATGACCAGTACTGGACGGACGCCGCCTTGTTCTGAACCAACAACTGGGGATAGGTCTGCAAAATAAACGTCACCACGTTTGACAATCAAAGGATCATCCTCCGCTTACTAGACGTTCAACTGTGCTTTCTGCCTCATATTCCGCTTGAAATGCCTCAGATGCTATCGTCAAATTTAATTTCGCCATTTCCATGTAGCCTCGTCTCATGGACTCGCGAATTTGTCTCTTTTTCCGTTCACGCAAATACATTTTGGTTGCTTGATAAATAAACTCACTTCGGTTCACATTCTCTTGCTTCGCAAAACCATCTAGCTCCGCTAATAGCTGTTGCGGCAATTTAACCATTATCTCTGTCGTTGCGCTGGATTCAGACACAAACAAACACCTCCACCATCACTACATACCGTTTTATATCTACCAATTTTCATATTACCATTATTCTTATACGATGCAAAGGGGATTTTTTTATTCTTCTTGAATTATCCGTATAAAGTACTGTGCATTTTTTCAACTGTTTCCAAGGTAACGAAGTTATTTATTCCCATAAGTTATCATCTATTATCTGCAATAACAATAAAAGGTATGCATTAAAGTAAACCATTTCTTACAGAAGTTTCATTTCCACCTTTTGTATAAACACGAGGAACGCGATTAGATACTTGACAAGTTACTTCATAATTAATGGTTTCAAGCGTTTTTGCAATCTCATTCACTGATATCTCAGTTTGTTCCTGCTTGCCAATTAATGTGACCTGGGTGCCTACCGGCAGTTCCGAAGGCAGCTTAATCATGCATTGATCCATACAAATTCGGCCAACTATCGGCACGCGCTCTCCATTAACAAGGACCTCTTGCGTACTCAGCTTTCTAATCCATCCATCCGCATAACCAATCGGCAAGGTGCCAATCCACTCTTCTTCCTTAGCTTCATATGTCGCTCCATAGCTTACTTTTTCACCTTTATTCAACTTCTTGACATGAACAAGTTTCGTATGAAGAGCAAATGCCTCTTTCAATTGGAAAGGAAGAACAGCCGCAATATCTGGCGATGGCGTCAAGCCATACATCGAAATTCCATAACGCACAGCATTAAAATGCGATTGAAAAAATCGTAATCCTGCCGCACTATTGCTTGCATGAATATATTTAGGCTTTTCCTTCATCCACCCAATCATTTCATTAAATTTTTGCAGCTGTTCTTCATAATAGCCTGTTTCCATTTCATCCGCTGTTGCAAAATGAGTAAATGCGCCTTCCAGCTTAAATACTTGATTCTGCTCCAGCTGTTCGTTTAATTTCGTCCACTCTTCATGCTTGCGAATGCCAATCCTGCCCATTCCACTATCAAATTTCACATGAATATTTAATTCTTCTTTCACAAATGTTTTTGCTTTTTCCAGCCAGTCAGCTTGAAAAACGGTCAAGCTGATGTTATTGGCCGCAGCAAAACCTGCATTTTCGGGGCGGCTGTAACCAAGAACTAATATCGGGGCATCCGCCCCCTTCTTTCTTAACGCCAGAGCTTCATCTAATGTAGCAACTGCTAATCGGGTGGCACCTGCATTCAGTGCGGTCTTCGCAACCTCAATATCTCCATGGCCATATGCATTAGCTTTCACCACAGCGAAAACCTCTGTATCCTCTCCCACATGTTTTTTCATTGACTTTACATTATATGTGATATGATCCAAATTTATCTCTGCCCATGTATCTCTATAAAATTGGGTCTGCTGATTCACTAGGTTCACTTCCTCTTCTGTATACCGCTTTATTCGATATATTTGATTATGTCATATGAAAATTATACAGAAAAGACTATTTTCGATAAATTTTGATTTTTTTCGAGGATTATTTTATTGTCTCCATCTCTATTTTTGCAAAAAAAAAACAGCATAGGAATGGCATCTCCCTAGGCTGCTTATATTTTATTATTTGATTGAATCCCCTTGAACTGATTGTGCAATGGTTATCATTTCCTCCTCTGATAATTCGGAGGAAGCAATCATATAATCGACGCCATTATGTGTCCAAGAAATCATATTATGAGAAATTGCCCCAATCGTAAAGCCTAAATCGACCGGATCGCCATTGACTGATGTTGCTGCACTTGCTTGAACTGCTGTCGCTTTCTCTTGAATTAAAGTAAATGATTTCTCGCCTGTATACGTTAATATCACACGTTTGCCATCTTCTGTCTCTACTTCTTTTTCTGATTCAATCGAAACGCCTGGAATTTCAGCCTCTGGGTACATTACTGTAAAGCCTTCTTCTTTATCTACCTCTGCCATAACAGGTATCTCTAATTGCGCACCTGTCATATTCTTCTGCATATCAAAATCCTTTTTATCAAATTCTTCATCAAATTTTACTTTTGTAAATTCCACAGTAACTAATGTGTTTTTATCAGAGTCCATCACTTTTACACTAACTGGAGACAAATCTGATTTATTTAATGTAATTTCTTGATATGGAAGCATTTGATTATTTTGATAACGCGTTTTCGTTTCATAAACGTAATGATCTTTCGTCGCATTAAACTTCGCTTCCTTGTCATTGGCAATATCTTTTATTAATGATTCATATAAATAAGCTTGGCTGCTGTTTTTCGGCCAATCACTTTGGAAACGGAAGCTTTTGTTCAGTGCCGGTGTTAAAACATATACACCTTCTTTATTGCGGAGAATCATTTGGCTTTGATCTTTTTGCGCATTTTTTAATGCGACACGGTAGAAGTCCGGATCCTTATGCCATACTTCAATATCATAAGTTTGCGGATCCGTTCCCATTTGCAAGGTCATCTTCGCTTCTGCCTTATAACCTTTCAATGTTTCAACCTTTTTTGTAAGCTCCTTTGTTACATCTTCCTGCGACTTTGTTCCACAAGCTGCTAATAATAACATGACTGACAGCCCGATGAGCAGCATGATAAACTTCCTCTTCATCCCTTCAACCCCTTTGTCTCAAGTTCAACTAATGCAAGCAAATGCACATCCATGGCCTTGTCTTCTCCATTGCACTACTGAATATATGAGACAACCTTAGGGATTATTCCAGACGTTCATACAAGCTTACAAAAAATTGCCGATAGCCATTAATTGACTTGCTCAATCACTACTTGAGCAACGGCATATTCCTTGCTATGAGAAATTGAAAGATGAACACCATCCTTCAATGGCTTCACTATGATTGGTTTTCCGCTATCATGAGTAGCCGTTTCTATATCCTTAAATGAAAGGTCCTTGCCAATGCCAGTACCATACGCTTTTGAAAATGCCTCCTTAGCGGAAAACCTGCCTGCTAAATACTCCACCTTTCTTTTTTCTGAGAGAGCTTCATATACTGCTTTTTCGTTTGCAGTTAGTATTCTGTCGACAAACCTTGCCTGCCTGGCAGCCATTGTCTTAATCCTGCTTAATTCAGTTATGTCTATACCAATGCCAATAATCATTTTTCAACTTCCTTCTAATTAAATTGAATGCTGCATAAAACAAACTATAGTATATTGGATGTACCAATCTATTTACGTTTATATTTGAAAAGGAGGTTCCCGGGTGTTTATTAGAACAGAGAGCTTTAAAGATTTCATTCGTTTCTATCCAATAGTGACAGCGATTATTGCCATTAATATCGTATTGTATTTGCTTACAATTTTGCCAATACTGCCGTCCGGCTCGCTGATGGGGGCTTTAGCAGGCATTAATTTCTATATTGTTCAAGGCGAATACTGGAGACTTATTACGCCAATCTTTATGCATAATGGTTTTGCCCATTTATTATTCAATAGTTTTTCGTTGATTTTATTTGGACCTGCTTTAGAAAGGATGATTGGGAAAGCCCGCTTTTTAATGGTCTATTTTATCGCGGGAATAGGCGCCAATCTTGCCACATTGCTTCTTGAGCCCCTCACTTATATGCATGTAGGTGCAAGCGGAGCGATTTTTGGACTCTTCGGCTATTTTACTTCGATTATTGTTTTTAGAAGAGAGCTCTTATCTGCACAAAATGCACAGCTCGTCATTACTATTACCATTATCGGTGTCATCATGACATTTATGCAGCCGAATATTAACGTTACAGCTCATTTATTCGGTCTGCTCGCAGGCTTTCTTATCGGAGCAGCAACAATTAAAAATAAAACTTCAGGCTTTTCTTCTATTAAGACAGGAGGATGGAAACCCGCCCGTCAAAGCTTTAAAGGAATCCCCCTCGCGACATTGCTCGTTTGGGGAGGCATTGTCCTTCTGGCCATTCTCGGCCTGATCTTTCGATAAAGTGAAACTTTCATCAGTGAAGGACTTACTGCTCGTTGATCTGCGATAATGATTAACAAAGGGACGCTTCAAAAAGCTACATTGCCTTTTTGAAGCGTCCCTTATCATATCCATTCTAAGGCATTTGTTCTTCGTTTGAAACATCTGAATAGGAATACCATTTATAAAGTCTCAGCACATCTTCAGTGGTTAAATCAACCACCTTTCCGCCTGTCGCTCCTGACCCTGACATGGCCATTGCTTGGATTGTCGCTAAGTGGCGTTTCTTTTGAAAATGGCTTTCACTCATTGTTAACGACTGGATGCGGTTCTTTCTTAAATAGACGGTATTTTTTGATATCCCTCTAAATCGAAGAATTACTTGATGCTCTTTTAGATTCCAGCCCGCTGCCTTGTATTGTAAATACGAAAATAAAAGCGCAACAAGTACGAAAGCCAGCCCTAAATAGCCCCATGGCTGGAAGAAATAAATCAGCGCCGCTGAAATTGGGATGGAAATTAAAAAACCTCTTAATAAATATCTTTTCAATGCCCTTGTTGGTGCTGGAGTAAACTTTCCGTCCAGCTGATATTCTGACAGACAATTGCTTAATATCGCATCTATTTGTTTCTTTTTAATAATAGGCAAAAGCATCACACGGGCATTCTCAGTATCTTTTAATGATCCTCCCGCACTATCAATAAATACCGATGCATAACCAATCGGCTGTCTAATAATATTTTCTGTAATCCGCAGCGCCTGGATGCGGTGAAGCGGAATGGTCAATTGCTTTTTTTCAAGTAAGCCGCGTGTAATGATTAAATCTTCTTCCGTTTTTTTCACAGTAAAATTTGCATATTTCAGCACTGAACCAATTAGCGCAATCACCCATGCCAAAACAAAGCAAAGGAAAACAAGCATGCTGATAAAAATAAGACTACTTGTAATGACAGCTTCAAGCTCCTTATAAACCTTTTCAAATGGAATGACTTCTGCAAATTGGAACATAAAAGCAACAACCGCTGAAATTACCACTCCTACACCACCAGATGTGGATGAAAGCAGCAAAAGTTCACTCGGTTTTATTTGATAAATAACGGTTGCCCGCTTCTCCTCTTGCGGCTCATCTTCATCGAGTACACCATTTTTTGCTTGAGAAAGAGCTTCTTGGATTCTGCTCGCATCCTCTTTAGATATTGCTGTTAATACCGCTTCTGCACCAGTTCCAGATCCAGCTGTTTCCACGGTCATTTTTACAAGACCAAAAGGTCGCTGCAAAATTCCTTCTGATAAATCCAAACTTTGAATTCTTTCAAAAGGGATGTATCTTTTCTTTCTTACAATTAAGCCTGATTCAATGCGGAGCTCGCCTTCTTCTATTCGATATGTAAATCGCAGCCATGTTAATATTCCGGATATTAATATTAGAAAGATGATGCCGAGTGTAATATACATCTGAATAAGCCCTTCACTGTTGCCGACGACAACAAACAGCAGAATAGGGATAATAAGCTCCTTTAATTGCTTAAAAAAGTTTGCAAGAGCTGAAATAGGATGCAGTCTTTTCGGTTCAGACATCATCTACAGCCACCCTTGCCAAATTTGAGATAAAGAATCTTAGCTCCTCCGCTTCATCCATATCAAGCGCTGGTATTTCATGTACAGTGGCAGCTGTTGATACTGTTACTGTGGCCAGTTTATATTTACGAAGTATAGGCCCTTGCTGAGTATCTACATGCTGCACCCTAATCATTGGTACAAGCGTCCTCTTAATAATAAATACTCCATGCTGTAGCTCAATTTCATTTTCTCTTACCTCATAACGCCATCTTTTCCAGCGCATGGTTGGAATCACCATAATCGCGAGATAAGCATAGATGGCAAAAACCATAAGTGCCACACCGATTATCCATATCGGCCAATCAAAGATAATTGTTAATGTAATCGCTCCCCCCGCGAGCAATAACGGGATAATTGAATGAAGCGCACCTGATATTTTCCAAACTGTTAAGCCTCGTTTGGAAATTCGCTTTTGCGGCTTAGTAATCATTTATGTAAACCTCCTGTAGCTCGTTCATCTCTCACTTCTATTAGTATACATGATATGCAGGTGAATTCTCAGCAAAAAATTGGCAACTCCACATATAATTTTAGCTCAATATAATTCAGTACTGAGCAGGTATTATTTCAACAAGATTCCGGATATGAACAAAATAAAGCTGCTCAAAAAATGGCGGCTCATCATCGAGCCGCCATTTTTTATCTATAGCTATTAGAATTTGTTTTGCTTGTTTGCTGATTTCTTTTTCCAGAATGGCTTTGACGCGGCTTATAAGATCCTTTTTGCCTGCCTCTTTGCCCGTAACCACCTCTGGACTGATTGTTGTTGCGATCATACGGACGTCTATCTCTTTTAGATGGAAGCGGTTTTTCTTCTGTAAGTTTTACCGGTGTTGTGTCAGGCTCTTTTGTCATCAGCTTCATCAAAGCTTGAACAACTGCCTTTGGATCATGCTTTTCTAGTAAATCCTCAGCAGATTGCTGATAATATTGCAAATGATTCTCTTCTAAAGCTTGTTCGACTTTTTCTATGACTGCCTTCTGCTGTCCTTCTAAAGCTTCATCCAAAGTAGGTGCTTCCATACGCTCCATCTGTTTCTTCGTTGTTTTTTCAACCACACGAAGATAAGACTTTTCACGCGGATTGATAAAGGTCATCGCTACGCCTTCTTTACCTGCACGGCCTGTACGCCCGATGCGGTGGACATAGCTTTCTGGATCCTGTGGGATATCAAAGTTATACACATGTGTGACACCTGAAATATCCAGTCCGCGAGCAGCTACATCTGTAGCGACAAGAACATCGATGGAACCTTCTTTAAACTTGCGCAATACGGAAATACGTTTCGCCTGGCTTAAATCTCCATGAATGCCTTCAGCCATATATCCTCTTAAGTTCAACGCTTCTGAGAGCTCATCAACTCTGCGCTTCGTTCGACCAAATACAATTGCCAGCTCTGGTGATTGGATATCAAGCAATCTTGTCAGGACATCAAACTTATTTTTTTCCTGTACTTCAATGTAATATTGTTCTATTAACGGTACAGTCATTTCTTTTGCTTTAACGCGAACGATTTGCGGGTCTTTCATAAAGCGTTCAGCCATTTTTTGAATCGCTGGAGGCATCGTTGCAGAGAAAAGCAATGTTTGGCGTTCTTCTGGTATACTCGATAAAATGGATTCTATGTCATCAATAAAGCCCATATTTAGCATTTCATCCGCTTCATCCAGAATAGCAGTATGGACATGGTCAAGACGCAATGTCTTTCTATTAATATGATCGAGAATACGCCCTGGTGTACCTACGATAATATGCGGACGGTTTTTTAAAGCACGAATTTGACGGTTAATATCCTGACCACCATAAATAGACAATACTCTTGTTCTTTTACCAAAACCGATTTTATATAATTCCTCAGAAACTTGAATCGCAAGCTCTCTTGTTGGCGCTATTACAATTCCTTGAATCACGTTTTTTTCATAATCAATTTTATCAATCATCGGAATCCCAAAAGCCGCTGTCTTACCTGTACCAGTTTGTGCTTGTCCGATTAAATCTTTATTTTGTAAACTTAATGGAATCGTCTCTGCTTGAATAGGTGTTGACTCTTCAAAGCCCATTCTCTTTAGAGACTTCATTGTAGCAGGGCTAATGCCCAAATCTTGAAACTTTGTCAATGTATCCAATCTCCTTCTTATTCTTGAAAAATATTTTCTATCATGCAGGCAGGAATTACTCTCCTGAAAAGCTCATTGTCCAAGTCGATACCTTTTTCGGACGATTCGCATGAAACCCGCTTTAGAGGGAGGATGAGGGAAAGGGTTTTTTCAACCAAAGATAGGCTTAATTACAAATCTACAGGTATGATAATGATGGCTTCCGCATCCTAATTCACCATGTAAAACACCAAAATTGAACATCATATGGCGCTAGTTTAATGAAAAAAGACATTCTCCTTTGGAGTATGTCCGGGTTTCTAAGAAGTTCCTGTTGACACTTTGGTGTTAATATTACCATCTAACACCGTTAATTGCAACGCTCTAAAGTAACATAGAACCTTGTTGACATTGCGATTTTCTTAAGAAAAATATTTTTTCAACCAACACTGGAAAGCAGCTTTTTTGTATGATTATTGGAGGAAATTATACACTTCTTTAAATAGCTTTTCCTTTTCATTGCAATGACAAATTTGATGCTGGGATTCCTTTAAGAAAATTAGTTTCTTGCTCTTTGTACCGATTGTTCTATATAAATACTCAGCGCTTTTTACAGGGACAATGCCATCACATTCACCTTGTGCAATCAATGTTGGTATCTTTACTTGGTTGATGCGCGGACGAACAGACGCAACCAGCCTGCGAAATTGAATCGTAGCTGTTACAGGAGTTGATCTAATTTTTTGCTTATAGCGATTGAATAATTCATTTTCACGTATTTTTCCTTTTAATCCATCCTTCATCATTTCACGGATGTCAGTAAAGAGCTGCTTCGGGTTCACGTAATAGGCAGCCGCACTTAATAAAACAAGCTTTTCGACAGGATAGAGCAGCGATAAGTGGCTGGCAATCATTCCACCCATAGAAAAGCCGACTAAGTAGACCTTCTCGCACCTCGCTAATAGTTGGCGCAATTCATTCTCAGCATGCTCAATCCATTTTTCATAAACAATACCCTTTAGCATTAAGCTTTCTCCATGGCCTGGTAAGGTTGGTACGACTATATCCCAATCTGTATGCTGCTTCAAATAGGCAGCTAAAGGTTCGACCTCATATGGCGATCCGGTAAATCCATGTATACACATGCAGCCAATCATGATTAAACACCGCCGATTTAAAATTTACTTTTATTTTATACATATTTGTATATTCCATGCTATTAGGAAGGTTTAAACAGTATTTTCTTAAATTGCACCTTTCTTCCTATGTCAGCAACAGAGAAATGCCCTCAAATATTAAATTGAGGGCACATTGTTCTTTAATATTTAAGCCATTTCAGCATTTCCTGCGGCGTTGCATTCTTGCCATATTTTAATATACCTATGCTAAATATTTTTCCAGCTATCTTCATCAAGACCCAAATACTTACAATCAACAGAGAAAGCGCGACAATAATCTCAAGCCAAGGCCATTGTTCAAGAACCGATAAACGTATGATTAAAATTCCAGGAGCAGTCAAAGGAAAGTAAGAGGCTGCTTGCGCAATGATACCTGACGGATCGTTTAAAACCGGGGCAATCAAAAATAATGGCAGCCATGGCAGGATGAAAACAATTCCTTGAAAATTACTTGTTGAGTCCACATCTTCAAATGAAGCGCCCAGTCCTGCAAACAAGGCAGCAAATAGTAAATAACCAAGAATGGCTATAAAAACTAGTACAATTGTTTCTGGAACGAGCAAATACTCAACGACAGGGAAGTCAAGCTTCCAAATAAAGAATGGAAGGAGACATATTAACCATACAAAGGCCTGCGTCATCCCAAGAGCAAAATATCCGATTATCTTTCCTTGCATCAATTCCCCGGGTGTAATTGAGGAAAGGACAATCTCAGACACCTTCTCTTTTTTCTCGCCAGAAGCACTCTGAAAAATCATCATGCCGGTTGTGATAACTGATAGCAAAATAGCGCCAGCTAATATCCCAGGAACGAGCCGCTTAAGTGGATTCTCCTCCTTTGTTTCTTCCGATACAGCGACACTCTCAATAGAAATTCCTTGAGTAATCAAGTTGGTTTGCTCTGGAGTCAGAGACAGCGACTCTAATTGCAATAGCTGTATGCTTCCAGCAAGTGCAGATAATTCCTGATCAAATGTCTGCGGCATCGATTCGTTTGTGAATACTTCTAGTCTTCCGTTATCCACTGCTGTTTCATCTAGCAATAAATAAGCCGTGTTTTCATGTTCTTTTATATAGGATGACATATTCTTATCTGTCTTTTCTATATTCCAAGTAATACCTTGTGCCTTAAGAGATGGTTCTATCCCCTTTAGCGCATTGATTTCATCCTGCACATAGACGTTCACTTCGTCCTTCTGACTTAAGGAATCAAATAAACCAGGCAGAAACGCAAAGAGAAGAAAAAGTGCGGGAGTCAGTAATAAAGAGATAATAAAAGATTTGCTTTTCATATTTTTCTTATATTCCCATTTGGCTACCTTCTTTGAATTACGCACTTTTCCCACTCCCTTCCGGCGAATGATCTGTTGCAATCTCTATAAAAATTTCATGAAGAGAAACTCTGCTTATCGAGAGTTCATTGAAATCTACATCAGCAGGCAGATTTTTAATCCATTCGGAAGGATGAACATGATCCTCTAAAAAGAGCGTCGTCACCTTTCCTTGATGTGTGGCTCTTTGTACTTGTGGAAGCTCACTTAATTTAGTCCTATCATTCACGCCATGCATCACGCATTTAAAATTGGCATATTTCTTCTTTATTTCTTCCAGCGTCCCAGAGATGACTTGCTGGCCCCGATGCATCATCAGAATGCGATCACACAGCTCTTCGACTACATTCATTTGGTGGGCGGAAAGGAGAATAGCAGTGCCGCTGCCAGCCAGTTCCCTGATTTCGTTCTTAATCACATCCTGACTAACAGGATCTAAACCAGAAAACGGTTCATCTAATATAAGCAATTCGGGCTCGTGAATAATCGCAGCGATAAATTGAACCTTTTGCGCCATTCCTTTCGAAAATTCCTCTATTGTGCTTTTTTCCTTCCCTTCTAGTCCGAATTTCTTCAAATAAAACAATGCTCTCTCTCTCGCTTTTTTCAATGGATAGTCCTTTAACTCTGCGAAGTAAAGCAAAATATCCATGATGCTCACCTTTTTATACAATCCACGTTCTTCAGGCAAATAGCCAACCACCCTTTTAGGAATTTCTGCTGAACCATGACGGTTGAAGTGGATTTTGCCTTCATCTGGATATAGGATGCCCATAATACTGCGAATGGTTGTTGATTTTCCGGCGCCATTCGGTCCTACGATCCCCATAATTTCGCCTTCAAAAACTTGAAATGACAAGTCATTAACAACCGTCTTATCTTTGAATGATTTGCCAATGTTTTGAACTGTTAAAATAGGTACCTTCATAAAACCCCTCCATTCTTATTCACTACCATATAAGAAATCACTTCATCCATTTCAAGGCTTTCAGCTTCAATCCAGCCGATTTTATGTGAAAGTAAATACGCTTCAGCCTTCTCTGCATCATTCGTAACTATCAGACGATTATTCTTCCTGTCAATCTCACCAGGCAATTTGATTTGCGATGACAGCTCCTTCTCTAACCAATATTTTTTAAAACTCGAAACCAGTTCATCTTTAACAAATTTACCGTGCAGCTTTCCATTGCTCATGAACAATAAATAGTCCGCAAGCTTACGTATATCTTCAGTTTGGTGGCTCGATAGTATGATAAGCTTTTCTCCCCTTTCCATCCATTCGACAAAAAGATCCATTACTCGGCTCTTTGCAGGGATATCCATATGTGAAGTCGGTTCATCCAACAGCAAAATATCCGTGTCACGCGCTAGGGTTAAGGCAATCGCCAATTTCTGCTGAACACCTTGAGATAGCTTGCCAAACTTTTTATTTAGAGGAACGCTTAATGAACGTGCAATATCATCAAATAAACTCTGATTCCAATTCGGATACAATGGTGAGATGAGCTGCATGAGCTGTCTGCCAGTAAACTCATCACAGCCAACCAATGTTTGTGGCTGATAGGCTATCCGCTTTTTCCAGCCTTCATCTTCTCCAGCTACATTGGATCCAAACACTTCGATGCTTCCTGCATCAAATGTAACAAGATTCATGATTTGCTTGAACAGCGTTGATTTCCCCGAGCCATTGCCGCCGACAATGACATGAATCATTCCTGATTCAAATTCAAGCTCGATCGGACCCATTTTAAAATCATTCATGTTTTTTTCCATTTGATTTACCTTAATCCAGCTCTCCATTTGCCTTCTCTCCCTTCTCTTTCAATTTAGCGATGATTTCCGTAAAAACTTCTTCTATTTGTTCTATGGAATAATCATGGCGCAGACCGGTTTCAATTCCTTTTTCCAATGCTTGATAGATAGCAGCCACGGTAACCTCCTTCTTTTTGTCAGCCTCTACTTCAGCCACAAATGTTCCTTTTCCCTGAGTGGTTTTAATAAACCCTTGCTGTTCGAGATTTAAATAGGCACGCCTAGTTGTAATTACACTAATTTCCAATTCCTTTGATAGTGCCCGAATGGATGGAAGAGCAGTCCCCGCTTGTAAATGTCCGCCGGCGATTAACGCCTTTACTTGCTCTTCAATTTGATGGTAAATCGGCGTTTTCGAATCTTTAGCTAATCGAATCGGAAGATCCACCTCATCGCCTCCTTCCTTGTCTGACCTTCTTATTTAAAATAATCGATTTTCGGAATCTTTCTTTGCATTTGGTTTTTGCTATATAGAAAGGCAGCAAGCCCAATCGTGATAGCTATGATAATGGATACTACCGGCCATCGCTGTGCGGCATAAATAGACCAGCCGACAAGCCCGTTAGAGGATAGCTGATTGACTAAAATCATGATTGCGATTGCACCGCCGTAAAAGAAAATGACCTCTAAATAAAGCAGAAGCTTATTGTCTCTAAATTTCTCACCGATATCAGCTACTGGGAACATTGACCCCGCGCCAATACCAAAGCTTAGCCAAATGATCGAAAACGCTAGAAAAGAGCCTAGAGTCATCATCTCCTTAACTCCTACGGAAAGACCAATGTAAAGCGCAATTAACATCAATAAATTAAACGGAATCGAAAAAAAGTAATAGACAAAGAAACGACTATTTATGATGATATTCCTTGGAATCGCCAGTTGATTAAGCAGAAGAAAGTAGGTCGATGCGTATACTCCATCATCTAACTTTTGCAATTGGAATAATTTAGGTTTAATCCAAGCGGATCCACACCAAAACACGAGAATAAAAAATAAGTCTGTGATTAATCTTAATCCTGTTTCAGTTATAAAAACTGAAAAGCCTAAACCAATTAAAATGGCATAAAAAACCATAAAAATCAGATGCTTCCACGATGCCTTTATCTCAAACGAAGCCAGCCGCCAAGCCTCTTTTATTTCATTCATTTTTTTTCCTCCTAACTGTTATACTGTTTATATCTATATACACAGTATATAACACTCCTCTTCGATTTGCCAATAAAAATCCAAAATTTTTTTGAACCGCAGGATTCTTTTAGTTGTATAAGTAATAGATGTAGGAGAGAAGGAAACGAAAGATGGGCATCGGGTTTATCGTATCTTTAATTGTAGGTGGAGTAATGACGGTATTCATATTGGCTATCGCCATCCCAATGGAAAAGAAATATATTGTACGTGAAAATCGAAAAATCAATTTTTAAAAAGTCGACCATTCTGCATAGGTGGAATATGTTCGATACGCTTACTTTATTACTGGCGATTTATACGATTGTTTGTGTACAGATGCTTAACTTCTTAATTAGCAGCGGAAAAAATGTGGGGAGAAAAAAGATGAACAACGGAAAGCAAAATGACATTGATCCGTTCCTGCAATGGCATTTAGATACAGATCAAATTGACCTTTGCAGTCGCTGTCAGCTCTGCTTTAAATAAAAGGTTTTGAAACCTTTCTATTTTGAATGCAGTCCTATCAGTAATCATGCCAGTCATCGCATGGATAATTATGAGTCATTCGACAGCAGAACCCGCTTCTAGCCAGTTGTTTACCTCCTGGAAAAACGGTGACATTCGAGCGGTCTTTATCTTTTTTGCCACCTTATTTTCGCTTGCTTATTGGTTAACTATTTTATTTTTCAAGAAAAATAAAATAGAAGTATATAAATAGGAAAAACCTTTGTTTCACATGAAACAAAGGTTTTATTTTATTATAATTAAATAGTTTATTGTAATCCTGCAACAACTTCTTCAAGCTGCATGCCTCTTGAAGCTTTCACAAGGACAATTGTTTCATCGTCAACGTGTTTTTTTAGCTCTTCAATTAATGGCTGTTTTTCGCCATATGAGAAAACTTTCTCTTCAGAGAAAATATTTTTTGCACCTTCAGCAATAAATGAACCGAGTCTTCCATAAGTAAATACTGCATCAATATTCTCAGCACAGATGGACTTCCCTATTTCAAAATGGAACTTCTCTTCCTCTGGACCCAGCTCGAGCATATCACCTAACACAAGTATTTTCTTTTTATAGCCTGGTAAATTAGCCAATAACTCAATCGATGCTTGCGTAGAGGTTGGACTCGCGTTGTATGCGTCATTTATGATTTTTTCTCCATGCAGGCCTTGTAAAATTTCCATCCTCATATTTGTTAGTCTCACTTTCGCTAATCCTGCTTTAATGTTTTCAAAACTTACATTAAAGTGGAGAGCAGCTGCAATCGCTGCTAATGAATTCAATACATTATGAGTACCTAATACCGGCAATATGAACTCTGTATCAGATAAGTTTATTTTAAATTTGCTGCCATTATCTAATTGCTCAATCTCCACTGGATATAAGTCATTCAATCTCGTTCTGCCGAAAGTTTTAACCGTCGCCGGACCTTCATATGATTTCAAACGGTTATGAAGAAGAGGCTCATCTCCAATATAAATAATCAATCCATCCTCTTGTAAACCATTAATGATTTCCAGTTTTGCTTCAGCAATGCCTTCTTTAGAGCCTAAATCCTGCAGATGGGATTCACCAATGTTTGTAATAATCACTACATCAGGTCTTGCAAGGCGAGTGAGGAAGTCAATTTCTCCTCTTCCACTCATCCCCATTTCCAGTACAGCAATCTCAGTCGTTTCCTCCAGACTCAGAATCGTTAACGGCATCCCCATATGGTTATTATAGTTCCCTTCCGTTTTCTGCACTTTATATTTTTCGGAAAGGAGATTTGTAGTCATATCTTTCGTCGTTGTTTTCCCATTGCTTCCAGTAATCCCGACGATTTTGATATCCAATTCATTTCTGTAACTACGCGCAAGCTCTTGCAGCGCTATCAAAGTATCCTCTACTATGAGAATCGGCAAGTGCAGCGGTGGATTTGGCACATCCTTTTGCCATAGTGCAGCACCTGCACCTTTATTAATGGCATCTTCAACAAAACGGTGTCCGTCTGTCCGCTCTCCTTTAAAAGGAATAAATAGCTGTCCTTTTTCTATATTTCTAGAATTGATACTGGCCCCAGCAATCTTTCGATCTGCAAAGGCGGTCACATCATTTTCAACTTTTATCATTGAAGCAACTTCACTTAAAGTTTTTCTAATCAATGTTCCTGCCTCCTTTTTAACAAAAGAGCATTCTTTATCATTGAATGCAGTTATGTAAATCGTGATGAACACGGCATAAAGCCGTGTTCACTCTTACATAGTATGTTTAATTTGTTGTTTTTCTTGATGACGTTCAATCGCCAAGTTAACAAGACGTTCAATCAGCTCAGGATATTCAACTCCAGTATGTTTCCAAAGAAGCGGGAACATGCTGAAAGGAGTAAATCCTGGCATTGTATTAACCTCATTTATAAAAAGCTTCCCGTCATGTGTTAAGAAGAAATCCGCTCTCACTAGACCTGAGCAATCCAACGCTTTATAAGCTGTAATCGCCATGTCTTTAAGTCTTTCATATTCATCAGCTGTCATTTCTGCTGGAATGATTAGCGATGTTTCGCCGTCTTCATATTTCGCTTTATAATCGTAGAATGCTTTATCTTTTGGCACGATTTCACCAGCAACAGAACACTCTGGATAATCATTCCCTAATACGCCAGCTTCAATCTCCCTTGCTGTAACGCCCTCTTCAATGATGATTTTACGATCAAACATGAAGGCTTCTTTAAACGCTGCCTCTAATTCATTACGGTTTGAGCATTTGCTTATGCCAACGCTTGAACCAAGATTAGCAGGCTTTACAAAGCAAGGATAGCCAATTTCATTTTCAACGTTATGATACGCTTCTTCCCTTGCTGTCTCCCATTCGCTGCGAATAAACCAAACATAGTTAACTTGCGATAGACCAGCTTGGGCAAATATGTTTTTCATGATTACTTTATCCATTCCAGCAGAAGAAGCCAGTACTCCGTTTCCAACATAAGGAAGGTTAAGCAGTTCTAGCATTCCTTGAACCGTGCCATCTTCGCCATTTGGACCGTGCAATAACGGGAATATTACATCGAAAGGCCCTTGCTCGGCAGAAGATTGAAATAATGTAGGCGCAAGTGCCATTGGTGATAGTGCATTCCCCTCAGAAAAAGCAAGCTCCTTCACGCTGTCTACCGGTCCATTTAATTGCGCCCCTTTAATCCATTGTCCTTCCTCAGTTATATAGATAGGGTAAATATCAAATTTATCAGAGTTCAACGCTTTAATCACAGCTAATGCAGTTTGCATTGACACATGATGTTCAGCGGATTTTCCACCATACAATAATCCTATTTTAATCGTCATGTTCAAAAGACCTCCATTTATACTCACATGTACTCATTTTACCACTTTATAAAAAAAGAAAGTAAATGATTCACTATTCTTTATTCAAGATTCTTGCCTATATATTATATGTATGAAGAAGTATGAGAAAGGTAGCTTTTTTCATTAGAAAAACTTGGCATTATCAGCGAATACCTTAGTATTTCCTATGCGATATTATAACTAAAACCCTTTCTTATTAGCCTAAAAAAGCCCGCATTTTCTTCCATTTATTACAGTTTTTCATTTCTCTAAATGCATCATACCATTATTATACTTTTTTTCTCCACAGTGACAATTAATATTATGTTACAAAAGCTCTAGTATTGTATTACAATCTTATTTTTCATGACTATCGTCCCTATATATCTTCCGTTCAGAATACAAACAATTATTTCATTATTACAGCTTTTTTATATCGTATTAACAATTTAACGGATAGACGTTATAATCCTCCTAACCAATACAGCTGTGTGCTGCAGGAGGACAAAAAATGAAAAATCTCGGATTACTTCCTAAAATAATATTAGCGATTGCATTAGGTATACTCATAGGCTCCTTTGCTCCTGAGAGTGTTATTAAAATATTTTCTACCTTCAACGGATTATTCGGCAATTTTCTAGGCTTTATCATTCCGTTAATTATCATCGGTTTCATAGCGCCAGGGATTGGAACGATGGGAAGAGGTGCTGGAAAGCTGCTCGGCATATCAACTGGTCTTGCATATGCATCTACTATTCTTGCTGGATTATTGGCATTGTTTGTCGCCAATTCTTTCTATCCTGTTCTTTTGAAAAATCAAACTCTTAATCGTTTCGGAAACCCTGAGGAAGCCTTGCTTAAGCCCTATTTCTCGATAGAAATGACACCTATTATGGATGTGATGGCTGCCTTGATGATTGCCTTTATTATTGGGCTCGGGCTTGCGGCGATAAAAGGCGAATTTCTTCAGCATGCAATGGAGGACTTCCGCTCAATAATTGAGAAGGTCATCGCGAAGGTCATCATTCCTTTATTGCCAATTCATATATTTGGGATTTTTTCCAATATGACTCAAGGTGGGCAAGTTGGAGCAATTATCTCTGTTTTTGCAAAAGTATTTGTTATGATTATTGGTCTCCACATGATATTTTTATTGATTCAATATTCATTCGCTGGTGCCTTAGCTAAGAAAAACCCAGTAAAAATGCTAAAAGAGATGCTGCCGGCTTATTTCACGGCACTAGGCACCCAGTCATCCGCTTCCACTATTCCAGTCACAATAAAACATGCGAAGAAATTAGGAGCGAGCGAGAAAGTTACTGACTTCTCCATTCCTCTGCTCGCAAATATCCACCTCTCTGGAAGCACAATTACGCTTGTAAGCTGTTCCGTTGCCGTCCTTATGCTGCAAGGACAAAGTGCAACCTTAGCAGAAGTGCTGCCATTTATTTTAATGCTTGGTGTCACAATGATTGCTGCTCCAGGTGTTCCTGGCGGTGCTGTTATGGCCGCATTAGGTCTGCTCGAATCAATGCTCGGATTTGACGCAACTATGGTCGCTTTGATGATTGCTCTTTATATGGCGCAGGATAGCTTTGGCACTGCTTGTAATGTAGCTGGTGATGGCGCAATAGCAGTGATGACAGATAAACTGAGTAAAAAAGAGCAACAGGCTAACCATACCGCTGCATAAGTCTTCAAAAATAAAGAAAGTGCGGCTCTCTCAATAGCAGCACTTTCGGTGAAGACAAACTCATTTAAACTTTTTAAACAAGAAGAACATGGGATTTGCCGAGGCTTTCCGTGAGGCGAACGGTAAGCCTCTCTAAATCCAACTGAAAATAATTATTTTCACTTTGTCTACACTCTGAAGCCCTCGTCAAGAAAAGGCTTTTAATGCAACAGATTACACATCTATTCACAATGCGCAAGGCAGGCTTCTTTCACTATTTTCCAGATGCCATGATCGTTTTCGACTACCGTCAAACTCGTTCCATGAATAAACGGCGGGTTCCAAATATCACTAATTGAAGCATTACGGAAAATCAAATAGAGCGCTTTAACAACGACGCCATGTGTCACAAGTAACACATTACCTCTGGCAGAACCTTCCAAATCTTTTAAAAAAGATTGCACTCGCTCAACTACATCCTGAAAACCTTCTCCATGCTGGTTTTTATATCCTTCTGGATCGTTCCAATAGGCATGATGCTGTTCAGGATAAAGTTCCTCAATCTCATCCCCTGTTTTCCCTTGCCAGTCTCCAAGAGCTATCTCCATAAGACGAGCATCCGTTTCAATAGATTGCTGTGATTCTCCAACAATAAGGTGAGCAGTTGACAATGCACGATGACTTGGTGAAGAAATGACGCGCGAAAAATTCGTTGCTTTCAATCTCTCTCCAAGGAGCGCCGCCTGTCTTTTTCCTTTGCCTGTTAATTTCGAGTCTAGCCGCCCCTGCATTCGATTTTCCTTATTCCACTCTGTCTCTCCGTGCCTTGTAATATAAATCTTTAGCATGTATACTCTCCTATTTTACAAACAACTTATGAAAATACCCGCCTGCTGCCTTTTCTATTTCGCCTCTTCGATAAGAAGGAAAGACAGCAATAAAACAGGTAGCAGGCCCAGATGAACGTAATAAATCAAGCTCACAGCTAATCGAAGCCTCAGTAAACGTCCGATTAGAAAAAAGCATATTTAATTCTGCCAATATTCCTTTCGATCCAACAGGCAGTACATTGACCTCAGGCATTTCACAGATTCGCTTGCACAATGATAGTGGCGCAACTGCTTCTTCTTGTTCAATCACTTCATTACCAACAAGCGGCTGCCCTATAATTGCAATCTCAGTCTGATCTGTACACAGCAATTCATCATCATATTGATTATTTTTCACCCTGCCCATCACTGATATTCCGACGGCAGACTGTTTTAAGGTGAAGTTACTCTCTGTGCTTCCTGTGAGAGGGATATGAGCCATGCCTAATTCAATCAATCCCTTCTCAATACCAGCTGTTAGCGCTGCCCATGCTTCATCTCCACAAAAATTTTGCAAAGTAATGGAAAAAGGGATAGCACTAGCAGCAATACATTCCATCATCGCAACCCTGAATGCATAATAAGATACAATCTCATAAGGAACTGCAACAACATCGTCCTTCTTTAAACCGATTCCGCCGCTATTGTCACTGGCAATGACAATTGATTCTTCAGGTGAAAAAGGGATGACTAATACATCCCTCATTTTGCAGCTCCTATATTGGAAAGCATCGGCTCAATTACTTTAGCTAACCGCGGAATAACAATGATGGCAATCACTGTATTTAACAGTGAGCCAATGAATAGAGATGGGACAATGGCCAAATAAAATGCTTCGCCCATAAAATAAAGAAACGGCAGCGGTGCAGCGAAAGCATTTCCTAAAACAAACAAAGCCGCAGCCGTCCACTTTCTGCCCTTTCGATACAAATAGGCAAAGACATAAGCCAGTAAAGCCATTTCAGCAGCAACGATTAGATGAAAGGGCCCCATTGGCAGCCCGCCCATTAATGCAGAGAGTAGATGTCCCATCCCACCTACTACCGCTCCAATCGGTCCGCCGAATAATGCTGCGCCAAGCAGGGCCGGGAAAGCATCTAATGCTACACTCCCAATTACTGCAGGCACCTTAATGGCTGCACCGATTACGGTTAGCGCTACTAATACCGCAGCCCAAGTAATTTTCATCCCTTTCATGATTCCTTATCCCTTCTGCGCTTACCGCCGCGGAATACTTTTGCACTGCGCTCATATTCTACGTCAGGATGGTTTAATCGGAAGTTAATTACACGAGCAAGAGCAAAGAAATAATCTGATAAGCGGTTCAAGTATTGCAGCGCCACTTCCGGCACTTCCGGATCTGCTTTTTTCAATGTAACGACAAGTCTTTCAGCTCTTCTTGTCACCGTACGAGCAATATGAATCGATGCAGAAGCAGGCGCGCCGCCTGGCAAAATAAAGCGCTCCAATTCGGGAGCTTCATCGATGAATTGATCTATTCGAGATTCTAAATAATCTACCGAGTCCTGCTGAAGTTTTAATTCCCGCTTTTTCGTTACGTTAGCTAAATCTCCGCCGCAGTCAAATAGCTCATGCTGAATCTTCTCTAAATCGTCCAATACATCTTCAAATACTGCTGCATCAAGCTGGGTAACTGCTTGACCTACAAAACAATTCACTTCGTCAACTGTTCCATATGCCTCAACACGAATGTCATCCTTCTCTACTCTTCCACCAATAATACTTGTTTTCCCTTTATCACCAGTTCTTGTATAAATCCTCATCATGAAACTCCCCTTTACTTGATTTTTTGACTTATTCCATACCAAATGAGGTCCATCTGTGATGAAGCCTTCGCAGTCATTTGAAACACTCTGCCTGTCACATCTCTTCTCGTGCGTTCATCGGAACCTATAGGTACAATCCCCTTCGTAATATCTGTACCGATGAGCACAACTTTTCGTTCAATATGCTCCTTCTCCCATTCTTGCCAGCCTTGCAGAAACTCTCGCCATCTTGTTAAAATTTGTTCTTGTTCACTATAAATTAATAAATCCTCTACCCAATATTCTATGCCTTCGAAAACAATTACACCATCAGAAAATTGATGTTCGGACGGATTCGGCATAGGACTTCCCTTAAAAGCAGAAATCCATAAATTCGAAAATTTATTTACTCCATATTGTTCACAGACCCACTTCGCTTTTCCGTTAAATGAGCCACCTGTAATAAAATGCATGAATCCTTCCTCCTAAAGCCTTCAAGTGAAAAGACGAGCTCAATCCCTTCAGCATATTGAACTTCCCAATCCCAAAATGATTTTTCACTTCTTACAAATGTATCAAGCAAATGGCGAATCACTCCGCCATGAGTAACGATTGCAACTCTCCTATGGCTGTTTGCAAGTGTATGCTCCTGAATCTGATTCCATGCACGATCCACTCTATCTACAAATTCCGGGAATGATTCACCTTCGGGAGGCTTAGCTGTTTGCCATTCGTTCAGCCAATTTTGATAGTGATTATCTTCTTTTAGTTGATGATATGTCTTGCCTTCCCATGCACCAAAGTTCATTTCTCGTAATTCTTTTAATAAGATTGGCTTTACCTTTGGAAATAGCCTCTCATTTGTCGTCATACATCTACCAAGATCACTTGAGAATAGCAAATCAATCGGAGCACATACCGGCTTTATTGATTCCTCCGCACATAGCGGAGAATCAGACCACCCTAGATAAGCACGATTTTTATTTGCTTCTGTTAAGCCATGGCGATATAATGCAACAACCACAGTATCATACATAATGAGAGCTCAACTCCTTCCACACTCGCACCTAGTACATCACCTGTCATTCCGCCAAACCAGCGGACCGTTTTTCTTTTTATAAAAATAAATACAATAATAGCAGTAAGACTGTAAACAATCATTGCCAATAGCGCATTCGGCAGCCATAAAACAACAGCAAGCAGAAGCAAGAGAATATACAGCGGATAAATCCACAATGTTCTCCCTTTAGCAGCTTCCTTAAACATCGTACCTAATCCATCTTTTTTCGCTGCTTTCACTTTTAAAAGCACCACGCCCATCACCATCCGGCTAAAAAAAGGAATGCAGGCAATCAAAAAAAACGTTTCAACCTGAGTCATCAGCGTTATTTCGTAAATAAAGAAAAACTTTGCACTCAGGAGAACAATGATAGACATGACGCCGAACGCCCCCACGCGCGGGTCCTTCATAATTTCAAGGCGCTTAGACTGGTCACGATAAGAAAAAAATGCGTCGCTAGCATCCATCCAGCCATCTAGATGAATACCGCCAGTAATCAAAATCATAGCCAGCCATACAACAAAGCTCGCAGTTAAAGCGGAAAACGGAAGCCATTCCATAAATAAATAAAATAAAGCAGCATAAATGAATCCCTGAAATAATCCCAAAAGTGGGAAGGTTTTAATCGATTTTTCCAAATGCTCCTTATCCATTGGCAGCTGAATCGGTATTGGAATAGACGTAAAGAACTGAATATTTATGAGCAAGCCCTTGAACCATTTCATCTTGGCACCTGATTATTCATCATGATGCCTTTCAATACTTCCCATTTTATATTTTTCTTCAAATGGTCAGCCAGCTCATCATATTTTGCATCCTTTATTTCACTTAAATATACTGCAACTCTCGCTGGCAGCCCTTTTTGATGGCGAATTTGATTGAGCCACCAATTCCGCCACTCATCATGATGAAATATATGGTGAATATATGTTCCAAATACTTTGCCATCGACTGTGAAATATCCTTCATCCTCGCCATTGTTTAACTGCAGAAAGCTATGGGTTGTTGAATGAAGCTTCGTTTCACCTAAATGAATTTCATAGCCGCTAATCGGCTGATTAAGTGTAATCCCGGTCGCATGTTGAAGCCTTCCTTCATTCTTTACCGTTCTTTTCTTAGATAAAAACGTTGTATCGGCAGGAATGATGCCAAAACCTTTTTCTACAGTACCTGCGATTCCAGTATCTGCTCCGTCCGGATCAATGAGATTTTCCCCAAGCATTTGATAGCCGCCGCATATTCCTGCGATAAAGCCGCGAGTCTGATATCGCTCAAGCCACTCATCAAACCCTTCGTCTCTAAAGTACTGCAAGTCACGAATCGTGCTCTTCGTCCCTGGCAGGATCACAGCATCCGGGTTTCCAATATCAGCTAGACGGCTGACCCACCTTATCGACACATCTTCTTCAAAGTAAAATGGTTCAAGGTCAGTATAATTCGAAATATAAGGCGGCTTTAATACCGCAATATCCACTTCTCCATTGTTCATAGACTGCGGTATTGAAAGCGAATCTTCGCCGTCGATCATATGGGAATCAATATAGGGAAGAACGCCAAGCACAGGAATCCCGCATCTTTCCTCAAGCCAGGTGATGCCATCCTCAAAAAGAGTGATATCTCCTCTGAATTTATTAATAATGATGCCTTTTACATGACTTCTTTCCTGCTCATTCATCAGTTCAAGTGTACCGACAATACTGGCGAATACACCACCTCGATCAATATCGGCAACTAATATCGCCGGTATATCGGCCAATTCAGCTACCTTCATATTAACAAGTTCTCTGTCTTTTAAGTTAATCTCGACAGGTGAGCCTGCGCCCTCCATGACGACTAGGTCGAAATGAGATTGTAAATAGTCCAAAGAAGATTCAATCGCTTCTAAACCCTTCTTATAAAAGGAATCGCGATAATCTTTGCCTGATAGCCTTTCAATGGCTGTCCCGAATAAAACCACCTCTGAGGATGCATCTGACATTGGTTTTAAAAGAATCGGATTCATCCATACACTTGCTGATGTTCTTGCTGCCTCCGCCTGGATGCCTTGAGCTCTGCCAATTTCCTTTCCATCATCTGTTACATAGGAGTTATTGGACATATTTTGAGATTTAAAAGGGGCTACCATATAGCCTTCATTTGCAAGCGCTCTGCAAATAGCGGTTGCAATCAAGCTCTTTCCTACATCTGAGGCAGTGCCCAATACCATTACACCGTTCATGCGGTTTGCTCTCCCTTCATTTTGACTGGAACGCCTGCTTCAACAAGATAAGCCTCTTCAGCAAGCTGAGTAATAAACTGATGTAGATGCCCCAGTAATTTTCCGTATGTGAGCACAAGCTCGCTTTTTTCGCCAAGGAAATCATTTAATACCTCATTGCTGACAATAATGAGTGTATCGCAAGCATTTAATATTTGAATGATTCCTTCTTTTATTGAATAGATAAGCTCATGCTGAAATTCTCTGTTATTGAAGCTTTCACTATGAAAAAACTCGTTATTTAGAAGCGTTGTTAAGCAATCCAGCAAAATAATATCATTCTGTTTAAAGCTTTCTGAGAGCTCATGCAGCGCTGTTGGCTTCTCCCAGGTCGTCCAATTGAATCCGCTCTCATCACGATCCTTTTGATGCCGTTTAATTCTAAACAGCATTTCGTCGTCGCTTGCCTGCCCAGCTGCGATATAATGAAGCGGTCCTCCTGTAATGCTGGCAGTGTGCATGGCCAATTCTTCAGCAAAGCTGCTTTTCCCACTTCGTACACCGCCTGTGACAAAAATCAGTTTTCTCGCCATTTTGTGAATGCCTCCATCAATAGAAAATTCTCATGAGGAGATTTTATAGCGAATCGAAGCCAATCTCCATCTAAACCGCGGAAATTCATCGTATGTCTAGGAATAAAACCTCTTTCTAATAAAAATAAGAATAGCGGCCGTTGGTCTGTCATGAGTGAATCTTGTAATAAGTAAAAGTTTGTATGTGTCGGAGATATATTGAAATGATTTTTATGATAAAAACGAAGCAGCTTTTCTCTTTCATTCTGAACGAGCATGCGTGTCTTCACAGCAAATGCTTCATCCTCTAAGCACCATTCGCCTGCTTTTAAGGCAATGGCATTTATGCTCCAATGAGGCTGGTATTTCTTTATATTTCGTATAACCTTCTGATTTGCCATTATATAGCCAAGCCTAATTCCTGGAATCGCAAACATTTTTGTCATAGACCTAATAATAAGCAAGTTGGAGTAGTCTTTTACAAAGGGAACGATATTTTCATAATTTGGCACAAAATCATAAAAGGCTTCATCCACAATGACTAGACAATCTGCACTTTCACCCATTTCAATCAATCGTTTGATTGTCTCCTTTGAAAAATATACGCCGGTTGGATTATTCGGATTTGTAATAAACAGTGCATCAATATCATTTAATTTCCCTTGTAACTCATCTACATTTATTTGCCACCCGTCAGGAATTAATTGAAAATATTCTACTGAACAACCATTTACTTTGCAGGCTTCCTCGTACTCAGCAAAGGCAGGCTGAACAATCATCACTCTTTTCCCCGCCAGCATTCTTCCAATCATGGAAATAATCTCTGCACCGCCATTGCCGACAAGTATTTGTGTTGGGTCTAATGCTTCCTGTTCTGAAAGCTTCAATGAAAGAGCGGCCGCATGCGGATCTGGATAATCAGCAATTACGGAAAGCAGCTCTTCCCACCTTTCTTTTATAATTGATGGAGGACCTAACGGATTAATATTTGCGCTATAATCAATTGTTTGCTGAGGCATATCCACTTGAAGCGCATCATATAAGTACTGCGGATTAGCTCCATGTACTGGCCATTTCAATGATGATTCCTCCTATCCATAATAAAAGAATAAAAAACGGCACTGTTCTTGTCACTATTTTATTAGCCAGTATGATATGACTGTTTTCAAGAGATGTGATCGGTTCGCCCATTGTCGCACGATTGGAAACCACCCCTTGATAATAATTAATGCCCCCGAGCTGAATGCCTAATAGTGAACCGACTGCCGCTTCTCCCCAGCCGCTGTTTGGACTCGGATGTTTTTTCGCATCTCTCAGCACGATTTCCCAGGCTTTTCTTTTAGTCATATATTTTGGTTTATTGACCGCCATCATGCAAAGGGAAGTAACCCGGCTCGGAATCCAGTTTAAGATATCATCCAGTTTAGCTGATGCTCTGCCAAACTCAAAATAGCGTTCATTTTTATACCCAACCATTGAATCACATGTATTTACAGCCCGATAAACCATGGCAAGTGGCGCCCCGCCAATAAGGGCCCAAAATAATGGTGCTGTAATTCCATCACTTGTATTTTCTGCGACTGTTTCCACTGTTCCTCTAACAATTTCCGGTTCTTCTAATCTATCAGTATCTCTGCCTACTATATAAGACAACTTTAAGCGCGCTCCGCTCAAATCACCGTTCTTTAACGGGTGATATACTTCCAGTGCTGCTTCCTTTAAGCTTTTTTGCGCGATGGTGGTTGAAATAATTACAGCTTCGGCAAAAACCCCTGCAATTGGATGAATCATATAACCTAGCCAAACAATTAAGAAAGTAGCGCTCCCAGCTACAAACAGGACGATGAGCAGCATCAGCATGCCTTTAAATATTTTGTTTTCTCCATTGTTTAGCTTTGTGCGCAATACTCCTATTAATGAACCAATCCATTTCACAGGATGCGGCCATTTCGGAGGATCGCCAACCATTGCATCAATGATAAATGCCATCGTAATTGCTGCTAAATGATAAGTAATCATCAATTTTTCTTCCTCTTCCTGCTCTTATGAATGGCTTCTACTGTACATTCGTACACACCTTTGCCAATCATTTTCCCTAAAGGTGTAATCGTACCGGCAAAGTCTAATCGCATCCCCTTTTGTGTTGCTGCAATAAGAATGCTGTCAGTCGACGTGCCGGTTGCAATTGTCTCCGTTACTTGATCTTTTATTTCTAAATCCATCATCGCCTTTGCCTTTGCTTCGGTGGCTGTCATAATGGATTGTATATAGGCTTCCTCTGTCAAATCTCCATTAATGAATATCCAAGTATTGATTGTACCTGGGACGATACTGCCGGCATGCAATGGTGACAGCGAGGCATCCACAGCATTGCCTACACCTGCAGTCACTACAATCAGCCCGGAAAAACCATCTGCTTCATAAAATCGGAAGGATACGTCTTCCAAATAGACAGCAGTCATCATTCCGACTGTCTCCGAAGGCTCGAATCCATGTTTTTTTAAGTAGGCGACCATTTCCTCGCGGTGATTATCGCAATTATAATTTTTATTTACATGACGGTTTACAAAGGATTGATACCATCCTGTTCCAGAACCAACCACTCCAGATGACATTGATCGCAGCGGCACATCCGATTTTAAAGCAATATACTCCATATTAAAGTGCAAATTAGACGGACCAACTACTGGAATGCCTTTACGCCTTTCCTTTCCCTTCTCTGGCAAAAGAACCAACTGCGGAGCTGGAACTTTTGGGTGCGGCTGCTTCTTAACATCCGTTTGATAAACCGTTTGAACTCTTTCTTCCTGCAATACTTCATTAGGAATATCGTTCTTTTCAATCTTACCGTTATTTAGCAAAAGAAGCTGATCGCAATACAACCCCGCCAAATTCAAATCATGGAAGATTGAAATAACAGTCAGCCCCCGATTTTCAGTCCAATCTAATAGCAAGTCCAATAATTCCTTTTGGTAGGATAAATCCAAATGATTTGTAGGCTCATCCAGCAGCAAGATTTCGGGTTCTTGAGCCAGTGCTTGCGCAAGAAAGACACGCTGTCTTTCCCCGCCTGAAAGTTCAGTGATGTGATGATGCTCAAAATGAGCCACACCTGTTTGCTCCATCACTCGCTGAACAATTTCTTCATCCTCATCTGTCCAATTCTGAAACCATCCCTTTTGATGGGCGTATCGTCCAAGAGAAACCGTTTCCTTCACTGTATAAGAAAAGCTTTGTTCTGAGTGCTGAGATAAAACTGCGATGATTTTTGCTAATTCCTTTGCTCCATAGCTCTTAATCGGCTTACCCTTAAGGAGAATTTGTCCAGAAGAGGCAGGGACAATCCCGCTTAGCATTTTTAACAAGGTGGTCTTCCCGCTCCCATTCGGACCTAAAATGCCAAATAGCTGACCCTTATCGATATCAAAACTTATATTGTGAATGACAGGCTTCCCAGCATATCCGCCGGCTAATTGTTGAATGCTATACATCATTACCCTCTTCTTTCCACTCTTCTTTTCATTAGTATCATCGCAAATACTGGCGCGCCAATTAATGCGGTAATTACCCCAATAGGCAGCTCTGTCGGTGAGATAATCGTCCTTGCAACAAGATCGGCAAGAATGAGAAAGCCGCTGCCAGTCAGAATCGATAGAGGCAGTAAATGACGATGATCCGGCCCCCATAGCAATCTTGTCAAATGAGGAATGACCAGGCCGGCAAAACCGATTGTTCCCGAAACCGCCACTGCCGCACCTGTTAATATAGAGCCGGCAAACAGAACCGTCATCTTCCTTTTTTGAACATTTACACCTATATGCTGCGCCCTTTCTTCTCCGAAAGACATTGCATTCAATTCACGGCTGTTTGCAAGCAGAATCATTGAACCAATGATAAAGAAAGGGAAAATAATTTTAATATACTCCCAGCCTCTCATTGACACGCTTCCGAGCAGCCAGCCAATGATTTGCCGCAATTCATCTCCTGTTAATGCGATCATAAGTGAAATAAATGCACCCAAGAAAGAACTGAAAATAATACCTGTTAAAATAATCGTTTCTACCTTCATTGACCGGTCAATCTGTCTGGCGAAAATTAACACAATGAAGATTGTAATAAAAGCAAAGAGGATACTTAATAATGGTAATGTAAATGCACCTGCAAACGGGATGGAAATACCGAAGAAAAGCGTTAACACAGCGCCTACCGAAGCGCCGGAAGAGACACCTAGAGTATAAGGGTCTGCAAGTGGATTCCTCAGCAAACCTTGAAAGGCAGCACCTGCAATTGCAAGTGATGCCCCCACAAGGCCAGCCAAGATCACCCTTGGCAGCCGAATATTCATAACAATGTTTATGTGCATCGGATCGACATCACCACTTAAAGATAGGCGGAAAACCTCTGATCCGATAATCTTAATAATATCCAATGCAGGAACAGATACTGTACCTATCGATATCCCCATTAACATCGCGACGATAAGAAAAATAACGGCGATGAGATAGGCTATTCCTTTATTATTTAAAAACTTCCGGGTAAATTGCTTTTGCAAGCTCCTCTACTCCTTCAACGAGCCTTGGACCTGTCCGTGTAACTTTATCTGAGTGAACATCTACTACTTGCTCATTCTTAATAGCTGTTACATCCTGCCAGCCATTACGTTTTAGTACCAGCCCGACTGCATCGTCTGTGTAATAACCATATGTAGTAATAATGACATCCGGATTTCTTTCGATGACAGATTCTTCATCCAGCTTTGGCCAGCCTTCTTCTGTAACAACATTATCCGCATGAATCAATTCAAGCATATTATTTATAAATGTATTTTGGCCTGCCGAATAAATTTCTGGTGCCCCTGATATTTCAACAAACACAGACTTTCTTTCATCCTCTGTAATATCTTTTGCCTGTTTTTCAATCGAAGCAAGCTTCTCTTCCAAATCATTTACAAGCTCATCAGCTTCCTCGCTCGCACCTGTAGCTTGTCCAATCATTTTTATCGATTCATACACTTCTTCAAAATTTGCAGCATCGTTGACAATAATCACCTTAATGCCTGCGCTTTCTAATTGTTCCAGCCCCGCTTCACTATTGCGTGCGCCTGAATTATGCGCTAACACCACATCTGGATCTAATGAGATGATTTTTTCGACGTTAAATTCTTGCCCGCCAATCTTTTCTTTATCATTTACTTCTTCTGGATAATTATCAAAATCAGATACTCCTACTACCTTCTCCCCTAAACCCAATTCAAAAGCAATCTCAGTATTGCTTGGAATAAGTGAGACGATTTTCTCTGGTTCTTCTTCAATAACTACCTCTTGATCTGAAGCGTCAACAATCGTTACTGGAAACTCAGCTTGTTGTTCGCTTTCTTTAGTCTGCTGGCCATTTTGTTCTGTGGAATCGCTTCCACATCCAGCTAAAATCCCCCCTGCTACTATCATAGCAAGCAATAATGAATAGAGTTTCTTCATCTCTTTCATCCCCTTTTCAAGTTTATCTTACATTACTAGCACCATGCATCTTTATTAGCCATTTAGACTAAAATAAAAAACATCCCCATAACGAAACGGAGATGTTTGGATGGCATAGTAAAAATGAAAAGTCAAAACCTGGCCCAAACACCTCCTATCCTCGTAGGAAAAAATGGTGCTTTACTAGATTCAGGCAGGTCTCCTGGCTTATGGATATTAACTGGCTGCGCCTTCCCATATACATACAGTGGCATAATTGCAGAAAGTAAACCATTTACAGTGGCGGGACCGCGTTGGATTTTCACCAACTTCCCTATTAAGTCATTACAAAATAACACCTGATCTTATAAAAAAATATATAATTTTCTGTCTGTTCTATTATACATCAGTTCTATAGGTCACGCACCAACGTTTTCCGTTTTCAGCATCCTGTCACTTGCCATTCCCTTGTTTTTTTATCAAATACAAGCATTGCTTCACAAGGACTTTGCGCGGAGGTCGCTACAAATTCGTCATACATTTCATCCATATTTGTAAAATCGCCTATAGACCAAAGCGGAATACTAATCTTCGCTCTTGTTTGTTCACAATCACTAAGTGAAATCACTAAACCTTCCTTCATGAGGTTTTTGAGCGCTAGTATACTCTCTTGCGGCACGGAAGGGTACGACTTCTTTTTCTTTAATCCAAGAATAGACTTCTCTACTTTCATTTGCTCCATTTTAATCGGAATGACATCGCCAAGCATTCGATAAAAATCATTGAAATCACGGTAATACACCTTATTCAACCAGCCATCATCATGAGCAAGATACACATAGCGATTGCTTAAGTGATTATAAAACGGCTTCCGTAAATGCTCCTTTGTATGACCGATATATAAAAGTTCTGCAATGACCTGGCCTGGAAGTTCATTTAATGCTTCCTCTTCTTCAAAATCAATCCAGCAGAAATCACCGTATCCATAGACATCATCCTCAGCCAATTGTGTAAGATAATCCCGAGAAACAAATTCGAACATTGTATGCATGTTCATTTCACCTTCTTCAAACTGATGCTTTAAAAGAAGAAGGTTATTCATCGTCTGCGACAACGAATAAGTAAATTCGGAAAACTCAATACCATATGAGATGACATATTGATCCTTTTCATTTAAAAGAAGATAGATGTGGTCTCGAATCCCATGATTTCTCTTTTTCAATTTTGAAACCTCCGAATGCAAAATTAAAAGCAACTTCACTTTCCCTTTATTAGTGCATTAAAAATAAGCTTGAATAAACAGAGTACATGATAAAAAAACAGCTTTAAAAGAATAAGCCAAACGTAAAAAAAGCCAGCTAATCGCTAATATTTTTCTAACATATTATTTGAATAAGCATATTTATATTTAGAAGCAATTATACAGCAATATGAATAACTATTTTAACCGAATCATATCTTCATTTTATTTTAACAAATATCAGGAAAATCGGTTATTAAAAAAACATTACATTTTCCCTACCACTTTTCCATTGACATACATTTTCTTTACAAAGTGATTTTGTTCTTCTATAAAGTGATTATTTTTTATTATGATCAATGGTAAGATAATCGTGGAACAATTTTGGAAAGGCTGTTGGTTGATTTCTACTCCAGATGCTCGCTTTTTTCGCGATGCACCAGCGAGACTCAATCAACATTTAAACAGTTTTAGCGTTTAAAAGTTATCATCTCTTAGAAAAAAGACTTTGGAAAAGAATGAATGAGTGGAACAATTGCGGATGACGCAAGATATAAAATGGCATTTAAAAATGCCAACGCCTTTCTTCATCCTGGCAAGCAACAATACTTTCAGCAGAAAGGACGTGAGAATGTTGATTCATAATATGACTGAAAATCAAATTACACTATTAGTTATCAAATCTTTAAAAGAAAACAAAAAGAAAGAGTTTGAACGAATATTAGACGAGCTACAGCCGTATGATATTGCACAAGTCTATGATGCACTTCCGGAAAAGCATAAAAAGCGTTTCCTATTATTTATGAATACCGACCGCCTTGCTGATCTTCTTGAGGAGCTAAATAAAGAAAAACAGCTAGAGGTATTAAATAAACTCGAAATTGAACGAACAGGAAAAGTCCTTGATTTAATGGACAATGACGACTTGGCGCTGCTGCTTGATGATATGTCTCCTGAAAGAATCACATCTCTCTTGTCAGGTATGAAGAAAAGCGAGTCGAAAATCATCCAGGACATGATGAATTATCCGCCGGAAACTGCCGGCAGGCTTATGACAAACCGCTTCGTTTGGATTCGTGACTATTATACAGTCCGGGAAGCTGTAGATAAATTAAAAAGCTTTGCTGAGTATGCAGAAACAATCAATTATCTTTATGTTATTGATCAGGAACGAAAGCTCGTTGGAGTTGTGTCCTATCGCGACTTACTCATTGCAGAACCATTAGATATTATTAATGAAATTATGTATGAACGTGTCATAGCAGCCACCGTCACTACAGACCAGGAAGAAGTTGCCAATATGGTACAAAAATATGACTTCCTCGCCATTCCTGTAGTAAATGAAGAGAATGTACTTATGGGAATAGCAACGGTCGATGATTTAATGGATGTCGTTGTTCAAGAGGCAAATGAAGATATCGAGAAGCTATCCGCTTCAGGTAAATCCATTGATTTCGATACGAAAGCTTTCGTAGCTGCCTATAGACGTTTACCATGGCTCATCCTGCTTCTATTTATCGGCATTATCTCAGGCAGTATTATAAGCGGGTATGAAGAGACCTTGGCTCAAGTAGTGGCTCTCGCGTTCTTTATGCCAATGATTTCCGGCATGACTGGCAACACCGGAACACAATCTCTTGCTGTCGTTGTTCGCGGACTAGTTTCTAATGATATTGATAAAAAAATAGTGACCAATCTCATTTTGCGAGAGTTTGGCGTTGGCTTAATTATCGGTATTACATGTGGAATTTTAATATCACTTATCGCATATTTCTGGCAAGGTAATGCAACTCTTGGCCTTGTCGTCGGCTTTTCGTTATTCTTGACATTAATTATCGGAACGTTATCAGGAGCTATTATTCCTCTTATCCTTTATCGATTGAATATTGATCCGGCAATCGCATCAGGACCGCTCATCACAACATTAAATGACATCTTCTCCCTTGTTACTTACTTTGGGATCGCAACAATGTTTCTTAGCCGGCTCACATGACACACGGAGTATTTCGTGTGTTTTTTTTATCCATTTATTTATAAAAAATAGAAACTATTATGATTCGGGACACGTCTATATAGTGATAAAAAATAAAGTATGCCCCTACAGAAAATAACATTGTAGAGGCATGTTTTCTCTGATAGGATAAACTTGTCAATTAAATAATCATTTTTACTCATTCAAATATAAAGAAGCTAGGTGTTTGTAAAATGAACCCAAAGAAAAAAGTGGCTGATCGGTTCGACTGGACATTATGTCTTATATTATTTTTGTTTTGCCTTGTTAGCTGTGCAGCCATTTATAGTGGACAAGCAACAGCACAGTATCCAGGGAATTTTGTACTGCAGCAAGTTATTTATTATATCATCGGCGCCGGTATTATCGCTGGCGTCATGTATTTTGATACCGAGCAAATCAGACGAATAACATGGATTCTTTTTGGAATCGGAACCGCGCTCCAAGCTGGACTTTTTATTGCACCGGAAAGCATTGCTTACGAAGTCAAAGGGGCAAAGCTTTGGTATAACGGAATAGATGGGCTTCCATCTATTCAGCCATCTGAATTTTTTAAAGTATTCTTAATACTGGCATTGAGCAAAGTCATTGTTGATCATACGGCAAAGACAGCAAACAAAACGTTAAAGACAGACTTTATCCTTCTAATTAAACTTGGGCTGGTTACATGTGTACCACTAGGTTTAATCATTGTAGAGGATTTAGGGACTGCTCTGGTTATCATTGCAATCTTTACTGGGATTATTCTTGTCTCAGGCATATCATGGAAAATCATTTTTCCGATATACGGCTTCGGGGCAGCCTTTGGGGGAGGGATCCTCTACCTTGTAATTTGGGCGCCGGAATTTCTGGAGAAGTACTTCGAAATTGACGCTTATAAATTGGGGAGAATCTATGCCTGGCTTGACCCTTACACCCATCGGCAAGGAGATGGGCTTCAGCTCTACAACTCTTTACATGCGATTGGCTCAGGCCTGCTTTCCGGAAAAGGATTCACAGACCGTCAAGTATATATCCCCGATGTGCATACTGATTTTATCTTCAGCGTAATTGGTGAAGAATATGGATTTTTAGGAGCAAGCCTGGTTATCTGCTTATTTTTCGTATTGATTTATCATTTAACAAGAACTGCATTGGCAGTCAGTGACCCGTTTAATACTTATGTTTGCGTTGGCGTAATCAGCATGATCACCTTCCACGTATTTCAAAATATAGGTATGACGATTCAAGTTCTCCCGATTACAGGGATCCCCCTTCCTTTTATTAGCTATGGCGGAAGCTCTCTCATGGGCAATATGCTTGCCATGGGACTTATTTTCAGCATGCGCTATCATCAAAGAAGCTATATGTTCTCTGATAGCTCGAAATATTTTCGTGCATCTTGATGTTGCATATTTTTTAAAAATGCGTATAATACGTATACAATAACTAAATTCAATGACGAAGAGAGTAGACAAATACACTTTCTAAAAAGCGAGACAGGGTCGGTGAAAGCCTGTTGAAAGTCTTTTGTTGAAGCGCACTTCTTGAGAAGCACGGCCGAAAAGTTTAGTAGGTCTTGCCGGATGAATGCCCCGTTATGTGCATTCCTTGCATTAAGGGGTCCTTTTGGACAATCAGAGTGGTACCGCGGGTGATAAAGCTCGTCTCTATTTTTATAGAGACGGGCTTTTTTTATTTTTTATGGAGGTGATAAAGGTGATTAATTTTAAAGAAATGGTTAGTAAAAGCTTGCATGATTTAATCGGAGATGCCTTGGAGGTGAAAGACGTCCGCCGTTTAATAGAAACACCCAAACATAGCAGTCACGGAGATGTCGCATTCCCTTGCTTTATATTAGCTAAACAATTAAAAAAATCTCCAGCAAAGATTGCTGCAGAACTAGCCGATAGACTCTCTCATCCAATGATTGAGAAAGCGGAAGCAGCAGGGCCTTATCTTAATATTTTCTTCTCAAAACCGAATGCAAGTAAACAAATTATAACAAGCCTTGTAGCAGATGGCGAAAACTATGGAAATTCAAACCTTGGCGAAAATAAAAAAGTTGTGATCGACTTCTCTTCCCCTAATATCGCCAAGCCATTCTCAATGGGGCATCTTCGTTCAACAGTTATTGGGCACGCGCTTGCAAACATAGCAGAGAAAATCGGTTATCAGCCTGTTCGGATTAACCATTTAGGCGATTGGGGGACACAATTCGGCAAACTGATTACCGCTTATACTAAATGGGGAGACGAAGAAAAAGTTAGAAATAGCCCTATTGAAGAATTGCTTAAGCTCTATGTGCAGTTTCATGAAGAAGTAAAAGAAGAACCAGCATTAGACGATGAAGCCCGGCTATGGTTTAAAAAGCTGGAACAGGGCGATAAACAAGCCAATTTGCTTTGGAAATGGTTTAGAGAGGTCTCAATAGAGGAATTTGAAAGAATTTATCAATTACTAAATATTCATTTTGACTTTTACCATGGTGAAGCTTTTTATAATGACAAAATGGATGCTGTCGTTAAAAAGCTCGAGGACAATGGACTTCTCGAAACTTCAGATGGCGCAGAAGTCGTCCATTTGTCTGATGAACAGCTCCCACCCTGTCTAATAAAAAAATCAGACGGTGCAACCTTATACGCCACACGCGATTTAGCTGCTGCTTTCTATCGACACAATTCCTATCAATTTGAAAAAGCGCTCTATATTGTCGGCCAGGAGCAAAGCGTCCATTTTAAGCAGCTCAAAGCCGTACTTAAGAAGCTCAAAGCTGACTGGGCTGATAATATGACTCATATACCGTTCGGATTATATATGAAGGATGGAAAGAAAATGTCCACCCGGAAAGGCAGAGTCATTTTACTTGAGGATGTATTAAATGAAGCAACAAGCCTTGCAAAGGAAAATATTGAAAAGAAAAATCCACAATTGCAAAATAAAGAAGCCATTGCAAAATCTGTTGGAATCGGTGCTATCCTCTTCCATGATTTAAAAAATGACCGGATGAATCATATTGAGTTTTCACTGAATGAAATGCTGACATTCGAAGGCGAAACAGGACCTTATTTACAATATACACATGCCAGAGCCTGCTCCCTTCTAAGAAAAACAGCAGCCAAGCCTTCAATGGAAACAGGATTAAATGATGTTTATTCATGGGAAATTGTCAAATTGCTGCATCAATATCCACATAAAGTGACAGCAGCATTTACACAGCTTTCTCCTTCTGTCATTGCAAAATATTTAATTGACCTTGCTCAAGCATTCAACAAATATTATGGGCAAATTCGTATCTTAAACCATGATGCCGAACTCCCTTCAAGACTCGCATTAGTGAAAGCCACCACCATCGTTTTAGCAGACGGAATGAAGGTATTAGGGATGGACGCCCCAACAGAAATGTGAAAAAGAGGCTATAGCTACTGAAAAAAGAATTTTATTTTATTGAGGGACTTCTTTTTCGAAGATGTCCCTCCTTTTTATTGGTGAGCATCGCTTCTATACGTCTCTATCAGCTCCACTAATTTAGTAGCTTTAGAGGAAGAAATCTCTGTTATTCACCTCAAGCTCCGCGATTTTTGCTGCTTTAGAGGAAGAAATCTCTGTTATTCACCTCAAGCTCTACGAATTTTGCTGCTTTAGAGGAAGAAATCTCTGTTATTCACCTCAAGCTCCGCGATTTTTGCTGCTTTAGAGGAAGAAATCTCTGTTATTCACCTCAAGCTCTACGAATTTAGCTGCTTTAGAGGAAGAAATCTCTGTTATTCACCTTAAGCTCCGCGAATTTTGCTGCTTTAGAGGAAGAAATCTCTGTTATTCACCTCAAGCCCCGCGATTTTTGCTGCTTTAGAGGAAGAAATCTCTGTTATTCACCTCAAGCTCTACGAATTTAGCTGCTTTAGAGGAAGAAATGGTGGTTACACATGAAGAAAGGCGAGTGATGCTGCTTTAGGTGTATAAAATTGTATGGTAATAATATGTCGATTCTTTTCGGCACTTTATTTCCTCTTTAAAATGACAAAAGCTGTCCTATCTTTCAGGACAGCTGTTATTTTAGTTTTCCCGCAGTTCCAGTCTATGTTTGCGCAGTCTCATCAATGAAGTAATGAAGAAGAAGAATAAAAACAGCGAAACAACGATTAATCCCATTACATTTAAATGAAAGGCTTTTAAAATGACACTTACTAATGTAGAAACATATAAGCACCCTAATAGCAGTGTAATCTCTCTATTCAAAAAGATATTTGTCAGTTTGGCGCCAAATTGTGATCCTAGCAGACCGCCGGCAAGAAGGACTAAGCCAACTGCATAATTGATGCTAACAGATGATGAGTAAGTAAAGAAACCTGCTGTTACAATCATCAAGACAGCAAATAGGCTTGTCCCAACTGCTTTTTTCGGCATAAACCGTAGAAATGCTACTGTGAGAGGCACCATAATAAAGCCGCCGCCGACCCCCATGGATGTTGATACAAACCCAGCAAAGAATCCGATGGCGATCATTTTAATTAGCGATGTCAATGCTGACGGAACTGCCTCACTTTTAGAATGTACACTTCCTTGTCGCAGCATTTGTATCGAAAAATACGAAAGAAGAATCACATACATAAATGGTATCGCCCATTCATCCATATGATTACGCTCCAAAAAGACGACAAATGGATGGGCAACCTGTGTCGCCGCTATACCACTTACACCAAGGATGAGACCTTGTTTCCATTGAATATTTTTATATTTAATATGACCGATAATGCCAGACACTGAGCTCCCGATTGTGAATAACAGGCTTGTTGTGATTGCCTCTATAGGCGCATAGCCAATAAGCATGAGAAACGGTGTTAAAATAAATCCTCCGCCAATGCCAAAAAATCCTGATAAAACACTAATTAATGCCCCTAGTATAAAAAATAATAGATATTCCATTTTTTATAACCTCACTTTTATCCCGCATTAGCGGGCAGTAAAACCACCACTGATGGAAGTTTCACTTGATCAATATGTACATTATAACAATGATTCTGATTATTAGTAATTAAAAATAAAAGCATACATATAATCATAGTGGACAACCTCCAACTAAGTAAAAGGAGCAAAATTTCATGTCGCAAATTATCCATATTATAAAAGAATGGTTAATGGAATATGGCGTTTTTGGACTTTTTATCGTCTCATTTGCAGATTCATCCTTCTTCCCAATTCCTCCCGATGTCCTGCTTATTCCTATGGGTATTGCCGATCCGGATAATGTACTCTGGTATGCCTTTTTAACCACATTCGCCTCTGTCATGGGAGCGATATTTGGCTGGTACATCGGCTTTAAACTAGGCAGGCCGGTTTTAAAGCGGTTATTCTCTGATGAAAAAATAGATAAAGTTGAATATTATTATAACAAGCTTGGCCCGATTGCCATATTGATTTCCGCCTTTACGCCCCTTCCTTACAAAATCTTTACGATATTTTCCGGCATCTCCAAGCTTCCGTTAAAAGTGATCGTATTTTGGTCGGTTATTGGCAGAGGGGCAAGATTTGGCCTGGAGGCGGCACTCATCATCAAGCTCGGAGCCCATGCCGTTCCTTTTTTTAAAGAGCATTTTTCTCTCTTAACTATCAGTTTTGGGATACTCTTTATTCTCTTTTATATAGTTTTTCTCATTTTTAAGAAAAGACCAAATTAAAACAAATACTAAATTATAATTATTATAAATAAGTATTGATTTTAATTTAAAAGCTGTTATAATTAAGACAAGAAGAAAATAAAGAAGGGAATTGATTAAATGATTACATTAGATACAAAATTACACACAGCATTAAATACACAAGTCGCAAACTGGAGCCTTCTGTACACTAAATTGCACCGCTTCCATTGGTATGTAAAAGGCCCTCAATTCTTTACATTACATGAAAAATTTGAAGAATTATATAATGAAGCGGCTTCTGTAGTGGACGAACTGGCTGAACGCCTCCTTACAATTGGCGGTGAACCAGTTGCAACCATGAAGCAATATCTTGAAACTGCAACTTTAACAGAAATTAACAACGAAAAAACTGCAAACGAAATGGTAGCAAGCCTCATAGCTGACTATAAACAGCTAAAAGCAGAACTGAAAGAATTAGCTGATTTAGCTGAAGCGGAACAAGCACATGCTACAAATGATTACGCAATCGGTTTAATTGAATCGCTTGATAAGCATATATGGATGTTCACTGCTTATTTGGGAGAATAATAGAAGTTAGATAAAGGCAGTATCAAAGATCACACTTTGTAATCTTTGATACTGCCTTTTTTAATGGTCCTTGATTTAAATAATCAATCTTTCTAAAATACTAAACTAACAAATCTATACAAAAGTAAATGTTAGCCGATAAACTTCTTTATCCTTCCTAAAATAAAAAAACACCAATTATTAAAGAAAATACTTTAATAATTGGTGGCTAATTTTAATCGATATTAAATAAATTGTTCTTCCTCTTTTTTCTTACTTCCTCGTTTAAACAAGCCAATAATAATACCTAGAATTACACCTATAAACGCAGGTATTATCCATCCTAATCCAACTTCATATAACGGTAGAATAGATGTAAATAATTGATCAACTGGTTTTACACCAAACCCTGCGGCATTTAATCCATCAAACACACTTACGATAAATGTGAATAACATACTCATTTGATAAACTTCCTTCTTACCGTTAATTGCATTATGGAAGAAAGTTAGTATCAATAATACGATTGCTAATGGGTAAATCGCTGTTAACACTGGTACTGAAATAGCAATCAATTGACTTAAACCGAAGTTAGCAACCGCAGCACTAAATACTGCGAAAATGATAACATAACTTCTATAGGAAATTTTAGGAAAGGTTTCATTGAAATAGGTAGCACATGAGCTAATTAGACCAACACTTGTAGTTAGACACGCAACAATCATAACACCGCTAAGTATGATACCACCAAATGAACCAAAGTAGACATTTGCTATCCCTGATAATACTGAACCGCCGTTATTTAAAATACCTAATTCCGCAACACTACTTGCCCCCATATATGCCATAGCACTATAAAAGAAAGCTAAAAGAACAGCAGCAATTAAACCAGCCTTCATTGTGGATACCATAATCACCTTACCTGATTCTACACCTTTAGAGCGAAGGGCATTTATAACAATGATGCCAAACACGAAAGCTGCTAAAACATCCATTGTTAAATATCCTTCTGAAAAACCATTAAAGAATGAATTTTCTGTATATCTTTCGATAGGCTCTTGGAATGAACCGAGTGGGTTAAAAATAGCCACAACAATTAGGAGAAGAATAAAGGTTATTTTAATAGGTGTTAAATATTTTCCTACGATATCAACAATTTTTGAAGAATTAAGCGAAAAGGACGCTGCCACTCCAAAGAAAAAGATAGAGAAAACAAATAACCCCATCGTACTCCAAGATTCTGGTAATAATGGACGAATACCAATTTCAAACGATACAGATCCTGCTCTCGGTATCGCAAATAATGGACCTATAGCTAAGTATAAAACAATTGAGAATATTAACCCGAACATTGGGTGAACTCTACTTGCCAATGATTGAAGGTCACTTTTCCCAGAATAACCTAAAGCAATAACTGCTAATAGTGGTAAACCTACACCAGTAATAACAAATCCTGCTGTAGCTTCCCAGACATTTATACCTGCTTCCTGCCCCATCATTATTGGAAATATTAAGTTGCCTGCTCCAAAAAATAATGAAAATAGCATCAAGCCTAAAATAATAATATAGGAATTTGAAACCTTTTGATTCAAATTACTACCCCTTTCTACCTCAATGTTTATTGAGCGTTATTAGCATCACTCTGACGAGATTAATTCTTCTGAAAATTTATATTTTGATATAATTTTCAAAGATTTTTCTACTACTTAAAACCATAGTAATATACAACCTTTTTAAAATAACACATCAGGATAATGAAAACAATAAATTATACCTAGAAAATATTTAACAATCAACTTGTTTTATATTAGGTCTATTTTCTTTCCATCGGAAAATGGCTTTAGAAGTTGAGACAAAAAAATTATTATCTACTGAACCACCAATTAAGAGTGTAAAACTGTGGTATGAAAGGGTTGATTTGATTCTGCTTTTTTTAGATAAAAAACCTGGCAGTTCTATTTAGTATGCCTGCTCTAAAGTATAGAAAAGTCAATTGATCACAAATGACTAAAAAATGAACCAGGCCTTGCTCGCTCTTCAATCACTAGCTAGGCTAGGAGTGTAAAAGAGGTAGTTTCGGATAAAAATACAAGAACCCTGGCACCAAGACAGCAGAACACCTGCCCATTACCTTGAACACATTGTGTTGAAGAAAACTACCCACTCTTTGTTAAAAAAAATCATCAGTTGCCGGTTCAAAATGGTCAACTGATGATTTAATAGTTTTTTACTGACTCTGTCTTGGATATTTTAATCTCTAATTAGCGAAATAGGTTCTTCAGTTTTTCAAAAAAGCCTTCTTTTTCCTCTGATTGTTTATTTGTTGTATCTGTTTCTTTTTGTTTTAAGCTGTCCGTACTTATTACAAACTGTACAGAGTCTGTTTGTTCGTTATTTTTTTCAGATACAAAAGAAACCGGTTCAAAATCAGACTTATCATACTGAGAAATCATTGAATCAATTTCTTTTTGCACTTCATCCGGGATGGCAGATGTTGCATCGTGCAATTGCCCTGTCCCATCATGTAATTCACCTGCACCGTCAGTTATTTGGCTAGCGCCTGCTGCAGCTTCTCCAATTCCAGTATGCAGTCCATTGTATGAATGAGATAATTCATTTACACCTTTTGTATATGCAGACAATCCTTCGTGAAATTGAGAATAGTTTGATGCCATCTGTCCTAAACCAGATACTAATTCACTTAAACCTTCATCCACATTTACCTGATTCATTGATTTTTCGAGACCTGCAGCTAGTGTACGTAAATGATTCGCTACCTGTCGTGTAGATTCACTAAAGGTGGATAGGCTAGGTTCTACTGCTCCAAATGCCTCTGCTGCTGCTTGGTATGCTGCTTTTACATTTTGAGCAGCTTGATAGGTTTTGACCAGTTCATTAATTACTGATTGGTCCGCATCACTCTGAGAGAGCGCCTCTATATCAGATTCCTTGATGGTAGACTCTGGTATTTGATTCATCGCAGCCTGTAATCCTTGCTTTGCTCCTCTATACTGGGAAGCGAATTGATCCATGCCATCTGCAATTTGTTCTAAGCTAGCAGCCATTGCTGGGATATTTTTATTCAATTCATCCAGCTGTTCTAACCCACTTGCTCCACTAGCATTTTTTACCTCATTTTGAATGGCTGTAAGCGCATGATTAATTTGTGAAGATGCTTTTGTCAATTGGCTGCCTGATTGATTCAGTTCATCCATCCCGCTTTTATATTGAGAAGAACCCTTCTCTAAATCATTTAGCCCTGATGCTAATTCACTCATACCATTACGTAATTGGCCTACGCCACCGTCAATTTCTCCAACTGCATCTGTTAAAGAACGAAATTCGCTTGTTAATTCATCGGTATCAGGTCCATCCACAGATATGGAGGACGGCAAAGCAGATATTTGTAACCCATCTATTTCAAAATGATCTGTTTTTGCTTTTATGGAAAACTCCTTTTCTTCCTCTGGCATCACTGTAAATGCTAATTGCTTATTCTTTCCAGAATTAGCTACAGTTGCATCTCGTGCTTTAATATTCTTAAATTTATCCGTATTTAAAGGAAGAGAAATTTGCAGCATGTAATTTTCAAAGAAGGTTGGTGGGACAGATTCCGTCTTCTTTACAGCTATTTTTATTTCTACCTCTCCAGATTTTCCAATTAACTCTTCTGCTTTTACCTTACTGTCATCCAAATAATACTCCAATGTAAACGACCATGGCAGCTGAATATTGTCAGAAAGATTTCCCTGATAATAAAACATATCTGTCTCTGCATTTATCCGTATTTTGTTATTATCCTGGGCAATGGCAGACGTGTCTGTTAGATTTTTAACCTCACTATAATGGCCATAGTCCTCAATTATTCCTGGTCTGTCTAGTTCAAATGCATTGACTACGTATATTTCTTCCAGACTGCCACTTGCTTGTAAATTTGCGTAGACGATTTCATTTTTATTAGCGATTTTCCCTGCTTCCGCATTTTCTCTGCCAGTTTTCTTCAAAGAACCAGAGTCTGCATATGTAATGATTACTGGGAAGAAAAAGATGGCTAATGTAAGCCCTATCCATTTAATTGTCTTCATGCTTATCCCCCTTATAAAAGTTCATGCGAAGCGAAGTTTTCTGAATGGTTTTATCGCCAATGAGGAGCAATGCCGGCAGGAAGGTAATCACTAATATAAACGCTAACAAGGCTCCTCTTCCTAAAAGCAACCCGATTGAGCCAACAATTGGATTGGAAGATGTCATCCATAGAATAAAGCCAACACTCGATAAGATGGATGCTGATACTGCAATTGAAAACAACTTATCGTCGATTGTCTTTTGAATTGCAGGTAAAGCAGCCATGTCCTGTCGATAATGTTTGTATGTTTCGGTTAACAAAATGGCATAGTCGACAGTCGCAGCTAGCTGAACGGTACTAACGATTAAATAACCGATAAAGACTAAAGGCGTGTCCGTAAAGTATGGAACCGCTAAGTTAATCCAAACCGCGGATTGAATTGTAAGCAATAAGATGACTGGTATAGAGATGGAACGAAAACTAAGCAGTAAAACCATACCAATCGTTGCTACGGTAAGAATATTTACTAATTGGTTATCCTTCGTCACTGTTTCCTTCATATCAAACAAAGCGACACTCTCTCCAAGAGTCAAGGCTGCCTCACCATAATAGGCAGAAGACACTTCACGGACATTCTCTACGATGCTAAAAGGCAGCTCTCCTTCTGTCCCGGCATCAGTGTTGATAATCATTCGACTAAAATTCTCAGATAGAAATTGGTCTGTCATGGTATCCTCTAAGTAATCATGTGGAATGGTGCTTCCAATCATATTGGCATAGCCAACGACGGCAGAGACATGATTCATTTCCTCAATCACTTCGATCATCTCTTGTTCTTTACCGACATCATCATTTGGAACCAATAATACGATCGATGTAGATTCTCCAAATATTTCTTCTATTTTTTTTATATCCGTACCTAAGCGTGTATTCTCTGGTTGCTCCCCCATTCCATAGGTAAAAGCTGTACTATTTTGCGCTAAAAAACTGGGCACGATCATGACAACAACAAGTGCAATTGCAGGGAACTTTAACTTCAACAGCTTTTCTCCCACACCTTTAAAGGGAGGAATAAGCGGCCTATGCTCTGTTTTTTCAATCCAACGATAAAATAGTAAAGTCAACGCAGGTAAAAACACCATTACACTGATAAAGCTCAACACAATCCCTTTTACAAGATTTAGACCTAAATCAGAACCAATTTCAAAATCCATAAACATTAAGGCTGTAAATCCAAAGAAAGTTGTTAATGCACTGGAGCTAATGACAGGAAATGATTCTTTCATTGCCCGCTTCATCGCTTCATTTGGTTTATATCCTTTATTCCGATAATCTTGGAAACTATGAAGCAGGAATATCGCATAATCCAGCGAGACAGCTAATTGCAATATTGGAGCAACTGACTGTGTAACAAAGGAAACTTCGCCGATGAAGACGTTCGTTCCAAGATTAATCAGTACCGATACCCCGATTGCTGTTAAGAAAAACACCGGCTCTACCCAGGAGTTCGTAGATAATACTAATATGATAATGATTATTGGGACGAGCAATGCCGCTGCATAAAGTGTCTCTTTGCCAGTCATCTTTTGTTGTGCAGCTGTATTTACCGCTTCACCAGAGATGGCATTCTTGTCTCCGATTAAAGCATATATACGATCTGTTGCCTCTACTTCTTTCCCACTTTCTATCGTTACGGAAAAAAGTGCTTTTCCGTCCTTATAATAGCTTTCTACTGTTGAAGTATCTGCAACCTCTATAGGGGTCCTAAGGTCTACAACATCATCTAACCAAAGCACCTCAGTAACTCCATCAATCGATATTAATTCATCTTTATAATTAATAGCTTCTTGTATCGTGACATCCTCAATCATTACTCTTGTATTTGGAACGCCACTTGAGAATTCCTCTTCCATTACATTCAAAGCAATTGTTGATTCTGCTTCTTCAGGCAAATAATCCTGCATATTATAATTGACATCGACAAAGAGAAAGGCAATGGAAGAGATGACCGATAAGATTAGAAAGACAATGGCCACTGACTTTTTGAAACGTATAATCGTATTTATCATTGTGACTTCCCCATATCTTGATGATTTAGTTTTTTTACATTATCATTATATAAACATCATGTTAGTTAAACAACAAACAGTTGGTTAAAATCTGTTATTTGGACAACAGTTTTCTAATTATTGTTGGATAACGTAAATGAAAGGGTTCTTACGATGGAGAAAAAAATAGATCGCCGAAAAAAATATACAAGAATGGTATTGAAGGAAAGCTTGATGAAGCTTCTTCATAATAAACCGATTGCATCTATAACCATAAAGGAAATATGTGAGTTAGCCGACATCAATCGGTCTACATTCTATAGCCACTATTCTGATCAATATGATTTACTGTATAAAATAGAAGATGAAATCATTCAGGAATTAAATCAAACATTGCTCCAATATGATTATAAAAAGAAGAAGGAAATGTTTGCGATGACTAAATATTTGCTGGATTACGTATTTAGCAGAAGTGAACATTTCAGAATCCTTTTTAGTGATAATGGCAATAAGGGGTTTCAGCATCGTGTCATGGAAGCCGCTCAAACGCATATTATGACTAATCTAGAAGAGAATCACGTTTTAACCGCTACCCCCAGTTCAAAATACATCACATTATTTGTCATTAGCGGCAGCATTCACGTCATCGAAAAATGGTTAAGCAATGGAATGATGGAGTCTACAGAGGAAATGACAAAGATCATCACTGAAATAAGTAATAATGGTATGTTACATTGCTCACTCGATTGAGATCGTGAATATCGGAGGGTAGGTAGCAATTTCAGTGGAAAGATGATTTTATGACCTTTCAAAAATGGTATTTGTCCATTGATGGATGCTATTTTAGGATTCAACCTTTCCATTAAATACCTCGTAGAAAGAAGAGCCTCAGCACGGGCTCTTTCTTTCATATGTTTTTTTCTGGCGAATCGATGCAAATCTTTCTAAAATAGGTGTAAATTATACTTACTTTTAATTATGAAGCTTGCTCCTTAAAAATGGCTCAAAATTGCCTATCTTTATTCTAGTATTCTTATGACTTTAACCAAAAGTTCCTTCTTTTTCCTTGAATCTTTCCGCTAATCCTCCTCTTTTACAGAAAGATCTCCTTTTCCATCTACAACCTCTGACAAAAATGATATGATAGTCCGGTGACTGGATTTTTCTTTTTTCAGGACTTTTTTACAAAGCTCCTCAAGAATTATTTAACAGCTGTGCAAGGAATTGCCTGCGTATTTTTAGTAAAGGAGTCTTTTCTATGAACAATATTAAATATTCGCTTTATATCTTAATTGGTGCATGCAGCTACGGTATTTTAGCTTCTATTGTTAAGCTCGGTTTAGGTGCTGGCTTTGCTGTCCATGAGCTGACAAGCAGCCAGTATTTATTCGGTTTAATCTTACTAATCATCGCATTGCCCTTTATTAAACGGACGAAAATTACTTTAAAGCAGATTGGCGCACTTATGCTGACCGGCACTGCATTAAGTATGACAGGTATTCTTTACGGGCTAAGCCTTGAACGGAATCCGGCATCCATTGCTGTCGTCCTGTTATTCCAATTCACATGGATTGGCATTGTGCTTGAATCTATTTATCTCAAAAAAATGCCAAGTCGCTTAAAAATCATCTCCGCTTTATTACTAATTATCGGAACAGTATTTGCCAGCAATATTGTATTAGGCGGTTTTGAGTCCATCGCGCTCGACGGACTCATTTATGGTTTCCTATCTGCTATTACTTTCGCACTATTTATTTTCTTTAGCGGTAAAGTGGCGACTCATGTTCCTAGCATTCAAAGAAGTGTATATATCACGTTAGGCGGACTAATGATTCTAGTTTCGATTTTTGGGACAAGGGTGGCTGCAACGGGGATTGATTTCGGAGGAATTTGGCCATATAGCTTATTGTTGGCATTCTTCGGGGTTATTTTACCGATTGTCCTCTTTTCGCTTGGAACACCTCATATTGATTCAGGATTAGCTACGATTGTTGGGTCAGCAGAGCTGCCAGCTGCTGTTATAGCAGCGATGATAATATTAGGAGAACAAATTACACAAGCCCAAGTGATTGGCATTATGATTATTTTGCTTGGAATTTGCATCCCCCAATTCCAAATGTTCAAGTCACACAGAAAAGGGATAGCACCTAATAATTAAAGGAGGGTTTCCCTCCTTTTTATTGAATATAAATAGGTAAAGGAGGCGACACCTAACATGTTTAAGCACATCATTCAAAATGAAGAAGATTTGCGCGCATTGCATACACCGCCAAGCCGAGGGGCTGCTAATAAAGTAATCACGACAATTGATGAGCATTGCCAAAGTTTTATCGCCCAATCTCCTATGCTGTTTCTGGCTACTTCAAATTCAGAAGGAAAATGCGATAATTCTCCACGAGGCGACCATACCGGATTTGTACATATCATTGATGAACATTATCTTGTGATACCTGAACGTCCTGGGAATCGGCGCTTAGATAGCCTGAGCAATATTCTTTCCAACCCGCAAGTCGGACTGCTATTTATCATCCCAGGCCTAGGTGAAACTTTAAGAATTAATGGAAAAGCGACCATTATTCAAGATAAAGATATTTTAGATAAGATGGCGATTAACGGAAAAGCGCCTTTACTTGGCATTGCGGTAAAAGCGGAGGAATGCTTTATTCACTGTCCTAATTCATTTAACCGTTCTAGTTTATGGAAGCCAGAGGAATGGGAGGTAAAAGAAAACCTCCCTGCGCCTGCGAAGATTATAAGTGCCCATATTGAGATGAACACAGAAAAACTTTAAAGCCATTCATTTTGAATGGCCTTTTTCAATTAAAGATTAAGCTTTAGCCCCTCATGAGTCGCTTCAAATCCTAAATTTTCATAAAATCTAAGCGCGTCTCTTCTTTGCTTATTGGTCGTCAGCTGAATCATCGAACAGCCCTTTTCCTTTGCTTTCATGATGGCATAATTTATAAGCTGGTGGCCGAGCTGCTGGCCGCGGGCATGAGAGGCAATCCGCACGCCCTCTACAGTCGCTCTCCATGATCCTTGGTGTGTCAAATACGGTGTAAATGTGATTTGCTGAACGCCGACGATTTCCCCGGCATACTCAGCGACTATTAGTTCATTATTCACATCCTCTTGAATGGAGTAAAATGCCTTGCGATAGCTGGTTGGAAGCGGAGACGCATGTTGTTCCCTGCTGCTCCCAAGCATATCATCCGCAAGCATTTCAATGATTCTTTCCAAATCTCTTTCTTCCGCTGGGCGGAAATGTATTTTGTCCATGGCTATCCCTCCCTATATAAATGTTATCCTTTGTTGCGGCATAAATTAATTTCAATATTCGAAATATAAAGCATAAGTTTTACTTATATATCGCTCCACATAAAAAGCCCCGCATCATTGAAGATGCGGAGCTGGATACCCTAATTCCACCACCATTGCTGAGATCCATATGAATACTCAACTCTGCTATCTACATGAACAAAGCCGCTTTCATTATACATTCCGCTGAAACCAGCTGTTTTCGCATAGTTTTTCACTGTATTCGTAGATAAGCCTGAAATATTAATATCTGCTGCTATGCCGTACATATGCTGGCTATTTGAGGCTCCGCCTACATTGCTGTTATGGGAAACGCTGCGGAAACCTGAATTAATCGTAATTGGTTTATTTCCAGCTTTTACTCGGACTGCTTCCAGTTTATACATAAGGCGGCGGACATTCTCCCTCACCGTTGCTTCTGAAACCTTCCCATTTTTAAAGCCGCTGCCGTCTTTTGAATGAAATTCACTGTAGCTAAAATGCTTTGTGCCATTTGAACTTTCTAAATCATTCAGCTTTGCCTGGGTTGCTGAACCAACAATGCCATCTGCCCCCAATCCATAAGCACGCTGAAACCTTTTGACTGCGGCTGTTGTTGCCGGTCCAAATTGACCGTCGACTGCAATATATGTTTGACTAGCAGAATCGGCTGCCCAGCCGGCAACTCTTATTTGCAGCTCGCGTACATCTGCTCCGCTCATTCCTTCACTCAAAGTACGGTTCCATGAATACGCCTGTGCATCTGTTTCAGAAACAGATAAAAACGCCAATGATAATAAAAATGCCAAGCTTAATGTTCCTAACGTCCTCTTCATCGTCTTAACCATCACTATCAATCTCCTTTAATAAGATTCTATTTAGGAGGTTTATAACAAAGGATGCAGTAGCTTTCTATCATTTAGATTAAAGGAAAATAGCGAATCGCGAATGAGCGGTTTATACTTTCTTTCAATTGCTACTTTTGCCTTAAACATTCGACATTCCTCTACTAGATGAGACTAAATTAGTGCATTTTTACTCATTTTTTATATAAAAGTTTATCGGCATCTGCTGCGGGTATTGATTTGTAAGAAAATACTATTTTACTAGAGGAGTGATATAAATGGTTTATCCGAACATCTGGGACAGCCTAAACTACTACATCGGAAAGATACCAGATCTGTTATTTGCATTTATCGTTTTATTAATAGGTTGGCTGATTGCTAAATCTATTGAGAAGGCGGTACTTAAAGGATTGAATAAGACAAAGCTAGACGACCTGGTTTATCCTGAAGGAACGGAAAGAAAATATTCATCGGCAAAAATAATTAGCAAGGTCATCTATTATCTCCTACTTGTTTTTGTTTTTATCCTGTTCTTTAATATTCTCAATTTAAGTACGATTACTTCACCGCTAGTCGGCATGCTTACCTCCGTTATGGATGCTATTCCAAGTATCTTAAAAGCGGCGCTAGTTCTCTTATTCGCGTGGATTATTGCTTCCACACTCAGCTTCTTAATTAAAAAAGGCGGTAAAAAGCTTAGAGTGCATGAAACATTAAGTAAATGGAAGCTGACCGAGACAGTAAAAGATCCAAATGCTGCTGTTGAACAAGTTGCTAATATCGTTTTTTATCTCGTCTTACTGATCTTCCTGCCAGCTGTATTAGATGCATTAAACTTGCAAGGCATTGCGGGACCATTTAGCAGTATGTTAGATAGCCTTCTTGCCTTCCTGCCTAAATTAATTGCAGCCGCACTAATATTGCTAGTTGGTTGGTTTATTGCAAAAATTGTCCGCAATATCGTAACTAATTTTCTGGCAGCAATTGGCATAGAAAAATTAACAGCTAAACTTGGACTCTCCCGTCTTTTCGAAGGGACAAGCTTATCAGCTGTCATTGGCACGATTGTTTATGTGTTAATCTTAATACCGACAGTTATTTCTGCTTTAGAGCAGCTTGATATCACTGGCATTTCTGCTCCAGCCATAGCTATGCTTACACATGTCATGACGATACTGCCAAACATTGCCGCTGCCATATTCTTTGTCCTAATAGGAATCTGGCTTGGTAAATGGGTGAAAGATTTAATCGCTAGTGTATTGATGAGAATGGGCTTGGACAGCTACTTTAACAGAATATATGTCAACAAATCTGCCGTAAGTATCTCGCAAATCTTTGGTACAGTTGCAAACATTCTGATTGTCGTTTTATTTACAGTCCAGGCCTTAAACATTTTAAACCTTAATTTCCTTGTTGCACTAGCCACAGGTGTTGTTGCATACTTACCGCATGTACTAGCAGCACTCGTTATTATCGGTGTGGGACTATGGTTAGCAGCGCTTGTTAAAAAGCTATTGCTATCACTATTACAAGGACCGCATGCATCTTTCTTAGCCATCATCGCTCAAGTGGCGATTATATCTACATCTATATTTATGGCACTTGATCAATTAGGAATTGCTTCTTCTATTGTCAACGCAGCCTTCATTTTACTATTAGGCGGGTTAGCATTGGCTTTCGGTTTAGCATTCGGCCTTGGCGGAAAAGACTTTGCATCTAAATATTTGCAAAAACTCGATCGTAAATTCGAAGAAACAAACATTAATAAACAAGCAAATACGAAAGATGTTGTCGATGAGGCAATAGGAAAAACGAATCAAGGGTCGGATAGAAAGGATCTTGACAACCCGCTGAAATAATCTTAATAAAAAGCAGTGAAGGCAAATTTGCCTTCACTGCTTTTTATTATTTTTCCCCTCTTCCCAATTACCTGTTAAAAAAGTATGATATACATAACTAATAAAACCCATGAGAAAGGTTGGTTTTATAATGGAACAAACTATACGTTCAATTCCTCGCCCGCTCGTAAAAGCAAATCAATGGGTTATCGTTTGCAGTGCAGTATTCACTTTAATATCTGGATTTGTATGGATTCTTGCTATTCCTCTAGCTGCCGGCATTATCGGGCTAGTTTTTGGCTCTAATCCAATCATGAGCTTTGCAAAGCTTTTTTTAAAAAAGCATCCATCTGAATATATTCCAGAAGATCGTGACCAGCAGCAATTTAATCAAACGATAGCTGTTATTTGTCTAGGATTAGGGCTAATTAGTTTTCTATTAGAATGGACTACAGTCGGTTATATATTTACTATTATGGTTGGGATGGCCGCGTTTATTGCGATTTGCGGCTTTTGCATTGGCTGCTTTATTCATTTTCAGCTTAACCAATATAAATATAGACGTTCAATAAAGTAAAACTTCTATCAGTGCTGGTTTTACTGCCCGTTATCGTGGGATAAAATAAACTTAAACCGCATCTTCTTTTCACGATGCGGTTTCTTCTATTATTTCTAAATAATATTTTGCGATAGACATAACTTCTTCCCAGCCATCAAGATTATCTTCCAAAAACCACCATGCCGATAAAACAACCTGACATAGTCCCCATTTTAAAAGACGTTCCCGATTTAAGTTTAATACTTCCACGAAAGCATCTATTCTTTTTAGCAAAACTTCTTTTTGATTTGGATAATGGACTAAATGGTTTCTTAAAAAATTGGTGACATCATATTCTGCTTCACCGATCAAGCCTTTTGGATCAATAATTTTCCATTCTTGTCCGTGCAGAAGAATATTTTCATGATGAAAGTCGCCGTGAAGGAGAACTTCATTCTTCATAGTTGCTATTAACTCAGGAAACCAAAGCTCCGCTTTTTCAACAAGAGTTGCATCCAATGGACCTGTTTCACCGTTATATTTCTTCCTTATTCCTTTCAACCCTTTTGCAATATCCTGAATATGCTGGAATTCATGGGCTTCTGATGCCGGCTTCCACAGTGATTTAAGCGCATTTGCAGCGATATGTACAGCCTCTGTTTCGCTTTCTACTATTTTTAAGGTATGTCCCGGCGAAAGTTTTTCTAATAAAATAATGCCTTTTTCAATATCGCTATCAATCATTCGTACTATCTCTTCATTAGGTGATTTAAGAAATGCTTCTTCGTCTTTGCAATCCTTGTCAGGAACTCTTAGCTTTAATACATACTCCTCGGCTTTATTATTTGTTGCAGATGCAACGTAGCTATATGAAAGCTGATATGGGTCTCCGATTTTCAACGACCATCTATCTTCGCAATATTCAAGCAATCGAGGCAGTTGTTTCAGCCATTCCTCCCCTTTTATTCCGTAAACGCCTTTGATTGTAGTTATAAATGAACTTGGCAATTGATTCAATCGAGCTCCACTCCTCTACAATATAAGTCTTATTCTCATTTATATTATGGGACAGTGCCGCAAAGCCTTCAACAAAAAAAGAACGGAGTGTTTTTAACACTCCGCCTAATAGGATAATCACTGCTTTATTTTTTTATATTCCTTTAAACAATCACTAATATAATGAAAAGATATTTGGATCATCCAAGGACAGAAATCATAAGACCTCTAAATGCAATGTATGTACTAATTGAGAGCTATTCTCAATATTTATTATACACAATAATATGTAAATTTGCCATATTATTATGAAGTTTATTGTTCCTTTAGAAAACCATTTAGCCTCTTGCCAATCTCGAGCAAAGTCTTCTTCCCCGTTTCAGGCAGAGTTAATTCATCAATCAATACTGCTGCATACAAAACAGTTTGCTGGCTGCTAATAATCGCACAATCATGCTGTACACCAGCTAGTTCGCCAGTTTTGCTTGCGACAGTAAAATATTCTAAATCTATCCCATCAGCCAATTTTAAAAATTGCTGCTGAGATAATATTTCTAACATTTTATTACTATTTTCTGCGGAAAATAATTGCTTCGCTTTAATAGACTTTAAAGCATATACCATATCAGCAGCGGTTGTCTTATTGTCAATGCCGTTCTCCAATGCAACAGTATCCATCATTTTTCTCTGTAGTAATGTATTTCTCATCCCTAATGAATGAATATACTTATTTATATTCTCCATTCCTAATCGTTCAATCAATATATTTGTCGCCGTATTATCTGACACAATAATCATTAGCGTAAGCAAGTCGATTAACTTCATCGATAATTTATTTGATAAAGCTTGTAATACGCCTGCACCTCCTACTTTCCTATCAGTTGATACAAGGAGCTTTTCTTCCATCTTTAACTGATTTTGTTCACATTGATGAAAAGCGGCCATTAATATAGGGACCTTTATCAAGCTTGCAGATGAAAAGGAGTGATGGCCATCCACATCAATCACTCCCGCAGCTGATTCGATGTAAATACTTGCTCGTCCATCCAGATTTGCTGCTAGTTCTTTAATTTCTGATTCTAATTGTTTAATATCCATTTTCTTTGGACGCGGCTGCCAGTTTATCATCTTTTCGGCCGATTACTTCTTGGTTATATAAATGACAAGCAACAAAATGATTCTTTTCGATTTCTTGCCATTCCGGTTTGATTGTCGCACAAGCATCCATGGCATGAGGACATCTTGTTCTAAATACACAGCCGCTTGGCGGATTCATTGGACTCGGCAGCTCTCCTTTCAAAATGATCCGTTCGCGCATATCCTCTACATCTGGATCTGGAATAGGGATGGCAGATAGCAATGCTTGTGTATACGGATGCAATGGTTTGCTGTATAAATCATCACTCGTTGTTAATTCAACTAAATGGCCTAAATACATCACGCCTATCCGATCGCTTATATGCTTAACCATGGAGAGATCATGAGCGATAAATAAATAGGTTAGCCCTTTTTTCTTTTGCAATCCTTTAAGAAGGTTGACTACTTGAGCCTGCACTGATACGTCCAAAGCGGAAATAGGTTCATCAGCAATGATAAAATCCGGGTCTAAAGACAGCGCTCTTGCAATCCCGATTCTTTGCCTTTGGCCGCCACTAAATTCATGAGGATAGCGATTGGCATGATCTCTGTTCAACCCAACGTCCTCTAATAATTGGTAAACCCTTTCTCGCCTTTCCTTTTTATTTGGATACAGCCCCTGTACTTCCATTGGCTCAGATATGATTTCTTGAACGGTTGAACGAGGGTTTAATGAGGCATAGGGATCTTGAAAAATCATCTGCATTTTCCGATGAAAAACAAAGCGCTCTTTTTCATTCATTTTATGCACATTTTTCCCGTCGTAAATTACTTCTCCGTCCGTTTTATCATAAAGTCCGATGATTGTCCGGCCAGCAGTTGATTTACCGCACCCTGACTCGCCGACAATACCAAATGTCTCCCCTTTTTTAATTTCAAAAGAAACGCCATCAACTGCTTTAAGGGTTTGACCTTTTCCCATATGAAAATGCTTTTTTAAATGGTTGACCTTTAGTAACGCATCATTTGACATCGTTATTCCCCCACTCATTCCAGTAACGTCTAGCTGCACATAGCTCTTTTTCATATACGGTTCCCTTTAAATCTATAATTTCTATCATTTTCCCTGTATTAGGAGAATGAAGCAGCTTCCCTTCTCCATAATAAATGCCAACATGATGCAGGCTTCCTTTCCCTTCCTCATAGGCGAAGAACAGCAAATCTCCCGGAAGTAATTGTGTAATGTCTACTTTCTCTCCTGCAGCCGCCTGATCATGTGCATCGCGCGGGATAATATAGCCGTTTGCTTTGCATGCAGCATAGCTAAGGCCTGAACAATCATAGCCGTAGCTGCTCATTCCTCCCCATAAATACGGCAAGCCTAGAAACTGCTCCGCTGCTTGAACAATATCAGCACCATTGCCTTTAGGCTGTTCACTTATAGATTCGCAGATTGAAACATCACCACTATTTAATATTCCCGTCCCTTCTGGTGTTTGGACAATTACGCTTGCTTGTTCTTCAGCAATAACTGGTAAAATCGTTAAATAGCTTAATAGTAATTCTTGCTTGTTATCTAAAAGTATTTTAGCTTTCTTTGCTCTAATGACAGCAACCCGGCTTTTATTTATACTCCAGCCCTCTCTTTGACGCAATTGCCTGCTTGGTATCCATCCAGGATATCCTTGCTTATTTTTAGAGGATGCTTGACTCTGAACAAGCACATGAACCCAATCTTCCTTTTCTTCTATGACAATGACTTCCTCACCATATAAGAGCTGAGACTGGACTAAGTTGGAATTGCATAAATCCAAGCTCGTTTCGTAGGTGAGGGTGCTTAGCCAGCCCTCTATATCGGCTGGTTTATTAATCGCCTGTTGATCAATGCCTCTAGGGGAATCATATGAAGTCCATAATGTTGCAACTGGCACATTCACTAACCATTTATTATTAGCTTCCAAGTGAGACGCCTCCTTTTATATCAACATTCGTTATGCCAAGCCCCGGTCCTTGAGGCAAGAAAATTTTCCGCCCAGCGTACATAATACCGCCTTCTACTACTTCTTTAGCCATCATTAACGGTGCATCAAAATCAAATCTTGTAATATTCTTTTTACTGGCAGCAAAATGGGCTGCCGCTGTGATGCCAATCTTCGTTTCTATCATGCTGCCGACCATGCATTCCATGCCGCTTATTTCTGCTAGCTGATTAATCATTTGCGCCTGATAGATTCCTCCCGCTTTCATTAGCTTTATATTAATTAAGTCTGCGCTGCGGTTTTTTACGACCTCAAGCGCTTGTTTTGGGCTAAATACACTCTCATCTGCCATGATGAGCGTATCCACTTGATCTGTTACTTGTTTAAGCCCCACAATATCCCATGCTTTAACAGGTTGTTCAACCAGCTCAATCTGCAAATCTAGATCTTCCATCTTTCTAATGATTGCAACGGCCTCTTTAGCCGTCCACCCTTGGTTTGCATCAAGACGTATTTTAATGTCATCGCCGACTCTTGCCCGTATTTCCCTCACTCTGTCTATATCTGTTTGAACATGATCTTTTCCGACCTTTACCTTTAAAACATCAAATCCTTGCTGCACATAAGAAACAGCATCTTCGCCCATCTCCTCCGGTCCGTTCACACTTACAGTAAAATCAGTTTCAAGCTCTTTCTTATGGCCTCCTAAAAACTGATAGAGCGGCAGCTGGCACGATTGTGATAAGCAATCATACAGCGCCATGTCCACTGCAGCCTTGGCACTGGAATTCCCAATGCAGCTTGCGCTTATTCCTTGAAACATTTCCTCATAGTTAGAAAAATCCTGTTTAAATAAAAATGGAGCTAGAACTTCTTTCACAGCTGACTCAATACTAGACATGCTGTCACCAGTAATCACAACAGTCGGCGGCGCCTCTCCCCATCCGACAATGCCATTGTCACAGGTAATTTTCACCACTAAGGTTTCAGCTGTCTTAACTGTGCGCAATGCCGTTTTAAAGGGCTTGATCAACGGAACTGCCATGCGATGTGTTTCAATTTTAGCAATTTTCATATGTGACCACCTTTACTTAATGCCACTGTCTATTGTCAGTTGCTTATTCGTTGCATCCAGACTCGCTTCAACCCCTAGAGGTAAGGAGAAATGCGGAGAGCAATGTCCAATGTTAAAACCTTTAACTGCCGGCTTATTTGCTAAAGAGATATAGTGCGCTAGCACCTCGTCAAGAGTCAGTGACTGTTCTCTTTCAGGTACACAATTATTGAAGTCTCCGATGACAAATCCCGCTGCCGCGTCCAGCTTTCCAGCCATATAAAGCTGATTAAGCATGCGGTCAATTGCGCGAGGCTCTTCATTTATGTCTTCAATTAAAACCAGTTTATCCTTTGTATCCACTTCAAATGCTGTTCCTAATGTGCTCACTAACAGGCACAAATTCCCTCCAATTAATTCCCCGGTTGCATGCCCATGGACCATCGTTTCAAGTTCACTCAAATTTTGCGGATAAACAAGCGGTCCTGGCTCAAACAGCTGATTCATGAATTGCTTTGACTGTAAATCAGCATCTGCTTTCCCTAAATCGGAAGCAAGCATTGGGCCATGAAAAGTGACAAGTCCTGTTTTCTGATGTATGGCTGAATGAAGGAAAGTAATATCACTGTATCCCCAAAAAATTTTATGGTTAGCAGCAATGATTTCATAATTAATATGTGCTGCAATTCTTGCAGTGCCATAACCGCCGCCAGCACAAATGATTGCCTTTACTTCCTTATCCTGAAACATATTATGTAAATCTCTTAACCTATTTTCATTAGAACCTGCTAAATAACCATATTGGTCATATACATGCTCACCAAGCTTGATCTTCAGCCCAAGCTCTTCTAAAAATGCAAATGATCGGTTTAAATTATCTTGATTAGGAGGACTTGCAGGAGCAATAATACCGATTGTATCTCCTCTTCGCAAACGCTCTGGCTTCACTGTCATTTCCCCACATCCTTTACTTAAAGATTGTTCTTCATTATATGCCTGTTTTAATTGAGTTATTTCTTATCTATGCTCACAGAAATACAGACAGTCTGTGACGTTATTTCACATATTTCTCAGGAAATAATTGTCGAAAAAGGGGTGTTCAAAGCGAACACCCCCTCTTCCTTGTAGCTTTTGAACTCGTCTATATAGCTTTAAGATTATTTTTTCTCAGCCCACTTCAATTCGATGTAGCCTACAGGGTGACGAACGATACCTGTCACATCTTCATTTTGCAAATAAACTTGATTATAGAAGTGAATTGGAATGATTGGCATTTCATCAAAAAGAATTTTTTCTGCATCATACATCATTTCAAAACGTTTTTTCTCGTCTGCTTCTTTCAGTGCACTTTGAATTAACTTGTCATACTCTTCGTTAGACCAGCCTGTACGGTTCATTGAATGGCCTGTTTGGAAGTTTTCCAGGAAGTTAATTGGATCAGCATAATCCGCAAGGAATGAACTTCTCGATAGCTGGAATTTCAAAGCCTTTTGTTCTTCTGCAAATACATTTGCCTCCATATTTGCCAGCTTCACATCAACTTCTAAATTCTCTTTAAACATTTGCTGCAGGGCTTCTGCAATCTTTTTATGTGTATCTAATGTACTGTATGTTAATGTTACTTCTGGCAAAGTATCATAGCCTTCTTCTTCCATCCCTTTTGCCAATAATTCTTTCGCTTGTTCTACATTTGTTTTTAGTAAGTCTCCACTAGTCTCGCGGAAATCATTTCCGGAAGGGTCTTTAAATCCTGGTGATACAAATCCGTAAGCCGGTTCCTCACCATTTTTTGTAACATAGTCTACAATCTCCTGCTGATTGACAGCCATAGCAAATGCTTTACGGATGTTCTCATTTTGAAATGGCTCCATCTCAACATTAAATCGGTAGAAATAATCGCCTGCTTGATCAACCATTTCCGCACTTTCATCTGCAAATAGCTGTTCACTTAATTCAGGCGGGACATCAGAAGTATCAAGGTCTCCAGTTTGAAACATCTGATATTCTGTGTTTGTATCGTCAACCATTGCCCAATGGACTTTATCAAGTTTTACATTTTCCGCATCCCAATATTGCTCATTCTTCTCCATGACAAAATGGCTGTCATGCACCCATTCTGTTAGGTTGAAGGGACCATTTCCTACAAACGATTCTGCTTCAGCAAACCATTCCGAGTTTTCCTCTGCAACCTTTTCATTGATTGGGAAAAATGCAGGGTTTGTAATAACGCTTAAGAAATAAGCTTGCGGACTAATTAAAGTTACTTCAAATGTCTTGTCATCTACTGCCTTCACTTGTACATCATCAGCTGACCCTTCCCCATTATTAAATGCTTCTCCGCCTTCAATAAAGTAGGCAAGGAACGCTGCAGGTGAACCAGTATTAGGATCTAATAACCTTTTCCATGCATATACAAAATCACCAGCTGTAACATCATCGCCATTTGACCATTTTGCATCCTCTCGAATATGGAATGTGTATACTTTCCCATCTTCAGATACATCCCAATCTTCTGCAGTTGCCGCTTCCGGTTCATGACTTTGGCCAAGTCGTGTTAACCCTTCCATTAAATTATTTAGACTTTGCCATGATACTGCATTAAATCCAATTGGAGGATCAAAAGATGTCGGTTCCTGGCCATTGTTCATATAAAGAACCTTTTCAGCTGCTTCTTCAGTTTTCTCTCCATCATCCCCGCCGCTACCTTCTGGCTCTTTACCGGCATCTTCGTTTGCCGTACATGCAGCTAGGATAAGTACAAATAATCCCATCATAAGCACAGATAAAAGCTTTTTCATTTAACTTCCCCCTCTTATTTTTAGAATTTTTTATATTTTTCAGCTTTCATGGGAGAGCTGAGAAATATTATTTAATAGAATCCAAAGTTATTTTGCTGCCGAAAGCATTTTTTGTGCGCGCTTATCCTGCAGCCAGCAGTCGACATGATGTTCCTTTGTCAAATGGGTTTTAAATGGATAGGCCTTATCACAAACTTCCATGGCAAAATCACATCTAGCTGTAAAAGGACAGCCAACTGGTGGTGAAAATAAATCCGGAGGTGAACCCATAATTGGCACGAGGTCTTCACCTTCTAAATCTAGTCTTGGTACGGATTGCAAAAGTCCTTTGGTGTAAGGATGTTGCGGCTTATAGAAAATTTCTCTCCTATTTCCAGCTTCTACTATTTTTCCTGCGTACATGACTGCAATGCGATCAGCTACTTGGGCAACCACGCCTAAATCATGCGTAATTAATATAATTGATACATTTGTTTTCCTCTGTATTTCTTTAAATAAATCTAGAATTTGCGCTTGAATGGTTACATCTAAAGCTGTTGTCGGCTCATCGGCAATTAGTATTTCTGGCTCACAAACAAGCGCCATTGCAATCACGATCCGCTGCCTCATCCCACCGCTAAATTCATGGGGATAATTTTTAAAGCGCATTTCCGGATCGGGTATGCCTACTAGATTGAGCATTTCTAGCGCTCTTTTTTTCGCCTTCTCTTTTGGAGAGCCATCATGCTGGATGATTCCTTCAACAAGCTGCTTACCAATTGTTAATGTGGGATTTAGAGCTGTCATCGGGTCTTGAAAAATCATGGAAATATCAGCTCCGCGAATCTTCCTCATTTCTTTCTCGCTGATCTTCGCCAAATCTTTTCCTTTATATAGAACAGAACCTGAAGCAATCCTGCCTGGCGGAGATGGAATCAGCCTCATAATACTTTGTGAGGTAACGCTTTTTCCACATCCGGATTCTCCGACAATCGCTAAAGTCTCGCCTTTATGTAAATCGAAGGAAACGCCTCTGACAGCCTTTACTTCCCCACCATAGGTTGAAAATGTCACATGAAGATCTTTTACTTCAAGTACCTTTTCCATCTTCGTTACCTCCTTAACTTCGGATCAAGCGCATCCTGCAGACCATCACCTAAAACGTTAAATGAAAACATTGTTAAACTGATTAATAAGGCTGGGAAGAACAGCCGCCACCAATGGCCAGTCAAAATGGCAGATAACGCATCATTAGCCATCGATCCCCAGCTTGCCAAAGGTGGTTGAATGCCTAAGCCCAAAAAGCTTAAAAATGCCTCGGCAAAGATGGCGGATGGAACAGTTAGCGTCATCTGGACAATAATTGGTCCCATCGTATTCGGCAGTAAATTTTTTCTAATAATCCGCCCTGTTTTTGTCCCAAAGGTTTTTGATGCCATCACAAATTCGTAGTTTTTAACCTGCAAGACCTGCCCCCGAACAATTCTGGCCATGCCGACCCAGCCGGTAATAGTGAGCGCAAAGATGATGGTGAATAGTCCCGGCCCCATCACAACGCTTATTAATATGACGACCAATAAGTATGGCAGCCCATAAAGTATCTCAACAATCCTCATCATGAAATTATCAGTTTTGCCGCCTTTATATCCTGCAATCCCGCCGTATGCTACACCAATGGCAAAATCAATTAATGCTGCTGCTAGGCCGACGAACAGTGATACTTGAGCTCCTTGCCATACTCTCGTAAAGACGTCTCTACCGAGTTCGTCCGTTCCGAACCAATAGTCGGATGATGGAGCTAAATTTTGATTTGCTAATTGCTGCTGTGAGCCGCTATGCGGAGAAATCGCCGGACCTAAAAAGGCCATAATCGTTAAAAGAATAAGGAATATCAAACCCGTCATTGCTAGTTTGTTTTTAACCAATCTGTTCCAAGCGTCCTGCCAATAGGAGAGGCTCGGTCGAACAACTGCCTCAGCTTGCTCTTGGTTTTTATTTTTAGGGGCAAACCAATCATCTGGAATTTCAGGTGAAATATTACGGTTATCTCGTTTATGCAGTTCCAATTAGCTCCCCTCCTTTTTATGAAGCTTAATACGCGGATCAAGTATCCCATAGGCAATATCAACTAAGAAAAGCATAATGATCAATATTGCACTGTAAAAGACCGTTGTACCCATAATGACTGGATAATCTCGTGTATTGATACTTTCAACAAAGTATTTTCCCATACCAGGAATAGCAAAGATTTTTTCGATAACAAATGTGCCTGTTAAAATGCTCGCTGCAAGCGTACCCAGCACCGTCACTACCGGCAATAACGCATTCCTTAACGCATGGCGGAACACAATTTTCACTGGTGATAAGCCCTTCGCTCTCGCTGTTCTAATATAATCCTGAGTAAGAACCTCCATCATGCTGGAACGAGTTAAGCGGGCAATAATTGCCATTGGGCCTGTTGCAAGGGCTAATGTCGGCAAGACCATATGCATCGGACTTGACCATGTGGCAACCGGAAAAATCGGCACATTAACTGCTAGTTGCTGAATAAGCATCGTTGCCAGAACAAAGTTAGGTATCGATATGCCAAGGACAGCAATGGTCATGGCGAGGTAATCAATAAAACCGTTATGCCGCAGGGCTGCAATCACACCTAATGTAATGCCGGATATTATCGCCACCACTAGCGTCACAATACCCAGCTCAAACGAAACGGGAAAGCCGCGGCTCAGCATGTCATTGACAGATTGTGAAGGCTTCTTAATCGATGGACCGAAATCTAATGTAACAACCGATTTCATATAAGAAAAATATTGAACATAGAGCGGTTTATCTAAATTGTAAAATGATTCAAGATTTCTTTGGACAGCCTCGCTAGTTGCACGTTCTTCATTAAAAGGCGACCCCGGAATGGAGTGCATGAGAAAAAACGTTAATGTAACAATGAACCATAAGGTGATGACCATCGCTATAAGGCGTTTCATAATATATCGAAGCATTTATATCAGCACTCCTTAACAATATGCCGTTCTAGAAGCTAATTCTGTCATCACAAGCATCGCTCGATAAGCTTCAAGAATGTCCTTTGCTTGATAACGGACAATTGTAGAATCTTTCTCAATTTCCACTCCAGGCATTAAAGCGGCCCATTCGGCCTGGCCGTAATTGGCAAATTCAATTCTTAATACCGGATGATCAGGAGGAACAAGCGGCTTTACTTTCTCTTTATTTTCTAAAGCTAATGCGGTTTTTTCTTTTAATAGCTGTCCAGCTTTGGAAGGTGTTAATGATTTAACTGCAGAACGCGTAATCGTCTCCTTTACAATGGCAGTTGTCACGTTAGGAATTAGCTCTTCTGCTTCTTTTGCTGCTTGATCATCTCCGGCAACCATCAGAATGGGCACATCGTGATAACCTGCAACATAAGCATTAAAACCAAGCTCTCCAATCGCGACATCATTTATGTACATGTGACGAACAGAAAAGAACATTGAATGAGACATCACACCCTTCATGGATGCTCGCGCATGATAGCCGATAAACATCGCACCTGCATAGGTGGAATCAAGTCCTTGCACCATGGAGAACGGTTTAACATCGCCGGTAATTAGGGATGTATCCGGGTGAAGGTATTCAATCATTAAATTGTTCATCTTAGAATGACTGTCATTTACAAGTACCTCCTGACAGCCTTGATTGAAAGCTTCAGTGATGACATAATTCGCTTCATCCGTCATAATCCGCCGACCGCGTTCATAGTTGTTTTTGGAAGAATCGACCTGTGTATAATCTGCCAATCCAGTGATTCCTTCCATATCTACAGATACATATAGCTTCATTTTCAGCCCTCCAAATTATTTTATAATAATTTTTATTATTATAAATTATCAATCTATTAAAAGCAAAAGGTATTTTGAAATATTATTAATCTCAAAATAAAAAATCCAGCTGCCAGAGTTAAAGAAACGTACCTCTAGCAGCTGGATTTTCTCTGCGATGAACAGAAAAAGCAGCTTATTTATTCATTATTTGAGTATATTTAATATAAGCATTCTTATAAGCCACCATGATGGCTTTTTGTGAAGAGCCGTAATACCGGGTTTCTATTTCCTTAAGCAGTCCTTCTACATCAAGCATACTTTTCCCCGCAAAGATAGATTGGATAAACGCTGATGTTAAATTAATCGTCGAAGAACATTCTGCTTCTAGGATTTTTCCAGTTTCTCTTTCTACGACAAATGCAATAAAAAAGCCATTGTACTGCTGCATGATTGCATTATTAGAAGAGGTTTTACTCTCTCCGATAATATAGAGGGTATTTGGCGGAAACATTCTACTTCCTCCTAGCCAGTATGGATATTACATGAGGTGCTTATGTGAAAAACATAAACATTCAATGCAATGCATAAACCCTTACATAAGATTGTAATACATTTGTACCATCGTTGACAATTAATTTTCGCTTTATTTCTAAATATTTTTTAAATTTAAATAGCTTTATGTTAGATTATATAACATATCCTATTGCCTTGTCCAGAAGAGATTCCGCGGTCAGAATCGGTTCGCCTCCGCCTTGGGCAAAGCTTTCATTTCCTCCGCCTTTACCATCTATCATTGGCAAAAGCTTTGCAGAAATTTCTTTCATACTAAAGTCTGGCTCGGAACCTTTGGCACATACGAATTGCAACTTTTCTCCTCCATCATTTATAAGGAAAATAATAGATTCCGGAGAATGGGCCGCTATTTGCCGAGCAAGGTTCTGCAAATCCTGGATTGGTCTTCCGTGAAAAACTTTGCCAACAACCTTTTGATTGCCTGCCATTTTTGCCTCTTTTAAAAGCTCTATTCCTTCGTATTTAATTAATGTTAATTTCGCTTCTTCCAGCTCTTTTTCAACTGCTTTTCCATGCTCCAAAACCCGATTTGCTACCATTGCAAGCTCGTTTTCGGGCGCACTTAACAATTGGCTTAGTGCCTTAACTGTCTTATTTTTCTGATGAAGGTTTTGCAGCACTCTGTTCCCGCAAACAAAGGAAACCCGTGTTTTCTTCTTTTGACGCTCCCAATCCAAAATTTTCACTGCGCTCACTTGTCCTGTAGAGACAGGATGCGTTCCACCGCAGCCGTTATAATCAAAGTCTGGAATAATAACAAGACGAATATTTTCTTGAACCGCCGGCTGCTTCCGCAAAGGATATTGAACTAATTCTGCAGCATCGACCCACTTGGTCTCGACTGGACGATTTTCGAAAATGATGCTATTGCTGAGCGCTTCTGCAGAATGAACTTGCTCTTCAGTTAGCTCTTTCGTGTCTAAGTCTATTGTGACAATATCCTTTCCAAGGTGAAAGCCAACTGTCATGTAGCCAAAGTTTTCAGCAAATGCAGCTGATAAGATATGCTGACCCGTATGCTGCTGCATATGATCAAGCCTTCTTTCCCAATCAATGCTGCAAACTGCTTCAGCTTGTGAAATAGGATGTTCAATATAATGGCGTATCTCTCCATCCATTTCTTCTACATCTATTACTTTGATGTCATTTATCGTGCCGATATCATGCGGCTGACCTCCTCCAGTCGGATAAAAAGCTGTCTGATTCAGCACTGCATATAATCTGCCCTGTTCGTCTTCTGCCTGTTTCTCTATTACTGCATGGAAGCTTTTTATATAAGGGTTTTCATAGTATAATTTTTTCACTGCTATCCCTCCGATGTGACACTCACTGCTTTATCATAATAGCGTTTCCTCTCTTGCTCTGGGACCATATTTCCGCCGGTTGCCCACACGATATGTGTTGATTGATTCATATTTAATCGCAGGTTGTGGTGAACAAGGTAGTCTGAAGAAAATAATTTACCGGGACCAGCAAATCCCGCTAACGCTGAAGGCTCTAAGAAAATCCCTTCTTCATCAGCAAGCAATTTTAGTAATGCAAATAAATGGTTATCTTGAATCGTATAAACTCCGCTAATCGCATGTTCAAGCGCTTTTCCCACGAAGCCAGAAGGACGTCCAACAGCTAGCCCGTCCGCTTCAGTACGAAGTTCAATCCCAAAATCCTGCACAGACACTCCCTCATGCAAACCGGTCATTAAGCCAATAAGCATTGATGGAGCATGTGTCGGTTCGGCAAAGAAACAATGCACATTTTCACCAAAGAGCTGCTTTAATCCAAAGGTGACGCCGCCAGGACCACCGCCTACACCACAAGGCAAATACACAAATAACGGGTGTTTTTCGTCAACAGTCACATCGAGTTTTTTCAGCTGCTCTTGCAGTCTTAACGCAGCAACTGCATAGCCGAGGAATAAGTTTTCAGAGCTTTCATCATCAACAAAATACATATTTTCGTCCTTACTTGCCTGCTCTCTGCCTTTTGCCACCGCTTCACTAAAATCAGAGGTATGTTCAACAACATGGACGCCCTTTTCGCGTAAAAGATCTTTCTTCCATTGTTTAGCATCTGCTGACATATGGACATACACTTTAAACCCTAATTGCGCACTCATAATCCCTATGCTTAAGCCAAGGTTTCCTGTAGATCCGACAGCTATGGAAAACTGGGAAAAGAATGATTGTAGCTGTGTCAGTTTACTGTAGTCATCATCAATTGATAATTTATTATACTGCAATGCTAAATCCTCTGCATGTTTCAAAACCTCATAGATTCCTCCACGCGCCTTAATCGATCCTGAGATTGGCAAGTGACTATCACATTTAAGCAGCAGTCTTCCTGGAAGATGATTTATGCTCTCTTTCATCTTCGGCAATTCAATTAATTTAGATTCAATGATGCCCTTTGCTTCTTTTGTTTCCGGAAAAACCTTTTCTATGTATGGTGCAAATCGCTGCAGACGAAGGGCAGCATCCTCAATGTCTTCTATGGAAAGACTTGTATTCATGGCAGAGCTGTATTGCTCATTTATCCACATCACTTCCTTAAGTTGGGTGATTTCAGTTAATAATGGATGATTCCGTATTAATTGATCAATTAACTCTTTATTCATAAAATAACCACTCCTTTACTTTTACAATGCATGAAATGAAGAATTTTCACAAGTTTTTATTCGCTGAAAGGACGGGTAAGCTTTTGGATTTGATTCTAACGGTTAGTTTCTTTTGCTGTTTGATACCACTTTTTCTGCAAACTCTCTTAAAACTAGTACCATTGTTTGCATTCCACTGTTCAAACAAAAAAAGACCCTCAAAGTAAGGGTCCATTCATTTCAAGCCTTTGGCCTTTAATTTTTCATGGTATTCTGACCAGTCTACTAATCGTGGCAGGTTCATTGCACGATTATAGGATTGATCTTTAACAAAGCATGAAACTGATTCATCCGTTAATGTATTGAGCACTTCCGGCTTATCATCAAAATAGTAATCTAAAGATAGCTTCTGAATAATGTTTATTTTTTCATGATCTTTCATGCCGCAGTAGAAGTTGCCGTCCTTGACTGGGAAGCCTTGCTTTATCATCCATTCCTTCGTTTTCCGACAATACGCTTTGTTTCTTGCAGTAATATAGAAAATTTCATGTCCTTGCTGTTCTAATTCTTTTAAAAAATCCAGTGCACCAGAAAATATTGCACAATCCGTGAAATAGATTTCTTCAAGAGAATCGTTCCACATTTCCTTGCCCTCTATATCCGACAGTCCGTATAATGTATGAATTTCTAATGTATTTAATTTATGAAATTCATTTAAATCAATCGTTTGATTTAATTTTCTGTTATAAATATGAAAGGCATGTTCGCGCAAATTAATTAATGTATCATCTATATCGAATCCAAATCTCATTATTACATCCCTTTACTTACTTTTTTAACCTTCATCCCCCAATGATGGTTAGTTGAACCAATCGGGCTTTTACGGGCAGTTAATCCGCCACTTATCTTTAATGCTTCTATCACAAGCCTTGAAGTGGGGGGATCTTACTGCCCGTTAATCTGCGATAAATCGGATAACCAGTGAATTTAAAGTCTTTGCCGATAGAGGTGACAGATACATCGGTTAATTCAACAGCATCACTCATTTCCGCGATGCCATTTCCCTCCATGAAGGTAGGCGCTTCCCTTCCGCCTACTAGCTTGGGCGCCATATAAATCTCGACTTTATCAATCAGTCCATGCTCTAAAAAGGCAGCATTAACATTTCCTCCTCCCTCTATTAGCATGGATGATATTTGGTGTTCGCCTAATATTTTCACTACTTCACTCACATTTGCCTGCTTGCTATCGGTGTGAAAAACCTTGATTCCTTTTGATTCTAAAATGGCTTTTTTCTTTTGATCATATGCATTTCCCGTAAAAATCCATGTATCTGCCTTTTCATCCTTCACCACTTTGACATCTAAAGGAATTCTTAATGAAGAGTCTAAAATGACGCGAAGCGGATTTCGCCCATTTGGTATCCTTGCTGTTAATTCAGGATCATCATGAATGACGGTATTGACGCCTACTAATATAGCCTTGTTCTCACTGCGCAGCTTATGTACATCTTCCCTTGCTTCGGAAGATGTGATCCATTTGCTGCTGGAAGTATGCGTAGCAATCTTGCCGTCTAGTGTAATACCCGATTTCAAAGTAATAAATGGCTTTTCCTCCACAATATATTTATTAAACACTTCGTTCATTTTGCGGGACTCTTCCTCACAAACGCCTGTCACCACTTCGATTCCAGCTTCTTGTAAAATTTTCACGCCGTTTCCGCTAACAATGGGATTCGGGTCTAAAGCCGCAATAACCACTTTCTTTAGTCCCGCTTTCACGATAGCTTCCGCGCAAGGGCCAGTTCGGCCATGATGGGAGCATGGTTCAAGCGTGACATAAATGGTTCCTTCTGCTGCTTGTTGCCCTGCCATTCTTAATGCATGGATTTCCGCATGAGGCTCACCTGCTTTTAAGTGTGCTCCTACCCCTACAATGCGATTATGGTTCACAATCACCGCACCTACTAATGGATTCGGGTCGGTTTGCCCCTTCATTGCCTTTGCATTTTGAATGGCTAAGTTCATATAAAATTGATCATTTGTCATTTGAATTCAATCCTTCCGCCTGCAAATGACCTGATTTCAACACTTTTGTTTGCAAATAGCGCTCATTATAAGACGAAATATCTCCCCATAACGGTGTTCTACCGATTAAATTAGCGCCTTCTTTTGTTAATGCATCTAATTTCTTCGGATTATTGGTAATAAGTGTGACCGGCTTGTTTCTTAATTCTTTTAGGACAAGAATGGCGTCATCGTAGTTTCTCATATCATCCGCAAATCCTAATTCTTCATTTGCTTCTACCGTATCATAGCCATTTTCCTGCAGGACATAAGCCATCGCTTTACTAAATAAACCGATTCCGCGCCCTTCATGATTCGCTAAATAAAAAATCGCACCTGAACCGTTGGCTTCAATCATTTTCATCGACTGTCTCAGTTGATAACCGCAGTCACATCTTTTGCTGCCAAAAATATCGCCGGTATGACAAATGGAATGGAAGCGAATTAATGCCTCTTCACCTTGTTCAAAATCACCATATACAAGCACGCTCGATTGCTGTGCATCTGCTAGGTTAGCCGAAGATAAATGATCGATGATTTGCTTCGTATCATTCATTACCTCTTCGCTGTTCAGCCAGCAGTACCATTTAAAATTAACAGTCCTTCCCTCTAAGTTAACTGGAAGCTGAATCGGGCCAACTAAGTAGATGGCTCCTTCTTCCTTATCTATTCTCTTAATTTTATTTTCCAATAAAGACAGCGCTTTTGATTCTATCTGTATTTGATTCATAAGTTATGTTCCTCCTAATACAATTACGCAGATGCAAAATGCTGATGAAAAGATGCCTCTTGCATAATCTGCTGCGCTTGTAGTCTTTCTACCTCTGTTCTCCTCAATTGCTCAAATGCCTTTAAGCTTCTTTCGCTAAAATCATTTAAGCTCATTGCTTCTATAATAACCTCATATAGAATACTTGCATCCAACAGTGCACTGTTAAGGCCATATGCACCGGTCGGACTCATCGTATGCGCCGCATCACCCATCATTACGAGTCCATCTTGAACCCATGATTGGCATTTACAGCTGTGTACATTTAATAATATAAAATCTTGCCATGATTGGATATGATTTTGCACTAATTCTTTTAAATCTGGGAATGCTTCTATCACTTTTTGGATAAACGGATAGAATGATTGCTTTTTAAGCTGTGGAAAAATACCTTTTTCAATATTCCAGCCTATTTGTATGTTTCCGCCTGCCTGCGAAAAGAGTGCCAACTGTTTTCCATCGATTAATGCCTGCCTAATAACTGGTGTCCACAGGCTAGGCGCAGGGATTTTCGCCCATAATAAATCATAGCCATGAGCTATTTGCTGAAATGGAATGCCTGCCAGTTTCCGGATGGTTGAAAAGCGCCCATCCGAGCCAACGACAATCGAGCTTAAAATTTGTATTTTCTCTTTTCCATTTTCCGCAACGATGCCTTTTACCATTCCATTCTCTTTTATTAATGAGACTGCCTTAGTCCCTGTTAATAAGCGATAGTTTTGGAATGAAGTAGATTCTGTCAAAATTGCCGTCAAGAGGTTTTTCTGTGGGACATGTATACCTACATGCCTTTCATTCTCTGATGGCATAATCGATTTAATTACTTCCCCATTCTTCCAATATTCTATTCGTTCCATCGGGAGAAGGCCTGTCTTTTCAACCATATCATATAAAGAATAGCTTTTTAATACTTCTTCACCTGCAACATTTAAATGCTCTCCGCGGAACTCCTTATCCATTTTCTCATGCCGTTCAATAACAATAACCGATAGATTGCTTTTTGCCAGCAAATAGCCTAAAAGAGCGCCTCCCGGACCCGCTCCAACGATGCATACATCGCATTTCAAATCCATGATGACCACCTTCTCTATTCAACAATTAACTTGATTTTACTTCCGGATGGATCCAGCACTGCGAGCGCTCCATCCTCAGAAATAATAGAACTGCCAATACGCTCTAATTGATTTATTGTACGCTGTAAAAATTCCTCGCTAGGAAGAACCAAAGTAAACGAACTCATGCCAACGCTATTATCTGATGGCGGAGATGCATTCGTGCCATTCCAAATATTTAGGCCGATATGATGATGATATTTACCAGTGGATATAAAAAGCGCTTGTTTACCGTAACTTGTGACCACCTCAAACCCAAGGCCTTCACAGTAGAATTTCTTCGCTTTTTCTATACTATTTACATGCAAATGAATATGCCCCATTATCGTCCCTTGTGGTAAACCTGCCCATGGCTTTCCATCCCATTCTTCCATAATGCTTTGAACATCCAAGGCATTTGTTCCCATTACAATTTCATTTCCTCGCCATTCCCATGCAGATGATGGTCGGTCACTATAAATCTCAATACCATTGCCATCTGGATCAGAAAGATATAAAGCTTCACTCACATCATGATCTGAAGCTCCCTGCAGAGGATAGCCTGTTTTAATAAAATGACGAATCATACTTGCTAAGTCTGCCCTTGATGGAAGGAGAATTGCATAATGATACAAACCAGTTCGGCGCGGTTCCTTCCTTTGTATATCTTGAGGCTGTTCAATCGTAACTAACGGCTGAATGCCATCAGCGGAAAGAACGGCCCTTTGGTCTGTTTTGTCTATTACTTTTAACCCAATTATCCGTTGATAAAAGTCAAGGGAGCGCTGTAAATCCTCTACCTTTAACTCAATTTGATTAGCGTAAATATTAGGTTTTTGATGATACTTCATTGTATTGCCCCCTTGATTTCATAATTTATCACTTAGTTACTTTATGTAAGTAATTATATTTTCGTTAACTACTTGTGTCAAGTACAATTATGATGTATTGTAAAAGTACAATGGAATTCTAATAATAGAGGTGACTGATTTGAATCAAGCTCTCATTTGTCCTCGATTCGAAAAAGCCATGAGTTTAATGAGCCAGCGCTGGACTGGTCTTGTCATTTATCAACTGCTAACCGGCCCAAAACGTTTCTGCACTTTAGAATCTTCTATCGGCATAAGCGGTCGTGTCCTATCTGAACGCCTTAAAGACCTCGAACACCAGGGAATAGTTAAACGAGCGGTTTACCCTGAAACACCTGTTAGAATTGAATATTCATTAACGGAAAAAGGGGAAGCTTTAGAGCCTGTCATGAGGGAAATTGAAAAGTGGTCGCAAACATGGCTGCCGAATGAGATGAAGTAATCTTAAGCTATATAGTTCTAATAGCAAGGAAGCATGTTCAAGTTTATTTTGAACATGCTTCTTTTATTTATTCTTTATTTTTTCTTAATAATAACGGAACAGCCACGGCCATTGCCCCACCTAAGAAATAAAGCCATTTATTCGCTTTTTGAGGTGCAATGCCTATAGTAGGATGCCGGATACCATATTTATCAGCGGCATTGTTTGTACTGGAACCAAAACCTTTCACTAGCGCAACCATCACATTTAGTCCGTCGACAACTTCCTTGTCCTTCATGGCAGAAATGAGATTTAAATAGGATGCTCTTTCATTTCTTTTATCGTATTCTGCTATGTTTGAAACCGCATTGTTTAGCTTTTGAATCATCGGCTCAAGTTCATCCACATTTACTTTGCCAAGTGCTTCAAATAAAAGCAGCATATTTTTCAATGACCTTGTAATTTCAGGATGGTCCATGGAGAGTACAACACGCTCTAAGATTTTATCACTTTGGCCTATCATGCTTTCAGCCATATGGAAAACTTCCTTGTGCTGAAAACGCTGAAGCAGCTTCAGTAAATCAGTAATACCTTCTCTATTATCCAATAAAACATCTTCAATAGCGCGTAAATCTTCCTTCCTCTGCTTTTCCGGATCAATTTCCATTTTACGAATGACCGTTGTTGCTTTAGCCATGCTTCTTCGCTCTCCTTTCTTTTACAAGATCACCAGGGAAGACATAATCCTTTCTTGCCCATTTTTCTTCTACTTTTACACCTATTTGCGGCTGCGGGCTCCCATAGCGATGATTATTTCGCGGCAATGGACTTTCCCCTTTAGATTCAAGCACTTCCATTTTTGCTGAAATTTCTTTATATGCCGGCGTGTCCGTATCTTTATCAGAATGAGAGCTAGTTAAATAGTTTATTGCTCCCTCTCCGCTCGTATTCATCGGCAAGTACACTTGCTTTCCGAATACTCGATCAGTTACAACACAGCTTACTTTTACACTTCCATATGGGGAAGTTAGCTTTACTTTCGTTCCATCTTCTATTCCGCGGTCATCAGCAAGCTCTTGTGAGACTTCTAAAAAGACACTTGGCGTTTTCCCTGAAATGGCTTTCGACTTATAGGTTAAATTCCCTTCATGGAAATGCTCAAGTAAACGGCCATTATTCACATGGATATCATATTCCTCTTCAAACTCGAGCGGCTTTGTCCATTCGACCGGATGCAGCTTAGCCTTACCATCAGGCAACGGAAATTCTTCAGTGAATAGCAGTGGCGAATCTGTACCATCTTCAGCTACCGGCCATTGCAGGCTGTTATAGCCTTCAAGGCGCTCGTAGTTTACACCGGCAAATATCGGTGTGAGCGAAGCAGCTTCATCCATGATTTCACTTGGGTGTGTGTATGACCAGTCTGCTCCAAGTGTGTTGGCGATTTCCATAATAATTTTCCAATCTGGAAGGGACTCGCCCATCGGTTCAAACACTTGATATAGCCTTTGGAATCGACGCTCTGTGTTTGTAAATGTCCCTTCTTTTTCAAAGCTTGGACTCGCAGGTAAAACTACATCTGCGTATTGGCAAGTTTTTGAAAAGAAGACATCCTGCACGACAAAGAAGTCTAATTTTTCGAATGCGGATTGCACATAATTAATATTCGCATCAACAATTCCCATATCCTCGCCTTTTAAGTAAAGCGCATTAAGATAACCGTCATGAATCGCTTCTACCATCTCGTGATTATTTAATCCAGGCTTAGCCGGCAAGCTTGTACCCCAGCTGGCTTCAAAGCGTTTGCGCACATCATCATCTGTAACAAATTGATAGCCCGGAAAGCGGTCCGGCATGCTGCCAAAATCACTTGCCCCTTGCACATTATTATGGCCGCGGAGCGGATAAGCGCCAGCTGCAGGCTTCATATAATTACCGGTAACAAGCAAAAGATTTGAAATGGCTGTGCTTGTATCACTGCCTCCACCATGCTGTGTAACTCCCATTGCCCACAGGATGCAGGTTGTCTGAGCCTCATGAATGCTTTCAGCGATCCATTTAAGTTCCTCTTTAGAGAGATGTGTAACCTCTTCTGCATACTCAAGTGTGTACGGTTCTAGACTTTCGATAAATTCATCAACATTGTTCACATGCTTTTGTAAAAATTCATCATCATGCCAGCCTTTATCAAGGATATGTTTCGTTACTGCAGATAGCCAGACAAGATCGCTTCCCGGGGCAGGCTTCACAAAAAGATCTGCGCGGTCAGCCAGTTCATGCTTGCGAATATCTGCCACAATCACCTTCTGCCCATTCAGCTTTTGCGCTCTTTTTACTCTCGTTGCTAATACTGGATGCGATTCAACCGTATTAGACCCAATAGAAATGACCAATTCAGATTTAGCAATATCGCCAATGCCGCCGGAATCTCCGCCATATCCAACTGTACGCCACAGCCCCATTGTAGCCGGCGATTGACAGTATCTTGAGCAGTTATCTACATTGTTTGTTCCGATGACAGCTCTTGCCAGCTTTTGCATTAAGTAAGACTCTTCATTCGTACATTTAGAGGATGAAATAAAAGCAAGAGAATCCGAACCTTTCTCTTTCTTAATTTTATTAAATTTATTTTCTATTAAATCTAAAGCTTCCTCCCATTCGGCTTCGCGAAATTCATTCCCTTCTCTAATTAGCGGTCTTGTAATTCGCTCTTCACTATTGACAAAATCCCAGCCGAATTTTCCTTTAACACAAGTTGAAATACCGTTTGCAGGCGCTTCTGCCTGAGGTTCCACCTTTAAAACCTGTCTGCCCTTCGTCCATACATCAAACGCACAGCCAACACCGCAATACGTGCAGACGGTTTTCGTTTTCTTTATCCTTTCTTCTCGCATCGTCGCTTCTACGTCAGAAATGGTCATTAATGACTCGTAGCCAGTCTCAACACTTTTTGTAATATTAATCATCGGTCTCATCGCTTCTTCTCGAAATCCAGTTAAAAAGCCAGCTTCGCCTTCCATACCAACCTCCATCATTGCATTGCATGGACAAACGGTCGAGCAATGTCCGCAGTTCACACAGGAAGATTCATCAATCGGCGAGTTTTTATCCCAAATCACACGCGGTCTTTTCAAATCCCAATCAATAGATAATGTCTCAGTGACCTGTACATCCTGACAAGCTTCAACACAGCGGCCGCATAGGATGCATTGATCAGGATCATATCTGTAAAAGTCATTTCTTTGTACAGGCGATTCTTTCGATGTATGCGGAGTTTCCTGATGAGAGATTTTCATCTCTTTGACTGCGTTATGTATCTCGCAATTGCCATTGTTGTAATCGCAAACTGTGCAATAAAGTTCATGATTCCCAAGCACACGATCCATCGCGATGATTTGTGCTTCGTGGACATCATCACTTTTCGTTTCAACGATATCTCCAGGCTTAATTTCAGTTGAGCAGGACCTTACATATTCTCCATTTACTTTTACAATGCATGTATCACAAGTTTCTATCGGCCCAAGACTTGGATGATAACAGAGGCTCGGCACCTCAACTTCCATTTTGTTTAAAAAGGTTAATAGCGTTTCACTACCCTCTGCGTTTTCTTTATTTCCGTTCAAAGTTACTTCAAATTGATTTACCAATGATACGCACCCCCCATATTACAGTTATATATATTTTTACCCACTTCCCGTCATTTTCCCCTTATAAACGTTATATTTTCTAAAACTATTCGTTTATAAAGAGGCTGAATGGGTACACATGGAAACAAGACAGGAGGGATATGCTTTACATGTATAAGGAAACCTTACAAACTTTGAACAATCAGGCAAAAAGCAAGTTTGGATTGTTACAATCCTCTATGCTTCGCTATTTTCTCGGCGCCATATTAGCTGGCGCATACGTCGGCATTGGATCAATTGTATTATTTTCTGTTGGAGACCCTTTATATCGTGCGAATTCACCTTTCCTTTCCATCGTTACAGGAGCCACCTTCGGCATCGCCCTTGCCATTGTTCTTTGGGCTGGATCAGAGCTGTTTACTGGCAATAATCTAATTTTTACTGTCAGTGCTCTTTCAAAAGTCACCTCATGGAAGCAGACTTTTTATGTTTGGGGATGGAGTTATCTTGGTAATCTTGTTGGTGCTCTCTTACTTTCACTTCTCGTTCTACTTTCCGGGATTTTTGGCGAGGCCGGCATTGATCACTATATGATGGAACTAGCGGACGGCAAAATGAATGCAAGCTTATCAGAGCTGTTTTTTAGAGGAATCCTCTGTAACTGGATTGTTTGTCTTGCGATATGGACCTCTTTGCGTGCAGAAGGAGATATTGCTAAGCTTGCGCTCGTTTTCTCATTAATCCTTGCTTTTATTACGGCGAGCTTTGAACATAGCGTGGCTAATATGTCCATATTAGGTATGGCACTCATGCATGGCGGTTCAGAAACAGTGACAATAAGTGGCTTCTTCTATAATCTTATTCCAGTCACACTAGGAAATATTATCGGTGGCGCATTATTTGTTGCAGGTGTATATTTCTTAATCAGCCGGACTAACAACCCTGAGTAATTTTCCTTGTAGCCAAGCTGCAAGGATTTTTTATCTTCGCAATATTTCTCTTCCTAATTAATATTTTTTAAATAAAATTCCTAAATTGGTAAAAGTTATAACAGAGACAGATCAAAGGAGCTGGCAGCATGTACAAAAAACAAGAGAAGAAATTAATGCTTCTCGCATTTGCAGTGGCCTTTATTCTCGGTTTATCACTGCTTGGAAGAATGTTTAGTTAAACTTTACCCACACAGAAAAGAGGGTTTTAGAATGGGGAATGAAGAAGCTGTATTCTTTAGTCGTGTTTTAACAGAACTTACACTGTCCTTCCATATTATTTATGCAACGATTGGTGTAGGAATCCCGCTTATGATTATGATTGCTCAATGGGTAGGGATTAAGAAGAATGATGAACATTACATATTGCTTGCCAGGCGCTGGTCACGCGGATTTGTTATTACTGTTGCTGTCGGTGTCGTGACAGGGACTGCTATCGGCCTTCAGCTTTCCCTGCTATGGCCAAATTTCATGGAATTAGTCGGGCACATCATTGCCTTGCCATTATTTCTGGAAGTATTCGCATTTTTCTTCGAGGCGATATTTTTAGGCATTTATTTATACACATGGGACAGGTTTGAAGACCAGAGAAAGCATTTGCTGCTATTAATACCTGTTGCGCTCGGCGCTTCCTTCTCCGCAGTGTTTATTACGATTGTCAATTCATTTATGAATACTCCGCAAGGCTTTGAAATTGTGGACGGACAGATCGTAAATATTTCGCCATTGCTTGCGATGGTTAATCCTGCCATGCCGACCAAAGTGGCACATGTGCTCGTAACGGCTTATATGACCGCAGCATTTATCCTTGCTGCCATTGGCGCATATCGTCTATTAAAGGGATCGAATCATATTTACCATAAAAAAGCAGTTTTTTTAACGATAAAACTGGGGCTTATTTTTTCCATCTCCACTGCGCTAATTGGCGATTTTGCCGGAAAATTCCTTGCTGAATACCAGCCTGAAAAACTCGCAGCAGCAGAATGGCATTTTGAAACAGAAGAAGGCGCTCCCCTAATTCTGTATGGAGTCTTAGATGGACAAGAAGTGAAATATGCCATTCGCATTCCTTATGCTTTGAGCATACTGGCATACAGCAATCCGTTTGCGGAAGTGACCGGCTTGGATCAATTTGCTGAAGAGGATATTCCTCCTCTCTCTATTCATTATTTATTCGATACGATGGTCACAATTGGCGTAGCAATGATTGCACTGTCTTTCATTTACTTAATAGGAATGTGGAGAAAGTGGCCATTTATTCATTCGAAGTGGTATCGCTGGCTCATTGTCATTGGAGGACCATTATCTATGATTGGAATTGAAGTTGGCTGGTGGTTCACTGAAGTCGGCAGACAGCCTTGGATTTTGCGGGGAATTATGCGTACACATGAGGCTGCAACAACGAGCGGACAGGTGGACAAGATGCTCATCCTCTTTGCCTCATTATATTTATTATTAGGCGCTGGCAGTATTTATGTCTTATCAAGAATGTTCAAGAAAAATACCGTCGAGCAGGAGCTAGCAGATAGAAAGCTTGAGAAAGCAGGTGATTCATTTGACACTTGAGGTCATCGGGATATTTGTTTTATGGCTTTTTCTTTATGGCTATGTCATTGTTGCTTCAATCGACTTCGGCGCAGGCTTCTTCAATGCCTACAGCTTATTCCGTGACAAGCAGCATATTTTAAATAAAGTCATTCAGCGCTATTTATCACCTGTCTGGGAAGTGACCAATGTTTTTCTAGTATTTTTCTTTGTCGGTATTGTCGGATTCTTCCCTAAATCTGCCTATTACTACGGAACGACATTGCTCGTGCCTGTCAGCATTGCAATTGTATTGCTCGCTATACGCGGTTCTTATTATGCGTTTACAACTTATGGAGGCTTGATGCCTAAACGTTATACTTACCTGTACGGGCTATCAGGGCTATTTATACCCGCCTCCCTATCCATTGTTTTCACCATCTCAGAAGGCGGGTTTATATCAATGGGCGAAAAGGGGCCAGTTCTGGACTATTGGACATTATTCACAAGCCCGCTTACATGGAGCATTGTCGTACTCAGCTTAACAGCGGTGCTTTTCATATCCGCTGTCTTTCTCACATGGTATGCTCATTATGCGAAAGATGAAGCAGCAACAAACTTGCTGAGAAGCTATGCGCTAATCTGGTCCATTCCTTCACTAATAACAGCGATAGGAATAATAGTGGAATTGCGTTTCCACAACTATGAACATTTCACAAGATTAATGGATTTATGGTGGATGTTTGCCCTCTCTGTCCTGTTCTTTGCAGGGACCGTATTTCTCTTATGGAAAAAAAGAGCTTATGGATTGGCCTTTACACTACTATGCGGCCAATATTATCTCGCTTTTTTCGCCTATGGCATTTCCCATTATCCATACTTGCTCTACCCATATTTAACGATTTACGACAGCTTTACGAATGAAGCGATGGCGATCTCGCTAATTATCGTTTTTGTTGCCGGTCTCGGATTATTGATTCCTTCTCTGTACCTGCTGTTACGGCTTTTTCTGTTTAATAAAGAATATGTACAAGGAAAACGGGATAATCATGTGTGAGGAGTGAAGTATATGGAGCAATTTATTATTTTTTACGCACCGTTTATTATGGTGTTTATCTCGATTGTCCTTAGTTTTTGGGCAGCCTTAAAGGATGGGCTCGTTGCAAGTGATGATGGTGAAACGGAGAAAAAATAGCTAAAAAATAACAAAAACAGTGCAGACAGAGCAATGGAGCTCGATCCTGCACTGTTTTTGACTTAGGAGCAGCTCTGCTGCAATCTGCTTCTTCCTTAAGACATTGCTTTCAACCCAGTAACACCTATAACGATGAGGGCAACGCTAATTAACCGGGATTTACTTTTAGATTCGCCGAAAAGAAACATACTTAACAGCACTGCTCCGGCTGTTCCTATGCCGATCCAAACTGCATATGCCACGCTTAATTGCAAATATTGAAACGATGCATAGAGAAATCCGAAAGACGCCCCAAATCCGCCCATATAAATAGCACCGTTACGCAAACTTTTAGTTTGGCTGTACATTTTCAACCCAACCACACCGATAATTTCGCTAACAGCGGCTAACATAACTAATAACCAGCCCATATTATGCAGCTCCTTTCATATCTTTTCCTGCCTCTTCTTTATTGTCTGCAAGCTTTAATCCGATCACCCCAAGCATAATTAATGCAATAAAGAGTGTTTTACCGATATTCATACTGCCTCCAAACAAGTACACATCCATTGCTGTTGCACCAACTGTGCCTACGCCGGCGAAAATAGCATATACCGTTCCTGTAGGCAATTTTTCGCAAGCCTTCGCAAGGAAATAAAAGTCAATAATAATTACGCCGATAATCAGCACCCAATGCCACCAAAGGCTTGCTGTATTAAAACCGTATACCCAAACCAACTCAGCTAAACAGGTTAATATTACATACATCCATGATTTATTCATTTTCTGCACCTCTCCCATGACTGACTTTCAGTCATTATTACTCCATAAGAAAACTCGCCGCTATGGCAAGTTACTTATATCCCAGTCCGTATTGAAGAAACTCCAGTACTTCTTTCTTTTGAATTGCAGCCTGTTTCTCATCGGTATGATCATATAAGTAAATTTGCTCTGCCGCTGATTCAACAAGACCGATAAATAACTTAGATGTGTTTTCAACATGTAATGATGCTCGCACTAAGCCCGCATCCTTTGCTTCATTCAAAAAATCACTAATCCAAGCGTAGAACGGCTCATAAACGGTTTCCCATTGACGAATATGATCACTAGAAGCAAGACCAGCATATATCAAAGCAAGAATTTCACGATATTCATTTGTATAAGCAAATATTGCATCAACAATTTGTGATAATCTGATTTCGAATGATTCATTTGCATCTGCTTGATCCTGTACAAAAGTAATCATCCTTTCAACCATTACCTCTGCAATGGCCGGCATGACGGATAGCTTTGATGGAAAATATAAATAAAAGGTACCCTGTGCGATACCAGCAAGTTTGACAATATCCGATATTTTTGTTTTCTCTATTCCCTTTTCACGAAACACTTCAATTGCTGCCTGCACAATCTTCTCTTTTTTATCCATTTTCCATCTCCTTATGTTGTTAATGACTGAATATCATTCATTATACATAAAAAACAAATCATTGTAAAGGCCAAAGAACAAAATATGCTCTTTGGCCATTTACTACTTTACATATTCGATAAAAAAATCGCCATCTCTGTCTATACTAAGGCTTTTTGGGATTTGCAAGTATACAGCCGGGGCTTGCGTATGAATTTCATTTATAGCAAATACATCATCATGTTTAAATTGATTAATTGTGAATTCAGAGGTGTTCATATGAAAAATCAATCTCGCAACTCTATTCACATAATAATCTAGCATATTTTCTGAGTAATGCAGCTCATACGGTTCAAGAGAGTTTTCCACATAATGTCCATTAACAATTGGCCCAATATGGTAGATTGTACTATCAACTTGCCCATCATCCTCCGCTTTTCTCTCAATATAAAATGTTAACCCATCCTCATAATTACTTTTTAATGTGAGCACCTTCTCCTCGTCTATTTGAAAGCTCTCTTCCTTCATGACATACAAAGGATCAATGTTTTCTCTATCTCCATTTTTCAAGGCATTATTTAACTGCTGTGATACTGCTTCAGATTCAATTTGGATATTTTCGGGCTCTATTGAAATAAAGCCAACAAGTATTGTTGAAATCAACAATATACTTGAGTAAGTAATTAAGATTGCATAAGTCGTTTTTATTTTTTTCGAAATAAGGAAGATTGATAAGATAGCTATAGCACCGATAATGACAAGCAAATATAAAGATGTCATCTCTTCACCTCCATATTCCTCAAAATAAGAATTGCAACTGCAAAAGCTATTCCAGCTAAAATGATTGTTTTTATAAAAAACATAAATAAACTAGGTTCATTAAAGTAAAACATTGCAATGGTTGAATTCAGCTTCATCCCATCAAATAACAGCAGCCCAATAATTCCTACTGGAATCAAACCGCTGAAAACTTTATGAACTTGAATGAATGCGCCAAATAAATAGCCAAATGAACAGAATAAGAAGATATATAAAGAAGTAGAAATCACTCCAGTAATGATGTCTTGCATATGTTGCTCGTAAATTAGCATTCCGCTATCGATAAAAAAATACACCAACACATGTATTAAATTGGCTGAAAGCATTGAAGTAAAGCCTGCTAGTAAGCTAATAGTCAAGAGAAACAGAATATTGGACAAACTGCTTGAAATACGATTAGTGACAAAAGTAAACTCATAATTACGATACGGTTTGGTAGTAATAGTAACAGAAGTAATTAGTGCCCAAATCATTGTAAATAATATAACCATATCAGCAGAGTATAGTTTCATGCTAATATCCATGCCGCCTCCATAATATCCTGTATACATTCCTCCTCCAAGAGAAAACAAAACAGCTAACAATTGCAAACCAACTAACGAACTAAACACATCGATATTCGCCTTAAACTTAAAGAAATATTGCTTTTTTAAAATTTCAGCCAAATCAGCTTTAATTAAAGACATCATCAATCCCCCCTTTTCTTTCTTGCGTTAAGTACAGACAAGCCTGTGAAGGGCTTACTGCATTTATTTCCAAGCCAGACCGCCGAGCAGATAGGATTGAATCTTCCGATATTTCATGTCGCTTAATCACTTTTTGCATATAATCTGTTCCAATCATCTGTTCGCTGATTACATCGTGGTTGAGTAATAAAGAGGATACTTCCTCTTTTTTCCCTTGAATCGCTATCATCATTTCCTTTAAATCTGTTATAGATTGATGCAAAATGCACTCGCCATTTTTGATAAGCAGGACATCTTCTAAAATATGCTCGATTTCTTCGAGATGATGGCTGGATATGAGGATTGTTCTCGGATAGGCTATATAATCTTTTAAAAGGGCGCGATAGAAATCCTTTCTTACTGCTTCATCCATTCCGGTTGTAGGCTCATCAAACATAGTCAGCGGACAATGTGAAGATAATCCAACAATCATATTAAATGTGCTTTTTTGCCCTTTAGATAAACGATTATGGTATTGATAAGTCTTAAATGAAAAATAATTTAATAATCCTTCAGCTAATTTGCTGTCCCAATTTGGATAAAATTTCGATGCAGCCACTAATATATCACCCAAGTTCAAAGCAGTCGGAAACGCCATCTGATCATCTATTAAAATTGAATTAACTGACACAGTTAAATTATCAAAGGGTTTCTCAGAAAAAATTTTGATTTTTCCTGAAGTAGGTTTTATAAAACCCGAAAGCAGCTTCAACAAAGTTGTCTTTCCGGCGCCGTTTCTCCCAATTAACCCTGTAATCTTATTTTCTTCAATTGTAAAGCTTAACTGGTTCAAAGCCTTTTTCCGTAAATACTTCTTGGAAACTTCTCTGCACTCAATGACACCCATCACTTCTCCCTCCTTGATTGTTCGCTTTTAATCATCAATATTAATTCTTCATCACTCACCTGTAACCGCTGAGATTCTAAAACAACCTCTTCAATTAAATGTTTCAATACCTGGTTTTTGCGTTTAAAGAGAATCTTTTCTTTGGCGTCACTGAAAACAAACATCCCCAGCCCCCGCTTTTTATATAATATTTGATTATCCACTAACAGGCTGAGCCCTTTTGCCGCAGTTGCTGGATTGATTGTAAACATTTCCGCCAGTTGATATTGAGAATACACCTTCTGATTTGTGGAGAAATTTCCATTTAAAATTTCTGACTCGAGCCATTCTGCAATTTGGACATAGATTGGTTTATTACTTTCAGTATTAAGAATGGATTACGCCCCCTAACCTAGTGCATTACTGATGTAATGTACTATATTATAAATTTCCATAATTATCAATACCTTTTTGGAAAATTTTTAAAAGAATTATTTCATCTGTAATTTCACTTAATGAATGATGCCCTTTTTTGGAACCCTTCACGGAGATATATCAGGCTTATCCTATAGAAAGGATGCTTTGCAACCATGAGCGCTTCCCTCTTGTAAATATGGAATCAAAAAAAAGAGTGCCAAGCAGTAAAACGCTCAGCACTTCGTAACAAATTTATTTTGCAGGAAACAGCATAGTTACAACTGTTCCACAATCTTTTTTACTTTTCACATACATTTGTCCGTTATTTTCACCCATGAGTTTAAAGCAGATGGTTAAGCCGATGCCATTGCCTTTTTCCTTGCTTGTGAAGTAAGGTTCGCCTATGCGGGCTAGCCTTTCTTTTGGAATGCCTTCTCCATTGTCAATGACACGAATGCGGATCCGATTTTGATGCTCGTCAAGTGCAATTTTCACTTTGCCTTCGGATGGAATCGCTTCAAGGCTGTTTTTTACGACATTAATCATAATTTGTTTAAAATGTGATTTATCCATTTTAATCTGTGAAAGAGTAATTAGTTTATTTTCAACTGTAATATGCTTATTTTGTTCTACAGCTAATGCTTCAAAAAGTAGATTGATATTGTTGACTTCAGTTAATGCATCAAGCTTTAATTCAATCTTAATATCTTCTTCCTTTGCTTCAGGCTTACCTAGTATCAAGAGCTCTTTCAGTACTTGATTGATGCGGTCGATTTCTTCGATAAGGATTTTCTCGTACGTTGAATCTGGACTTTTCTCTTTTAAGAGCTGGATAAATCCGCGAATCGTTGTTAATGGGTTTCTAATTTCATGGGCAACACTTGCAGCCATTTCTCCAATTACCTTCATTTTTTCAGATGAAAGCAGAACTTGTTCATTTCTCTTCTGCTCAGTTACATCATTGCCAAAGAAAATGGTGTAGGTTTCTCCTGTTTCCTGATTCAGCTGTTTGCATCCCCACTGTATGTAATAAACATTTCCTCTGCTGTCTGTATAACAATACGGGGTTTCAAAGCCATAATCAACCATTTGTAAGAAGCTCGACAAGGACGCAGTTCTTTTTCCATGCAAGTCTTCTTCAGCTTCAGCAAATAACTTGCAAAATGAACTATTCACTTTTACAATACGATTGTTCGCATCGCTTACTAATAAATAGTTGGGGTTAATATCCATAATGGCCTCAAGCAAATCGCTCTGTTTTTCCCGCTCTTGGTTTATATTTCTTATTCGTTCTGATTGCATTTGGAAAAAACCTAAAAATAGAATGAGTGCAGCGATAATAGAATTAAAACTTGAGAAATAGACCGGCACAAAAGAGAATCCACTAATTACGCCATTTACAAAAATAATCATAGCAGCAATAACAAGTTGAAGATAAAAGCTTTTATAATAGATTCCTTTAAGCTGGATTGTTACAATTAGCAAAAAGAACCAATTTATAAACACAAGCAGTACATTAATAATAAACGTAAAATTCAATGGTCCGTATTCTGGTATCCAATGTGAGGGCGAAAGCGATGTTTCTCCTATATAATTATAGGAAGTCACACCTAATTCCGTAAAATTTATCGCGTATGTGATCACACTAAAACCAGTAACGATGAAAACTCCTGTTTTATTAAATAGGCGTTTAAAATTAATAAGAAACGGGTTTTCCTTCACCAAATAATATGAAAAATAAAACATGATTGGCATAATAAAAATGGAGCCCATCCTTAGTCCCCTAAATAGCCAGTCTATTACCTCAATTGATAAAAAATCATCAGCATATAGAAAAGCAATATCCATTTGCCAAAAAGACAGCATAAGCAAAAATAAAGATAAAGCTTTTGTTAATGAGGCATAGGAAAAAAACAGAATAGAAATTGAGATAAATAAGGGGATAAAGGATACTGTTAGTAATAAGATAAATTCCAATTTATATCCCTCCACTTGAAAGAAGAGCGCAACCGTTATTTCCTCCATACCCATGTGAAGTGATTAATACACTTTCTATCGGCGTATTGATAGTCTTCTCTACTATAGGCAGATTAGGATATTCGGCACGATTAGCATAAAGAGTGGGCGGAATAAATTGTTCTTTCATGCTTATTAGGGCTGAGATCACCTGGAACATGCCTGATGCACCCATTGCATGACCTACCATTCCTTTTATAGAAGTAATAGGGATACCTTTCTTTGCAAATAGCCTTTCATATACGACAGACTCAATATCATCATTTTCCTTAATACCTAATGCCTGACTATTAATATAGGTTGGTTTCTTCTGACCTACACATGACTCCACAGCTCTTAGCATTGCTCCGCCAGCAGAGTCCGAAAGATAGGGTGAGCGTGCATCTTGAGACATGCTTGTTTGTTCTACCCACCCTAGTATTTGAGCATTTCTCTTTAATGCCACTTCCTCATCTTCTACAATCAATATGCCTGCACCCTCAGACATAGCAAACCCAGTTCCCTTTGAAAATGGCCCAGTGAATGCCTCTTCTGTCTGCAATACCCTCAATGGTATAAAGCCTGAAAGCACAAGCTCATTCACTGTAGAATCTGCTCCACCTACAATGCAAATATCTACTTCTTTGGATTTTATAAGGATTTTAGCTAGATGAAGCGCATCTAAACTAGAAGTACAGCTATTGGATAATGCAAACGATTGTCCATCCAGCTTGTAAAATGCATTTAAGGCGCTGGAAAGTGTATTTGCGTTCATATTGCCAATTGCGTATGGTCCTAATCTATTATTCTGTTCCATATCCTTTGTATTTTTAAAGACTTCTGTAATTCCACCGCCTGATGAACCGACAATGACAGCGGTTTTATAGTCTCTCGGAGAAACTCCTGCCATGTTTACTGCCATTTCAGAAGCATGAAGCAACATTTGTGCAACCTTAGGATATTTTTTTCCTTTAGCAAAGGGAAAAAATATATCTTCTGAACAAACCCTGCCGGTATGAATATATTTGTCTTTAAACTTTTCTTTTTTTAAGACAGAACTTCCTGCTTTTAATATATTTGTATAGCTTTCTATCGATGTTAGACCAGGGCCAATTATACCCATCCCTGTGATGACAGCTCCCATAAAATGCAACCCCTTTGTACACATCCAACTTTATTTTACTATTAAATAAATGATGAGGAAATAACTCTTTATTTATTGTTCTGCTTCCACATCACCATAATAGTACTATAGTATCATACAGATGTGACAAATAAATCAATGATATTTCATGTTTTTTTATGCTAAAAAGACAAAAGGCGAATCCGGCATAGACTCACCTTAATTATAATTTCTCTTTAGCAGCAGCGGTTTCAGCCTTTAATTCACCTTGCCAGTCCTTTGTCACGTCAATCCAATTTTTTGCGTTTGCATATTGGTAGAGCTCCTCACAAGTTAGCTCGATAGCTGAATTTCTACTTCCACATGCAGGATATACCAATTCAAATCTTTTTAAAGATACATCCATATATACGTCCAAATCCTTTGCCAATCCAAAAGGACATACTCCTCCAACGACATGACCCGTTTGTTCAGTCACTTCTTCCGCAGAAAGCATCCTTGCCTTCATTCCAAAGGTTTCCCGGAATTTCTTATTATCTATTCTTGCATCACCAGCTGCGACAATTAAGATTCCTAATTCTCCTTCACCTCTGAAAGATAATGTTTTTGCAATTTTGGCAGGGCTAACACCAATTGCTTCAGCGGCTTGGTCGACAGTCGCACTGGTCGTATCAAACTCTAGTATATCTTGATCACGCTCATATTTTTTCAAATGAGCCTTCACACTTTCAAGCGACATTTGAACCTTCCTTTCTGTAAAATATTATGTAAAAGCATAACACTCTTTATTGTGCAAAAGCAATTAGATTTTATCTAAAAATTCGAAATACTGATAAACGATTTTCTTAGTCGTTATTAAATATGATAGAGTAAACAGAGAAGATCATACTTTTTTTGGAGGCTATTGAATGAAGGAAAAAAAACTTATTGGGTATGTTGGTACATATACAAATGGAGACAGTGAAGGTATTTACTCATTTCAGCTGGCTGCCAATGAAATCACAGATGTTAAAGTTGCCGCTGCACTTGAAAACCCTACATATATAACAATTAGTGCAGACAATCAATTTCTTTATTCTGTAATAAAAAAGGGAGAAGACGGAGGGATTGCTTCCTATAAAATCAATGAAAATTCAGGTGAGCTTCACGCAATAAGCACACAATTATCTGCTGGATCACCTCCATGTCATGTTAGTCTAGATGATCGTGCAGAAAGTGTTTTAAGCGCCAATTACCATAAAGGAACGATCGACTACTATTCATCAAAGGGTGGCATAGTAGAACCAGCTTTATCAACTGTTGAACACCATGGTTCAGGTCCACACACCCGTCAAGAGAAGCCTCATACGCATTATGCTGGCTTTACCCCGGATGAGAAATATACTATTGCAGTTGATTTAGGAATCGACCAAATCATTGTTTATGAGTTAATACACAATCAGCTTATTGAGAAATCTGTTTTGAATACAGCACCTGGCAGCGGACCACGTCATCTTGTATTCCATCCGAATGGTCAATGGGCGTATGTGATGACAGAATTGAGCTCAGAAGTGATTTCATTGAAATATGACAAAGACAATGGCCGCTTTACACAAATACAAGCTATCTCCAGCATCCCTGCGGATTTCAGTAAAAATAACCAGGGAAGTGCGATTCATATATCTAGTGATGGCCGTTTTATTTATGCTGGCAACCGAGGACATGACAGCATTGCAGTATTTGCAGTAGACCAGCAAACAGGGCTTCTCTCATTTATTGAGCATACATCAACCTATGGCAATTGGCCTCGTGATTTTGTTTTGGATCCATCAGAAAACTATCTTGTGGCATCCAATCAAAACTCAAGTTCGCTTACTTTATATCGCCGAAATTGTGAGACTGGTAAATTGTCTGTAATCCAAAAAGATGTTAAAGTACCCAACCCGGTTTGTGTAAAATTCTTAAATCTACTCTAATTATTTTTATTTATAGCAGGAAAGGAGCCTCCTTTTCTGCTTTTTTGTTTGTGGTATCACAATCATCTCCTTTTACAACACTCGAAGAAAAAATCTCTGTTCTACCTCCCTTGGACATGCATATACATAGACTGAGGATAACAGAGAAGGGGAAGATATTATTGAATAAAGCTGTTTCTATTATTGGATTGCTCATCATTATAGGCTTTGTTGCATATAGTGAATCGCCGAATTCTTTTCTCAGTCATGAAAATGAGCATGACAACCTATATCAAATGATTCCGGTCGTGAATGATGTGAAAGAAGCAGAAGAAGTGGATCAGCCGGTAGCTGATGAAGACCCTTTAGATGGCATTATCCCAAGTTTGGAGCTTAAATTAGTAGATACTCAAGTGGAGGACAATGAGATAATCGAAACATACAGACAATATGAAGTATATCGAGATAACAATAATAAGGTAATTGAAATGGTTGCCTTAGATGAATATGAGTATTTAAAATATGAGAAATAAAAAAATCTTATCTGATAACAGATGAGATTTTTTTTAGTCTAATAGCAAAAAAACAGCTAAATGCCTGGAATGAGGAAATTCGACAGGGATTTTCACTCCATCTTTAAATCCAGTAATCGCCGTATGACCTTCCATAATCGTTGGCGCAGTTATATCTATGTTAATCTTATCGGACTCTATTGATGTTGAAAAACCACCAGCAAGCATATTTCCCAGTTCTCCGCTAAAAGAAACCAACATTTCTCCTTCAAGCTCCATTCCATATAAAGCTTTTCCTATATAGGCAAACAGACTGTTATCGCCTGAAAACAGGAGCTTCCCTTTCACATCTCCAGTAAAACCAATAAATACGCCAAAATCAATTAAGATTGAATCTCCGATTGGGGACGTTTTATTAATAGAATGTTCTAAAGGAATTGTCTGGCTGATCGCAGAGATCATTCCATTTAATAAAGCTTCTGTCATGTGAAAGCTTTCGTCTGAAGCTATTGACAAATCTTCACCCCCTATAAAATTGTCCTATCTAATAGTTCTTTATATTCAAGCCTATAGTCATAGTAATTGAATTGATTGATTATTTCAACACTATTTTTTCCCCTACTTTTAAAAACTCAAACACGCCTGAACGTCAATTCTTTCAGATTTTGTTCTTTCTTAAGGATTTGTTAAGATTTTCATAAGATAAAACTTATAAAAGTGAATTGATTTTACAATAAGGTTAATTATATTGGGGGGATTTGTTTGAACACTCGTATTTTAGTTATAGATGATGAGAAAGAAATTGCTGATCTTATTGAGGTCTACTTGCAAAATGAAAATTTCCAAGTTTTTAAATTTTATTCACCAACAGATGCTTTGAATTGTATTGAAACTGAAAAGCTAGACTTAGCTATTCTTGATGTGATGATGCCGGAAATCGATGGCTTTACAATATTACGCAAAATACGCGAGTCACTCCACTTCCCTGTTATCATGCTCACAGCTAAAGATGAAGAAATTGATAAAATTACAGGGCTCACACTTGGAGCAGATGATTATATAACCAAGCCTTTCAGACCGCTTGAGCTCATTGCCCGAGTCAAAGCGCAGCTGCGAAGATCAACAAAGTATAATCGATCTGATTCAGAGCAAAACGAGAATATTATTGCATTTTCAGGATTAATTCTTGATCGGAATACCCGCCAATGCATGTTAAATGAAAAGCCGTTGCTGCTTACTCCAACCGAATTTTCCATCCTTTGGTTTCTTAGTAAAAATCGGGGCCGTGTCATTGGTTCAGAGGAATTATTTCATGAGGTATGGGGCGAGAAATATTTTAGTAGCAACAATACTGTAATGGTTCATATACGTCATCTCCGTGATAAAATGAACGATTCGGCGGAACATCCAAAATATATTAAAACGGTTTGGGGAGTAGGTTATATGATTGAAAAATGACTTTAGAAAACTTAAAAGAACAATCATCCTTCAGATTATCATTACTTTATTTATCGCTGCAGCGATTGGCTTATTAATCAATAATATCCTTATTGATGGCATCCTCCAAGCGCCATTTGCTGATTGGTTTACCAAATTGATACAAAATGTTTTTGATGTTGATTTTTACGCTGCACAAATGACTTATATGAACCTGTTTCAGCGCAACAAGCCGCTATGGCTGGCAATTGGATTTATATTGCTTTTACTCATTATCTTTTATATAACGCTTTCTCGATTTACACTCTATTTTAAACAAATGAATCAAGGGATCCATATGCTTGCCGAAGAACAGCAAGCAGAATTCAACCTCCCGCCGGAGCTTGAATTTATGGAAAAGAACCTGAATACAGTGAAAGACCGTTTAGCAAAAAGAGCAAGGGACGCACAGGAAGCTGAGCAGCGCAAGAATGATTTAGTCGTCTATCTGGCCCATGATATAAAAACCCCGCTTACATCTGTAATTGGCTACTTAAGTTTATTAAATGAGGCTTCAGACATGCCTCAGCAGCAACGAGAAAAATATACAAAGATTACTTTGGAAAAAGCAAATAGGCTGGAAGATTTAATCAATGAGTTTTTTGATATAACAAGATTCAATTTGCAAACAATCGTACTGGAAAAATCACCAATTAACCTTTCGCTTATGATGATGCAAATTGCAGATGAGTTTTACCCTTTACTTGCTGAGAAAGGGAGCAGAGCTGCCATCCATGCTGACGATCATTTAATGATTGAAGCCGATCCAGACAAACTTGCAAGAGTATTTAATAATGTTTTCAAAAACGCGATTATGTACAGTGATGAAGATAGCGCCATCGATATTAATATCAAGAAAACTGACGACCATGTAATGATCGAATTCACAAACTTTGGTAAAACCATTCCTTCGCATAAATTACAATCAATTTTTGAGAAATTTTACCGGTTGGATGAGTCAAGGTCATCACATACAGGCGGTGCAGGCTTAGGACTTGCGATTGCAAAGGAAATTGTCCTGGCGCACAATGGTCAAATTACAGCTGAAAGCGAAAACGGCACAACCGTATTTACTGTCACCCTTCCATCTTAAGAGAAACTTAAGAAATTCCTTATATGAAATTAAAAAACAACTCCTACTTTTTTGGTTGAATAAAGAGACAGGCGGAACGAGCCACCTCCGCATTTTGTCCAGCTGCGGTGGCTAGCCCCTCGAGGTCATAAGTCAAACAAGACTAGAGGTATAGTACAACCTCCACTCTTGTCCGCCTTATGCTAGTCGGGGCGGAACGAGCCACCTCCGCATTTCTATTTGTCCAGCTGCGGTGGCTAGCCCCTCGAGGTCATAAGTCAAACAAGACTAGAGGTATAGTTCAACCTCCAGTCTTGTCCGCCTTATGCTGGTCGGGGCTGTACGAGCCACCTCCGCATTTCTATTAAGGAGTTGTTTTTATGAAAAAGGTATTTTTTATCATGTTTTTATTTGCTTTGCTGCTTGGCGGCGGCTATTTATATACCCACGTTGCTTCTGCTCCTAAAGCCGGTCCGGATATTGAATTAAACAGTCAAAACGCAGTTTTAATGGATTTGTCAGGAAATATTCATTTGGAAAAAGAAGCGGATGAAAGAATTTTCCCTGCTTCCTTAACTAAGATTATGACTGCGATTGTTGCAATTGAGCTTATCAATCAAACTCAAGAACCGATTTTATTAACAGAGGAAATGTTTACAGAATTATATGAAGCCAATGCAAGCATGGCTGGCTTTTTGCCTGGCGAGGAAACTCGCGCAATTGATTTGCTCTACGGCATCATGCTCCCATCTGGCGCTGAAGCATCAATTGGACTAGCTTCCCATATTGCTGGGTCTGAGGCCAATTTTGTAAGCCTGATGAACAAGAAAGCTGAACAGCTCGGTTTAGAGAATACCCATTTCATGAATGTCACTGGATTGCACGACAAAGACCATTATTCCAGCGCCTCAGATATGGCAATTCTGCTTCTATATGCATTGCAGAATGACACGTTTAAAGACATTTTCACAGCGCAATCATATACTGTACTTCCAACAAACTTTCATCCAGATGGAATGACAATCTGGAGCAGCATGTTTCAAAAGCTTGATTCCTCCATCATCAATAATGGCGAAATTCTTGGCGGAAAAACAGGCTATACGAAACAGGCGGGATTATGTTTGGCCAGCCTTGCAAACATAGGTGGCAAGGAATATATTCTAATAACTGCAGGCGCGGAGGGCGGGCCAAATACAGAGCAATTTAATCTAACAGATATGATAAAAGTGTATAATACGCTTTGACATTTCATTGGATATGGTTTATTGTAATTTTAACAAAACAAGGAAGGGTGACCCTGGGCCGATGAAGTACTAATCCTATTTTTCGAAAGCAAACAATTGAAGGTTTATATATGCAGAAAGATTTGCTCTTTTTGTGTTGCCTTCAATCGACGTTTTCAGAATAGGATTGAGCTTCAATGGTTACCAAGGGGTTATTATACCCTTTATTCGGTGTACAGCCATGCCTCCTATTCTGAATTTAAAGATAGGAGGCATTTTTATGTCTCCAGAAAAAAGGAGATGATCTTTTGTTACTGCTTGAAGCAAACGAATTAAAAATTTATATAAAAGATCGATTAATCGCAGATATTGCACATTTAGCGATTCATAAGAATGAACGAATTGGTTTAGTCGGTAGAAACGGCAGCGGGAAAACGACCTTATTAGAGGTTCTTTCCAATCAGCGTGTACCTGATGAGGGGAATGTCGTTCGGCATTCCGTCACAGAGCTTCTTCCACAGCTAAAACACACAGATCAATATATAAGCGGTGGCGAGCTGACACAGGAATATATTAAAGGTGCAATTGCCCGCAGCCCTGAGATCTTATTAGCTGATGAACCGACGACAAATCTTGATACTTCTCATATTGAATGGATGGAAAAAATTATGAAAGGCTGGCAAGGCGCCTACGTTCTCGTCTCACATGACCGCGCCTTTCTTGATGCCGTCTGTACAAAAATATGGGAAATTGAAGAAGGAAAACTGAAGGAATACAGTGGAAATTACTCAGATTACAAAGCGAAGAAAGATCAGGAAGCTCGGGAACAGCAGCTCGCATATGAAAACTATGAAAGAAAAAAGGCTCAGCTTGAAAATGCGCTTGAGCTAAAGGTTAAAAAAGCCGAGCGGGCAACAAAGAAACCGAAAAATGTCAGCGCTTCTGAAGCGAGTATTACCGGTGCTAAGCCTTATTTTGCAAAGAAAGAAAAGAAGCTTCAAAAAACCGCCAAATCAATTGAAACAAGACTTGAAAAGCTCGAAAAAGTGGAAAAAGCAAAAGAATTGCCTTCTATCAAAATGGATCTTCCTAACGAGCGGACATTCAAAAATCGAGTGATTATGCGAATGACAGATTTGCCTGGAATCATCCAGGAACGGGTATTATGGAAACCTGCTACTCTTCATATCAAAGGCGGGGAGAAAGTGGCCATCGTCGGTCCTAATGGCAGCGGGAAAACAACACTGTTAAAAAAAATCATTCGCCAAGATGATGGCATATCCATCTCACCTGCCGTGAAAATCGGTTATTTTAGCCAAAATATAGATATTCTAGATAAAAATAAGACCATTCTAGAGAACGTTACATCAACCTCGAAACAAGATGAAACCTTTATTAGAACAATCCTTGCGAGACTTCGCTTCCTCCGCAAAGATGTTTACAAGCCTGTAAACGTACTCAGCGGCGGTGAACGTGTAAAAGTAGCACTGGCAAAGCTATTCGTTAGTGATATTAATACGCTCATTTTAGATGAACCGACAAACTTTTTAGATATAGAAGCTGTCGAAGCATTAGAAGAACTCCTAATCGAATATGAGGGCACGATCATCTTTGTTTCTCATGATAGAAGATTCATCGAGAAAATTGCGAACAGATTAGTTATTTTTGAAGATGGTGAGCTAACACTATTTGATGGTTCTTATCATGATTATCTAAACTATGAACCTGCACCTGAGAGGGATACGAAAGAAGATCAGCTACTCATTATTGAGACGAAAATTACTGAAGTTCTTTCAAGATTGAGTATTGCACCAAGTGAAGCGCTTGAAAAGGAGTTTCAAGCGTTATTGAAGCGAAAAAGAGAATTGCAGTAAAATTGTCAGCGAAGGAAACAATTGATTCTCCTTCGCTGTTTTTAGCTATGTTCACCAGTCTTTTCATAACCCTTCGATTGATAAAATTAATGGGCGATTACTCGCTCTTCTCTATTTCCGCTATTTAGGATATCCCTGCAGCCTTCAACTGCCCATTGTCTGTTGCTTTGATGAGTATTTTGACAACCCCTTGCCGTCTTTGCCTTTTCATCTTCTCACATGACATTCACTGTATTCTTAAGATAAGCCTCGATGCAAACCAGCCATGCCGACCAGCTTTCCGTCTGATTCAGCAACGATCGTATAATAATCATCATGCTTAATTATTTTCGCCATTCTTGCTTTCATATCTTTAACTTTCGGTAAATTTTCAAATAATCAATCGTTCACCTCTCTCGTATTTGGATAATTTTTCCTATCGTAATAGAAAGCCCTGTCCTTAGATTCATATTCGTCATCATCATTAGTATAATTACTTCAACAGTGGAGATATTGAAATGGAAACTACATGAGAGCAGGGTTTCCATGTAAGAAAGCACAAAAAAGTTAAAGGCTTTTCCGCTAAAAAATGATACAATGGACGGTAAATTATAAACCATAAGTATATAAGAACTTTAATTTCTAAGCCTAACTGAAGCCGCACTAAGAAATACAAGAGGGGGAAAAATACATGAATCCTATCATCAATCGAATACATACTGCATCTGGAAAACAGCCAGCAGATCTTGTGATTAAAAATGCGCAAATTGTCGATGTCTTTAGCAGTGAAATTATTACAGGGGATGTTGCCATAAAGGATGGATACATAGCTGGTATTGGAGAATATGAAGGGAAGGAAACAATTGATGCCAAGCAAAAATTTCTAGCGCCTTCATTTCTGGATGGCCATGTTCATATTGAATCTTCTATGGTCACCCCTCCCGAATTTGCAAAGATTCTGCTTAAGCATGGAGTAACAGGTGTCATATGTGATCCTCATGAAATCGCCAATGTTGTAGGTTCAAAAGGAATCCAATTTATGCTGGAGGCTTCAGAAAATATTCCGTTTGATGCCTATTTTATGCTTCCTTCCTGTGTGCCCGCCACAACTTTTGAAAATGCCGGAGCCGCTTTAAATGCAGAAGATCTTTCTCCATTCTATAATCATCCGAAAGTGCTTGGTCTTGCTGAAGTCATGAATTATCCAGGTGTTATGAACGCTGATGCAGATTTATTGGCAAAGATCGAAGAAGCGCGCAACCGCGGCAAAAAAGTCGATGGCCATGCTGCGGGTCTATCAGGAAAGCAATTGGATGTGTATATGGCAGCCGGCATCCGGACAGACCATGAGTGTACAACAGCAGAAGAAGCTCGAGAACGGCTGCAAAAAGGCATGTATGTTATGATTCGTGAAGGCACTGCGGCAAAGGAGCTAGAAAAAATTATTGAATTAGTCAATGACCGAAACGCACGCCGCTTCTTATTCGTTACCGATGATCGGCATTTAGACGATATCATTAATGAAGGCAGCATTGATTATATGATAAGAGCGGCAATAAAAGCTGGCATGCATCCAATTACAGCGATACAAATGGGCTCATTAAATACCGCAGAGTGCTTCGGCTTAACTGAGCAAGGAGCGATTGCACCCGGATATAAAGCTGATTTTCTGCTTTTAGATAATTTAGAGCAGCTTGCCATTCACGCTGTTTTTAAAAATGGAAAATGCGTAGTGAAAAATGGGGAATTGCACTCCTTTCCAACGGTTGAACTGAATGCAAAAACTAAACAGCTAATGGGCAGCGTCCATATCCCGACTTTAACAAAGGATGATTTCAAAATCTTAATCCAAGATGTACAAGCCAATATAATTGAAGTCATTCCAAACAGCATTGTCACCAAGCATGTGATTGAAGCTGTCAAAACAGATGACACTCATCACTTTCTTACATCCCCTGAAAATGATCAGCTTAAGCTGGCTGTCATTGAAAGGCATCATCATACAGGCAATATTGGGTTAGGGATATTAAAAGGACTTGGACTGCAAGCCGGTGCAATTGCTACAACAGTTGCCCATGACTCACATAACCTCATTATTGCAGGTGTCAATGATGAAGATATGTTGACTGCTGCAAAAGCCATTGAAGAGCTGCAAGGCGGTTTAGTTGTTGTAAAAGATGGCGAGGTGCTGGCAAAGCTCAGTTTGCCGATTGCCGGCCTTATGTCTGAAGCTTCCTATCCAGAAGTAAATCATGAACTGCAAAATATAAACAGCGCACTAGTAAAAATTGGGGCAAAAACAACCTTTAATCCATTCCTAACATTAAGCTTCCTTGCACTGCCGGTGATTCCTGCATTAAAGCTTACAGATATAGGTTTATTTGATGTAAATACTTTCACTCATATTCCTATCTCACATCATTCTGACAGCTGATGAGCTAATAAGAAAGGTACCCAGCTTGGGTACCTTTTACTTAATTAATGGTAATAATTAATGATAATATTGACTGAATCACCGCATCCAAATTCGCAATCTTTCCCAAATCGTTCTCAACCTACTGCTTTGGCACCCAAATATCATTTTTCTCCAATATGGACCGCTTCATTAGCTTTGATTTTCAACGTGCTTATACAGATGGAAAACTTCAGGTTCCTGCTTCACAAATTAGAATCCCCTGAAAATATGACCCGATTTCCAAGCGCATAAATATTATTTTAATTGAAAATGTGTCTTGCGATTCGTAATAATCGCTAAACATGATTGCTGTTTCAGCTTAATAGGCATTTCATGTAAATAAGGAACGGTGTACTACTCTCTTTAAAATGTGAAGATAATCATTCAAAAAAGAGTTAAGCGAGGAGCTTCGTGTGGGTAAAACGGTGGTTATTCACCTGAATAAGATGCTTTTGTGCTGCTTTCAGGGGAATAAACCGTGGTTATTCACCTGAATAAGGTGCTTTTGCGCTGCTTCAGGGGAATAAACCGTGGTTATTCACCTGAACAAGGTGCTTTTGCGCTGCTTCAGGGGAACAAACCGTGGTTATTCACCTGAACAAGGTGCTTTTGCGCTGCTTCAGGGGAATAAACCGTGGTTATTCACCTGAACAAGGTGCAATCGAGCTGCTTCAGGGGAATAAACCGTGGTTATTCACCTGAACAAGTTGCTTTTGTGCTGCTTCAGGGGAATAAACCGTGGTTATTCACCTGAACAAGTTGCTTTTGTGCTGCTTCAGGGGAACAAACCGTGGTTATTCACCTGAACAAGATGCAATCGAGCTGCTTCGGGGGAATAAACCGTGGTTATTCACCTGAACAAGTTGCTTTTGTGCTGCTTCAGGGGAATAAACCGTGGTTATTCACCTGAACAAGTTGCTTTTGTGGCGCTTCGGCGCACATGCCTGCATGGACTCCGAAGCGGCTCGCTACTCCCGCCAGAGTCGAGCGGACACCTCTTCAAATCCAACTATATCTTTCGAAGGCATTCTAGTGAGGCATAAGCGCCTCCGTTTTTTATTTCACACGCAGCTTTTGCCCAGGATAAATTTTGTTGAAATCGTGCAGTTGATTGAACAGCTTAATTTGTTGTACGGTTGTTTTAAAGCTTTTTGCAATGTTTGATACAGTATCTCCGGATTTCACAGTATAGTATTGGGATTCTTTAGCTACGATTAATTTCTGACCAATGGATAAGACATTTACATCTTTAATCTTGTTAAGCTGCTGTAATTTTTTTACGGTTGTTTGATGTGTGGCTGCAATCTTTGTTAAGGTGTCGCCAGCTTTTACTATATGGACTATTTCAGAGGTGCCCTTAAAATTTGGATTAATCCAGGAGCCGGGTGCGTACGCCTTTGATGAGAGATTGAGCATTCCGCTATTCTTTTTATAAATATAATACTCTCCAGACTCTACAGTGCCTGTTGCATTCTTATTGTTTTTTGCATCTGCTGCAGTAAGATAGCCGGGAGTATGATTATGAAGCAGGTAGCTTTCTGTTTGTCGGTCGTATTTAGCAAGCTCGTTCGACTCAATGACCGTAACTACTTTATTCGCATAATTGGGGTCTGTTGCGTATCCTGCAGCTTGCACAGCTTTGGCAGCTTTTTTATAATCGTTTTCTCCAATAATCGATTGATATTTATTTCGATCCCATGAAACGCCATTTTTATATAGCCTTGCTAAATCCTCCATAGATTCATACCATGATGGATACTTCCGAAAGTGAGCATCAACATAAACTTTCTCGCCTTTGTTCACCTCCAACGTTTTCAAAACAATTGATTGACCTTCATAGGACCCTTTTATGCCAAATAGATTATTGCCTTCAATTGCTAGTTTGCTTTTTCCCCAATTGGATTCATGTATCGCTTGTGCAATGATAAGAGAAGCTAGAATATTATATTGCTTTGCTATTTTTTGCGCATATGGAGCAATAAGGCTAATAAAGTCCATTATTCCCACTCCTTTTTGATAGTATATGCTTGTCTGCCAATCTCTGATAAGGCATTACCGTTAGTATTTTGCGTAGATTTTACCTTTCTCTATTATTATATATAATAAAAATAGAAGCATTCCCGTTAGAACAAAACCTATTCCACCGATGAATCCTAATAATCGATTGGGGATAATTTCAGCTGCCACACCTGCTGCAAACATGGATAGGCCCATTAATGTATTAGAGATAGTTGTTAATATGCCAAAAATAAAACCGCGATGTTTTTCTGGCGTTTCCTTCATTAATACAGAATCAAAACATGTGTTCCCCACACCCGAACAGAATGATACAGCGATAAATGCCAGTATAGCTGCAAATATAGATCCTGTTTGACTTAACATCATTAATCCAGCACCCTCTAATACGAGCGCAACAAGGCCTATTTTTAGCAGATGCTTTTGAAGCCGCTCTGCAAAAGGGAAGCTCAGCATTAAACCGATGCCAAGTGAACCATAGAAAAGGCCAACACCTACCTCTCCTAAATGAAATTCTTGAACAGCGTATACACTTATAAGCACATTATCTATCCCGTTGAATAGCGGGACAATAATTTCAGTTAACAAAATGAGCAGGAGAACATTTGATGCGAGCATCGTTGTTTTAAATGTAGCCAGCTGCTGAAATCTTTTTTCACTTTCGTCCTGCGGTTCCTGTTCTGTTTGCTTATCCAAAACATGTAGTTTTGAAAGAAGGTTCGCTGCCAACAAGAAAGAGAGTGCATTTATAATAAATGTAAGATTCGCTCCAAAGAAATGAGTTACAATCCCTCCTGAAAAAGATCCCCCAATTAAAACTACTCCAACCATGACTTGCTCTAAACTATTCACCTTGATTATATTTTCCTGTTTTACCATAAATGGAATGGCTGATTTTCTGGTGGGAGCATATATCGCTTCACCAGCTGCGAGAAAGAAACTGGATACATACACAATCCAGATAGCTGATGGATCGTTCACAAAAATAAAAGAAACTGCAAATAGAATTCTAGATAAATCAGTAAAGACTAATATCTTCCTGCGTGAAAAACGATCAGCAAGCGCACCGCCAAAGGGTGCGAAAATAAGAAATGGAATGACCCGAATAGCTAATGCAAGCCCTACGGCCAGCCCTGACCCGGTCAAATTTAATAATAATGCGAGCAGCGCCACCTGGCTAAACCGGTCACCTATTCCATTTAACACCCCCGCTGAAAATAGCTTTAAATAGTCCTTTTCTTCTTTAAATAGTTTGACTATAGACACTTTGGGTTATCTCCTTTTTAGTAGTAAGATTATCGATTAGATACTTATCTAATTAGAAAATGCGATGCTCCTCTTTTACTGCCTCTAAGCGAATTTTACAATTAGATTATTATCTAATTAGATAATAATCTAATTTCATCTAAAATACAATATGAAAAATAACCGGCATCTCAGCCGCATTTTTCTATTTCTTGATCGTCCACTAATTCCAGTCTAATATTAATTCCTCCCACCTCCATACACTTGTAATCCACTCCTTATAAAATACAGGTTCATGGGAGACAAGGAAAACTGTATCCTAGCATGCTGAAGCATTTCTTTTGCATAATGGTCAAGATGACTGGTTGGCTTATCTAGTATAAGTATTTGCTCTCAGTCAAGTTAAGCTCGCATGATCGCCTCAAAGCAAACGAAAGTTAGTATTTTTCAAATTTATTTAATCACCGTACATATGAGTTAAATTTTCAATTGTTTCAATGCTCATTTTTATCTCTCCTCTACATAGATTCACTGGGAATCAGGAGAATAAAAGTTTAAAGAATTGGAGCACAAAAAAACAAGGCTGCATAAAATACACCTTGTCATCATTAACTGTAACCATTTTCGCTTATCCTCACCTATTTTTGGTTCCAGTTTCATTTATAAAAAAAGAGTCTGTGCATTCAATCCTAGATTATACCTTTGACTTAATAATAAGCAGACTTCACCATCATCAAGCAAACCTAAACAGCAGAAAAAAATAACATGGGTCTTCCCCTTTTAACGGACAAATGTGTCAATATATCACTTTATTTTAGGCCGTTTACATCCATTTTAGGGGGCTCTTCCATCCAGCCATTATCAATCATTACTTTAATGCCTTCGCGAATAAATTGATATATATCTTTTGCGTAAACAAAGAGCTTAAGATTTATATCATCCCTTAGGCTGAACCCTGCTCCAAATCCTTGCCCGCCTAGCCCAAAGTTACTTAAAAGGAAGATTAAATAAACCGCCATCTTATCTGAAAATGGTGGAATATTTGATTTTGTAATCGCTATACCGTTAATTGCTGAGGGGAGTATATCGCTATCAACAAGAATCTCTTCTGTCCCTTTAATTATTTCTTTACAAAGCTTTTTTCCGTTAAGCATATACTTTTGCACTTCTTGATTTTGAGCAGTTTGGGCAAAACCGGTGATTAATTGAAGACCCACCGCATTTGTTTGGATAGAATTAAATAAATAACTGAATTCTATCGTGTTCAATCCCCGCTTATTCCCTACAAGGCTGAAGCCTTTTGTATAGTTTTTATCTGTAATAAAGTTAATCGAGTTTGGCATATTTACATAGTTAGGCACTGAAAGGTAACCATTTGCCAATAAATATTCGGTGAATTCCTTATAATACTTTTGGGTGATTTTTGTAAGGTCAGTATAAAGGTCAATAATATCCTCTCTATAGGACATCGTCATATGTAATGTGTATAAGCCCATACTAATTTCTTTCAGTATTCTGCATAATAATATATCAAAGCCTTTGTCAAATAATTTTGGGGCGTTTAGATCAACATCTGCATCAGTAAATCCTTGCGGTACAGCCGCTCCCTCATCTCTAAATAATTGTTCAATGACACCGACTTTTGGGTTCAGCTCTTTCCATAGACCATTCATTAGCTTTTTTGCCTGTTTATTTTCTGAAGTCTCAATAAAATACTCTAAAATCCTAAGTATCATTGTCTTCTTCTGATAAGTCATCCATAAAGCGCCAAGTTCTGATGAGCTCATTCTTCTTTTATTAGCCATAATATAAAAATCACTCCCGACTTTCTACATTGACATTAGTTTTACAATAATGCTGACATTTATTCTCGATTTATGAAGTATTTTTCCCTATTAGCAGAACGATTTTTAATAAAAAAATAACCACTCCTTCAAAATTGATGGAATGGTTATTTTTGCATTAATTTTAGCATCTAAAAGATGACCGCATATGCATGAAACCAGAAATAATTCTTGCCATTTGTCCTTCTCTATCTCTACAATGCGTTCGTGATTGTACACAGCGGATAAGTTCTTCATCACATTCATAGCAATCGCCATACTTGTCTATACAGCGGTCATGCCTCATACAGCATGAATCAACATAATTAATCGGTGCTCCAGGTCCGCTACATCCAGGCCCGCAATAGCGATAGCCTCCTGGCAGACAGAATCCTGGTTTATTCATCCTTCTCATTTTCACACCTACTATCTTTTCTATATGCATACGCAAGTAAAAAGAGAATGGTTTGTGGGAAAACCTATACTAGAAAAATGATTTAAATTGAGATTCTACACTTCCAATAAAATGAAGACAAACACCATAAAAAAGACTGTCCAGAGCGTGCCAGTTTTCACTGACTATCTGAACAGTCGTTATGCAAAATAATTTATTTTAATTCTGCTAGCACTTCGTCGATTTTAGCAAGCTCAGATTGTAAGCCGCCGCCACCTAAGTACCAAAGTGGGCCATCTAAGTATACGATTCTTTCATTTTTGTAAGCTTTTGTTTTCTTAACGATTTCATTTTCCATATCAGATTTGATATTAGATTCTCCGCCTACCGCTGCTGTACGGTCGATTACGAATAATACTTCAGGATCAAATTCTAAAATCGCTTCGAAACCGAAATTAGAACCGTGAGAAGAGGCTTCGATATTTTCTGTTACTGGCTTGAAGCCATAAACATCATAAATATATCCGAAACGAGAGTTTGCTGCAAAACCAGATAATTTACCTTCGTTATACATAGTAACTAATGATGTTTCATAGTTACCTGCCAACTCGTTAATTTCTTCTAAAGCTGTGTCGAATTTTTTAAGATATTCGTCAGCTTCTTCTTGCTTATCAAACATTTTAGCTGCTACATCTACAGAATTTAAGAATGTATTCCAATAGTCATCTTGGTTAGTTCCGACGAATACTACAGGAGCAATTTCTTTCAATTCTTCATAAAATACAGATTGACGACCAGAGATGAAAATAACATCCGGATCAGCTTCAGCGATGTCCTCTAGTAATGGTTCTTTCAAAGTACCGACATTTGTGTACTCATCTGAAGAATAATCTTCAAGGTGAGCTGGCAGTGTAGAACCTTTAGCTAATCCTACTACTCCTTCAACACCAAGTGCATCTAATGTATCTAAGAATCCATAGTCAAAAACGACAATTTTTTCTGGCATCTTTTCAAATGTAACGTCTTCAAAGTTAATTGTACTTGCATCTTCGCTTTCAATTGAACCAATTGTTGAAGATACAGTCATCGGATAAGCTGACTCCTCCGCTGCATTCGTTTTCTCTTCAGTCGCTGTATTCTCTTTTGGTTCTTCTGATGTTTCTTCACTAGAACCACAAGCAGCAAGCATTAAAGACATAGCTAAAAATGCGCTAGCTAATTTCCATTTCTTCATGTCTCTGACCTCTCCCTATTCTATTATCTTATTTTACCATTAATGATAATCATTATCATTGATAACAATTATCATTATATGGCTTATTATCGTTAACGTCAATACTATTCTGCATAATTATTTTGAAATTTTTTAGGAAATTTACTAATTAATAGGTAATACAGTCCATATTTCGATACATATAGATGTACCCGTCCTAATGGGAAAATGACTGATATTCGCCTTGTTATATGCTCACTATATTATTTTATGTATAAACGATACAACTGCATAAATATTCATCTTATACACAAATAGATGTAATATTAAATCTCTCAAAACAAGCCTAGAGAAAAACTAACCTTTAAGTAATTTCTCTAGGCATGATTCTATGATTATACTATTGTTCTAAGCATGTGAGTTGAAGTACACGCAAATGCGGCAGCCGTTCTGTTCCTGAATTGGAATATCCATATCGTAAATTTGACGCAATGCATCTGAATTAATAATATCGTTGGTCGGTCCATTTTTCACAACCTTACCATCCTTTAATGCGACAATCCGGTCCGAATAAACTGATGCAAAGTTAATATCATGCAGAACAATGATTACTGTTTTTCCTAGCTCATCCACAAGCTTTCGAAGAATCTTCATGATTTGAACTGAATGCTTCATATCTAAGTTATTTAATGGTTCATCTAGCAATACATAGTCTGTATCCTGTGCAATAACCATCGCTATAAACGCGCGCTGTTTTTGCCCGCCAGATAATTCATCCAAAAACTTATCCTGCATATCTGTTAAGTTCATATATTCAATTGCTTGATTGACAAACTTTTCATCTTCTTCTTTGAGGCGCCCTTTTGAATAAGGGTAGCGGCCAAATTCTACAAGATCGCGAATCGTCAGTCGTACATTGATATAGTTTGCTTGCTTTAAAATCGACACTCGCTTGGCAAACTCATCAGACTTCCACTTTTTAACGTTGGTTTGATCGAGTAATACTTCACCAGTATCCGCTTCTAATAATCGACTTACCATAGAAAGAAGTGTAGATTTACCTGCACCGTTCGGTCCGATAAACGATGTGATTGTCCCCGGCTCGATTGTGACAGTTACGTCTTCAACAACAGGCTTTTTACTAAATCGCTTTGTTAAACCTTTGATTTCAATCATCCTGCTGACCTACTTTCCTTTAATAATAAATAAATGAAGTAAATACCACCGACAAAGTTAATAATAACACTTATCGTCGTACGTAGCTCAAATACATGCTCAATGAGGAATTGACCGCCGACTAATGCAATGATACTAATTAAACTTGCGCCTAAAATTAAAACAGAATGCCTGTACGACACTAAAAATTGGTAGGATAAGTTCGCTACGATTAAGCCAAAGAACGTTATCGGACCAACTAGTGCTGTTGACGTTGCAATTAAAACTGACGATAAAATCAATACATTCATTACCATGCGATCATAGTTAATCCCAAGGTTAATTGCATTTTCACGGCCTAGTGACATAACATCCAGCTTATCCATAATAAAATAGCCGAAAATAAAGGCAATCAATAAAATGCCCATTGCAATAAATAATAAATCCGCCTTTACATTAGTAAAGTTTGCGAATAACCGGCTTTGGAGACTTAAGTATTCTACCGGATCAATCATTACTTGCAAGAAGGTGACAAAGCTACCTAAAAGCGTTCCCAATATCATCCCAATTAAAAGGAGCAAATAAATAGGATGCTTATCCGCTCGGAATAAGAACCTATATAAGATTAGTGCAAATAATATCATGGCGAAAATCGCTGCACCAAAATTCATATATTTATTTAACACCCAAATCGACATTGATCCCGCAAAAAAATAAATAAGCGTTTGCACTACTTCATACATAGAATCAATCCCCATAACAGAAGGGGTTAATATCCGGTTATGTGTAATTGTCTGGAATACGACCGTCGAATACGCAATCGCAATTCCTGTTACAATCATTGCTGTCACTCGAATCATACGTTTTGGAAAGGCGTAATCAAAGCCGCCTTTTATATCATAAAATCCGTATAGTAAAATACAAATAATCGCTAATACCGCTAAAAATATCAACTTCGTACTATTTTTTCGCATATGCTCTCCCCCTAAATAACATAATTAAGAAGATCACACTACCGATTACTGCCACAGTTACGTTAACCGGAATCTCATAAGGGCGGACAATAATGCGTCCAATAATGTCACATAATAATAGAAAGACAACCCCTAATAATGCTGTATGTGGGATTGTTTTCCGCAAGTTATCACCCATATAAAGAGAGACAATATTAGGTACAATTAAACCTAAAAACGGAATAACGCCGACAGTTAGTACGACAGTTGTAGAAATGATGGCAACAAGGACAAGCCCTAGATTTAACACAAACTTATAGCTTAACCCTAAGTTCTTTGCAAAATCCTCACCCATACCTGTCACAGTAAATTTATTTGCGTAAAGATACGCTAAAATTACTACTGGAATACTTACATATAACAGTTCATAGCGGCCTGCGATAATTAATGTGAAGCTCCCCATTAACCAAGAAGAAATATTTTGAAGAATATCAGCTTCATAGGCAAAAAATGTCGTAACCGATCCCAAAATATTCCCATACATAATCCCAATAAGCGGAACAAATATGACATCTTTAAATTTTATACGATCCAAAATCTGCATAAACACCATTGTACCTACTAAGGCAAATGCAAAGCTAAAAATTACTTGCTGCGTATATGTTACATTCGTAAAGAACAACATCGAAATCATAATCCCTAACTTAGCAGCATCTAATGTACCGGCTGTTGTTGGAGATACGAATTTATTTCGACTTAAACTTTGCATAATCAAACCTGCGATACTCATTCCTGCCCCAGCTAATATAATCGCGATTAAACGAGGTATTCGACTTATTAAAAAGATTTGCGTCTTGTCAGAATCCAAGTCGAGCAAGTCACTCGGCTTTATATCAATCGCCCCGATAAATAGCGATATAAATGACAGGACTACAGCTGCGATTATTAACATCCATATTCTCATTTGTAATCCTCATAATGTGTTTATTCTCAGTCTGACAATTGAAAACGATTATCATTCCAAGTACGAGTTCAATTATATATAAAGAAAAATCTAAAATCAACACCGAAATACTAGAGCCAGCTTAAAAGAAAGATAATTTCGTATTTAACGAGTTTTGTAGTAAAAGACAAAAAAAGGCCATTCCCGAGACGGCCTTTGAAGAAATTGAACTTAGCAGTACTGAAGATTGCATGGAGCAGAAGGAGTATCCCCCAACATTTAGACATCAATCCAAAATCTTTGATAATCCTTTGCCTTTATGAACAAAATGGATGTATGATGGTTTCTATATCCGCCAGCATCTGTTCTTATTTAATGGTATGATGCAAATCTTCAAACGATGGATGCCAATTTCAAATAATAAAAGAAAGGAAGATTTCTTTGAAAAAACACACTGCAAATGACTGGATAAGAGAGCTAAAACTTGAACCACATTCTGAGGGAGGATTTTTCAGCAGCACTTTTTCATCTGCAGAAACAATTAACGGAGATAGAAGCCTTTATACGAGCATCTATTTCCTGCTAAGATCCGAAGATGTTTCCCATTTTCATCAATTAAAGTCAGATGAGCTTTGGTATTTTCATGAGGGCAGCCCACTAACGATACATATGATTCATGAAAATGGTGTATATGAAGAGGTTCATTTGGGCCTGAATATAGAAAAAGGGGAAGTCCCTCAGGCTATGGTGCCTAAAAACACAATCTTCGGATCAAGTGTCTTGCAGAAGGACGCCTATTCGCTTGTAGGCTGTATGGTTTCCCCTGGCTTTGATTATGCTGATTTTAAATTATTTACTCAAGATGAACTTCTTAGCAAATACCCGCAGCATAAAGACATTATCCTAAAGCTGGCTTATGAGGTGCTACCTAACTAGCCTCCTATTTTATTTTTGATGAACGGACCATTCCTATTATAATCGGGATGAACGTAGCAGCTAGCAAGACAGGCAAAAACCACATGCCAAGCGAGTCAGTCCAACCTAAAGCTACGCGAATGGATTGTACTAGTAAATAAGCAAACATAATTAAACATAAATTTTTTATGCTATTTAACAGCTTCCTGCTGTTCAAATAAAAGGCTTCAGCATTTGATTCATTTAAACGCTCAGGATAATTATGCACATGAGGAAACCTTTCTAGAATCACAAGCGTAAACCATAGGAATAGTCCGATGATTGGCAGTATAAACAGTTCAAACTTGGATCCCCAACGGTCAACTTCACCCGCTGCATTATAGTGGCCTGGTACTTGATCGGGGATCTGTCCCCAATAAAAGATCAAAAAGATGATTGCTCCTAAAAATATGGTCCCGCCTAAAATATCCCAAACCAGTTCCGTCTTCGTCTTCGGTATCTTTAATACAGGTCGATTCATATATTTAAATGTCCTTTCCTTTTTACTTATACTTACGGTTAAAAAGGAAAATGGTTTCATCTATAAAGGCAGATATTTAAGTATGAATTAACCCTTCCTTTTATGTATTTCTAAAATAATTCCTTCAATATAAATAGGGCAGTTAACCATATGAAAATCGCAGAGCATTTATTTATAACAATTAGTATATGACCTGAATGATCAAACCGTTTCATCATCCTCCCTGCCAATGCCAATCCGAAAAACCAGCACCATGATACGATCATACATGTCACAGTAAAAATCCATTGATCATATGACTCATACCTCAGTGCACTTGTGCCAATCACGCCTACCGTATCGAGAATAGCATGCGGATTTAATAATGAAACAGAAAGCGCAAACAAAATTTGCTTCCTAGCAGACATCACTTCTAATCTTTCCGCTGCCATTGGCTTTGTTCGCCACATCATAAACCCCATATATATTAAAAAAACAGCACCTGCACCCATTAAAATCCATCTTAATTGTTCCACTTGGCTCACTATCGCTGATATTCCCAATACTGACAGCAATATTAAAATCGAGTCACAGACCGATGCAGTTAAAATAGCCGGTCCTGCCTTCCAATAAGTATGCTGCTGTGCTCCTTGTGAGAATATAAATACATTCTGCACGCCTAACGGCAAAATAAGCCCAAGCGCCAAAATTAATCCATGTACAAACGGCTCCAATTGCAATTCCTCCTTTCCCCTTCATTATATTTATGATAAAAAGAAAGAAAACAACCAATTGGATGGATTAACAACCAACCAATTTCAAGGAGGAATGAACGCTGTGAACTGGAAGCCAAACCGCAATTCACACTTGTCTCTCCACGTACAAATCATTGATTGGATAAAAGAAAGAATTAAGACCGGAGAATGGACAATTGGGACAAAGCTTCCTTCTCAAAGGAAGCTTGCTGAACTATTTGAGGTCAATCGAAGCACCATCATTCATGTGCTAGAAGAGTTAACCGCAGATGAATTAATTGAAACGAAGCCTGGCAGCGGCACCTATGTATGCAATAATAGCTGGAACGTTCTATTAAAAAGCAAGCAGCCTCACTGGGAAAAGCATATTTCTGAAAGTATTCACGAACCAAATTATCATACAATCCAGCTGATAAACGAATTTGAACATGACTCGCGCATCATACGATTAGGGACTGGAGAATTATCGCCTGCGCTTTTACCAGTATCAACAATTGAAGAGTCACTAAAGGAGATTAAACTCCATCCACGGGAGATTGGCTATTCAGAGCCAAAAGGAAGCTTAAAACTCAGAGCTGCTCTTAGTCAGCACTTAAAAAGGCGACAGCTTCAAGCTTCCCCTGAAAATATTTTAATCGTATCGGGTGCCCTTCAAGCGTTACAGCTCATTTCTTTAGGATTGCTTCAAAGAGGCTCTATCGTATGGCAAAAAGCACCGTCATATTTGAACTCTGTTCACCCTTTTCAATCTGCTGGTATGGAGGTTGTTTCATACAATCAGGATGAGCAGCTTAAAAATAGGAGTAAACTAAGGCAATCTATTTTGTACACTGTCCCTACTCTTCATAACCCTACAGGCAGCACACAATCGCTGGAAGAAAGAAAACAACTGCTTTCACTCTGCAAATCACTGCAAATCCCCATCATTGAGGATGATGTTTATCATGAACTAAATTTTGAAGATTGCGCTCCTCCAGCGATAAAATCGCTCGATGATACTGGACAGGTCTTATATGTAGGCAGTGTTTCCAAGACATTAAGCCCCGGCCTTAGAATTGGCTGGATGGTTGGCCCGCAGCCTGTTATCGATAGATTGGCTGATATCAAAATGCAGACAGATTATGGTTCAAGCGCGATTTCACAGCAGTTGGTTGCTCATTGGATTGAAACAGGCCTTTATGAGAACCACCTCATCAGCCTAAGAAAGAAACTTCAAAGCAGAGCCAGCTTCATGCACTCCCTATTACTGAAGCATTTTCAAGGTCTTGCAACGTGGAACGAACCGACAGGCGGTTTCTATATATGGCTGAAACTTAATCACCCAATCGTAAATAAACAGCTCTTCCTAAAACTTTTAAAGCAGCAAGTGTTAATCAATCCTGGCTATATCTATCAATCATCTGATTATCATCACCTCCGGCTCTCCTATGTTTATTCAGATTTTAAGCAAATAGAGGAAGGTCTGCTCACCTTAAAGAAATTGATAACAGCCCCTTCAGACTAATATCTAAAGGGGCCCTACGGAATGTACATGACTATAAAGATGGAATTGTTAAACAGCTAAGACCTGTTCCCTCGACTTAATCACAGATACCCAGTGATTAATCGGCTGAATAAAATTTTGCAAGTGCGACAGCTGTTTATTTGATGATAGCGCAACCACTAACAAGTTAATTGATTGATAGTTAAGATCATTAACAAATAAATCAAGAAGAGTCGCCTTCATATTCATGATATCGAGATGAGGAAGAAATTGATTTAAGTGCTTTGCTTCGGTTTCTATTTCCTCTAGAGACTCACAGTTTTCAGACAGCTGATTTACAGACTGCACAAACTCATTATATTCATCACTGGAATCACGCTTTATTTTCTCAGTCCAGCGAAAGGTCTCCGGTTTATTTGGTTCTAAAGGTGAATAATATCATAAAAAGCTGCCGACAGTTTGATCGACAGCTTTTTTATGCTCTTTAGTTCATCGTTAAGCCATTATCTACGACAATATTTTGACCAGTTACTGCTCTGGCACCTGGTGAAGCCAAGAAGGCAACCATTTCTGCCACATCTTCAGGCTGAGTCACACGCTTCATTGCTGAGCTCTCAGCCACAATCGTAAAGACCTCTGGTGTAGTGACAGCACTTGCATCAGTTGTTTCAAGCAGACCGCCAGAAACCATATTTGCAGTAATGCCGTATTGTCCCAATTCTTTTGCCATATTGCGAGTAAAACCGATTAAAGCAGCCTTAGCTGTTGTATATTGGTGATAAGCAACAACAGGGTTTTGAAATAAATTTGTTCCTATTTGAATCACTCGGGCGTGACTTGATTCTTTTAATGAAGGGAGAGCAGCCTGAATTACATTCAGCGAAGCCTTCACCGCTCCTTCCAGCTGTTCATTATATTGTTCCCAAGTTAAGTTTTCTACTGAAGCCTGAGCAATTGGATCAAATTTAAAATTAACGAGTGCATTATTAATGACAATATCGACTGGTCCAAATTTCTCCTCCGCTTCTGCAACCATTCTCTCCACCTCTGCCTTTTCCCTAACATCTGCCTGGATGGCAATGGCCTGATCTTGACCGATTTCAGCAGCTACTTTTTCTGCCTTCTCTTTGCTGCTGGCATAATTAACAATCACATTGCAGCCCTGCTGAGCTAGCTTTCTTGCAATTGCAGCTCCTAAACCTCGGCTGGCACCTGTAACTAAAGCAACTCTTTTACCCATGAAAACAACCCTCTTTTATATCAAATTATTAAAATATTTACAGGAAGAAATAGATGACACAACATAAAAAGCTCCCCAATGAGGGGAGCTTGAGCATACAAATATCTTTACTTTACGCTGCTATGTACATTGCTCCCTACGATCGTATGAACGAACAGGTTCAAAGGGTCAGGTTTTAACCTTCTCAACTCGACGAGTCCCCCTGCGATTATTTTAATTACAGCCATCTTATCACGGGATTTAGCGATAGACAATCCTATTCAATAAGATATTTATAAAATTCTTAAATCCGAAATTTTAGACGTAGGAACATCCTATTTATCTATTAAAATAATAGTTCTATTTAATCTTTCCTGAATTTTCTAAATATCGTACGATAGCTATAAATGTAATAAATAGGAAGGAGGTTCGGTATGTCTGAGAAAATAATTAATCGACGTAGGTTCTTAAAATATCTTGGAGTTAGTGCTATTTCCATTACTGCATCGAGTATTCCATTGCAAGTTTTTGCGGATCAAACAAATCCTCCACCAATTGAAGGTGATGAAAATAGCTTGCCTCTCGATCCTAATGAGTGGAACGATGTCTTTCTAGAAGAAGAAGCAGAATTACCGCAAGATCCGAATATACTTTTAGTAGATATTGATTCTTTAGTCAAATAACAATTAAATCTATCTTAGGAGAAAATGATATGGATTTTACTGTACCAATTAGCTTAGACATGTTAAGAGTTGCAGCAGGTGAGATCGGAACATTAGAAGGACCTAATAATGACACCAAATATGGAAAATGGATAGGAATGAATTACCAACCATGGTGTGCAAGTTTTGTGAGTTGGTGTGCAGCAAAATCAGGAAATAGCGATTTATTTACTAGGAGTGCTAGCGTTGAATATCATCGAAGTTTTCTTCATAGGCAATTTTATGATAGAGACTTAATTTTATATTCTGCAAAAAGAGATCCAGATTTTGAAAAGTCTGTTGTGGGTGGGCTTATTTTTTTTAGAGAGGGTAATTTTTGGTCACACATAGGAATTATAGAGAGATATGATCATAAACATCAAGTGTTCTCTACTATTGAAGGCAACACCTGGCCAGGTGTACCATTAATCTCCTCTGCTCATGGAGTATTTAGAAGATATAGGTATTTAAGTGCCAGCAACTTCGCTGGAATAGCCGTCATTGATTATAGTAGAAGTGGCACTGCGCCACAAACAGGCGGAATGGTCCCGATCGGATTACCATATGATAGTAGCGGGTCTTCCTCTTTTCCTGGTTCACGATATTTTTATATTGGCGCTTATAATAATTATGTAACTTTGTTAGGGAAAATGTTAGTAAAAGCAGGATATGGAAGTTACTATACAGTAGGTCCTGGGCCAAAATTCACTTCTGCTGACCAACAAGCATGTGCCGCATTCCAAAGAGCTCAAGGCTGGTCAGGTAGCGATGCGGACGGAATACCAGGTCCAAGCACTTGGAGCCGTTTAACAAGTATTTATGGTTCAGGAAATTCATATACACAGCCATCTTTTCCGGGTACACAGTATTTTAGGGTGGGTGCTTCGAATCAATACGTTACGATGTTAGGTGTGCAATTGGTTAAGGCGGGCTTTGGTAAACATTATACAGTAGGACCAGGGCCTACTTGGGGTGAAGCTGATAGACTGAACTGTCAAGAATTCCAACGCGCACAAGGCTGGACAGGCAGTGATGCGGATGGATATCCTGGCCCTTCTACTTGGCAAAAGCTTTTTCAAATAGCGGGAAGTACTCCTAATATATCTAATTTTCCTGGAATACACTTTTTTGGTTCAGGGGCTAATAATGAATATGTTACTGCTATGGGAAAAAAATTAATCCAAAAAGGATATGGTCAATATTATTCTGTTGGTGCTGGTCCAAAATGGAGTGAAGCTGATCGAAAGGCATGTCAGGCTTTTCAAAAAGCTCAAGGGTGGACAGGCAGTGATGCGGACGGATATCCAGGGCCATCTACTTGGTCAAGACTTTTCTCTTAAATACTTATTCGATAGGATAGAAAAACAAAATGCTTTCCTATTAGGAAACCACCCTGACTGTCGAGTCTTTTTACGGGTGGTTTTTTATTTGGATTTTTAGAGAAAACAAGCGACAATTAATATTTAATTTCCTCCCCATAGGTAATAATCATATTTTTCAAAGTCCATTTCATGCTTAAGGTATCGCTGGAAAAATTCTTTCTGCGAAGCGTTAATAGAAAAAGAACCTGTCACTGGATGTTCATTTGATAATTTTAAAGCCCTTTGAAGTTCTTCCCTTAAAATTCCTTTTACCTCTTCATCTCCGACAATCGTTTCCTCTTCTTTTAATCCCCATTCAACCGTTCTAATGATGTCTTCTTCACCTATCTGATAAGGAGAAGGATAGCACTCGGCAAATAAGCCGTTTTCTTTTGCAGATGCAATTGCATAAGGCGTTTCTTTAACTGTGCCGATATACATATAATAATCCCAGCCGAAATGAATGAATGTGCGATTCGTTGCAACGAGCTGGCAATAGGCAAAGTCTCTTAAAACCATTCTACCTATGGTCGGGACATCATCCAGCTGAACAACCTTATCCTCCTGCATGGCCATTTCATTAAATTTCTGTTCATATAAAGACGATGCTGAATCCATTTCCCGATGTTCCACCATAAACATCCTCATCGTTTCCACCTGACATTCCTCTAAAAATGACATGATTGTATCAATGTATGCTTGTTCTACATTCAAATAATGCTCCAACGTCAATAATTCTCCGTTAAAAGTCCCTCCGATATCGGACGGACTAATCCACTCATCGACTGCATAATATCCATTAGCATCCCGATTCGCTGGATTATATTTAGTCACTCTTAATTGATATGGCCATTGGTTAGGCAAATAACCCCTCCTTTTACTTATATAGTTTGATTATGCAAAATAATGAACGTGACGCATAGCCAGCTGTGAGTGGTGTAAACATTGCAAAGTGGTGCATATACTGCTGCGACTGACTCATACACTGCGACTGTGACGCATAAATCTCTTTGACTGACGCATAAACTGTGACAGTGACGCATAAATCCCTTTGACTGACTCATAAACTGTGACAGCGACGCATAAATCCCTTTGACTGACTCATAAACTGTGACAGCGACGCATAAATCTCTTCGACTGACGCAAACTTCACGACTGACACAAAAATTCTGTTATTTTTCTGTACTTCACTTGTCACATCGCCTTCCTTATCTGTTCCTCCCTTTGCTGAAACCTTCTATTCACAAGAAATATCCCAGTAAAAATAAATGCGCCTCCAATGATAATTGAGGGGTTTAATGGTTCATTTAATAATAGCCAGCCTGTTAGGACACCAAAGAATGGCGCCAAAAATAGGTACGCGCTTGTTTTTCCGGGATCACTATTTTGCAGCAGATAGTACCAAACGGCAAATTGGACAATTGAAGACATAATCGCCAGCCATAATAGAATAACAACTGATTCGGCATTAATAGTAAAAACCGGTACTTCCAATAGCAGGCTGCAGAGCAGCAAAAGAATCCCGCCGAAAAGCATCTGATAAGCTGTCAGAACCCATGTATCAAAGTGTATTCCCCACTGATTCACTAATAAAGTGGCAATTGCCCAAGAAACAGCAGATACAATGCCGTATATAATTCCAATTCTAAATTCCAGCTGTGCCCCTAATGTAATAATAACACCGGTGATTCCTAAAAAAACGCCTATCCACTGATAAAATCGGTAGCGCTTTTTCAAGAACATTGTACCGAATATGATTACGAGTAACGGATTGGTAAAAGTTAAAATTGAAGACTCACTGGCTGTGATTGTCCGCAAGCTCATGAAAATACACCCCATCACTCCAGCTGTTTGAAAGGCGCCTATCATCAGCATCTTCGCCCAATTTATTTTATTGAGCGGATGCGGTCTTTTTAAAACCCTTACTAAAATCGCCATCACGATACCTGCAATTATGAATCGCAGCGCCACAAGCAATAATGGGGAAGCATGTGCCAAGCCAAGCTTTCCAACTGCAAAAGAAGAGCCCATGAGAAAAGTAGTTAATACGGTTAATAATATAAATTTCAATGGATTCATGCATCTATCTCCTTACTGTGCTCTAAAAAAAGAGCAGCTTCACTGCGATATCTGTTATTCGCTATCTGAACCTATTATAGCTTGTTAATACTCCAGTGAGCGTCGAAATATGGATGCATAATATTATTATTAAATTTCCGCATACAAATAGACTGCCGAGCGATTCTCGACAGTCTAAAACCTTCCTGCTCTAAATATTGAGTAAATAAGGAAAAGAAACATTAATAAAGCAATCACAAAGCCTATCTCAACAGCTGGAATATTCCAGAGCATTGACGATTGTCTGCCTAGGGCTGAACCGATAATGAGGCCAACCATGATAATGCTAAAGGCAAGTAAAACAATGCTGAATGCGAGACGGTTGCTAATACGGTCAATCCTTGTTAGAAATTTTTCACTATCTGGCAGAACCAATTCCAATGGAATCTTGCCTTTTTTAATAAGTGATATAATTTGCTTCAGATTCCTTGGTGTGTCTCTGAAAATATCTACGTATTCACCTAAATGGTCAACAGCATCTTTTGCTAAATGGTCCGGTCGATACATATCCACAATCAATTTGCGGCCAAAAGGTTCAGCAATTTTCACAATACTAATTTCAGGATCGAGCTTCTCTACCAGCCCTTCCATCGTAAGAAGCGACTTCCCAACTAAAGTTAGATCTGTCGGAATATGTATGTGATGATGATTGGCCACTGAAAATAAATCATTGACTGCCTCACCAAGGGATACTTGACTTAATGGGATATCATAATACTTGTCTCTAAGTAAATCAACATCAGATTTCAGAAGTTCCATATCCACGTCATCCGGAACTACACCCATGCGAATAATTGCCTTAATGACACCTTCTGTACTTTGGCGCATCATTGCAATAATTAGTGAGGCAAAGTTTGTTTTCATCTCCGCTGTCAGCCTTCCAACCATGCCAAAGTCCATAAACACAATAACATTTCCAGGTAATGCACAAACATTTCCTGGATGCGGATCAGCATGGAATATACCTTCAACTAGTATTTGCTGAAACAGCCCTTGAACCACCCGCTCAGCTAATAACTTAGTATTATAGCCTTCCCTTTGTAATTGTTCTACTTCAAGAAGACTTTTACCTTTAACACACTCCATTGTTAATACTTTTTTAGTTGTATATTCCCAAAAGACATTAGGGATACGATAATGCGGATTATCTTTAAATTGCTTAGAGATTCTTTCAGCATTTCTGCCTTCTAATGAATAATTTAATTCATTCAATAAGGCATTTGAAAACTCTTTAACAATGGCTTCCACTTTATAATTTGCCGCCCATTCCAATTTTTGTTCGGCTATCCGGGCAATTTCTTGTAAGATTTCTAAATCAGTCTTCATTCCTTTTTCTATATGCGGCCTTTGTACTTTTACTGCTACTTCCTCGCCTGAATGAAGTACGGCATAATGTACTTGGCCAATAGAAGCAGATCCCAGCGGCTCCTCATGAAATTCGCGAAACAGGACATTTAAATCTTCCCCGAGTTCATGCTCCACAATTTTTTTTACCTCGGCAAACGGAAAGGCATTTACATGTTCCTGCAGTTTTTCCAGTTCTATAATAATATCCTGAGGAATAATATCAGGACGAGTACTGGCAATTTGGCCAACTTTTACAAAAGTAGGCCCTAATTCTTCTAAAAACAGCCTGATTCTCTCACCGGTTGTTTTGCTATGAGGTTCTGATTTGTTTTTAACCAGCATTCTTTTAGGTAAGGATAAAACTTCATGGAGTCCAAGTTCCTTTACAAGAAAACCAAAGCCATTCCTTGAAAAAGCGACAGCAATCTCACGGTAACGATGAATATGACGGAATCTATTTTTAAAAATAGGAATTCCTCCTTACGAAAACTAAATTAAAACAAGCTATTCAGGTTTGTTAAGTTGATTTTCTAATTCAACAATTCTATGCTCAAGCCTCTTGACCTCTTCCTTTGTAGCTACATTTAAGTCACTTAGCATTTTTGCCATCCTTTCATGCATCATGCTATCCATTTCGGTTTGCTTTTCCTCTCCTTTTTTTAAAGCGTCATTCATAAATTCCTTTGATTCCTGCCTTGTCATTTCACCCTTCTTTACTAAATCATCCATCATCTTTTGCGCCTGTTCTTTACTTGCAACAGCTAGGCCTAAACCGAGTGCCATTCCTTTTTTAATCGTATCCTTCATCGTAAAAAATCCTCCTTCATCTGATGTATCGTAATTTATATTGTTAGTATACCTTTTAGTTTTCATAATAAAACAACGATATTAATTCCGGATTAAAAAACCAAATTCTTTAGATCGAATTTGGCTTCTCCATAATTGAATGATGCTTGTCTGAACGAAAGGCTAAAATAAACCAAATAATATTAGCTGTTGTTCCTAATCCACAAATCACCAATACACTTGTAAAATCGCTCATTTCATTGAACCAGCCAATCACCATTACGATACCAAAAGCTGACAAAAATACTAGTGTCCCTATACTACACAAGACGACCATAACATATTTCATCCACGTTAATCCAAACATATATATTACTACTGGAATTAAATACATTATTAAAATTCCGCCGACGGAAACCCACATACCAAAGCCATTAAATTGATTCGCATTGTTTCCCATACTTGATAACGGCGTCAAGGTTGCTGTAATAATCAACGCACAGAATAATAGACACGATATCATTGCAGCAAGCACAATATTCCTTTTCATTCGATCACCCTTTAAATTCTTTTTCCAATTTACGGCTTTCAATTGGAAAAGGTTTCAAAATTCACATATATTTCATAAATGTGAAAGGATGGATGTGTACTACACTGGACTTTTATGAAAGGAGAATCCCTATGAAAGCAGGTAATAAAATCATAGGGCAAGATGAGAGAAAAATTTAATTAACAAATTTTATCATCATGAACATTGAAGGATGAGACGATAAAAGCAATGATATGAAGCAAACATACGTAATAATATCCAAATAATTTTATTATGATAGAGTGGGGGTGTTTTTCATGAAAAAGAGTATACTGATTGGAACGATTACAGCATGTTCCCTTTTTATTCTCGCACTTATCACTTCTTTAGATATATTCATTTACATTGTAGGCGGCCTTGGAATTGTTTGTTTTTTGCTTAGCGGGGTACTTGGCGGCGCACTTATTAGCGGTGACCAAATTAGGGCAAATATTCATACAGAAACAAAGGATCATCGCGATAAGAGAAATACGGGCATGTACATGCTGGCACTTTTCGGACTGCCAAACTTTATTGCTGGTATACTGCTAACGGTTCTTAAATAAAAAGGAAAAAGCACATTCTGTCAAAAAATGTGCTTTTTTTATTATTTTTTCTTAGTTTTCATTGTGAACATTACGACAAGAATAAGCGTAAACGCCGTTAATGCTAAAAATGGAATCGTCACAAAGCCGAACCAATTAATATATTGCCCGCTGCATGGAACCCCGCTTGTGCATGGTTTAATTTCCGCGAAACCAGGAACCTTCTGCACTAGATAATGATAGAAGGAAATAAGCCAGCCAATGCCGGCCATTGGGATGACGATTCGTTTCACTGATGCATCATGATAAAAAGTCCCTATGCCTAAAATAAGTACAAGGGGATACATCAATATCCGCTGATACCAGCAAAGCTCACAAGGAATAAAGCCACGAATTTCACTAAAATATAAACTGCCTAATGTGGCTACGATTGAGATTACCCATGCAATATAAAGAGAAATCTGGCTATTTTTCATTATTCTTGTTCCTCTAATGCTTGATCAATCAATCGTTTAATCTGTTCATAATCAAACGGATCTTCCAGCATTGTATCATTAATCATAATAGATGGCGTAAGCTTGACTTCATACTCATTTACTAAAGTTGTATCAACATTTACTGCCTCAATCACTTCTTTTGTTTGCATTTCTGCCAAAAGCGCTTCAGGAGCAATACTTGTTGTTTCTCCTGCTACCTCATTGATCGCATCCATTGTCAGCCATTGTGAATCATGATCATCTTCTGGCTGCTTAGCGAATAGTCCCTTATGAAAATCCCAGTATGAATCAGGTTCAAGATTTAATACCGCCTCTGCTGCCACAGACCCAAGCTTCGACTCATCTCCATGGAAAAGTACATTCATATAAGAAAATTGCACTTTACCGGTATTCACATAATCCTCAACAAGCTGTGGGTAAATATTCTCTCCCCATGCTTTACATGCAGGGCACTTAAAATCGCCGAATTCCACTACTTGCACAGGTGCAGCCTCTTCACCTAATACAGGCTGTCCTTCTATTGATGGTGACTGATCATAGACGATATCATTGTCATTGCTTTCTTCCTTATTATTGCTGCTAATTACGACGATGATGGCAATCGCTGCAAACACGATAATCGTCAATAACGTAATCAGTTTAAATGCAGATGATGAATTTTTTGATGCCATAATTTTCTCCTTTGTATGTATGCTTGTATACTCTTCATTTTAGCAGAACAATGATATTAATTGAAAAATTGGTATGAAATTAATTTGAATATATTGTGAGAAATCCAAAAGATAGAAAAACGCTGCATATGCTATAGTCTAATGCTCATAAGCATTTCAATATTGTGTTTTATCTATTTGCTTAGCCCATGCTTTAAATGGATCAAGTGCGGAATGAATTGATAAATGAATAAAAGGCAATGTTCTCTGCTCAGGCTGCTTCTCGATTTCGTTGTATATGAAATCATCGTCAAACTGAATCTTCGCAGCATCTTTTCTATCCGCAGCGTAGTAAACATTCTTTAACCTCGCCCAATATATAGCACCTAAACACATTGGACATGGCTCACAGCTTGAATAAAGTACACAGTCCTTTAATTCAAATGCATTCAGTTTTTTACAAGCCTCACGAATAGCCATCACTTCCGCATGTGCTGTTGGGTCATGATGGTCAGTCACTCGATTCACACCTTCAGCAATGATTTCTCCATCCTTCGTTATAATCGCACCAAATGGACCGCCATGAACAGACGTATTCTTCACAGCTGCATCAATTGCCTTTTGTAAAAAAAACTCATGCTTATTTACCAATTAACCTACCTCCTTGGAACTTATAAATCAGCCAGCGGTACAACTTTTCCATTCACTGCATTGACTGCATATTGGCAGTCGAGCATACCGCATAGCACATATGCATTCTGTTGATGGTTATACACGTAAATAGGCTTTAATTCTAAATGCTTGTGAATTTTTTTCAGTGCCTGTTTTTTTGAAATCATGACTTCTCCAGCTTGATCAAATGCATCATACATCTCCATCATGGAGGAAGTGTCCATATAATTTAATGGTTCAAAGCTATCTTTATCTATCATTACAAGTATCTTCCTCTTGAAAATATTGGCAGTTTGCACTTTCGACTTCACCACTGCATATATCGAGCCGTTATCCCGGTGTAATGTTTTCAATTCCCACTTTCCGCTTTCAGCAGGATATAGTTTACTTACCACTTCTTCCACGGCGCTTATACATTTTTCTTGCTCCATTTCCGTGATTGGCAAAGTATCTATGCTCGATTCCTTTGAAAAAGCCTGTTCTGCAGTATATTCTCTAGACCTCTGAAACATCTCTCTTTTTTCAAAATCACCTGTGGAGGGATGAGTCCATTCAATCAAACGTTTGATTTCCAAGCGGTTTCGGTCATCTAAAGTATATTCAATCGTGGATTTTAAATGATTACGAATATAAATTTCCTCAATAGCATAGGCAGGCGTAATCAGCTGCTCATCATAATTAGGAAAATGAATGAGCTGCAATTGTTCTCCAACTAATTCTTCTATCTCAGCTATTGAAAGAGTGAACTCTTCCTCTTTAAGCACAGCACCAGGCACTTGCTGATGGTAGACAGAGAAAAAGGTTAATCGCCTAAAATCATCATACCTCAATTCAATATATCCAGACGGTGAGACAGGCTTCCCATTTAGACATTGGCGGAAATACAGATGGCCTTCCTCTTCCTTCTCCAACTGAAAATCTTGCCCGTTCGTTAGTCCGGTTTCTGTTTCTACCCATTGAATGATGTCGTGAGTCTCATCATCTTTAAAGCACACTCCAGCTGCATATGATACACCGCCGACAAAAATAATGCTCTCATATTTTCCACTATGTATATTTAAAGAGATGGAAGCAGTTCCATCAGGATTCAAACCTTCCTCTATCTCCGCCCCGTTTGGGAACCACTCCATGCTCAATGTATAGTATGTATCATTGAAGCTTGTCACCCTTTGATCAATACTATGGGAATGGAGATAATATTCATTCAGCCCCCATTTCTCCTTTGTCAGCTGTATCAGCTTTTCTATTCTAGAATCCATTTGCTATCCCTCGCTTCTTTTTGAAACATACTTATTTATAATCACACTGATTTTTTCTTTTAAACTAGAAGAAGTCACAATTAAACTAATCGAATGCAAACCTGATTTTAATTTTAATTCATAGCCGCCATTTACCTCTTTTGAATGGCCGTAGTATCGATGATTGATATCAATTGGAACAAAATCGAATGATTTTATTTTTCTCCATGGCAAAAAACGGCTCCCACCAACAATGCCATCCTCCACGATGAAAAACATATTTAATAGTGAATAAGAATAGGAGAGCGGCAAAAATAAGAGTAAATAAAATGACCAATTAAACAAGCCCGTCACCACACCAACCACATACATACTAACGACAAATAAAAGAATCATGCCATAGCTGATTATGCTCCATTTCTGTTCTTGATAAGAGGGAAAATTCACACTCTTTTGAGGATAAATTCTAATGTCCTCCAGCTCTTCATTTTCCATAGGAAAAGTAATATTTTGCTTCATTTTCAATAATACGAGAATAAACTGATAAGTATAAAACCCTATAATAATAAAAAACAGCGAGTCTATAATTAATTTCAACGTATCTCCCCCACTTAAACTTTTGTAAGATCAAATTGACCTCCTGTCAGTTTTTTAATCACTATATTTAAAATGAATGAAGTAATGAAGAGTGTAACCACGATAAGAGCCATACCAAAGATTGTTATGACGAACTGATTACTTAAAACCGATTTTAAAAACTTCCCGCCGATATAAATACAACTGGCAGCACCTGAAATCGCTGCAATATATGAAACTGCCATTCCCAATTTTTGCTTGTTAGATAATTTTTTTAAGACTTCTTTATGTTTTGAAATAAAATAAATGATTACGACAACAAAGCTTATGATTGGGAAAATGTCATTCAAATCCATCACGCTCACTTAAATAGTATATAATTAATGTACCATATATACCCAAATACATGAAAGGAGCACTATGCAAGAGCAGTAAGTATTACAGCAGTTCCATTAAACAGACTATGAATGATGATTGCCGGAAGGATCGAGCCGGATTTTTCATACGTCCAGGCAAAGATGACTCCTGAAACAAAATTCACTGGTAAGGTATTAAAGGTAGGAATATGGACAATCGTAAAGATGATCGAACTAATTAGAATTCCTGCTGTTACACCCCACTTTACTCTAAACCATTTATAGATAAACCCTCTGTAGAATATCTCCTCGTACAGAGGTGAAATGATTGCGGCTGAGATAAAGGCTATTGTAAAGGTTAGCCAATTTAAATTAGATTGCATAGAATTTGTTTTACTATTCTCAATACCCAATTTCATCTGCTCCATCAAAAGAACTAAAAAAACACTCGCTACGATCAATATAATTAGCCAGCCAATTATACTTTTCCAGTACCGTTTAGAAAATGATCTAAAACCTACATCAGCCCATTTTAATCCATAAGGCTTTAAAGCAATACTATAGACCGAAACTGTAAACACCAGTGACATAACAAACCCAGTCGTTGTCCCAGAATATAATCGATCCTGAAAAACAAAATAAAAAAATTGATGCAATAAAAGCTCGATAATAACCGGCACTACTATAAAAGTGATAAAGAGCATTAAAATCATATCTTTATTTGTCCAGTTCATCGATTTGAAGGTATTTTTGACCATATGTAATCCCCCTATAATGGTAATGTGTTACATTAATGTTAACTAGTTACGCTGCGTCACCTACAAGCTTTTTTTAGGAGGTTTACAAATGACATACTATTCAACCGGAGAAGTTTCTAAAAAATTAAATATATCTGTTAGAACACTTCGCTATTATGATCAAATAAAATTGGTACAACCTACATATAAAAATGAAAGTGGAAAAAGGTTTTATTCTTCTGACGACATGCTTCTTTTACAAAAAATACAACTTTTAAAATCTACTTCGATGTCACTCGATCATATCGGCAAAATTGTAAAATTGACTTCTACAGAGAAAACTTTAAATGTTCACAAAAAGAAACTGGAAATTGAGCTAAATAGATTACAACAGTCACTAAATCATACAAACACACTTTTAAATATTCTTAAGCTAGAAGGAAAAATAGAATGGGAGCAGTTGCTCCCGCTATTGAATGAGGATTTACAACATGACAAGAAGCAAAAGAAAGAGGCATTAATGGAGGTTTTATTTTCAGCTGATGAACAGACAGTAATAGATACTCAGCTCCCTAAGTTGGAAAGCAATCATTCGCTAACCACACTGTGGATAAATATAATTGAACGGGTTTCATTATGCTTAGAAAATCAGACAGCCCCAGAATCTAGGGAAGGGCAGCTAATTGCCTTTGACATAATGGTTTTATCTAAGGAAATGTTTTCAGGAAATGCAGAATTGGCAAATAAATTTTGGGAAGTACGAAAGTCTCAACAAGCATCCTCTGAATTACAGCTCTATCCTATAGATCAGCCTATTCTTGAATTTGTTGAAAAGGCCATTGTTCATTATGAACAGCATGAGCATAGCAAATAAAATGACAATTCGATTCTCTCTCTGCGATTTTGTCACTGACGATTCGCGATTCAATTAGTTAACTATATTGCTGCCTCCTAATTAAATCAAAAAAATAAAAACCTAAACCACCTCTGTTGGTGGTTCAGGCTTTTAAGAAATATACGTTCCATTTTCGACTGGATCATCTGGGGCTAGAAGCACGACATCACCAGCATTTGGAACGCCGCCAACGATGAGTACCTCAGATTTAAATCCTGCAATACGCATCGGTGGAAAGTTTATTACGCCAACGACTTGGCGACCAATGAGTCCTGCCGGTGAATAACGCTTTGTGATTTGCGCAGAAGATTGCTTAATACCTACTTCCGCACCAAAATCAACCTTAAGCTTGATCGCCGGCGTGCGCGCTTCCCGAAAATGCTCTGCTTCTATAATTGTGCCAATCCGGATATCCAATTTTTTAAAATCATCAATCGTAACCATGCTACCCTATCTCCCTTCTCCAGCTGTATAAAACTAATGATATAGCAGTAATGCTCATCTTTCTTTACAACTTTTAAGGGGTTATTTATCATTAATTAAGTTTTTCTAAATTTCTGTGGCGATTGCCCAGCAACATTGACAAACCATCTCGAAAATGAGGACAAATTCTCGAACCCTAGTTCTTCACTTATACTCGTAATAGAGCTTGATGTGTTAGATAACAATTGTTTTGCCTCTCTTAAACGCAGCTCTGCAATATATTCCTTTGGGGTTTTCCCTAATTTTCTTTTAAACCAGGATGAATAGTAAACAGGATGATAGTGCTCTATTTTTGCTAAATCTTCTAATCTAATTTTTTCTTTATAATGCTTATGAATATAATCAATAGAAGGAGAATTTGATAATTCCAGCTTATGTGACACATATTTCGTTAAATCATTTAATGAAGCTGAATTTGTCCGTGTATCTCTTGACTCCTCCATTAATAAAAATCGAATAGATGACCATTGCTGGTCAAGCTTCATATACATTGATTCTGTTTCATTCGGCAAATAAACGTTAGGGATGTCGAGGATTAAAAATTCATTTCTGCCTGTAGCGCGATAATTGTGATGATGTCCTGGCGGCAAATAAAAGCAGTAATCCGGATTCAAAGCGATATGATGCCCTGCTGTATGCAAATCCAAGGTTCCTTGTAAAGGAAATAAGAATTGGCCAAAATCGTGGTGATGGGCTTGAAAATCTCGTGAATATGTCCGCTTCTCACATAAAACCTGCCTGCTATTTTGCAACTTATTCACCTCCCTATTAAGTTTGAATATTAATAATGTACCATTATGCCAACTACATCAAAAGTTGTATGGCAGGTCAGCCATTCTCTCGATTCATTTACATTCTCTAACAAATATAATTATTAATAGAAAACACTCATCGAAAAAGGGGGCAATTAAAAAATGGAATTTACTCATATCACCCTTCAAACGTCACAATTAAAACGTTTGAAGGAATTTTACACAGAGAAGCTCAAATTAGAATTACTTTCTGATTTATTGCATGAGTTTTCAGTTAAAATCGGTAGTACAAAATTAACTTTCATCGGGACTGATACAACGGATTCAAATCCATTTTATCACTTTACAATCAATATCCCGCACAATCTGCTGAGCGAGGCAAAAGGTTGGTTAACTTCTCTCGTTGCACTTCATTCCGAGGAAGGCGAGGATGAAGTTTATTTTGAAAGCTGGAATGCACACGCAATTTACTTTACTGATCCTGCCGGCAATATCGTTGAGCTCATTGCAAGACATAATTTACAAAACAGCAGTACCGACACATTTAATCAACGGCAGCTGCTTTACATTAGCGAAGTTGGCATCGTTACCGATGATGTCCCTTCCTTAGTCAAACAAATGAATGACCTTGGAATAGATAATTGGAAAGAAACTAAAGAAGGGCTTACGCCATTAGGATCAGAAACGGGATTATTTATAATCGTAAAGAAGAAGCGTCAATGGTTTTTTTCGGATAAGCTGGCAGAGTTTTATCCTATTCAAGCTGTGGTTAAAAATGCAGGAACATTTCGCTTTAACACGATTAATACCATTAGTAAAATCTAGTAAAATCACACATTCATCTCCAGGACAGGAAGCTGCAAGCAGCTTCCTTTTTATAACTTTCGCGTTAAGTCAGACCTTTTAGCACGATCGATGAAAAAATAATTTTATAGGTCTTTTATCGTTTAGTTCAAATATCCTATAGACCCATTTTGGCATATACCATATAATCCAAATGTAAATACTCGGAATTGAAAGGAAGTGAAGATAAAATGGCTCAGATGATTATCACAGGACTTATTTGCGGGGCATTGCTTGGATTTGTCATGCAAAGGGGGCGTTTTTGTCTTACTGGAGGATTCCGTGACATGTATATTGCAAAAGACAATCGCATGTTTTATGCGTTATTGATTGCTATTGCAGTTCAAAGCATTGGTGTATATCTGCTTATTCAAACTGGCGTCATTCAATTTTCAGCTGGAGCATTCCCATGGGTAGCGGTCATTATTGGTTCATTTATATTTGGAATAGGGATTGTATTTGCCGGTGGATGTGCAACAGGAACATGGTATCGTGCCGGTGAAGGATTAATTGGGAGCTGGATCGCGCTATTCGGATATATGGTAATGAGTGCAGTCATGAAATCAGGATTTCTTTTTCCAGTCAATCAATCTTTACAAGCAACCACATTGCCTAGTAATTCTATTCCTGAAACATTAGGGGTTTCCGTTTGGATTTTCATTGCGATATTAGTGGCTGTTGTCATATGGATTCTTATAAAAGAAGTAAATAAACCAAAGGTTGTCATTCCGTCGTTAAAACCAAAACGGACAGGATTATCTTATTTTCTATTTGAAAAAAGATGGCATCCATTCTTTACTGCCGTGCTTATAGGGGCAATTGCCATTCTTGCATGGCCATTAAGCCAAGCAACGGGAAGAATGGCTGGTCTTGGAATCACAACCCCATCTGCAAATATTATTCAATACTCCGTTACAGGGGATGTTTCATATATTAATTGGGGCGTTTTCTTAGTCCTGGGAATCTTCTTAGGTTCATTTATTGCAGCGAAAGCAAGCCGCGAATTCCGTTTCCGCATGCCTGACACAAAGACAGGAATTAATAGCTTTATCGGCGGAAATTTAATGGGATTTGGCGCAAGTTTAGCAGGAGGCTGTTCAATTGGAAATGGATTAGTCATGACTGCAATGATGACTTGGCAAGGGTGGATATCTTTATTATTTATTATTTTAGGTACATGGACTGCGTCTTACTTTGTCTTTGTAAGACCGCAAAAAATAAAAGCTCAATCTGTATCAACTACTGCATAGGAGGGAATTAATAATGGCAAAAACTTTAGAAACAATGGGGCAGGTTTGTCCTTTCCCATTAATAGAAGCAAAAAAAGCGATTGAAGATATTCATTCTGGAGAGGAATTAATTATTAACTTCGATTGCACACAAGCGACAGAAAGCATTCCAAGATGGGCAGCAGAAGAAGGGCACTCGATTACTAACTACGAGGCGATTGGCGATGCCGCTTGGACAATTACTGTACAAAAAAAATAATATCCAGTCATTTTGAGAGTATGTTTTCCTTAAAACATACTCTTTTTTGATTTTCAGGAATCAGTTCCTCTCTGCTCCCCCCTTACTGCCATGCGCTTTTGATAATACTAGGTCCGTCATTTCTAAGTTACTTTAATTTTACTTAACTATCCTTTAATAGGTCGAAAGTTACTGGCATGAGAAATATGTCATAATTGTGTCGAAGGGATAAATTATATTCATACATGAGGGGGATGCAGCATGAATTATAAAAACATAACAGTTGCCGGAAGCGGTGTTTTAGGTAGCCAAATCGCATACCAAACAGCATTTAATGGATTTAATGTTAGTGTTTACGATATTACTGACGATGCACTTGAGATGGCAAAAGATAGAGTTATCAAGCTAAAAGAAAACTATAAAAAAGACTTGGGTGCGACAGATGAACAAGTGGATCAAGCTTTTAACCGCATGTCATTTTACTCTGATTTAACACAAGCAACAGCGGATGCTGATTTAGTAATCGAAGCAATCCCAGAAGTGGTTAAAATAAAAATAGACTTCTATCATGAGCTAGGAAAAGTAGCACCAGAAAAAACAATTTTCGCAACAAACTCTTCTACATTATTACCGAGTCAATTTGCTGAAGCGACTGGCCGACCAGAACAGTTTCTAGCTCTTCACTTCGCAAATGAAATTTGGAAAAACAATACTGCGGAGGTAATGAAGCATCCTGGAACAAATATGGACGTATTCAATGACGTCGTTGAATTCGCCAGAGCAATTGGCATGGTGCCATTGCAATTGCATAAAGAACAGCCTGGCTATATTTTAAATTCTTTATTGGTTCCATTATTAGAAGCTGCACAACAACTGCTTGTAAAAGAAGTATCCGATCCTGACACAATTGATAAAACATGGATGATTGGTACAGGGGCACCACTAGGACCTTTCGCAATCCTCGACGTAGTCGGTATTAGAACAGCCTATAATATTTCATCAGGAAAAGCAGAAGCAACGGGTAATGAAGACTTCAAAAAACTTGCTGAGCTATTAAAAACTGAGTATATTGATAAAGGAAAACTTGGCAGAGAAACTGGAGAAGGATTTTATAAATATCCAAATCCAGCTTTCGCAAACCCGAGTTTTCTAAAAAGCTAAGACAATTTTAGCGGATTCCTTTACTGAGAATCCGCTTTTTTACCCTCAAAAAACCGAAGCAAGCCGTTCGAATGAACGTCTCTTTTCCTCAAAATCATATACATTCGTTAAGATGAGCCATTCATTGCTTTGATATTTGTCAGCAAGAATATTCAACTGTTCCTTCACTGTTTTTGGGTCACCAATGATCATTCTTCTTCGGTTTCTTAAAATGATTTTTTTATCTTCCTCCCTTAATTTCACTGTTTTAGCCTCTTCATTGCTTGGAATCCGACTATCTAGACCCTTTTCCGTTCTTAACAGCCATAAATCCTGACTCGCTGCCAATTCTTCTGCATGCTCGTCTGATTCGCCGCAAATGACAAAAACTGCCGATAATGCTTGAGGAGAATCCATCCATCCAGCGGTAAAGTTCTCCCGGTAAACCTTATGTGCATTCTGACCTCTCGTGGAGTTAATAAAATGACCAAATACATAGCCTATTCCTAAACTCGCTGCAAGCTTTGCGCTGTTTTCACCTAATCCCAACGAAAACAGCGTTGGTGCGTCTTTTGTACGCGGTGTGGCCTGCAGTCCTTTGTTTCCTTTTAAAAAGCGAATCAGCTCTTCCAGTTTTTCAGAGTATTCACCCAGTTGATTTTCCCTTCTATCAGAGAGCGCCAATCGAATCCTTTCATTTCCTCCTGGAGAACGACCTACACCCCCATCTATCCTGCCCGGGAATAGCGATTGCAGTTGAAGGAGCTGTGAAGCTACTTTATATGGGCTATACTGAGGCAGCAAAATACCTCCGCTTCCAACGTGAATAGTCGTTGTCCTGGCAGCGGCTGCAGCCATCAATATTTCAGGACTGCTGGACGTCATCCCCTTTGTCCCATGATGTTCAGCAAACCAATAGCGTTCATAGCCTAACGTCTCTGCAAATGCGACTGTTGTGAGTGTTTCTGCTATTGTCTCCTCCACACTCTTTCCCTTTGGCCTTGGAATTTGATCTAAAATACTTAAACGCATTGGACTTCCCTTCTTTTTCGTAGATTAGGGAGTAGTATATCAGGTTTGATGTGAAATTTAAAAAAAGAGACATTGGCAAAGCTATTTTTCACTAACCTCCTCTGTCTACAATCCAATAAGGTGTTTTTTAAAAAATAGTTAAATTCTGATAGCTTTCTAAATCCAAATAGAAGTATAATTTACATATATATCAAAAAAAGGAACGTTAAAATGAACAATAAAGAGCTTAACGAAATTCTAAAACTATTTTCGAGCAAAGATTTATCTATCCGTGAAGAAGCAATTAACCGTTGTTTTAAATGGGATGGAGAGATTGAATTGGAAGACAGTTTCACTTTGTTTGCAGAGGCTGCTAGAATCTTCCCGATAAGCAATGAGGATTGGGATGACCCCTCTCTAGCATTAACGAACGTAGCAGGAGTTTATATTAATGAGGAAATGGTACCGGTAATCGAAAGGCATATATATCACTATTCTTATCGCGGCATCCTTCTTTCAATGAGCTACTTGCTCATTATTAATACTGATGAATCACTCGAGGCCTATAAAAGGATTTTTAAAAAGCTTCACCTGCAATTAAATATTCTCCCAGTTTACTATGAGAACAAAATTTTAGAAAATAAAGAGAGTATGCTGACAGCTCTAAATGCTATTATTGAGAACAATGTGATTCATCACAATTGGTATTATAAGTATTATCATTATCTACTTTCACACTGTGTGTCTAACGATTATATTAAGAGTGGAGAGCAGTTCGCCGATAATGAGTTTGTTACAAGTGAACTTGATAGATTAATTGAAGAGTATATGCAATATGATGAAGTTTATACAAGAGAATATGTATATGAGGCATGGAGAAATACCTACCTCCATAAACGCATTTCTTTAAGAGGCTATTTAAGTATTAAAGCAAGTTACTGCAGTGATGCAGAATTATTGTCTTACGACTATATTTTTAATTGGAAAGACCCATATATAAAACTGACCTACCTTATTTTACTGTGGAAAAGGAAGCTGGATGCATCGCCGCAAGTGGCACTGGATATAATGCGCGGGAATGAAGCAACAGACTACGCTTATAATATTGTTAATTATTATAAAACTGAAACATTGGTAAAGGATTTGGAGTATCAAAAATATTTCGTTATTGAACATGCTGATTTCACTTTTTATCACCATGAAGATGGCATTGGCAAATTCCCTGATGAAACGGAAGTTATGGATTCGTTTATACGCAAAAATTCTACCTATGACGAGGACTTCATTTATTATATTGTCCGTTTCCGCTCCTCCTATCCGACCTTTGCAAGCAATGGCTGGATGAGAATGCTGATTGGTCCCTTTCATCCATCACAGCTACCGACACCCAATAGAATTGATGAATATGATGCTAATTTTACTGATTTTATGCCTTGGGAATCTCAGCCTATTGAAAACCATATAGAGGATTTTAAAGAGCTGCTAAAGGAAAGTTATGATACCGAGCAGGACGAAGAGGCTATTTATGGATTGTATACACCTAGATTTAATCGAAAACACATTACTACTGCTATCATATTATTTGTCCTTTCTATTCTTTCGACCGTTTTTATAAATAATGATTGGGCTGCACTTGGACTATTTACAGGACCAGTATGGCTGCTAGTAAACTTTATATATGCGAAAATACTTGAAAGAAATGTGTTTGTCCAACTGAGGGAACATAGCCTTGAATACAACCACTTCGGTGATTACACATATACAAAGTTACTCGATATTGAATCAGTTGATTTGGAAAAAATCCGACCATTGCTTAAAGACAGATTTTTATTCCTCCCATATAAAAAGTGGCATTTTGTATTTTATAACTATGATGGAAATATCGTCTATCAAATTCCGAGGAATTACATTAAGGAAGAATTCTTTTTCGCCAACTTTTCTGAATCGATAAAGTTTTACAATCACCCTCCTTCTTTAAAATGGGAAGAAGAATGAAACAATTGCAACTAAAAGTAGTTCAGAATGCTAAAAATTATTATGAGAAATCTAGTTGGATTTGGAGAGGTGACTGCTCCACTCCAGCAGGAGAAGAGAGGCAATCTAGTTACTAAAGGTTCTTTTGAGAGGGTAGTGCCCATTTTGTCTCTTTTCTCAAATTCCGGGCACTGCTTTTGAGAAGTAGTGCCCATTTTATCTTTTTGTGATATATCAGTCTAACTTAAACCTATCGCTCCCTTCAACAATGTCAACCGCAGGCATCATCGTCCATTCCTCAATTGTCATTTGCGGATGATTTTTCAAAAATTCCGTCATGATCTGAAACGCGATTCGATAGTTGGACCATTGCGGTATGCCCTCTAAAGAGCTGCCAAATTGCAATATGTAATGATCATCTCTATTAATAGAATATTGATTTTCCTCAATAAAAGACCAAACAATCTCTGTTGATTCTGGGCTTAACGGTTCGATCCAAGGTACCGAATAATCAAGGTAAAGAGCATGTGCGAATGCATCTGCTTTTCCCTCCATCATCACTTTATCTAATAAATCATAATTGCGGGAATCCGACATGCCCATAAACACTAAATGATGATATTCATGTACTGCAGTTTGCTTTAAACTCTCTGTTGTGTACTGTTCCGGATCAATGAAAAGAACCATTGCACCTTGGTCGGTCGCAAAGCCCAACACACCTTGCATATCTACACTTTCATACTCGAGCTCATATGGAATCAAATATATTTTAAAATCCTCTGCTGGAAGAAGGTTCGCTGCATCCTCCAGTCCTTCTTTTAGAGCAGCGCTAATCTCTTTATACTGCTCATCTAAACTAATAATCTTTTCCTGCAATTTATCCAATTTTGTAGGTGCTGGACAACCAGGCTGGAAAAGGCTTCATCCCTATTTCCTTTTATTGAATGCTGTTCTGAGACATAATCTAAATAGGGCCTATAAAATGGAATCATCTCAAATTCCTGTTGATCAACTGAAAACTTTTCGGGAGCATCATTTTTTAAAGCAATTTGTTTCTCTAATTCCATCTTTGATGACTGCGTACATCCAGCAAGAAAAACAATGAAAGCCAGTAAACATACTCTCATCAATCCTCTTCTCCTTTTTCCATATTTAATATATTATAACATTAATATACAGATTAATTAATATTTTCAATCCAATACTGGAGTGATGATGCATGTCTTTATACTACAAAGAATACGGTGATAAAAATGCGGCTTTCATGCTATTTTTACATGGTGGAGGGGTCAGCGGCTGGATGTGGGAGAAACAAATTCAGTTCTTCACTCATTATCATTGTGTCGTACCTGATTTACCCGCACAAGGTTTAAGTTCTAGCGAGCACACCTTTTCGATTAAAGAAAGCGCAGAAATGCTGATATCACTAATAGAGGAGAAAGCAAGTGGAAAAGAAGTCGTCGTCATCGGCTTTTCTCTTGGCGCCCAGGTGGCCGTCCAAATGTTAAGTATTAAGCCGCAATTGATTCATTACGCCATCATTAACAGTGCGTTAGTAAGGCCGCTATCCTTTACAAAAAAGCTCATCTCACCTTCTGTTAAACTATCCTTTCCCTTTATTAAAAATAAGTATTTTTCCAGGCTACAAGCTAAAACCCTTTATTTAGACAATGATTTGTTTGATAAATATTATCAAGAAAGCACTCAAATGAAATTAGAAACACTCATTCGAATATTGGAAGAGAATATGTCATTCGGAATACCGCAAGGGTTTGAAAAAGCGGAAGGTAAGATCTTAGTAACCGTAGGAGAAAAGGAAAAAGGCTTGATGATAAAGTCCGCAAAGGATCTTGTAAAAAATAATCCGAATTGTACAGGCGTTATTTTAGCGAATGTTGGACATGGCATATCACTGGCAACGCCTGATTTCTTTAATCAAATGATTGATTGCTGGATTAATGAAGGCATTTTGCCTGATGGCGAGGTCATTGAATAATTTCTTATACTATCATTGTACAGCAACTGGAAATAAGTAACACAAAATTTTTACCAAAACAGTGGGAGCATTCATCTCCCACTGTTTTGGTACATTATTTAAAAAGAGCCCTATTTGATGCGTCTTCCCTTTCCATGAGGAATCACCATTGGCGTGCCAAAAATAGGATCACCTACTATATCGCAATCCAAGTCAAACACCTTCTTGACTAAATCCGATGTAATGACTTCTTCAGGTTTGCCTTTTCCATAGACCTTCTGATTTTTAATGGCAATAATCGAATGCGCATATCTGCTGGCCAAATTAATATCATGTAATACCATGAGAATCGTTCGTTTTTCTGTTTGATTTAACTGATATAACAAATCCAAAATTTCTATTTGATGGGTAAGGTCCAAGTAAGTCGTTGGCTCATCAAGTAAAATAATGCTCGTATCCTGTGCTAATGTCATTGCAATCCATGCCCTCTGTCTTTGTCCACCAGAGAGTGAGTCAACCGAGCGATCCTTTAATGATTCAAGTCCTGTAACTCGAATTGCTTGCAGCACTTCTTCTTCATCTTCCCTCGTCCACTGTTTAAGCCAATTTTGATAAGGGAACCGCCCTTGCTTCACTAATTGCAGCACCGTTAACCCTTCCGGCACAGAATGGGATTGGGGAAGGATAGCCATTTTCTTTGCTATATCTTTCGTGGATTGCTTGGCAATTTCCTTACCTTCCAATAAAACAGCTCCAGACATCGGTTTCAGCAATCTGGCAATTGAACGCAGAAGCGTTGACTTTCCGCAGCCATTCCCTCCAATAAAGACTGTAATCTCACCTTCTGTAATCTCCACATCAAGCTCTTTTAGAACAATCGAGTCTCCATAGGAAAGTGTGAGCTGCTTTGTTTCAATTGAATTGACCATGATTTAGCCTCCTTTCTTTGGAATGACATTCTCAATTTTTTGCTTTTAATAAAAGATAAATAAAATAAGGGGCTCCAATACTCGCAGTAAAAACGCCTGCTGGGATTTCTAGCGGTGAAAACAATGTACGCCCTATTAAGTCTGAGACTAAAACTAAAATGGCTCCAATTAAAGCCGATACAGGCAATAATGCTCCAAAATTCGAACCGACTAGTCTTCTAGCCATATGAGGAGCCATTAAACCGACAAATCCTATTCCGCCAGCAAAGGCTACTGCGCAACCAACTAATGCTGTGCTAATCGCTAGCATAATCACTCTTTGCTTTTGAACATTACTCCCCAACCCGACAGCAACCTCTTCTCCTAATCCCTGCACATTAATATTCCTTGAATAGGTAAAAGCAAAAAGAATGAACATGATACTCCACGGCGCCAAAATAAATACATTTTGCCAAGTCGCAGCCGAGACAGATCCAGTAATCCAAAGATTTACCTGGCTTGCTCTGTAAATAGGACCAACTAAAATCATGAAAGTGGTAAGTGCCTTCATTAAGGCAGTTATTCCTATACCAATCAAGACGAGCCGAATCGTTGAAACTCCTTTTTTCCACGATAAAACATAGACTATAAAAGCAACAGCCGCAGCACCGGCAAACGCTGCTACTGGCATCCAATTAATACTGACTGTTAATGAGTAATTCTCGTCGCTAAAGATCGTTAAAAAAGTGACTACAGCCACTGAGGCTCCACCAGTCAATCCAAGAATATCTGGTGAAGCCAGCGGATTACGAATCATGCCTTGCAAAATGGCACCGGCGACAGCTAAACTCATTCCTACAAAAAGGGCAGTTAAAATTCTTGGCAGACGAAGATCGGTAATAACGAGCTTGTCTAAATCAGAACCCTGTCCAAAGAAAACTTGCAGTACTTGCAGCGGAGCTATGTACATCTCTCCTACGCCAGTACTGATCACAATGATACTTAATGTAACCATTGCCATAATCGCGAGAATCATCCCCGCTCTTGGATATAATAGAAATGAAATTTTTTCATTGAATAAGCGAAAGCTTTTATATTTTTTCATTGCCACTGAACCCCTTTCTTGCAATATAAATAAACAGAGGGGTTCCAATAATAGCCGTCATGACACCTACAGGAATTTCTCTTGGCATCAATATGTATCGAGATAAAATATCAGCCGCTATTAAAACAATCGAACCTAATAGGCCGGAAAAAGGAATCAGCCACCTGTGGTCATTTCCTATGCAATAACGTGCAATATGCGGAATGACTATACCAATGAATCCGATCGGTCCAGCAATAGCTACAGATCCTCCAGCCAGTGATATAACGATTAAGCCCATTATCATTTTTAACCTGCCTGTCTTTAGGCCAAGACCTTTAGCAACATCCTCACCTGATGCTAAAATATTCATTTTGCTGGCAAATAAAATGGATAAAATAATACCTATTGTGATATAAGGAAGAACCGATGTTAATATCTCCATTTTCCTGCCGGCAACTGACCCAGCTAGCCAAAAGAGCACTTGTTCAAAAGCTGCTTCATTCGTTACTAGAATTCCTTGTGTTAAAGAAGAGAATAATGCTGCCATCGCTGCACCGGCAAGTGTAATCTTCATCGGCGTCAGTCCATCTCTCCCATTCACACTAATCACATATACGAAAAAGGCAGAAATAGCTGCACCGGCAATAGAAACAACTGAAAAATGCTGCAAATCGCTCATCCCAAAGAATGTCACGCATAGAACTATGGCAAATCCGGCACCGGCATTAATTCCTAAAATATCCGGTGAGGCTAACGGATTTTTAGTTAACGTTTGCATTATGACACCAGCAATAGCAAGGCTGGCGCCAACTGTGGCAGCAATTAATGCCCGCGGAAGCCTGACTGTCTGCAGAACAATATGCTCGTTAGAACCATTAAAATGAATAAACGAATCAATTGCCATTGACCAAGTCGTATTTGTGTAGCCATATACAATACTCATGCAAATGGCTGCTGCAGTTAGCAGAACTCCAGCTATCAGCCCGAGCCACTTTTGTCGTCTGTTAATTAAGATCATATGAAAGTTCCTTTTTATTATAAATATTTAGTTACTAGATTCGATTCCAAAGCCGATTTATTACTAAAAAAAGAGAAGACCCTAAACTCTATATTAAATTCAAAAAATTAGTTCTCTATTATTAAATGCTAATTATTGCTCAAAGTCAATGAGCCTGAAAATCATTATCAATTAGATTGACAAACTATTAAGACAGATATATTATTATACCGTTCAGAACAATTATAATACTTTCAATACATATTACGGAGGGCTTTTACGATGAAGCGGAATCTTTCATTCTTTTTTATTTCAATTTTCACTCTTTTTCTGCTAGCTGCCTGCGGCAGTGACAATAAAAATGAGGAAACAAGCGCAGGAGAGAAACAAGAAACAAATACAAGCTATACTGTCAATCATGCAATGGGGAAAACAACCTTAGAGAAAGAGCCTAAAAAAATCGTTGTTTTAACAAATGAAGCAACAGAAGCCTTGCTTGCCTTAGGGGTCAAACCAGTTGGCGCAGTTCAGTCATGGCTTGGCTCCCCTTGGTATGACCATATAAGTGAGGATATGGAAGGCGTAGAGGTTGTCGGTGTCGAGCATGAAGTTAATTTAGAAAAAATTGCTGCTTTAAAGCCTGACCTAATCATAGGAAATAAGATTCGTCAGGAAGCGGTCTATGATAAATTAAATGCCATTGCTCCTACCATTTTCTCTGAAACACTTCGCGGAGATTGGAAAGAAAACTTTGCATTATATGCTGAAGCTTTAAACCAAAAGGAAAAAGGAGATCAAATCCTTGCTGACTTTGATAACAATGTAGAGAATCTAAAAGGAAAGCTTGGAGACAAAACAAACCAAGAAATCTCTGTTGTCCGCTTCATGGCAGATAAAGTGAGAATCTACTATACTGATTCATTTTCAGGTGTAATCTTTGATCAATTAGGATTTAAACATGCCGAGCATCAAGCAGAGCTATTCACTGAAGATAATCAATTAGGGAAATTAGCCATTGATGTAGGGAAAGAAGTTATCCCGAAAATGGATGGAGATATCTTATTCTACTTCACCTATGCAGTGCCTGGAGATAAAATTGCGATTGATACCGCAAAAGAATGGACGAATGACCCACTTTGGAAAAACTTGAATGTTGTCAAAAACGGTAAGTCCTATGAGGTGGATGATGCAACCTGGAATACATCAGGCGGTGTACTATCAGCTAATATCGTATTGGAAGATTTGGAGAAAATCCTCCTTCAATAAATAGTAAAGAACCTTGAGCCCCTCAAGGTTCTTTACTATTCTACACCAGTATGCGCAAACCTCTACTAGTTCAATTATTTTGGACATCAGCAAGCAATCTTCTACCCATAATCCATATTGCCAAGCCAGTCCCCCATAGAATGAATGCAGAGCCTAACCCTACTACTGACATAAATGTGTTGATCTGATATTCTCCCACTCCAACCTCTAAAGGCATGAATACCATCGTAAATATAGCGATTAAGCAAAGAAGAGTACCTGTTAAATAATAGAGCCTTACTTGGAAAAGAGAAGCCAGGGGAAAAAAATGAACACCAACGATTAAGGCTATTACTGGAGGGATAAGCTCAGTGTGGCTAATTGCTCGACAGACAGCAATGGCAATGGCAATCGCCAAACCTTCTGCAGCTAAAATAAAGTTAAACCAATACCTCGTGCGCCTCCCATCCAAGAATTCAGGAGGTTCAGAAACTTCCTTCGTTAATTTACGCGATGCGCGCATCAAGAAAATGCCGCCGATAAAAAGTGCTATGCCTATAGCCACAGCAAGGACTAACAAAAACGGCATGCCCCTCCCGCTCAGCCCCATAATTCCAGTGTACGCCCACAACATACCAAATAAAGACATAAAAAATACACCTGATGCTATCCCCCTTACTGCAGCCCTTGAAACAGAAAGTGATGCTTCGGTCATAAATAAACATCTCCTTTCAATCGATGTAGTCGTTCATTTCATCAGTAAAACCAACCTTTAATTTACATAAATATCCTTATTAGGTAAAAAAGGCGACTCTTCTCGAAGAAAAATCGCCACTGCCTTAAAATTAAAAGATGAATAACTTCCATCGAATTTCTTAAAGCACCCTTTATTTTTATTTGATCATATCTTTGTTCCATAAGGAATCGGAACGTTATTTAAATTGATTCTCACTTAAATTAGCTTCAAATAAATCAATGATTTCCAAAAACCTTTCCGCTTCTCTAAAGGTATGATCTGCTAGCAGTGGATGAATATTGCTCTTAATACGGCATTCTTCTATCAGTTCTGTTGCTGTCTTCTTAAAATCCCTTAACGAGACAACAGACACTTTATTTTGATTTAAGAATTGACTTAGGATTGGTTTTGTCTCCGATTCTGGCCGCATATAATCCAAATCAATAGCCTGAAAAACAAGCTGGTCAAAATCATGGCTAAATTCCCTAGCCTGTTCAACTAATTTTCTTTCAGATGGATCTAAAAGATGTCCGATAAACTTCGCATGATCTGCCATGATTTTTAAGAAGAACACATTTTCCTCGATGATTTCATCAGGTTTTGGCGATAATATCCCTTCATTTAATTCCTGTAACCGATTGGCAAAGTATGCCGCTTCTCTGCTAATATGATCAACTAATAAAGGGAAATTATTTGTGCGGATTTCGCACCGCAGAGTTAAATCAAGCACCTTTCGTTTATAGCTCCATATAGCCGCTGCAGCTTGATAAACCTCGGCATTAAATGCCTGAACTTGTTGTAAATCTGAATTAATCGTAAATCTAGTTAACTTTTCTTCTATTCTTTCAAATATAGCTATAAATTGTCGTGCTTCATCAATTAATTGTTTCTGTTCGTAAGTAAATCCCAAGCTCAAAAATAACGCATGTTCCTTCATAATTCTAGACCAAAATTTAATTTCGTCTAATGACCGAACAACAATCGGATCCGCCATTGCAACTCCTCCCTTATGATTCATCTCCTTCTTTATATATTTTCAATATCTTATTTTATGCTCACAAAAAACAATAATCCTGCTATAAAACGGGCCTCCTCATTAAAGAGCCGCCCCTTTAGTTGCACAATTACATGTTCACTTATATGTGCAACTTTTCTCCCGGCAATAATAAGCACTCATTTTTTTGTAATGGTGCATTGACTCATAAAGTTTGAGCGACGCATATTGGAGCAGCAATGACGCATAAAGTTTGAGCGACGCATATTGGAGCAGCAATGACGCATAAATGCGAAATGGGACGCATAAAGTGTACGCACTGACGCATAAATGCATGGTGAGGCGCATAAGGTGCAGGCATTGACTCATAAAGTTTGAGCGACGCATATTGAAGCAGCACTGACGCATAAATGCGAAAATTTTTCTAATAGCATATTTTACCTCTCCCCTTTTCTTTAAGTAATCATTCGTTATCATCCATTTCTTTCCCTTTTTTACTTGCCAACTCTAACACACAAAGTTACAAACTTCCCTTTTATCAAAAAAACATAAATGCAAATAATAATAATTACGATTTATATTGACAGATACTTTAAAACAAAGTATATTCATAAGGTGTAAAAAGGAATTGTTACGATTTACATAGGATAGCTAACATTTTTTTAAGGAGGTTAAGCATCAATTAACAGGGAAAATCACCAGATATAAATCGTAATGTTTACTATTTATAAAAAAAAGGAGACCATTCATTTATGAAAAAAGATCTTATAAAATCAATTTTTGCGTTTTTTTTAATAGGTACGATACTTACCGGGTGTCAAGAAAAAGAAGATAAACCAACTAAAGATTCGTCTGCTGAATCTGAATCTGCGACTGATCATGATCATAACCACAATCATGACCATGACCACGATCATGACCATAGTCACGATCACAGTCATCATGATGAAAAACTGCAAGAAATATATTCAGGAATATTTGAGGATGACGAAATTGAAGATAGAGCGTTATCTGATTGGGAAGGAGATTGGCAATCAGTTTATCCATACTTATTAGATGGAAGTTTAGATGAAGTTTTACAAAAGAAAGTAGAAACAAAGAAAGATAAAGCCTTTGATGAATATAAAGAATATTATACCGTTGGATATGAAACAGAAATTGAACGAATCGTTATTGAAGATAATACGATGACTTTTTATAAAAATGGCGAAGGAACAACAGGCGAATATAAATATAACGGATACGAAGTTTTGAATTATGAATCTGGAAATCGAGGTGTTCGTTATTTATTTGATTTAGTTGGAGCTGTAAGTGGAGTACCGAAACATGTTCAATTCAGTGATCATAGTATTTATCCAACTGAAGCAGGCCATTACCATATTTATTTTGGAGATGAAAAGCATGATGAACTTTTAGATCAATTAGATAATTGGCCAACTTACTATCCTTCTAATTTTAGCGGAAAGGAAATCGCTGAAGAAATGAATGCACATTAATTTTATGAAAAACGCCATTTTATAACATAAAAAGTTTATATGATTAAATGGCGTTTTTCTTTAAATGTTGCGAACTCAATGATAATTTACATTCTTTCATTTTCAAAGATGATCCACCTTTATTTTCATAGTTATCCCAAAAAATTCAGCTCTAATGGGCTTACCAATGATCTGTGTGGTTAATATTAGGCGGGTTATGCTTTTGTGTTTTATCTTTTACAGCTTCTTGTCCTTCCTTTGTCTTTTTATCATTAATTAACTTATAGCGGTCAGTCTTTTTATCTAATAAATATCCAAATAACAATAGCGACACGAAAATAAGCAAAACAACGCCCCATAGCCAAAACATTTCATTTACCGCCTCCTTTAATATTTACTGTATTCTATAACTTTTTACGAGTTTCCTTTAAACCACATCTTCCACACATAATCAAATTATATTTTCAGTATTTAAAAAGAAGATTAAATTATTTAATCGAGCTTTAATGAATGTTTTGTAGGGTTGTTGAACTAAAAGACCTCATTAATGGAGTAAATAAAAGTCATGGTTCATTAATTAAGTTTCTCTGTAACGATCTGCAATTTTCTGGATAAGTAAGAGGGTGATTTTCTAACTTCTGTAATAATGTATACTTATAAGCTTTTACATTCCCCATACTAGAGGATTCACAACAAGAGTGTTGGGGGCCATGTACGTGGTTAGAAGCAAAGGGCTATCCTATTTTTTCTATTTTCGCCAAAAGGTTGAACAGTCTGCCTTATCCAAAATATTAAATTCAATCATTTTCTCAAGTAATGAGAAATCAACCGGACTATCCCACTTCATACGGACCAGCTCCTTGGTGTGATCATAGCCAGCCTGCACAATATCATCAGAAAAATGATTAATCCCTGCCTTTTCAGGGGCAACAGCCAAATGATGCTTGGCTATGCTAAAGCCAATAATAAATGTGCCGTGATCGGTAAACATAGGCTGATTCCACGCAATTTTTGGCAGCAAATTTGGAAATTTCTTAGTTACCCAAGTTAAAACTTCTTCCGTTCGTGCCCGATGTTGCGGATGATCAATCTTCGCTAAATAATCTGCAAATACTTCCATGTTGTTCCCTCCTAATATTAAAATGATGTCGTTCGGAGATTTCAAACCCTCTCGTCTTTAAACTCCTCACAGAACCGTTAAGCCACATTCTTAACAACACCTATTCCAACTATATAATTTACAACCTGGATAGTCAAAATGTCTTTAAAAACAAATTTAAAACAATTAACCTCATTTAATTATTTCCTTTTTGTGTCGAAACTTTACTTCTAAAAACCCTAGAGCATGTTTGATTCCTGGCGAAAATTAATGTAAAAAATTAATGTTGAAAAATACCTGTTCCATTATTTTATTTAATGGTGCTTTTCTTGAGAAAAAAGAGCTCCTTTCTCAAGAACCCCCACCTGCACAGGTCGTCCTGACACAGTTATTCAAGTTGAAGCAAAAGAGTTGGCACTTACTCATTTTAATGGCAGCCGTTCACCTCCTTTCCCTCTATAGAAGCGAAGACAATGCCGAACATTTATATTTAGGGTTGAAGCTTGTCCCTTATTACCTTCATATACCGCTTCAATTTATCATTCCTTTGATATTAGGAAGGGTGATTTTTTGGAAAACAAGGAAGAGGAAGGCCTAGTAAAGATAGATTTCAAGTGACATCAGTTTATCGATAAAGTCTCGTTTAGGGAGCTAACAGGCACCCATTTATCCCAATGTAATATGATTATATAAAAGGAGTGATGGTGATGCCTTGGCAACAAAAAATTAGTTATTTAATTGGCCAGCCTGTAGGGATTTCATTAACAAATGGGCAAGGGGCAACAGGGGTTTTATGCGGTCTATCTGGTAAAAAGATTCTCGTAATTGAATACTTGTATCAAGCCCAATTTGCCCTTAAACAATACGATGCTTTTATGATACAGGATATTAATGGATTTCCATCTTGTCATAACCAACAACCACTTTATTAACGACATTGCCCCTCTTTAGTGGGGGGCTTATATCTCCAACTAGTCATATTTATATTATTCCTTTCGCCCCGATTGTATATAACCCATTATCGTTTATAATAAAAACTTCGTATCTATGGCATTAGTTTAGTCTTTCTGAAGCTAGACTACCCCTTTTAAGGCATAAGAAAAAGCGCCTCTTCTTAATGAAAAAACGCCTCCTTCTCCCTTGGAGTACAATATTGTAAAATCTGTATTTCCTTTGGTACATACTTAGAGCACCCGATAACCAGGATGTTCCCTCCTATTTCATAAGATAAATACTTAATGTCTGAAAAGATTAAGCATAAGGCTCACGAATAAACACTGTCACATGTTCCAGGTTTTGGTTCATAATAACAATGATTTTTAAATTGACCAGCAAAGGGTTGATCGTACCATGTTGGTGGGCATGGTGCATATGGATTGAAATACCAAAGAGCATATTTTCCTGGGTGTTCTCGCCAATATTTTAAATTCCTTTCAGCTAATTTTTTTTCGGCCGACCTCGCTCTGTTATAAAATACATTCCCTTTTTGAACAGCTTCAAAAGAGTAATTCCCCCCTTGAACTTGATATATGACCTGTGGAATGGTTCTTACTTCTTTAAAGTCTAAACAGTCTGCGATCGCACGATTAACAATTACATTTCCAACGAATAGCATTCCAAGTTGTCCTTCACCTTCGGCTTCAGCTCGCATCATCCTTGCCATTAAATCAACGTCTGAACTTCGATAAGCAATTCTCATTCTTTTCACCCCAAAAATATAATATGAAAAAAAAACTACATTCATGTCTACAAGAGAAAACTAAAGCATACCAATAAGTCCAATAAAAAAGGTTGCCGCAGCAACCAATTTTTAAACACAAAACCCTATAGCTTAAGTAAATATCTTAATAGTCAGCTAGTCTCTATCTTAGTGGAATTTTCCCCCTTCACCCGCTTTAACGTTGCTACAATAAGAAAGCTAACAATCACTAATAAGAGCCATGAACTTACCTTTCCTAAATGAACGAGGCTCCAAGCATCGGTTTGGTTTGGATATTCCCATGCTCCAAAGAATGTTGCGATATTTTCAGCTACCCATATAAAAAATCCGATGAGCACAAAGGAAAAAGCGAGCGGCATACGATAACGAATTCCATTTACCTCGTATGTAACCCATGATTTCCAAAAGACAATAATAACAAGTCCAGATAGCCACCAACGAACGTCAATCCAAAAGTGGTGGGTGAAAAAATTTAAATAAATCGCAGCTGCAAGCGGTACAACCACTAAAAACGGCGGCCACTTAACAAGGTCAACCTTCAGTCTCCTCCACGCCTGACAGAGATAACTCGCTACACTTGCGTACATGAACCCGCTATACAATGGCACACCAAAAATTTTGAAATAGCCTTCCTCTGGATAAGCCCAGGAGCCCATATGCACCTTAAACACTTCAAGAGCCAGTCCAATCAAGTGGAACAAGGTGATAACCTTGAGTTCATCTCTTGTTTCCAGGCCAGATTGCACCATCCACCACTGCATCAGAAGGCAGATAATCAGCAGCCAATCATACCGCGGGAGGAAGGGAAGCGGCACGATTTGTGTCAAAGCCAAAGAGGCAAAAATAACGACTGGAAACAAACATGATAATGCCTGCTCCCAACCAAAATGAATGAGTTGTTTTATTCCTCTCATATGCCTGCTTTTTCGAATGATTACATTCACGAGTAGCTCCCCTTTTACAAATGATTCATATGTTGCGTAACTTCACGGTATTCTAGAATATCTCCGGGTTGGCATTCTAAAGCGTTGCAAATCGCCTCTAAAGTTGATAATCGAATCGCTTTTGCCTTTCCGTTTTTCAATATAGAAAGGTTAGCCATTGTAATTCCAACCCTCTCCGAAAGTTCTGTTACGCTCATTTTTCTTTTAGCCAACATCACATCAATATTGATGATAATTGCCATGTTATTCACCTCAGACTGTTAGATCGTTTTCAGATTTTATATCTATGGCATTTTTTAACAGCTTTTGTAGCACAGCAGCAAAGACTGCAATCACCATTGAAGCAAAAATAATGACCAATCCGATTACTATAATACCTGGGGCGTCGTCCATCTCTGCCATAAGATACAAGAGCGGCATGCCTACCACATACAACATGCTGATTGTGATTGCACAGTTTTTGATGTTCTTTAAAGCTCTTACAGATAACTCCGAGAACGCTATATTTTTGTCAATAAAGCCTACTAGTTTAAAAGCTTGATATAGAGCAATGTAAAACGGTATCGCCGTTACATAAAAAAAGAGAAATACGAGCACTTTCATATAAGTCATATTGGGATACAATTCTACTGTATACTCTGCAAGCTCAGGCACCAAAAAGAGGCACAAAGCAAGCACAGGAATGCCCATTAGAATAACAGCTATCTTTAAAAAGAGTGTTGACACTCGTTTCATAAAAAGCACCTCACCTATTTATCATCAAATTGATTTTAATACAAAATTTATCGTTTTGCAATAAATTATTATCGATTTTATTTATATTATTATTGTTATATATAAATAAAAGGCATTCCTCACGATGAAGAAATGCCTTAAAGAAATTTAGAAGATTCATTACTGTATGAATCATGCTTTTTTAATAGTTTGAAGTAACCATATATACTAGAGAAGAACAATAACAATCCAGAAAACAAATAAACAAATCTAACATTCACCAAATCAACTAGGACTCCAATAATGAAAACGGACAAACTAAAAACCACTTGGTTTATTGTAGCTTTTGCCGCTAAGTACTTACCCAAATCTTCTTTGTCGATTGAATTTTGTATAAACGTACTTTGAGCAATATCTCTAACTTGATAAAGCGGCCCCATGAGGATCACTAAAATCAAAGCAATCATTGGAAGAGAAACAACAGAATAAATCACTATAAGAATAGAAACACCAACCGAGCCAAGCAAGATAAAGAACACCAGATGTTGATTTACAAGTTGGGATAGCCTCCAAACCAAAAGACCGCCAAGTATCGTTCCAGCATAATAAGCAGAATTTATATATCCCCACCATTTCTCATCTTGTCCTAAAGCCTCTTGAACAAAGACTAAAGTTACAGCACCAATCCAGATGCTCCCACCAAATAGTTCAATCATATCCATCTTATTAATCGTACTTAGTTTAGGATGCTTAAAAACAAGAATCCAACCTTCTTTTAAAGTCTCTAGTCGTCCCTTTCTATTCTTTTTATCCTTTGCTGCCTTCGCTTTTAACAAAAATAATGAAAGGAGAGAAACCAATAATAAAACAATCGTAATAAGGATGGCCTTTTCGTGACCAAGGTAAACGATGACTATCCCACCAATAGACCATCCAAGGAGTTGCAATGATTGGCTTGTTGTAGATAAGATGCTATTTGCATCTACTAATTTCTCTTTCGAAACGATTGCTGGTATCAATGCATTCCTTGAAGGATTTGACCATCCATCAAAAAAAGAAATAGTTCCAAGTAAGATAAATAACAAGATATAATTTACAGGGCTAGGTATAGTCAATAAGGCTACAACAATAAAAGAATATATAATTAACTGTACGATTTGAGATATTAAAAGAATGCTTTTTAATGCGTATTTTTGCATTATCAGCGGGACTGTACTTCCACCTATTAATTGAGAAACGACACTAACTATCGTAACAGCAGATGCCAACGTAGCTGACTGAGTTGTTTGATAGATGAAGGTAATAATGGTCATTGAATATAATGTGTAAGCTAATTTCGTAGAAGATTGGCTCACTAATAAATAATAAAAGCTAAGCGACAAATAATCACCACCATTTTCAGTCTTCCCCTTTCCCACTATAAGAAAAAGACGGTCCGTCTATAAGAAAAACTACTTCGTTCATTAAACGAATGCGTTAATATCCTAAGTTTATACCACACCAAGGACAAAACATGATTTCAATCGTTGAAGAGCCACCATCATGAATGATTAAACCATATTCACAATCCTCTTCGTGGAAAATTATAAGCTTATCAGGACAATCAAACAGATTTTTATGAATTTCACACGTTAAATTTGCATGGTAGGTCATCTGATCACAACAATGCTTGGTCATTCTTTCCCTCTTTTCAAAAAACTAATATGTATGAACGCACACCAATCCATATTATACCATGTGATAAGCCCAATATTTTTTTTAAACAATAAAAAAGGCTGCTGCAGCAACCTTTTATAATCTACCTATTATACACTAATGAACGCATTAAAGTTTCTAAAGGACCCTTCATCTGATGCTTTTCTAAAATAGTAGCAAGTATCACAGATAAACCCCAGACAATAATAGCAATCACAGTAACACCCGTATTACTTAATCTATCGCCTAAACCGAATGCGGCAGGTGAGAGAAGAAGAACTAACAATGTCTCATTTAAAACAAAGAATGTTAATGAGCGCTTGCCTAACGCAGTTAATGAGGTTGTTATCCTATTAGGGTTTTTCAGACGATTACCTATCATCCCAAATAATGCTGCATATCCAATCCCGCCAGCAGTGCCAGTGATGATTTGAATTCCATAAATAAAACCAGTTAAAAATAAGCTTGGCACCCATACCTCATCAATTAACACGATAGGCAATGCACCTAATATAGATATCGTAATTCCAAAAGAAGCTATTCTTTTCAATTTTTTATCTTGTTTCTGTGCTTCTGTTAACAAATGCTTCCTTCCGAACCATATTCCTATCAGTACAGAGGGAAGGATAGGAAACAGCAAATGAATAAAGATAGGGACAATCGGGAAATACAAAGCCGCTTCTAAAAGTGATTGTAAATAATTATCATTTTGAGAGAACTCCGTTCCAAAACCATAGCTGCCAATCTCTTGCAGAATGAAGCCCCACAGGAATGGAAGATATGTGAGAAACAGGACTGTAACAATAACTGTAGCTGATATGAATACTTTATGATCGCGTGATAACAGCCATCCAACTAAAAGCCCTGCTACACCATAAGCCATTAATATATCCTGCCCACCAATAAAAACCGCTAATATCATCCCAAACAAGATTAAATAGTAAGACCTTTTTCTAATTGTTCTCTTCGCTTCTTTAATATTTTTACCTTTAGATAATTGACTCTCGAACATTAACACTAGTCCATATCCAAATATTACAGCGAATAATGGCCTAGCGCGGTTGTCTATAAAAAGCTCACCAAATGAATTGATTATATTATCCAAGAAGTGAACACTTTCTGGTCGGCTCATTATCCCTGGCTGCGAACCATACAGATATAAGGGTGCATGCGCTAATGCAATTAACAACAGCATAAGCCCTCTCGCTAAATCAAGTGATATGGCTCTTTTTTTATTGAGTTGATTTCCTTGCTGTGCGAACATACCACTCCGCTCCTATATCTTTAGTGATAATCCCTCATTCATAGGGGATTAACAATTTTCAAGCTCAAAACAAATTAATTGATTAAATAAAAAAATGATTAACCAATCAAATATTACCATGAGATCAGCTAATATTCAATAGTCTTACTTGATTAAAAATCAATTAGCTGTTTCCTTATTTTTGCAAATCTATAATTAATCTCAGCCTGTAGCTTAAAAAAATATTTGATGAGAAATCCCATATATAATAAGAATTCAAAAACCGCTATTCTGAAAGAAATGAATCAAAAAATGACGGTTTTTGTTAGATAAAATATCAATTTAATATTTCTTATTGAACGAAAGCCCCTATAGTTGAAAAAGGACGATTACCAATTTTATGGCTATCGTCCTTTTTTATCTCCTACTGAACCGTATCCTTGTACTGCTCAGTTGGAAAGTTGTTCTTCTTAAAGATAAGTTAATCCTTTACATCTTCTTTGCATATTTCACTAACTAGCTGCCATAACGCGTTGTTTTCTTTATTTTTCGGTTGAGGCTTTGAATTCCTTTATTGTTTGCATTAAACCCTAACAGAGGGAACTAATTATTATATCGTTTGTTAACTTCAATCGTAATGAACTCCGGCAAATAGCTGGGAGTACATCCTTTTGCAACTATTTCATCTTTGTAAAGACCCGTTTTCTCACCAAGTTTAATACAACGTGCACGATTCTTTTCATCATAAACGCCTATCCAGCCTGCGGTGAAATTCATAGCCCATTGAACTTCCGGTTCTTCCTGCGTAATATTAGCTTCTAATGCAGATAGCAAGTCTGCGGTGTTATCAGGCGGTGTTTGTCCAGTCCATCTCAATCGCCCTTGATAATACCAGAAAGCACGCCTTTGAAGAGCAGAAGGACTATTTTCCCATGACTCCATCAATGCAATTTTATTCTTGTCTTTGGTGAGCTGATTTGCCATTAACCAATCCATTAAGTTATTACGCTCATCAAAAGTGTGAGTCTGCATATCCTTATCAAGCTTATTTAGCACATCTTGTGAAAGAAGTTTTTTGTCCATAATTAAGATTGCTAATAGTCTGGGCAAAAACTCCTCGGTTGACCAAAGTTCCATAGCTAGTTCGTGATCTTTTTTAATGTCCTTCGCGATTTTTCGTAAGTCGCCTAGCTTAGTTTTACTATTGATCTGAGCTAGAATGTTTTCTGCTTTTGAAGAGCGTTTTATTTCTGTATCTTTTTTTTCATCCATTTTATACAACTCCTTTATTAAAGCACTGTTTCATAATATGTCCTTGACGGGATATATCAAGATCCTAATTTCGTTATAAGTCTGATCGCAGTGGTGTGCCTCCAAAGTTTACCTTTTTAAGATTGTAGCATATAACGTATTAAAGCTTTCTCCTCCTATAATAGAAGAGCAACCATCTTTAATATAATAATTACATTTACTACCTTTTAATTGGATATATGGTTTGGAAGCAAATTAGTTCTCTGTTTTTTGTTTATTAACTTTTATCTTCTGCTGTATTAATTTTTTCATTTATCCATACTTTCACCTAATTGTTTATTATTACCTTAATAATACCATTGATTAGTCAATTAAAAGATGTATTTAATTAAACTAGCCTGCCCCGATAGTTCCAGATAAAAAACACAACACCGATGATCAAGTATTGCCCGCTATTGTTTGTGTACATTTTTCACAAACTCTCGAATCATTTCAGTTAAAACAGGAATGCTGCCCGGCGAGTTCTGAAGCTGCGTATTGACAACGCTAAGTTATTTATTGGGGTTATAAATGGAGTGTTTTACAACGATAATAACTTTTGAGACAGGTCATATTATATGAAACAATCGCACTCTTTATTTTTAACAAAATTGATTTATTCTTAATAGAATAAACCCTATTGATACACGGTTTTCTGCCTTAACGGTGTAAATTTCCATAATCTTGATGATATCCCTTATGGAATTTATAGTAAGATGCTAGTGAGATTTATAATATTAAAAATATCCGAAAAGATATATGCTGATAAAAAAATTAAGTTACGGGATATGATTATTTCAAAAGCATTGAAAGAAACCCTTAGAATTTGCATATTTCCATGATGTACAACAGAGAAGGGAATAATATGGAAAAACAGGAATTAAAAAGAGATTTGGACGATTGGGACAGGCTTATTTTTAGGAGCCGGGAAGTCTATTCAAATGGCAGGGCCAGCCATTTGAATGGTTTTTCCAATATTCCGCTAGAAAGAAAACCAGAAGTGATATTACCCCCTTTAAGTAGAAAACATCATACTTAAGGGGGTTTTTTTTACGTCTAGAAAAAATAATACTTATATTAATGGATTGAATTTAGAAAATGTTAAAGCCTGCTTAAATATTGTAAGGAGCAAAGATTTTGCTAATGGAGGCTCCCGACATGGTGAGGCACCTTATACATTTGCGGATAACGATTCATAGGAACCCCGTGATGAAGTCAAAGGCGATATAGCTCGAATGATCTTTTATATGGATGTTTGTTATGAAGGAGATAGTGGTGAAATAGATTTAGAGGTAAATAACGTTGTGAATAATGGCACAACTCCATATCACGGCAAGCTTTCGACCCTTATAAACAATGGCATCATCAAGATCCTGTAGATAACTTTGAGAGACAATAGAAATGAAATCAACTAAAGAGCAAAGATGAACAATTATTCTTTACTCTTTTTCTATTTAAATGAGTTTTTTTGACTACTGGTAAGTTATCTCGCTAAACTGCCACTATATGAAAAGGACAATACCATTACTTAAGTATTGTCCCCGTTAGCACAATAGTGATTGCCATCTTACAATAAGAAACAAATCAGGTTTTTATTTTATTTATTTTTCTGAGCGAGAATAATATAGACAGGCTGGTTTGCAATTTTTATTGATGGGTAGTTTTTATCAACAATGGAAAACCCGGCATCAAGGATTTCAGCTTCCATATCTTTAGAAGAAACTCTTGGTCCAGTAGAAATCTCCGTCTTTTCTAATTCAATGCATAAGAATAAGCCTTTGTCTTTCAACACTCTGTTGATTTCTTTCAAAGCTGTTGCAAGGGGTTGAACTTCGTGCAAAGCGATTGAAGCAATAGCTATATCAATAAAATGATTATCTAACGGAATATCTTTAAAGTTTCCTACAACCGTTTTAATGTTTACAATGTCTCTTTCCTTTGCTAATGTTTCCAGGTATTTAAGGATTTCTTTATCATAATCGAATGCATATACGGTTTGAACTCGCTCAGCAATAGAAAGAGAAATGTAACCAGTACCAGCTCCAAGATCCAATACATTGTCATTTTTCTTAATAGGTAGGAATTCAAATAATTTATCTGCTGGAAATCTCTCGATTTTTTCTAAGCTGCTAATTTTCTTTTGTAATTTGGGATTCATCATCAATAACTCCTTTAATTATAGATATAAAGACTCTTTAATAACTATAATAGGGATCCATCTTTTTGTAAATAGGAATGTTTTAACTTAATGTTAATACCTTCAAAAATTAACCTGCCGCTAGCGACAAGCAAAGGGCAAAACCGTATGTAAGCACTGCCCCTGGTCTTTAGAAGTTAATTACTATTTTATCGAATTAATAGTAAAAACTCAGCACAACTTCAACGGCTGTACTGAGTTAAATTTGTACCTATTTTCTTTTCCAAACACCTAAATTTGATGGAACATCTCCTTTTGTCCACCACTGAGCTTCATAGATTACTCCTTCATATTGAACGCGGTCTCCACCGTAGTACACAGCATTTCTATTCCATGTTCGAACTACATTTTCACTGAGCAGCATCCAAGCGTCTGATATATCAGGTTGATCGCCACTTGTCCACCATTTCGCCACATATTCATGCCCATCGTAAACGACCCTATCACCTTGGAGGTATGTAGTAGTTGAATCCCAAGTGTCTCCCTCATAAGGTGGTTCAGGAACAGGATCGGGGTCTGGGGTTGGCACACTTCCACCCCCTGAGAAATCAGCGTCTATAACATGATAAAATGCATTTCCTGTGTTAGCAACATCCCAAACTGCTAAGATTACATGATAACCTTCTCGCTCTGGTACAGTCACCTCATGCTGTACTTTCTGTCCTGGAACAACCCCATAATCATACTGCTCATAAAATGGTGTCAATTCAAACTGCTCACGAGTTAAAGGCGCATTCGAATCCCAATCTTTTTTTGTAATATAGTAATGCCATTTAGAAGTTGAATGGGCTGCCGTCAAATGCCACTGAAATGTTTGCTTCCCGTGATTCATAGTAACCTTTTCCCAACGCCATTCTGATTGTTCATCAAGCTCTGTGAAAATCCCATTTGCAGAAGCAAACTGCCCATCTATAAGCCCTGATTCAGGGAAGCCTTTCGCTGTTTCAGTAGATTGAGGCTCCCACTGAACCCCTCCGCAATTTTGATTTACACCTTGTGCACATAGAAGTGCTCTAGAGGGTTGCTGTTCCACATAACCATGTGCGGAGACAGCAATAGGAGTTAATAAGACTGCTGCAAATAGTGTTATCACACCAATGAAACCTTTCTTTTTCCACTTCACGCCTAACATCTCCAATTCTAATATTCTATAAACCACATTTCCAAATGATGTATTGCTAATTTTTATTCTCAAATAATATTTTACTTATCACTTACGCTTTAATGAATACCTTAAATTACCTATTTTAAAAGTTAGTTGTTAAGTCATGAATTTAAATGTTATCTCATCATTTTCTATACATTTTAAAAATTGGGTGTTCTTACTGAACTAAACTCTTCTTCGACTATACTGCTTTAATTATAAAAAAATCGCTGCCTTACTAGGCAGCTGATCTTATGCATAATTAAACGAAAGCACCCTTTGATAGAGCATACCAGCTCATGAGCGCTCAAGTACGGCGGTGAGCAGGCGGTGGACGACTTCGTGGTCACGCAAGTCGTGCAGGTGGTAATCATCCCCTGGCAACGTGTACCATTCCTCGGCGCCAACATAGGTGATGGCTAATGTGAGGGTGCCGTCGTCATCACAGGTGCTGCGAAGTTCGAGCTCCCCACTGATTACGCCGACTTCTGCTGTCATTACACCGTGTGTTGCGGTGAAGATGGACGATTTCTTTTCCATACGAGTAGACTCCTTTCTGGGCAGAATGGTTTCTCTGCAAATAATAACAGACTAGTAGGAGCAGGCATTGAGCATGCTCTGCAGCGCGGACTTTTCCGCCGACTGCACGTGCAGGCCCCAGCGATACTTGGTGTTGACCCACATCTTTGCGTACGCGCAGTGTGAACCAGAACGCGGTGGCTGCCACGTCGACGGATCTTGGTCTCCCTTGGATCGATTTACACTAGCGGTTACCGCGATTAGCTGTGGGCCGTTGAGGTCGTTTGCGAAGCTCTGGCGCTTTTCCGTAGTCCAGCCGCTAGCGCCCGAACGCCATGCTTCTGCTAACGGGACGATGTGATCGATGTCGATTTCAGACGGTGAGTACACGGTGATGCCGTCGTAGTAGCTGTACCACTTACCCGATGTGACGGGACAGTTACCACTGTAGTAGTCGCCGTCACGCTTAAGCACCAGCTGGCGAGTGTCACAGCCATCACCTTGGCTGATCCAATGTGGAAACTTGTCTCGCGAGTAGCCGGTCATAGAACCTTCGGATTTAACGGTCAGCGAATTCAACTGTGATTGGGCGGTGGACTTGGACGGTGTACCGGGTGGAAATGCCGATGCCGCCGGTATGTCATATAGAAAAACAGCAAATGTCAAAGCCAACGAAAAAACAAACAACACCGATTTCTTCAGCATGTAAATTCCTCCTATACGTAATGGTTTTATATACTAACATCTATGTTCATTTTTTTGTGATAGATGTTAATAGTAAGAAAAAGATTGCAATTAAAGCGAAATGGAGCGCGCATTATTTTTAATGTCTGATTGAAAATGCTTCTACTTGCAATAATATTACACAGATTATCTTCTTTAAAGTTAAAAATTTGTAAATAATCAGTCTATTTAATAGCTATAATTTTTATAAATCGGACAGATGTAAAAGAATTCTATAGATATTGTATAGATGCCAACTTAGATTTGATAGAACAAGTTAAAGAAGTGTTAATGAATAATGGGCATATCATTAAGGCACCGTATATACCAATTCCAGAAAATGTTTAGTTCGTTCATCAAGATTTTTCAAACGGATTCTTTGGACATGTACGGCTATTGCGCGCATTAGAAATTGCCCAGCTCTTTAATATTATGGAAACGCAGGCAACAAGTAAGGCACTGATTAATGGATTTACCAAAGTAGTAAAAGATGAATAGATACGAAGGTTATTTAAATGAGGAAATAGAATTACCATTAGTATAATTTTAATATAGTTAGTTGGAACAAAAAGGTATTTGCAAAAAAACAGGTGAATGATAAAGGGGCTAGTATAAAAAAACACATTTAAGCACCCTATTTTTCAAAACATAGATAAATTAATAAACTATATACCTTACGCTTAAATCTTTTACTTTTAGAATTACATAGATATAATAATTTTTATCAATGTACCCTTCACTTTAACGTGAGATCTCTCAAGTAAATAAGCTCTGTCTAGAAACCTATTAAGAGTTCAACAACCTGAATTGAAACCATTGGAGGTATATCATGCAATGAAACAACGCTATGCGAACTTAGATAATGTAGAAAACACAAAATCATTCTATGATTTTCATCGTTGGCAGATGGAACGTAAAAATAAAAAAAAGGATCTCAGTATCCAAATTGAACAGGCTCCATTTAAGGAAATAGACAAGCTAAATAACAATCGAGCGGATCCCTCTATTACCTGGATTGGACATTCTACATTTTTCATTCAGATGAATGGTATGAACATGATTACCGATCCTGTATGGGCCAATCGCATGGGACTTCAAAAACGACTAACTGCGCCAGGTATCTCGCTAAACGACTTACCTGAAATCGACGTGGTGTTTATTTCTCATGGACATTATGATCATCTCGATTTTCCAACGATTAAAAGTCTGAAAGGCAATCCGACTTATTATGTTCCGATTGGGTTAGGTCAATTCTTTAAAAAGCGAGGTTATAAAAAAGTGATCGAGGGCAGTTGGTACGATTCATTCGATCAAAATAATATGACCTTTTCGTTTGTTCCAGCACAGCATTGGACGAAACGAACACTTACTGACACAAACACATCTCATTGGGGTGGATGGATCATCGAAAATAAGCAGCATTCTATCTATTTTGTTGGAGACACAGGTTATTTTCGTGGGTTTCAAGATATAGCCAGTAAATTTAACATCCAAACAGTGTTAATGCCAATTGGTGCCTATGAGCCTGAGTGGTTTATGAGGGTAAGCCACATTAACCCAGAGGACGCAGTGAAGGCATTTTTAGAATTAAAAGGAAAGACATTTATTCCAATGCATTATGGTACTTATCACTTGGCTGATGATACCGGCCCAGAAGCCATTGCAAGGTTAGATGCAGAATGGAGCAGATTACAGTTAGATACTTCCCAATTAAAGAAAATGCTAATTGGTGAAACTTACTGGATGTAAGTAGAGAAGAGCACTTCTAATATGAAGTGCTTCATCGTTTAGACAAATCCAATGCACCTCCCTCAATAAAGAAAGAACCCTCCTTTTTCTCTCGTTATCTTCTTAAACTACCCCGCCGCGATTCTTCGTTATGAATATATAAAAATCTATATCCTCTACCTTCCTCTTCCACTTAAGAAATCTATTTTTAGACAAAATATCAAAAAGTGATTGACCCCAACGTTGCGTCATGTACTAACATAACAATCGTAAATAGTCATTTATTATGTTTTGTAAAATCTAATATGCTGTGCAACCAAGAATCATTTAAGGGGGAAGAAAATGAGTGACGTTAGTGCTCGACAACATTATAAGCTGTTAATTCAAATTTTATTAGGATTAACACCGTTTTTATTCATAGGATTATTTCTTATAGCTATTTTTAGATGGGGAGAGTTTATACCGTTTGTCATTTCATTGTTTGTTCCTGATAATTCCACTTATTTTTCAGTTATACTCCTTGGTTTAATCGTTGGTTTGATTATCCTAGTAATTGCTGTTACTCTCATCATAGCTACAAATACCAAGCTTCCTGAAAACGAAGGCGCTGAAATCATATATAAAATCATGAAGACCCCTAGTGGGATTGCAGTTAGTTCATTAGGTGGAGGGCTTTTTGAAGAGTTTTTCTTTAGAGGTGTATTAATCGGACTGTTTATTGGTTACGCTCCATTAGTTGATTGGGCCATAATTTTTATTAGCACATTTTTATTTTGGATTATTCATATCCCCCAATATAAAGGAGTTTATTTAGTTTTAGCAGGGGTTTTTATTAATGGTTTTATATTTGCTTTGTTGTTTTATTTTACGGGTTCTTTAATTCCCGCAATACTCGCCCATGCTATCTATAACCTTGGAATAGGGATCTATTTTATAAAAAAATATTAAGCAATTAAAGGCGCTGTCCCCTATAAGTGGAGAGCGCTCTTTTGCTTAACGCGACTAAACTGTTTAGCTATTTTCATTGATAAATAGTTCATCCACAGTAGTGTTTAAGACAGAAGCCAAGTTAAAAGCCAATTGTAAGGTTGGATCGTATTTATCATTTTCAATTGCATTGATTGTTTGTCTCGACACATTACAACGTTTAGCTACTTCTTCTTGAGATAACTTCGAGGATTTTCTCAATTCACGAATTCTATTTTTCATTTAATTACCATATTTCTTCTTGTAAATTAGTAATGTTACCAGATATACTTCTGAAATTGCTATAAGAAGTGAAAACGGTGAAATTCCATCATAAGAACTTTCTCTCCAGATAGTTAGATAAATAGACTCTATAATTTCTATTATTAACAAAATAACTACGACCGCAAATGAATATGATTGTGCCTTCATTTTAATAAAGTTTTTTCTTTCATCTCCCAGATGGGGTAATGATGCAAGTGTAATGATAATAAGAGCAACGAACATCACTAATATTGTTACAAACGCAATAACAATCCAATCCAAAGTTTTAGGTGGCGACAAATTATTCTTCTACCGAATTTAATGAAAACACATACATATCAATACCTATTGCTGCATCAATAGCCGCGAAAAATGTACTGAACTTTGGATAAATGACTAATCCTGGCATGTAACCATCATATACTTCAATGACTAATTCTATATCTGCCTGTAAATCATATTCTTCCTTTAGTTGATTCATAACATCCGTCTTTGATTCAAATAACTCAAAAATAGGGCGTAGCACTTCCTCCGGATCAAGTGTTTCGATAGTCTCTGTTTTAAATTTCCAACAAGTGTAGGAACGTTCTAATCGATTATCCGGATTATTCGGATGAATTCGATCGCCAGCTTTCCATGTTTGAGTAGGTTTTATTCCTAAGCGCTCCGTTACAATTTCTAATGGAAAATTACTGAATTCTTCACTTTTTAACGTTATATAAGCATATAGGCTTGTTTTTTTCATCTTACCTCCAGGGAGAATTTATGATGTAAAACTGCATGCAATTAAAGATGAAATATTGATTGCATCATGACCAATAGCAAAATAGGTGTGATTCAACAAGATTAGAAGCTTCTGCAACTGACTTTATGTCGCCTCTTATTTATCGAGCGGTAAATTCCTTCGCAAAAGTAATTTCATGTAGCAAAATCTTACCAGCTACTCCTTGGATAATACACTCTCCCCAATCAGGATTATTGGCTAAATCATTTAAGTCGAAAATTTTTTTCCAACTCTCTTTTATTGATTTCGATGATAAATTAAGTTCGTTTTCTTCCTTTGCTTCGATATTGCAGTAAACTCCATCTAATACAAAATGCCATGCTTGAAAATCTGATAGAAGGATCCTGTCATCATCAATATCAATTTTTAGCAAAACACCGCTCTCTCCTTTATTTAAATGTCCACTTCTTCTTAAATCGGGCCTATTAGTCCATACCCAAACTGGATATTCTGCTTGATCATAGTTTTTTATTTTTGATTTCATTTGTTCCATCATCCAAAGATAAGGTTCAACAAACTCTGGCCAAATCTGTTCATGTACACCGATAAGATAACCTATTTTTTTAACTTCCTCCCACTTTGCAGCAGATTGAATGGTCCAAAATATACCCATTGCCCCTCCAAAACTTATAAATATTAACAGCTTTCATTAATAAACTATTTTACCTTAATATAACATTTTATTAGAACGAGTAATATTTTTAGTTAACGGTAAAACAACCCTTCCTATTAATGGAGGGGCTATTGCAGTCAAGATTATTATAGCCATTTGAACTTCTTATTTTAAAGCAACCTCCACATCTCCATTTTATAAGGAGTGTTTACAGAATGAGTGGCCATTGATACGTACTGGCTGTCATTCACAAAGATATTTTGCTTGTGCTCTTCTAAAGGAAATATGATTAGCACCCGTTTCATATAGATATTTATATTAGCAACCATCATCTTCCCAAAAGCAGGTTTCTCAAATCTCATAGGTATCTGGTGGTTCTTCATTTAAAGCTTTATTACCACAACAAAGGCAGGTATACTTCACGTTTTCATCTGGATTAGTTAGCTATATGTTGTCTCCGTTATAATCTGTTATGATTAATGTTAACTAATAAATCAATTGGTTAACTAATAAATATTTCTATAAAATGGGAGGGAATTATGTATAAGTTGCGAGGTCACCACCTTTTTTGCCTTTTGGGCTATCGGGGAATGGGCTATTCCAAAGAATACGTAGATAATATGACTCATTTGCATCAAACCTTGAGAAATAACCCTAAGACGTTAATTCAGCTAGTTAAGGGACCTGATCATTTGTGTGAAAAATATCCTAACTCAGGCAAATACCACTGCGAAGACGCTTGTATTTATGAAAAAGATGCTGCTATTTTAGAGAAAATGGGGCTTAAAATCGGACAAATCCTGAAATGGGAGGACATTGAGTCATGCATACGAAAGTTTGTAGTTCCCTCGGACATTGAAGTTGTTTGTGAAACTTGTTCTTGGCGATCCTACGGAGTTTGTGAGGAAGGTATTCAAGAGATGCTTGAAGGGAAGGGCTTAAGGGAAGTTAAATAAGCCTTCCCTTTTATTAATAGCTCCATTTTGAAAAATAGGATTTAAACATTTGGTAACATCCGCTGAACCAAAATTGTCTTAATCTAAATATACGCTATCTCCATCACTTACCTCCCCATCCACTATCACCTTGGCCCAAACCCCAAATGCCGCACCATGATTATTAACTAAGTTTTTAAGTATTCTCACGTCCTGCTTTAGCTCTTCTTGTGAATTGTTCACCATAACACACCTTTGGAGTGGAGCAACAACTTTGAGGATAACTTTTGGACCGACTTTTATTAATCGGTCAACCCAATCTTCTGCGCTGTATCCCGTTAGTTCAGTATCAAATAAAAAATTTGCTCGAAACCTTCGAGGATCTACCGGCTCTCCTAATTCCTGACTCAATTTACGTAACGCCGAAGTTGTAATAATACTAATTGGCCCCTCATCAAAATGAGAGATTAATTCTTCTCTTACCAAAGTTACTTCACATCCGAGAAACTTGGTCAATGCCTCATTGACTACATTATTGTCACCGCGAAATTCTGTTCCATCAGGCATGGCTATCGTTGGGGTATTCCCCTCATATCTTGATCTCAATTTGAATAACCCGTCCATTTGTTGGAAACGGCGTGTCGTCTTACCGCTACCAAACTTTCCACTCTTGTTCCTTATTGCCCACAAACGGTCGCCTGAGATACCTCTCTTTTCTATTGAAGCTGACGGTAATAACTCACCTAAAATCGATTTTACAGGAAAACGACGGATTTCCTTTACTACCCCTACAAATTCATCCAATATCTTACCTCCTGTTTTGATCTAACCTGATCCATTCAGATATTAAACTTCAAATAAAATTCGCCGCAATCAAGAATAAAACCTTTTTATACTTACCTGCTCGATTGAAAAAGATATCATTGAGGTTTGGTGATAGACATAATTCTTGGTAACTTCTATTATATTAAGGAAGCAACGAAGGCTTTCAGATTAACATAAGAAAACGCTGTTGATACCAAAATCAACAGCGTTTTGAACCATATAGGCTACATTGCGCAGCCTTAAAATGCTTTTGTGCTCAGTAGATTAGCTAAGAATCTTCTCCCAAGTAATATTGAAAGCCACTTTCCAAATAACGCCTAGAAAAATGATGGCAATGATCAAATACAGATAGATTCCATAAGAGACAAAGGTGCTGGCAAAATGCAGGCCAGCAAATAATGCCACAAACAACATTAATCCGAATAAAACACCACCGTTGCTCTTTTGATTGTACTCGACAAAAGACTCTGAAAAGGGAATGGATTTTTTTAAAATCATAAAACAAATGACAGCATATATACAGGCATTTAAAAATACAACAACAAGATCCGGCACAATACTTACCCCAAATAGTACAATAAATAGCGCACTTAAAAACAAGTAAACTGGTAGATACAGTTTAAGAATAAACGCTTTTATCGTACCACTAAACATAGGCTTTAGATGGTTTATAGGAACGACTCTGAAAATCCACGCACCCTTATATTTTCCTGAATACTTTAGGAGAACCATGATGGTCGGAATGATAATTAAGCTAAAGTAAATCGTTAAATACGACTTGCTAGCGGATAGATGATTAAGATCAGTATCATAGCTATTCATAATAAAAATAAACGGAATTACGATTGAAAAACCTAAAGATGGATAGACCTTCAATTTAAAATCTCGCTCATTTTTCATTGTCGAACTGGCGAATCGAAAAAAGGCTCTTTCCTCATGTGAGCGACATATGATTCTAAGAAGAGCTTGACCCATTTTGCTACGTTTCCTTTTTTTTGCATTCCCATGATAGGCAAGCTTTTGAAGGCTTTGTTCGAAAGTGGAGTTTAACCTCATAAATGTCCAAATAGATAGGAATGGAACCAGGATTCCTAAAACAGTAAATATAACGTAAAATAGCTGAAATTCACCATTCAGGATCATTTCAGTATTTGCTCCATACCACATCGGAAAAATAAATATTTGCCACCATCGTGGTTCAAGAGAAATAGTTAAGTCGATAAACTCAAAGGAGCGAATAAGTAATTGGTACCCAACCATAATCATAAGCGATAACCCAATTTGCACATAGTTAATGATGTCCTTTAATTTCTCCCCGTCGAAGAATCGTAAAATAAATATATAGATAAGTGCGGTTAACACTACAATCAGAAGGTCAATTAAGATGATGTTCACAACTGAAATAAGGAAAAATAAGATGCCCTTTTTGGCAAGTACAACAATTAATGGGATTCCTACAAATGCTATAGTAAGAAAAGATAGATAAATAAGAACATGCACCATTTTCGCAGTACTCATCGTTTTCCGATCAACTGGCTTTGGAAACAAGATATTCCGATCTCTGATGTCTAATAAAACAGACGAAAAGTCGGAAATCATAGTGGTCATAATAAAAAAAGTAAAAATCCCATAGAAGAAACTCATTTGAAAAAGAAGATTATTGCCGATAAATAAAAATGGTATCATAAACAGCCCGAATAATACGTAAATCCATAAAGATTTTATAAACTGATTGCTATCTTCCTTATTTTTATTTTTCTTATTTTCTGAGAAAATAGTTGGGACTCGCCGGCCGTCCATCGTTAACTTTACTTGTAAAAGTCTCCTCATTATCTTGTAATCTACGCCAAAGCTGCTAAATACTTTCTCAAAACGATCTAATAGTTTTAGCGCACGATAATCTTGCATCCCTCACATCTCCCCTACAACCGATACAAATCTTGAACCAAGTTCTTTATGCTCACTAAATCCGGTAAGTTGGTTAAAGATTTGCTCAAGTGAACCTTTAGTATTTTGCGTTTTCAACTCCTCAAATGTACCATCGGCGGCAATTTTACCATCATGCAGGAGAATGATTCGGCTGCTTATTTTTTCGACCACGTCCATAATATGAGAAGAATAGAAAATTGTTTTTCCTTGCTCGGCAAGTTGAGTCATAATTTCTTTAAATATCATTACGCTATTCGCGTCCAAGCCATTGATTGGTTCATCAAAAAACAAAAGCTCCGGATTATGTAATAAGCTCGAGATAATTAAAAGCTTTTGTCGCATTCCTTTAGAATAGGTAGCAATTCGTGAATAATAGACTTCGCCTATACCGAATAGTTCCATTAAGCTTTTTGCCTTATAGTCGGCAAGCTCAAAATCGAGACCATACAATTCTCCAATGAAGGTTAAATATTCATGGCCGGTCAAATTATCGTATACTTCTGCTATTTCCGGCACATAACCGATTTTTCGTTTATAATTTATATCCCCATCAGAAATATCTTGACCGAAGATTTTAACCTCACCAGAAAATTCAGCTTCAATGCCAAGCATAATTTTAACAGTGGTACTTTTTCCAGCGCCGTTTGGTCCAATATAACCAATGATTTCTCCTCTTTTCACTTGAAGAGATACACCATTCAAGACAGACTTTGAACTATAGTTCTTTTTCAAATCAATAATTTCTAGAATAACGTCTTCCATCCCCTAAATCCCCATTTCTAGATTATTTTCCATAACGTATGCCTTTTCTCAGTTGTTGTAGCATTATGAAAAGACTTCATCCTTGCTATCAGCCATTCTAGGTGACCTACAACTACAAGATAGTCCATCGGTCATAATATGAAGCATCTCCTTTCATACATTTGTACCTAAATCCATTCAATCACCCTGTCACCATTATAACGCAAAAATGGATTAATTTAGGATAAAATTTTCCAGATAACCCTTAAATAATACCAATAATTTAAACTATTAGATGTAAGCCGTTTGCGACAGAAGAGAAGCATCTCTTCTTAATGAAGAAATGCTCTGTTAGTTGTAATGCGGTATGGAGATAGAGGATATAAAAACTATAAATGGAACTGAAAAATCATATAATAAATCCTTTTACCATGAATATACTTTTTTGTTCGTTTTTTATTACTGCAATAATGTACTATATTCTCTTTTCTCTTAGATGTATCTTAAGGTGAATATTATACATCAAGGAGTGTAGAGCAAGTGAATATACTTTCTTTTGTAGTCTATTGTCTTATTGTTACAGTGACACCAGGTCCTACAAATATTATTATACTGTCATATGTACAGAACTATGGTGTTAAGGCAGCTATGCTTTTTACATATGGTTCAACAATTGGCTTTGGAGTATTGCTGGCAAGTTCCGCCGTATTAAATTCATTATTCATAAATTTAATTCCAAATATATTAATTTATATGCAAATTCTAGGGAGTATTTATATGCTCTTTCTAGCCTATCAAGTATATAAAATGGATGTATCTAAGAAAACTGATTCAAGCCATACCGTTTCCTTTTCCTTCGGAGTAATTTCCCAATTCTTAAACCCTAAGGTGGTTATCTTTACCTTAACAGTATTTCCTAGTTTTGTGCTACCTTACTATAATAGTACGTTTGCTTTAACAATAGGTGTAATAGGTATAACAATAATCGGTTTCATTGCTTTTTTATTATGGGTAGGGTTTGGTGCAATCTTTAAAGAATTATTAAGGAAATATAATAAAATGACCAATGTTGTTATGGCAAGCTGCCTGATTTATGCAGCCGTAATGATATGGTTCTAATGCCAATATATGAGGTGTATCACTATGAACGATTTTATTTATAAAAAATATGGTGGAATAACAGCTTTATCAGCTAGTATTACCGATTTTTCATATAAGAAGCACTCTCATAGTGAATATGCAATTGGGGTTACTAGGCGTGGTATTCAGCACTATCATTTAGATGGACACCTTCAGCTTTCTTATCAAAATGGAGTGATGTTGTTTAATCCAGAACAGACTCATGATGGTATGGCTCACGATGATTCCGGGCTTGAGTATGTAATGTTGTATATTGAACCACATTTGTTGTTAGAGGCGGTGGAGCGAAGGGAGATATTCCGTTTTTCTAACCCGATTATTTATAATAAAAACATTCAATACCACATTATCAATTTAGCTAAGGCAGTTTTCAAGCAAGAAAATGAACATATCTGTGATGATTTATTTATTAAGCTCGCAGATAGTTTAATAGGTTATGATACATGCGATAAACTTCATGGTCAGGACAGTTTAATTTTTATTATCAAAGATAAGATCCGCTCTTTTTCTAAAGCGAATCTAAGGATTGACATGATAGCTGAAGAATTTAGTATGTCTAAGTTTCAATTTATTAGATTTTTTAAGTCACAGACGGGCATGACACCTTACCAATTCTACCTAAATTGTAAAATTGAGGGCGCAAAGGAGATAATCGAAAAAGAAAGAGATGTTTATTCAGCAATCAGTGAATATCAATTTGTTGATTTAACCCATTTGAATCGCCAGTTTAAGAAGATATATGGCTTAACTGCAACCGATTACTCAAGATACATGAATTAACTACACTCGACCATAATTATACGCAGATTAAAAAAGCCTTATATTAGGCTTTTTTAATCTGCATGAACTTTTCGCCAGTTCTTTGGTTTACTATGCTCTTCATAAACATTCATGTTAGGAGAATTATATTCTGCACTTGCAACTAAGCGCTTACCTTGCCAGCTGGCTGCCCCGGAACGTAGCATTTCATCTATTAATGTGGAGACAAATTCTTTAGGTGAAGTATGGAAACTATGGATTGCCATATCGTTAAACCAACCACATCTTATTAAATATGAATCAATTTCTTCCTCGTCTAAACCATCTCTCATTATTAATGTGAAAGAAAAGATCCTCTTACATGCGTGCCATGAATATTTTTCTGGTGAATCTAGCCATTTCTTAATTCTTACCATTGCATTATTAATAGAGAGCTTAGGATCCGAAATTGGGTTCCCATGACCAGAATAGGAAAGATTTATATCCATTTCAGATAGCTTCTGTAAGCTATGTAAAGCGAGACTTAATGAAACTGAACCTTCTCTAAAAATATTAAACCAACCTACATCATTTGCATGAAAGAGATCGCCACAGATTAACGTTTTTTCTTCAACACAATACAAAGAGATATGACCTAGAGTATGACCTGGTGTATGAATGACCTCAAACCTTCTTGTCCCTGTTTCAATTACGTCACCGTCGTTCAAATAAGTATCTACATGATAAGGGTCAACAGGTTGATCTAACCATTCAGCACTACACGCTTCATCGTTTGCTTTGTTAATCAGCTCTGCATCTAGTGAATGCGCAGCAACATGAGTCTTGTACTTATTTTGAAAGTAATGATTCCCACCTACATGATCACTATAATAATGTGTATTAATAATACTATTGAGATCTTTTGGGGAAACATGATTGTCTATTAAAAATTTTTCTGTTTCAGTTACGTCTGATTTAAAGCCAGAATCAATTAATATTGATCTTTTGTCTTTTATTAATATCATATTTGCACTTGGAAATTTTCTTTCAATAAAGATAATTTTAGAATCCATTATTAAATCACCCTTCGAAGTGTAATGATAATAACAACGCTTACATTTAGTTTCTATAAAATGACTCCTGCAAACACCCCCTTCATAACCTCTACGTCTTCTTGATTAATACAGGTGAAGCTTGCTTGTATTGACACTCTTCCATTTTCTTTTTGAGTATACTTTTCTATGATCGCCTCACAGGTAATCGTATCTCCTGTGTATACAGGCTTTAAGAAATTGAAGTTCATTGTGTGTGCTAACACATCATTTTCTCCTCCTATTTTCGTAGGAAGTGTAGCAGTTAAAAGGCCTTGAATAACTAGCCTCCCTTTATCATCAGGAGTAATGTGGTGTGTACCTTCATCCCATGATACCTTCGTGAATGTTTCAACATCTTCTTTTGTGAACGTTCTCCTAAAACTAATCTTACTTCCAACACTCAAATCCATATTAACCCCCTGTCATTAATATCTTTTTCTACATTCATTTAAGGATTCCTCCACCTTCTAAAACCTTTAAATTATCTAGTGCTGCTTAATGAAATATTCTGATACAAAGGGATGGAAAAGTTACTATAGGCAACGTTAACTTAGGTCTGTTATAAATCACTAAAGTTATTATGGATAGTACATAATTGCAGCTTCTGTTACCAAGAAATTCTCATACAAGGCGTTGTCTTTTATCTTGATCTTAATTCAGGATAAGAAAAGGAAGAAACAAAGGGTTGTCTTTTCTATTCAACTAGCTGCCGCGTTTGTCACATAAAAAAAGCGATCCTTCATTATGAAGAAACGCCCCCGGTTGTTCAACAAGATATTTTTAATAATGAACAAGGTGAATTGTGAAGTTTACAGAAAAAGGAAATTGCTCGTATTGCAGTGGGTTCATTATTTTATTCCAACATTCTTCTCATTTTGCTCGTTCTTTTGTATAAGAGCAGTAGCAAATAGGACTAGCATACTTATTATTCCAATCCAGAAAAGTACGGATACTGGAGTATTCCATGTTAATTCATTCCCAAAGAAGAATAATTCTCGAAGACCTTCTACCATAAATTGCATCGGTAACCATGAGTAAATCCAGTCTGAATAAAATGTAGGCATCATTTCTGGTGGTAAGGCAAGTAAAGGTGCACCGAAGAAAAGTAATAGAACAAATATCACTATCCCTTTAATTCCCAATAATGAAAGTACAGCTAGTATCATTACGAAGAAGCTAAAGAAGGTAAGGGTAAGGAAAAAACCAGTAGCAGAGAATTGTAGTATATCAAATCCTAGCATTCCATCTGCAATCCATGTTAAGCCAAACCCAACGATGAATGCAGCTATTGCTCCAATAATTACTTGACCAAGTTTCGTCCCTAAGCTCTCTTTCCTACTACGAATGGAAAGTTTACTTGTTGCCAAAAAAATAATAGCAGCACTAGCTATACTTGCCATCCATAATGGTTGAAATAACGATACAGGAGCATTCCCATTAGCACTATTTCCTACACCATTAACTATGTTCACACTTTTAGTAATAGGATTTGTTAAAGCGGCTGCTTGTGCAACTGTTAGTGTCGCACCTCGTGTTTCAAGATCACTAAAAATCTCTGTTCGCATATTGTTATTCATATTATCAACTAATCGATTTAACATTTCTCCTGTAACCGAAGCAGCTGCAGCATTCATACCTTGATTGATATAAATGCCAATCTCAGGGGAAGACGGTTCTGGTGTTTGTAAAGAAGCTTGATTTATACTGAAATCCTCTGGGATAATCAGTGCTGCATAATATTCCTGATTATTTAAGCCTTCTTGTACCTCTTCTGCACTGCTTACCTTAATCCATTTTACTGGTGCCTCTTCATCGGATGAAGTATCCATGTTACTCTCTACTAACTTAACTATAGTTTCCCCCATATTCAATGGGGGTTGGCCAGAAATTTCTACTCCCTTGTCTTCATTGACAATTGCAATTGGTAAATTCTCTGGTTGAGAATTCGCTGATGGAATAAGAGTCAAAGAAAAAATAAACATAACTGTAAGGGCGACAATAGGTACGAGCCAAGCAGTCTTATTCTTAAAGATTTTCATAAAACACCCTCCTCGATATTTTTTAGTTGCATAAACCTCTCATAAAGAAGTGAATAACCTCATCTAATTCAGTTGCCTGATCAATAAATTTTGTGTCAGTAAGCAATAAGGCCCTTTTCAGCAAAGATTTGTATTGGTGCTCCGATAACCTTTTGCTGCTGTCTCTTTTTTTGACTGTTTAGCTTTTGCAATCATTTTATCAATAAGATTAGTTTGCGGCATAGATACACACCAGTGAGTGATTACTCACTTTTTATAATAAGGGGCTTTTGTTTCAAAGTCAATATAAGTAAGTACTCACTTATATATAAAGTTAATTTTTCTTCTACCCAAACTGTACCTTTAGTTCCATAAGAAAAAGCTACTTTAATGAGTTATTTAATTTATATTTTATTGTTAATTATAATTTTAATAGCTACAATAGACAGTTGGGGAAATATAAATAAGACTATCATGTACGGTATTGCAATTATAAGCATTATAAGTTTGATAATCATGAAAAAAATGGAAAAAAGGCAGAAGTAAACATAGTTTGTTATCATTAATATTTACTGTTAAAAATGATGTATAGAAAAGGACTCAGGACGCTGTTAAGCGTCCTTTTTTATTGTTTCAGAACCTTGAAATTTCTGTTATTTGATTAGCAAGGTATGCTTTGTACCGTTGCAACCCATAAAGAGAAATTAAATCAAATAAATATCGGATTTCCTTTTCCGGGACGTTATTTTTAAATGCATCTAATATGCATTGGTTCCGGAGGTGAACGGTTATTTTATTAATTGAAGGCATATATTAAATCAATTTGATGGGGATGGCGTCTCGCCACCATTTCGGAAATTTTGTACGCTAAGCAATCATAAAGAAGTCGAATTCTCTGTACATTAAGGAATCGACTTCTTTATGTTTGACTTCTTCAAGTAAAGAGCCCGTTATTTTAAAAAGAAACCTACACTCGATCTATATCAATTAGTATTAGGTGCCAGCAAACGTTTAAGGCTATCATCAATGAATTTATTATCATCACTATTTATTCCGCGACCAGCAAAATGGCCCCAAATCGATTCGATAGGATTTAAAACTGCATGAGGTATAAGCTTAGCCTCATATTGGTTATCTTCTGTCGTACAGAATAAATCCGTGCTTCCTGGCATGATGCAGGCTAGAGCCTTAATGCTTTTAAGCGCCACATCGAAATCTCCGTGATATACCGGGTTTGCACTAATATCTGCATTTTGTCCTGTCCATAACATGGCGAGCACATTGTGTGGATCCATTTTCATAAAGCTTGTTTCCCACAAGCCAGTTGCAAAATCTTCTAATGAGTCAAATCCCAAATCACGATAAAGTTCCTCTCCGTAATATGCCTGCGATAGGCCCCAGCCTGCATAGACACGACCAACGCTGCGCATGTCTGCAGAGGTCAGCTGGTTTATTTTACTTGCATCGAAGGTAATTGCAGCCATGAGAGCAGCTTTCATTCCGTCCAGGACCACATACGTTTGTGGCCAAGTCTTTGCACCTCCGCAAAAAGGGGCAATACGTTCCACCATGTCAGGATAACTTGCCCCCCATTGAAATGCTTGAATACCTCCCATTGACCATCCAACTACAAGGGCAATCTTTTGAATGCCAAATTTTTCAGTAACCAGCCGATATTGGAATGCAACGTTATCATAGATGGTTATCTGCGGAAAATTAGCTTTGTCAAATGGGGGAGGCATGTTACTGGGTGAAGAAGATAATCCGTTTCCAAGTAAGTTTGGGACAATAATGAAATATTTCTCCGGATCTAACGCCATGTCTTTTCCAATCAGCCATTCATTCTGAACATGTTGGTCGCCAAAAGCAGTTGGATAGACGATGACATTATCCTTCTTTTCATTCAATCTCCCATAAGTCTTATAAGCAAGAAAAGCGCTTTGTAACATCACTCCAGATTGTAAAGTTACATTACCTAAATCAAAAATCTCATAAGTCATATAATGAACTCTCCCTTCAATGTGAAACCATTAAATGATTGCTTGTTAACAGTATAGACCCTATGGTAATCTCAAGAAAAGTGAACAAAATTCAAAGTAGTCTTCAATAATTTTGAAACCAAAAGGAGAGAGTATAATGGAATTGCGTCAGCTAAAAACCTTCCACACAGTTGCTTCAACGTTAAATTTCAGTCGGGCTGCCGAAGCGCTGAATTATGTGCCCTCTAACGTTACAATGCAAATTAAAGCATTGGAGGAAGAGCTTGGTGTCCGGCTCTTTGACCGATTAGGTAAACAACTAGTTCTCACTACTGCAGGTGAACACTTTTTAACTCATGTCCAAAGTATTTTAGACAAATTGGAAGAAGCTCGCGGTGCTGTTCAAGACAAGGGAAATCTAAGCGGCACCCTAACAATAAGTGCCAACGAAGTTCTTTGCGCCTATCGGCTTCCACTTGTCTTTAAGCTATTTCGTTCACGCAATCCAGGAGTTCGTCTCATCTTCCGCTCTGTTCCAAATTTGCAACTCAAGCAAACTCTCTTTGAGGGAACGGCGGATGTAGTTTTTATGCTGGATGAACCAATTCTTTCAACAGGACTTGAAGTGGAACAACTGCTGGAAGAAACTTTCCGTTTTTTCGTCTCTCCAGATCATCATCTAGCGAAGCTTACTGTTTTAAAGGAAGAAGATTTTCACGGGGAAGTGTTTCTCGTTAATGAAAAAGGTTGTACTTATCGAACAATGTTTGACCAGTCTTTTGAGAAGAAGGGCATTGATACAATTACTTATTTAGAGTTTCAAAATGCTGAAGCCATTAAACAATGTGCCATTACGGGAATTGGTATTGCCTTTCTTCCTGAAATAACAGTGGAAGCCGAAGTTGAACGAGGTGATCTTGTTACTCTTCCATGGCAAAATCCAGATTTACATGTTTATACACAAATGTTATGGCATAAAGACAAGTGGATTTCCCCCATCATATTATCTTTCATAGAAGCAGCAAGAGATGTTTTAGCTATAGAGGATAAAAATAAGACCGTATAAGCGCTATTTTTTCACCTTTTGATTCCAATGTAATTTGTATATCCATACAAAATTAGGCCTCCAGGTTTATTAACTAGATGCCTTAACTTATGCTTAACTATAAATAAATAGAAATATCCATTTGTGAATACTTTCACTTAAACTATACTGCCTCTATAGGCAAAGATAAATTAGCTAGAATCAACTATTTCTTACCTACTCTAATTTGCGTTGCTTCAGGTATCTTTGTAAAAACATTTGAAATATCTTTAATTAATTTTTCAGCTAGATAATTCCCATTTCCTTTTTCGTAAATATTTATTCTTGTATATATTAATTTCAAAAAGGCTTTCGCTTCTTCTTCATTTAATTGATCAATTTTTTGTAACATACTATCTAATACCGTAGTTTCTTGATTCATTATCGTAACCTCCTTTAAAATATGATTTCCAACTCCTATTTTTAGCATTAATAATATCATAACCTTATTCAACAAAACTGCCACTTATGTGACATAAGAAAGGAACAAAACCATTAATCAAGTATTGCCCCCTTTAGCTTTAGTACATTATTTCACAATTTCTATAAAAGGGTAGCCACATTTGTCAAATTTGGATGGACAGTGGAACAATGCGTCCACCCCTAAAACAGACTAAAAGCGCCAGCTTTATATGCTGACGCCCATCATTATCTATAAAAATGGATTTAGTAACTTTCTATTTTGCAATAGATTTCATTAAAGAATATAATTTTTCTACATACAGCCATTTAAATCCATATTTTAGAAAGATCAGCAATATGAAAATATTATCCTTAGTTTTGCTTTTTACTAGCCAAAATCGGGCATTGTTAATCCACAAGTTTATTTAAATAAGCCCTCCGAATGATGAAAAAGCTTATAATAAACAGAAATAAAAATATACCTAATCCAATTGCCGTTAATTGATAAAATGCCGATGAAATATAGTTGCGGATGATGAACATCGTTGCTAATAAAATTAAGGCTGCAATTGTAAACGGGATAAAAGTTAAAGTAGCCAGCTCTTTTGTCACAACAGATGCTAACTCTTTAACAGAGAAGCCGATTTTCCGAATGCCTGCATATTTTTCCTTTTCTCCTTCCAGTGATGTTTGGAGGTAAAAATAAAGAATACTCATCGCAGCGCTCATAAAGATCAGGCTAAGCATAAAGCCAATAAAGAACATGATGCTTTTTACAAACTTCTCCGCATCATATAAGTCAATTTTAGAAGCCATTAAGTGCATACCAGGTTCTGTAGAAACCTCTGACAAAATGGTATTAGCCACATTGATCTTGTTTGTCCACTTATCCAGTTCATAGGCAAATACTTTATAGACTGGATATTCAATTGTTTCATATACTTTATCAGGGATGATATAAAAAACATTTTGTAATCCAGTTGATAAAATATTTTGTTCTTCTAAACCCGCATATTCAAGGATGCCAAACGGGTAACCATGAATGTCTTCCGTATTTGGACGCACACCTTCATTACCAGCTACAACATAATACTCATTATTGCTTAGCGTTATTGGCTTATGCTGGCCAAGCTCATTGAAATCCGAAACGGACATAAAACCAATCCTGCGCTCTTCGTCAGTTTTAAAGGCTAAATAGTATGCATCATACTTACCTACCTTGTCTAATGTCGATTCAATAAATGTAATATCTTTCTCAACTTCCGATGTATTATCAGGGAGAGAAGTATATTGGAAACTATAAGGATATAGTGCTTCTGTTTTTTCTTTCACATTGTAATAAGAGCTATATAGAACACTCGTACATACAAAGACACCTAACAGTAATACTGTTAATAAATAAATAATATGAGCATGGGAACGCCCTTTAGCCTTTAAGTTAGAAACAAAGAGCATATTTGTCTTTCTAAGATACGATGTCCGTCTTTGCCATACACGAATGGCTAATAACGTTCCTTGTGTGATTGTGTAATAAATTGCAAATAAAAAACTGATAAACAACGCAATGTAACTGACCGTTTCAAAAGATTTCACCCAATTCATTTCCTTTATAATAGAAATGAGTAAGAATACACTCAAAATATTGGATAGTATCATTTTAAATGGTGCAGGTACAATCAACTTTTCCTGTGTAATATCTGCTTTTAACAGTTTGACAATTTCTTCTTTTTTAATCAAGCGTGTCATAAATTTAGAAACAATCAAGAATAAAAGAGTAAATAAAACAATCGTTAGTAAAATAGATGGGATTGGGACATACATACCAAAGCTTTCCGCACGTAATACCTTTTTGGTAACCATTAAAAATAATGGCGCAATAACAAACCCAATCGCAATTGCTGTAATAATCGCTGCACCAGCAATGAGCATATTTTCTCTAAAAACCATCTTGCGGATTTGTCTCATGGAAGCACCAGTTATCATAAAGACGCCAAGCGTTTTAGTTTTCTTTTTCAAAAAAGCGAATAGGGAATAGATGATAAAGACAAAAGAAAAAATATAAATAAAAAAGCTAGCCAGCATCATTGTCATTCCTAGCGTACTTGTCGTGTCCAATTCCGCCATCATTGGATGAAAAGCTGTAGTCGAAAATAAGAAAAAAACTAATATGGAAAACACACTGCTCAAAAAATAGGAAATGTATGTTGATTTATCTCGTAAGATGTTTTGAACAACTATATGATTAAAATTCATGCTGACCACCACCTAAAAATGTGAGTGTGTCCATAATTTCTTGGTAAAATTGCTTTTTGTTTTTCCCCCGATGTATTTCATTATAAAGACCACCATCTTTTATGAAGATAACACGGTGTGCAAAACTAGCAACGTAGGCATCATGTGTCACCATTAATATAGCTGTATTAAAGGTTTTATTAATCGATTCAAATAATGTCATGACACTATTTACCGATTTCGAGTCCAAGTTTCCAGTCGGTTCATCTGCTAATAATAAATTAGGTTCATGAATTACAGCTCTTGCAATCGCAACACGTTGCTTCTGCCCACCAGAAATTTCAAATGTTCGTTTTTTTAATATTTCCCTAATCCCTAAAAAGTTGACAACTTTCTCTAAACTCTCATTCATTTCTTTCTCATTGACGGAGTCAAGAGTCAAAGGTAATAAAATATTCTCCTCAACTGTTAATGTATGAACAAGATTAAAATCTTGAAAAACAAAACCTAATTCTGTACGTCTAAACTTTGCTAGTTCATCATCATTTAATTCATATGGATTTTTTGATTTGATTAAAATTGAACCATTAGTAGGCCGATCAATGGTAGATATGCAGTTAAGAAAAGTAGTTTTCCCACTACCGGATGGGCCCATCACCGCAACAAATTCTTTCTTACCTAAATGAAAATCGATGCCTTTTAATGCCTTATATGTGATTTCCCCTGTATATTCCTTTTGAAGTTGTTTTACATTTAAAATTGTTTTTGTCACTGATTTTTCGCTCCTTTATGTCCTTTGATACATTTAGTATAGTCAAACCTTTCTCCTCAGAAAATCTTTGAACATGACAGCAATATGACAAATTTGTCATATGCAAAAAAACGGCTGCCTTATTTGGCAGCCGTTTCGATACTTTTGGAAAAATCAATAGAAAAGATCGTTACATTATCAGCAGAAGATAACTTGTATGGATGATTTAATGTAGATAATATTTTTTTGACTAAGAACAGTCCGATGCCAGTCGCTTCACCCTTAATGCGACCTTTCGTACCTGTGTAAAACAATTCAAATACACGGTTTATTTCACTTTCAGGTATTACTTCTCCATTGTTTTTGATCCGTAACTGACCATTTTCATAATGAATTAAAACGGAAGATTGCTTTTCTCCATATTTGACAGCATTACTTAATAGCTGGTAAATAACAACTTTTAGCCATTTACGATCAGAAAAGATTATAATATTTTCCCCAATTTTGCTTTTTGGATATACTTCTTTCTCAATAAAATAGTCCTTTAAATCGTTAGTCACTTCATGGACTATACTCTTTAAGTGAATCGGCTCAATCTTAATATCAGCTAATAGTTTAGAGGATCGGCTATATGTTAATAACTGATTTAAAGAGAAGTTCAATTTATCGCATTCTTTTTTTACCTTTTGCCATTCAAGAAGTAAGCTCGTTTCTTTCAATTGATTTGCTTGTATAAGCAATTGAACAACAGAAAGGGGGGTTTTCATTTGATGAACAGTTTGGGAAATCATTAATTGCTGTTCTTGTAAGAAATCCTTGTGTTCACCCTCCTTTGTAAGCAGAAGAGACTGAATTGATTGCATTTGGTCCGCATATGCCTTTTCAATGGGAGCAATGGGCTGATGAATCAGAAAATAACCTGTCCCTAAGGTCTTTCCATTCATATGTGCATACATTTTTTTGCGTCGAACATAACGGAAGAAAAGAAGAATGGCTAGTAAGGTTATAGCTAAAAAGATAAAGTAGGCATAATGATTATCGAGGCCATCTAGGCGATGAATAACAATAGGCAGGCAAATAAACGTAATGATATAAAGTATCATAAAGCTTAAGTGATCACGTAAAAAAAGCCTCATAAGCTTCTCTCCGTTAATTGATAGCCGATTCCTCTAATAGTTGAGATTTCTAATGATGAATGAATAGCTTCTAACTTCTTTCGTAATCGGACAATATTGACTGTAAGCGTATTTTCCTCGACAAATGCCTCGTCATCCCAAATCGCTGCCAGTAGTTGCTGTCGTGTCACAACATTCGGAAATGCCTCTAAAAGTATGGAACATAATTGAAGTTCCTTTAGTGACAATATTATCTCGTGTTTAGGTGTGAATAATCGAACAGTATCCAAGTTTAAAGTCGTGTTCCCCATTTTTAAAATTCGAGTTTGCGAATCTTTCGCATATTCGCCGTATACTCGCCGGATTTGCCCATTTATTTTTGCGAGAACTACGTCCATTAAAAAAGGTTTTGTTATGAAATCATCCGCCCCATTTTCAATACCATACACTTGATCTACCCCCTCCATACGAGCTGAAAGAATCATAATGGGACAATTTGATGCCTGCCTGATTTTGCGAGACCAATAATAGCCATCAAAGGCGGGAAGATTAATGTCCATTATGACAAGATGTGGCTGGAAATCTTGAAAAACATCGAGCACCCTTTCAAAATCCACTACAATATAGCAATCATAGTTGTATTTTTCAAGATGATTCTTTAATGTGTTGGCGATATTCATTTCATCTTCAACAATTAATAATTTATACATTGAATCCTCCTGTGTATCAATGAATATACTCAACATCTTCGATTTTTCATTCCAAATGAAGAGGAGTAAAATATTGAAGAAAAAATTTCTTCTTTATATTAACACATGTTACATCTAAAGCTCATTTCCTTATATTTTTCAGTCTGTGTAATAAAAATTCATCACTTAAGGGAATCTTATTTATTGCGATAATAAAGTTATTGTTTTTGTTTAAAGAAAATAAAAGCCTTAGTACTTTCTAAGCGTAATATGACTCTATTAGTTATTGTTTAAGATTACATCAATTTTCTTTTGTATTTCTTAATGACTGAATAAGAAAGTCACATACTACTTATTAAAATAACCTGCCAATTTTGTTCTATAAGAAAAGAGACTGTATTTTTCTGAAGTGAAAGCGATGAGTCTCCAATTGAATTAATTCGACAGTTTACGATGGAAATATAGAATGATTTTGAAAAAGATGATGCATTTGCAGAACTACTCATGCTTATGAACCAATCATCAACGATGAAAGACCCTTCTCCTCAAATTCAATATCTTAACGAACAAAGTGAAGCGATGTTTAACCAAACTATCCGATTAATCGAAAAGGGGCAGAACCTTGGCCAGTTTAAACAAGAAAATGCTTCGGAAATGGCATTTTATTATTTTGCATCCTTACAAGGGTCAGCTATGATAAAACTTACCATGAGGAAACGTTACATAACACCAAGTCTTAAAATAGTAACAGAGTTTTTGATTAAGGATTATCATGTTTGAACCTGCCATTCTATCCAAGAATAATACAGCCTCCAATTGAATTTTTTGCAAGGGCAAAATATATAGAAAATGGAGTTGCAACAGCCATTATGAAATATATGTTTTTGGATTCCTTACTTTAAAGAATTGATTTAGAGGCTGCCTATACAATTTCCAATGCGTTAAATTATATAGTCCTCAACAAACAAGGCGCTTTAAATAAGTAAATCGAGAGCACATAATACCATGTATAATATGACTCTCCATTTATCTGTTAATGAGGTAACTCCCCCGTTCTTATTATTAGGTTAACCAATCTTTATTGGTTGACCTTTTTATTTTGGTTCTAGAATACTAAAGGTAAAGGTAGCCGTGGTAGAAGGTAATCCCCCGCCGTCAGATGTGGGATTAGAGACGCTAGAAAAAATTAACCTCCTGCCATTATTTTACTTTTAACATTGAATACTTTCGATAAGCTTTATAGAAACTGCTACCAAAAAAAACAACCAGAAGTGCGGGAGACAACTTTAAAAGGACAAAGGGAGTTTCAAATAAAAATGCCTTCCAGAATAATGAACCTTTCATACTCCAAAGACCTTCATGATATAACCCCGAATCAAGCATATAATAATAAGCTAAACACAGCATACCCAACCAAAATGAATAACCCATTAATCTTTTATAATAATTACCCTTTGATTGGCGATCCGAGAAGATTTCATTTTGATCATCATCTTCTTTTTGCCAATATCGAATTCCACCAAGCCAGGGGCCATTTATATAAATCCAGCCGAAGTCTTCATATATCCCTTTGTAATCTTTGAACTTTTTCTTAGGTAAATAATCTTGATAATCAAGTCGCATTACATATTTCTTGTCAGTTTTTTCGAAAGTGTATATTCCTAATCCACTAATATTTGTACAACGATAGCCTTTTTGTAATTGCTCGTTCAGCCATTGCTCCTGTTTTTCAATATCAAAAAACATCTTAAATTTCTTCATTGAATTCACTTCCTTCGTACAGGGATAAAATATGCAATAACCTGTTTTGTTCCATTTTCAAAATGGCTCTTCCATCTGCAGTTATCATATAAACTTTTCTCCGACCTGACTCTCCAACAGGTTCAATCCAACCATGCTTATTCAAGTTTTCAATCGCACCGTATAATGTTCCAGCTGCTAAAATAACAGTACTGTTACTTATCTTTTCTATCTTCTGCATTACGGCATAGCCATGGAGTGGCTCACGCAGAGCTAATAAAATATAATGCATAGTTTCAGACAACGGTAATAATTTATGTTTCATATCCTCACCCTCTATTCAGTTCAGCTATATAGTTCAACTTAATAATAACATAATGCAGTTCAACTGAATAGTCAACAACATTTTCAAAATAGGGAAAAATCAATCTAAAAAGCCGCTTTCCTTTCGTAAGGGAAAGCGACTTTTCGTATAGTCTTATTCAATTAAATGGCCCCATTGTTGAACACAAGCTAAACATCTATCTTTAATTAAACTGCCCCGATTGAGACCTAAGAAAAGAGCTTCCTTATTAAAGGAAAGCCCACGTTCATTAAAGAAAAATAAAATCATTAGAAATATTTTATTTAATTTTGATTATCATTGTACAATCTAGATAACTTTTTTTGCAAAACCAATGCTTTTTTTCTAAATAGACATTATTTTCACGAAACTTATGAGCACTAATTCTCTCTGGTCGGTTTCCACAATTCAGTCTATTCCTGTTGCTCCAATTTCCTTTGCCCAACTTTCTGCTTCTTCTAATAGCTGTTTACCTATCCCTTTATTACGATAATTTGAGTCTACCACCAGGACTACAATACGAACATATAAGCCATACAATTCATAATTACTAAGAATCATCCTTCTTCAACTAACCTGCCCTTTTGCACAATAAGAAAATTTAACAAGTCTCAATAATTTGTTGTCTTAAATTTTCAATGATTAAAGGTAATTCCCCCAAATCATCAACAATAAAGTCTGCTTCGACATTGTTCGATTGAAAATCCCTTTTCCAAATCCCTTTCATTCCTACATTTCGTGCAGCTTTTACATCATTGTCTGGATGGTCGCCAACAAATATACATTCATTAGGTGAAACATTAAGTTGGTCCAATGCTCGCTTAAATATTTGAGGATCAGGTTTCTTTATACCTTCCCATTCAGACACTAGAATAATTTCAAAAAACTTTTCAATGCCCATAGCCTTTATGTTATCCATCTGAAATTGCCCTTTACCATTGGTAATCAACCCTAAAACAAGGTTGTTGGTCCGCAATTCTTCTAACATACTATTGAGATTTGGGAAAGAGATGCAATTCTTCTTAAATTGACTTAAGTAATCTTGAAGTAATTCCTCCCAAGTTATATCAGTAATCTCAAATTCATTGACTAGTTGTTGATACACTTTATCTTTCCAAACATAACCACGATTATCTAATTCTATAAACCTTCTCACGTATTTCTCTTTTGGTATATGACCCACCAATTTATCAAGTCTGTCGAATTGATTTTGTATAAACATTTTTACTGATTCATCTCTATTTAACAAAGTTCCGTCTAAATCGAATATAACAGCTTTAATCATTCTGAACCCACACTCCCCGATAAAGGTTCTTCTATTCTTCTCTTTCGCTATTCCAGACTCCCTCTTCAACTATACTGCTCCGTTAATGCCATAGCCAAAAAGGGTATTAATTCTTCTTAGATTAATAACCCGATTGTTTAAGTGTAATAATTTAAGTGTAATCTTTCACAAAATTAGTAGGTTTTAAAATTATTTTCACATCTATTTATGTTCGTTATTACTTCTCTCATTATTTTGAAGATACATCTTTTTAAGAGTTGAATTTATATTATTCAAAGCAATAAGAATTGCCCCCAACATAACAAAGGTTACTATCTCCCCAGTATACCAAGAGACTATTCCTAAAATTACAGCATAAAGAACGTATAACCAATTACTCATTTATTCAACCTCCCAATTTACATAATTAACTAATTTTACCACAATACATCTTATTTCTTTAACTAACCTGCCACCTTTTGTACATAATAAAAGACGGTTCTTCTTAATAAAGAATCGCCTCTATTTTGATTTAAACCACTATTATGTATGAAATACTTGATTACCATTACTTTCTTAGAAGTTTATTTTTCATTACTAAAGATTTCAATAGTCCTAAAAATCCTTGAATAAACATCAAAAATGTTTATTTCATTAGCGGTATTATTATAGAGTCCGTATCCCCAATATGTTTCGTCCTCACCATTTTGGTAATATCCAGCAGCATAATCTCCTGATTTTGTATCAGGGAAATCCTCATATTCTGTCTCTTTATCGACGAAAGGTATGTAAGATTTTTTTGACTCAATAAAGAAAAAAGGAATAACCGAATTTTTGTAAGTTTTCATAATAAATACTGCGTTGTATTTTTAAGATAGATTAACTTCATTTAAATCATTTAAGTCAATAATTTCAAAAATAATGTTTTCTTCTCTTATCTTAGGAGCCTCACCAACGACACCGATATTCAAGTTCTTACCCTCATAAAACGGACTATTGTCATTTCATGATTATCATTACTACAACCGACTAAAGTTAAAAATATAAATAATAAGAGCAGTGTGAGTTTCTTATTCATTAATTTTCTCCTAATCTTAGACAAATCTAATTATTTATATATTAACATATATTTCCTCTACCTTTATAATCTTCTCAGTTGAAATCTATATTCTTATTCAACTAACCTGCCCCTTATGTGACATAAGAAATGAACAATACCATTAATCAAGTATTGCCCCGTTAGTTTAAGTGTTTTTGTTCACAAACCTGATTATCTTAAGTTATGTAAAATTAATTCCTCACCCTTCATTTTATTGCTATCTTCTTAAATACTTTTCGAAATGAAGCACTTCTTCGATTTGACATATATAGAAATGTCGATATAATGGCTTTATGGAACCTATCGATATATTTAAAGCTCTTTCTAACGAAACTAGGCTGAACATCTTACAGTGGTTAAAAGATCCAGAAAAGCACTTTCCTAAACAAGGAGCTCACCTACCTAAGGAGGTTAGTTACAAAGGTGGAGTATGTGTTGGAGATATACAAGAAAAGGCTAAAGCTTCTCAATCTACGGTGTCTCACTACTTAAATATGATGCAGAAAGCAGGATTACTGGAATCTGTTCGTTATGGTCAATGGACTTATTATAGAAGAAATGAGGAAGCTATTAGTCAGTTTGCTGAATATTTTAGTACGAAAATCTAAGTTCTTATGATTTTCGTTATTTTTTAATATTTATATCGATAATTCTAGATATCTAAATAGGGGGATTTAATAATGCGGTTTATTGCATATATTTTTGCTTTATTAGCTGGAATGGCTCTTAGTTTTGAAGGAGCTATTTACGGTGAATTAGGTAAAAATATCGGAAAATTAGAGACTAGTTTTTACAATTTTATTGTAGGAGCAATTATTCTTGGCCTATTATGGTTATTTTTTGGCAGAGGTAATTTATCATATGTAGTTAAAGCACCTAAATGGTCACTACTAGGAGGAGTTTTAGGTGTTGTTTATTTAACAGCGATAGTAATCAGCATTCCATTTGTTGGAGTGGGGATAACTATGGTTGCTGTAATTATTGGCCAACTAATAATGAGTATGGTAATTGAGCATTTTGGATGGTTAGGAACAAATAAAGTCAAAATGAATAGAGAAAAAGTTTTAGCTGTCATTTCAATGATGATAGCACTCATATTGGTTAATTAGGAGAGGTCTATATTATGGGAATTATAATGATTTTGTTTACTTTAATTGGTGGTATAACATTAAGTGCTCAATCAGCAATTAATGGATCATTCAGCCGTAAAGCAGGTACAATTGAAACTACATTTTTAACATTTATAACAGGCAGTATGTTTTTAGCACTAATTATATTATTCTTTGGTCAAGGAGATATATTTGCTATATTTGATGCACCTCTTTGGCAGCTGAGTGCTGTTTTTTTAGGAGTGCTGTTTTTACTCTTTAATGTTTTTGCTGTTACAAAAATTGGTGTCATTGCTACTAGTATTACGGTTATAATTGGACAATTAGTCATTAGTGTTGTAATTGATCACTTTGGATGGTTTAATAGTTTAATTATCCCACTTGATACTAAACGATGGTTTGCTCTATTATTTATGTTAATTGCTCTATACTTTATATTTAAAGGAAATAAACGCTCAATAGAAGAAGCAAATAAACCAGAGTAGCTTTAAAATAGTTTACTTTAAGACCTAAAGACTCCATTTTGAAAAAAGATTCATAATGGGGTCTTTCCAAATTTCCGTTAATTATTATTTAAACAAAAATTTATATTTATAGTAAAACGTTCATTTATAAAGCACTCTGGTTGTAGTAACTTGCACCTTTGTTCCCGTAAGAAAAGAGCTTCCTTATTTGAGGGAAGCCCCTGTTCCTTAAAGAAGCTAACTCAATTTAGTTAGCTTCTTTAGAGTTATTTTTCAATTTCAAAATCCTTAATATTAGCTACTGGGTACAGGACTTCATCTGGATTGAATACAGACATGGACTCTCCTTTTTGAACTCTGGCTAGCTACTAATTATTCAACAAAGATAGCTAGATTCTCCAGTGTTGATTTTAAACCGATATCATGATCTTCCTTGCGTATTCCTTTAGGAACATTTTCACAAACAATCGTGATTCTTGTGCCTTCAGCAAGGGATTCAAATAACCATTTCTGTTTCATTTCACCTGTGAACTCTGGGGATTCAGAATCAAAGATTACTAATTGAACAATCCGTTTGTCAGGAACTAACTCTAAAAACTTCCCCTGATATACGTCAGTATTTTCCGAAGTTTTTCCAGATGATTGTTGGTCTTCTTCATAAGTAAGGGTCATTTTGTAAGTTCCACCTTCACGAGGGTCAAAGTTGTCAATATGACCTGACATACCTTTAGGCGGGAGCCATGAAACTAATGATTTTGGATTTAGGAATGCCTGATAGATCGTTTGTGGTTCTGCCATAATGACTCTCGAAGCTGTATCTGTTCTATTGTCACTAGACACATTTGTCATAATAAAGCCTCCTTAAAACTTTAGTTATCGACGCATTTTTTAAGTTAAACATATATACATATAAAGATTACCCTTTTTAATGTTTGATGAAATATGATAGATAAACTTACTTTCTTAGTTCTCTTGTGTTTCCTACAATTACTTCCACATATGTTTAAAAAATCCCTTCTTCAGCTAACCTGCCCCGTTCGTCCAATAAAATAAGGTTGCCGCAGCAACCGATTAATTATCATGCCCCTATAGCGCAGACACAAAATGATCATTATATAATATTAGAACTATTTGAGAAATATTTAAGACTACAATGTTTTACATCGTCTTCAAACCTTTTTAACGTAATTCACGTCCTCCCTCACAATTTTAACCTTCACTCTGCATTTTGAAAGGTTCCAATACACACTTCAAACCCATTAACTATATGAGTTTGGCGTTTATGTCCCTAAATATTTTTAGATAAGTAATTATTTACATACATACTGTATGTATGTTAAAATTAACCAAACTAAAATAAGGAGATGGTCGTGTTGGTTAATGGTTTTTATCCAGTTATTTTAACTGAAAAGTTAGAAAAAACCGCTAATTTTTATGAAATGAATTTTGGATTTAAGCCTATTTTCAAATCAGATTGGTATGTGAGTTTAAAAATGAAGGAAAATACTGTTCCTTACGAATTAGCAATCATTGACAGTACCCATGAAACGATTCCTTCAAATTATCGTAAAGTAGTACAGGGATTGATTCTCAATTTTGAGGTTGATCATGTCGATGACGAGTATAAAAGATTAATTCATAGTGAAAAATTGCCCATCATCCAGGATATGAAAGATGAAGATTTTGGTCAAAGACATTTCATCACAAGTGACCCAAATGGGATTTTAATCGATGTAATTCAAATCATACCACCTGATGAGACTTATCGTTCTCAATTTAATGAGAAAATATGGTCTGAAAAATAATCTCTGATTCCAACACAGCAAGTATAAAAATAGCTCACAATTTAGGAAGGCATAATTTTATGAGAAAAAATAAAATGGAAACCGATGCAACTGTTCAAAAGTTACTTATAACTGCAAGAAAACATTTTACAGAAAAAGGATATGCTAACACAGCTTTAGAAGATATCGTTACAGAGACAAATATGACCAGAGGTGCTCTCTATCATCATTTTAAACATAAAAAGGGACTATTTTTACACATTTTTGACCTCGTACAAAAAGAGGTTGGAGAACGGGTTGAAAAAGAGGCTTTAAAAAGTGAAGATTCATGGCAGCAATTACTACTTGGCTGCCAGGCCTTTTTATCAGCTGTAGTTGAAGAACAGAACCTGAAAATCCTTTTAATTGACGGTCCTGCAGTCTTAGGCTGGGATGTCTTTAGATTAATTGATGAACAAAACTCAATGAGACATTTACGAGAGCAATTACAAGATATGAAAAATCAAGGATATTTAAAACCATTATCTGTGGATGCTATGACCCATTGTCTGTCAGGAGCAATGAATGAAGCAGCCCTTTGGATAGCAGGTAATCCAGATGATAAAAACGCCTTAGAAGACGCAATTGCTACAATAACGAAGCTATTGGAAGGGCTAAAGAATGAAGCAAAACAGTAACAAATCTAGTTCGTTTTTGCTTTATACATTCATTGGATTCAAATCACATTTTCAGAAGACAACCATTAAATAATTGCAATTGACCTATAAACTCTCCATTTCTATTTTGGGTATAATACCACAATGTTTTATTGCGTAGACCGGTACCAATATGCAAAATAAGATTAGCTTATTCAAGAAAAGAGCACTTTGGGTGAATATTAAAAATAAGCAAAGACTGAAAAAAGGCATGCCAAATAAGCCAGGACAGGCTATTTTTTAAAAATTACGCTGCTTTCTTTTGGCACATGGTATACTGATAGACAACACCCAATAATTTATCAAAGACTGTTTTTTCTCGTATCGGTGAGACTTTCGCCCGTTTTTCTGTAGGAGGTCAAACAGGCGAAACAGAACCTTTGATAGCTCTTGGGTGCTTTTGTTTATAGCTTGAAACAGTAATAAAAAATAATCTTTGATGATATAAATGGCTCTATATTCGCTGATTTCCCTTTTTTTCTTGTTGAGGAGTAGCTGCCGCATTTGAAACATGGTGGAAGAACAAAGAAGGATGGCAATTAGTTGACCATAGAGATGACATTCTAAGCGCTCCTTTTTGATCTCTTTACAGTGATCAATTTCAAAGAAGGACTTCCATGTTTTAAAGAGTAACTCGATTTGCCAACATAAAGAGTAAAGGTTATGAACGTATTCCATTGGAACATCATCAGATGGTGCATTGGTTATATATACATTCATCGCACTCAAGCGTTTACTCCTTTCTTTCATGACAATACCTTTCTTCTTTTCCTTTAACGCTTGGCTTTCTCGCCGTTTTCGAGTTTGTTCTTCTGTAAGTCGATGAAAAATGACTCTAGTAGGTAACTTTTGATGCTGGCTGATATAAACATCAGAAATCTCATAGGTTTGTCCAGGTTTTAATTGATTCATTATCTCTTCCATATCCAATTGAATATACTCGGATTTCTTTTTGACCTTACCATTTTTCTGGTACTCAGGATTAGGATTTCTCAGATAAATTCGAGTGTTTAATTTTAACCGAGAGATATAATAAGCCCCTTCCTCATTCATTTGATGGAGATCTTTCAAGTCAAAGTATCCTAAACAACGTATACATCAATCACTTGTTTGCACCGTTTGTAAGCAAGTAGAACCGTAGGTTTTATCATTTTGCTTACCAGGTCCTGAGTGAATATACAGGAATTGATCACTGAGAAGGTCATATTCTAATTGAATCTTTACGCCGACCGTATGGCTACTGCCTCCAAATCCTTGATAGGTGAAGGCAAATACATCTGGGAGTTGAAAGGTAGTAGAATCCAAGATTCGTATACGTCGAAACTGAGAGGTATAACGATGAGAAAGAACCTGTGAGGTAATTAGCTTTTGAGAAAGCAAGGAAGTTAAAACCTGTTGTAGAAGCCTGACAGCCGAAGGGTTGAAACGTTGATTAAGTCCTTCAGGGCTAATCAAGACTCCCGTTGAAGATTCTAGACACTGCATAACTGAGTCAAAGAAGGACTCCCTGCTTTTTGACTTAACCCCACGCATAAAGCGATTAAATCTTTGGCTTGATACTTACTCGTCCTTTGCACAAAACCCACTTTTTTGGCCACCATCCTTTCCATCATATTATAGAAAGAAATACTTTTTTTGTTTTAGGTATAGTGATTTACCTCAGCTTGATGGGTATGGGACCTCGCTAACATTTCGGAAACTTTGTACGGCAAGCATATAAAAGGATCTGTGAGGTTTTCTTTTCAAGCAAGATTTAAAAATGATGACTATAGGAGCTACTATAGAATCTGTCGAACACAAAAATATAATGAATTTTATTTGGAGGTGTAATCAATGAAAAAAAAAATCCCAAAACCAATTTTAAATCTTGGAATTTTACTATTTTTCCTTATTGGAATTTGGATTTTTAGTGAAATTAGTAGCAATATTTCTATAAAAGGAAGACAACCAACCGATATTGGCCATATTGTCTTTTATCAAGGAACCACATATTTTATAAAAGGAGAAAATATCAAGCCTTCAGATTTAGAAGGCTTTTCACATGAAGATATCATGTTTTCAAGAAAGTTTGAGGAAGTATCAAAAATTAATGATAGTGGAATGAAGTTTCTTGGAAAAGGAATAAAAAATGGTGATAAGGTGGCGATTTGGTATGAAGAAGTATTAGAATCATACCCAGCTGAAATTAAATTAATCCAAATAGAGAAAAGAGATTAATATAAAGAAACTTTTTAAAACGAGTTAAAAAATTGATTAATTACCAAATTTTATTTTTTTGACCAAAAAATGGTTTATTTTTTCAGAAAATTCATTATAATATAATTATATTATAAGAGGAGGAAATATATTGAAAAAAAACATGTTTCTAGTCGTCTTTCTATTCGCGTTTTTATTAGTTCCTATCAGTGCTTTTGCAGAAGGATCATTAGGAGAATTCAATTTTGATCAAAAAAAATCTTCACACCCCTTGGATAAAGTTAATTCAAAAGGGGAAGTAATTAAATATGAGGATTATAGTAAAAAAAGTATAGACCTAATAAATGAAACAGATAGTTTTAAAGGATCAGGGGAACTTAACCCCATTTTTGTAGGTGATTTATTAGAAATTGATTTTCAAGAACTTATACCACCAAGAATAAATGACGATAATAGAAAAAGAGAGATAACTCCATTTGTAATAATTGGGCCAGATGGAAGAGCTATGGTAAATGACACAACAATGTTTCCTTTTAGTGCTATTACGTATATCACCTTGGAATGGGCGGATGGCAGTCGTGGAACTTGCACAGGGACTTTAATCGGTAGAGATAGAGTATTAACAAATGGACATTGTGTTGTAAATGCTCAAACACAAAGAGGAATAGTCAGTGCAACAGTTCATCCCGGTGTAAGTGAAAGTACAGCATGGTTTGGTGCCTATAATGCCATAGATTATTTTGTTACCTCTAATTGGATTAATACAGGGTCAATTTCTGAAGATTACGCTGTACTTGTCCTTGCACAATCTAATGGTCGTCATGCAGGGGATCGTGCAGGTTTTGCAGGAATTAGACAAGTAAATAATATTCTGAATCAAAATATTGGAATATTCGGTTATCCAGGTGATTTGATTAGGGAAGATGAGGCTATTAATCAGTATGGTATGCGTGGAAATGTTACTAATGAAGATAGTCAAATTGCATACTATACTATCGATACATCACCAGGTCAATCAGGTTCTGCCATGTTAAATACAAACAATCAAGTGATAGGTGTACATAGTAGTGGATATACTGATCGAGATAATAATCCACTATTCAACGGAGGACCTAAGATGAATAATTTTATGTTTGAATTTGTATCAAGTGCTATAAATTGATAAGAGGCCAATTCCCTTAACGTACAGGGATTTGGCTTTTTTCGTGTTTGCTTACCGTACAAAATTTCCGAAATGTTGGCGGTACCCCATCACCATCAAGCTTAGAAACAAGATAACCCTCAAAACAAAAATATTGTTTTGGGGTATTAAAAAATATTAAATTGCTGGCAATGCGGCAAGACCCCAATTAGAATTAATCAATAATAAATATTTAATTAAGCTCTTTGTTCAACAAACCTGCCCATTAAGTTAAAAAAGACCGCCATTGTGACGATCTCCTTGTTGTGCTATAGCACCCGTAATGTTTAATAACGTTATTTAACTATTACTTTTCCAACCATTCCTTCATTGAAATGGTACCGACATAACAGTTCATATGTACCTGGCTTATTCGGTTTCACGGTAATGGTTTTTTCTTTTCCCGGCTGAAGCTCGACATCAATTCCGAGCTTTTCCACCGTGAAAGTGTGTTCCTTATTACCTTTGTTTTTTAATATTAATGTTGTCGTTTTTCCATTGGAAATAGTGATGTCTTTCGGATTAAAGTAATCATCGTTCAGCTCGACTTCAATATTTTTCACCATCTCCATAGGTTGTGTTTCGTTACTGGATTCGGCAAATACGCCGTGCAAGCCTGCAGTGTTTACACCCACAATGATCGTAAGTAAAACTACCAAACCTTTTAAATACTTTTTAACAAGCATTTGCAAGCCCTCCTTTCCTATTCATTATTTTGTTCAATTCATAAAATATTATTACGATAAACTGGGTTCCAACTTGCTTTTAAATAGTAACTCTTTTATTTGAAAACAGTGACAATAGAGAAGGATTTCCCAATTAATAATAGTAAAACTTCATATAATGATTAGTGAACATAGAAAGTTTTTAACAAAATTGGACTAAATAAAAAAACTGATCATACATGATCAGCTTTTGGTTTTATTTAGAATGAATAAAAAACAGACCAATTAGATTCGATTGCATAACTGTTTAACTCTTTATTTCGTCTTAAATTAATATCACTACAAAACAATTTCATTCTTCAAGAACTGCAAAATTTTTTATACTATTTTTATTGAAAAAGATGGTGTAATATTCGATCTTTATCTTCAAAAAATTGCTTCATAATTGAATAATGCTCTGTATCCTCCAATTTGGACTCACTAATTCCATTTTCTCTAAGTTGAATGATTTTTGCATTCGGATAAGCCATAATAATTGGCGAATGAGTAGAAATAATAAATTGAGACCCTTGATTAACAAGATCATTGATTCTAGCTAGCATCGACATTTGTCTTAATGGTGATAAGGCTGCTTCTGGCTCATCTAAGATGTATAAACCATTTCCTTGAAAACGCTCGTTAAATGCTGCAAAAAAAGATTCTCCATGTGATTGTTCATGTAGTGATTTACCTCCGTAGGAATCTATAATTTTACGACCAAATTTTTGTTCTTTATCTAATTCTTCTATATTGGTTGCTACATTATAAAAGGTTTCAGCTCTAAAGAAAAAATAATCCTCCGCCCTGTTCGATCCCTTTATTAAACGAAGGTACTCGTCTAAATTTGAATGGGAATCATAACTAGAAAAATTAAAGTTTAATGTACCTCCTTCTGGATTAAACCCTAAAGCCTTAGCTATACCCTCCAGTAAAGTTGACTTTCCCATTCCATTTTCACCAATAATATAAGTTACATTTGGATGAAACACTAATTTTTGCAAATTTTGAATCACTGGTAAATTAAGAGGAAAATGGTCGTACGATATATTATATTCTCGTTTAAGATATATTGCTCTAATGTACTGAGAATCTTGATTTAACATCACCAATGAAATAATCACCTCATCTAAACATTTAAGTCTCTTTTTTTTTGCATTACTATATAAATACTACCATAAAAATCCATGGATCCTTCAACTAAATTGCCCATTTAGCTACATAACAAAAGGGCTCCCCCTTTTTCAAGGAAAGCCCCCGTTCGTAGCAGAATGGGATAACACCACTTTTCATCTCATCTACCCTTCAATACTCCATTCACTTAGAGAAGTTTAAATTTACTTACCTGTTTGTTTAATTGTTCTGCTAAACCTGCCAATTGCTCTGCACTACCGGTGACTTCTTCCATAGAGCTTCCTGTTTGTTCAGTTGCAGCTGAGGTCTGTTCAACACCAGCGGATGATTCTTGGCTAATCGCAGCGATTTCCTGAACAGATTGGTTCATTTTCACACTGTTATTTGCTACATCAGATAAACTATTTGAAATGAATTGAATGCTTTCTACCATTGCTCCAACAGATGCATTTATTTCCTTAAATGTTTTGCTCGTATGATCAATTTGTTCAGTTCCTTTTGTAACTTCCTCTGAACCTTTTGTTAATGACGATACAACAACTTCAAACTGCCCTTGAATATCTTCAACTATACGAGTGATATCCTTAACTGATTGAGCTGTTTGCCCTGCTAATTTTTTCACTTCAATAGCAACAACGGCAAACCCTTTTCCTGCTTCTCCAGCTCTAGCAGCTTCTATGGCTGCGTTTAGAGATAAAAGACTCGTTTGATCAGCAACATTGTTAATGACTACAACCAAGTTAGTTATTTCTTTCGATTTTTCATATAGCGTTTCAACTTTTTCTACTACATCATTAACTACAGAATTAATTTGTTTCATCTGGTTACTGGAAGAATCCATTAATTCTTGTCCATCATTTGTCATGTGCAGAACCTCGTTGGATGAAGATTCAATTTCTTTCCCATAATGATCTGCTTCTTCAACTTTTATTGTAAAGTTTGAGGCGATAGATGCTAATTCAGTGGATTTTGAAGCTAGCTGTTCGGAGCCATTTGCTAGTTCTTGCATGGTTATAGAAACTTGCTCTGCTCCGGATGCTACTTCTCCTGCAGATTGCGTTAACTCTTCACTATGACTTGCTACTGTTTCTGATACATCAGAAATATCAAGTAAAATAGTTTTCAAGTCTGCTTGTAGTTCATTCATAGATTGTGCTAAGTGCCCAATTTCATCATTTGTAAGTTCTGTTAGAGGCTCTTGTGATAAATCTCCTGAGCCGATTCGTTTCATTCGTTCCATTACATTTTTAATTGGGGTTATTATTATTTTTGCTGTACTCATTGCAATTAATAAAGCAATCACAATTACGCTAAGAGAAATGATTATATTGGTTAATATGATTCTTTCTCCATTTTCAATAATTTCTATTGCAATTTCCTTAATTTTACCTTCATTTTCAGTAGCTATGCCTTTGAATCCTGTAATCAATTCTTTCTCTAATGGCTGAACTTCTTTAATTAAGGTATTTATTGCTTCTTCTTTATTTCCTTCATCCCATTCTGCCAGTACTTGATTGCTTAAATTTCCCCATTCAACTTTTTTTTCGATAAGCTCTTTTGCTCTTTCAGAATCCGAAAGCTCTAAAATCCTATTTTCTAAGACAATACTTTCTTCAATACCGTTTTCAAACTGGATACGATACGATTCGTCATTTGATAAAAAATATGCTTGCAAAAGACTCGTTCTCTCTGCCATATTTGCTGCAATTTTTTCATTGTTAATCAATAAAGGAAGATCGTGCAAAGTTCTTTCCATATTCTGATTAATGTTACTTATGGAATAGATAATAAAACCATTTGAGGCCATAGTCATTAAAATTACAATAGAAAACCCCATCATTAGTTTTAACCTTAAGCTTAGTTTACTTAAAAATTTTCTCATCTTTACTTACTCCTCGTATTTTCTTCTTAAGCAGTATAGGTTTAAGTTCAGTACTTGTTTTGTCTATATTCAAAGTAGAAGGGAGCATTCTATAATTTGCATAAAAAAGGAGACCAGTAATCATTTTATGGCCTCTAATAAATAATCATTTTAATACGACTTTTCCAACAAGCTAAATATCCTTAATATCGTACATTTTAATATTTATCTACTTTTTTCAATTGAATTCTAAGTAAAACCCCTGTAGTTAATGCTTAGTATTAGACATTACTATTTAGTCTCTGAAATCTTCTATACTTATATCCAAACATCTATATTATCGGCACTTTAATCCACAAATAAAGCGATTTTTACTAAATTTAATGGAAGATGGAAGTAAATTTTACAGAACATTTTTTTATAATATAGAAGTAACAACTCATATTGTAATAAATATACTTTCAATCTCAGAAAAGGATCAAAATTAAGAAGAACCGGTTATTAACACACCGGTTCCTAGCACTCATCACGATTTCAAACGAATTTGTTAATGACTATAAAATTGGTTCACTTCAGTCAGATGCTTGCCCCTCATTGTATGCGTTTTGGTAACTTTACACTAGTAGATGGTAGTTTGGCATAACCTCTTCATAAATATCTGCAAACTTCATGGCATCTGGACGATTCCATATTTTAGATTTCAGACATTGTGGCTAAAGTATCGATTGGAATAGCTCCAGCTTGTATTACACGAGAAAGTGTAATATCTGTAGCCAATACTTGCTCGTTTTCTCTTCCCTTGTAGAAAGCGATTTTACAGTTGTCTGGACGAGAATATGTGAGTTATTCCTCTGTAGGGAGCGTTTCACTTGGGGATTGTCGAGTAAACTGGTTTTTTCCGCTGGAGACTGAATATATTTATAATAAGTATATTCAGTCTCCAGCATTTCTAGCTTTCCATAACTGTTCTGCTTTTTAAAATCTGCTTTTTCATGTTTTCTTCTTTACGCTGATATATGTTAATTCGGATGAGGGCTATAATTACAAGCAGCGTCCCTACTACATCGAAAATGGTTATTTTATATCCTTGTATCATCATAATAACTAATGTAGTAATTGGAACGAAATTAATAAATAAAATGCCATTTACAGATGATAAAATTTTCACGCCATAGTTCCAACTAAGTAATGCCACAATACCTGGTAATATCATCATAAACAATAAATCGTATTTAATAGTAAAAATCGTTTCCATACTAGGTACTGGCACATGCCCTAGCATTGTGATTATTATCGTTAAGATACCTGTTACAGCTGTGCCCAATACACATGTCAAAGTTGAATAACGAAGGGTAGACCAGTCTCGAAATGTTTGCCCGCCCATTGTGTAGATTACCCATCCGATAACGCCAATTAACATAAAGGATAATGAAAACAAGCTATCCCCTAATGTAAGAAAGAAACTCATATCCCCATTAGTAATAACAAAAACAGCTCCAATAAATGCAAGAATCATGCTTATTATCATGTACTTCTTCGGTTTAACTTGTTTATAGCCCCACAGAATTCCAATTGAAATCATCGGCATAAGTGCTTCCATAATCGACGCTACCATAACACCTGATTTCCCCATTAACATCTGACCTAAGAAAATAAGCACGTTATATACAGTAAATGCCATGGTCCCGAAGAAGACGAGTAGCTTTCCTTTTCCCTCTAAACGAAATGCCTTCATACCTTCTTTCATCAATAGTAAAATGACTAAAACAACCGAAACTGCCCCATATCGAATCATCGAAAAGTAGAATGGATCTATATACTCTAGTGCATGATCTGCAACTGGAAACATTGCTCCCCAGGACATACTAGCGATTAAACAAGCTATCGCACCTACAATCATTTGACCCTTTCTCATGGTTATCCCCCGTTTCATATAATCTCTAATCCAATGAGAATTATAAAAAAGAAAGCATATCACGTAAAATGATTGAAAATGATACTAATCATCACTTATAATGATACCTTGTATTAAGGGGGGAATTTTAATGGAACTGCGTGACTTACAAATTTTCAAAAGTGTTGCACACCATGGAAGCGTCAGTAATGCCGCAAAGGAATTAAATTATGTTCAATCTAATGTAACAGCACGTATTAAGCAACTAGAGAAAGAGCTAAAAACGCCACTTTTCTATCGACATAAAAAAGGAATGACGTTAAATCCGGAAGGGAGAAAAATGGTTGAATACGTTAATAAAATTTTGCAGGATGTTGAAGAACTGAGACAAGTTTTTCTTGACAGTGATACACCAACTGGAACCATAAAAATCGGAACAGTTGAAACAGTGCGAACGTTACCAGCCATTGTAGCCTCTTACTATAATCGATATCCAAATGTTGATTTATCACTACAAGCTGGTTTAACGGAGGAACTCATAAAAGAAGTAGCCGACCACAAATTAGATGGCGCCTTTATAACAGGACCTATTAAACATCCACTTTTAGAACAATATGATGTATGTACAGAAAAACTCGTTCTTGTTACGCAAAATGAAACCTTTCATATAGATGAATTTATAGCAACACCGCTCCTTGTTTCTAATCAAGGATGCGGATATCGTTCTAAATTAGAACGCTGGCTAAAAGATGAAGGAATACCCCCAAAAAGAATTATGGAATTCAACATATTAGAGACAATTTTAAATAGTGTTGCACTTGGCCTTGGAATTACTCTTGTACCAGAATCAACTGTTGAGAACCTCTCAACTAGTGGCAGCGTTCATTGTCACCCCATACCAGAAAAATACAGTAGCATTTCAACCGTTTTTATACGTCGAAAAGATGTATATATGACAAATTCAATGCAATGCTTTTTAACAACAATTAAAGAGCATCGTATATAAGGATGTTTTCATAAGTTTATGTGATTAAAATGAAAAAATCGGTTTCTTACACTCTAAGAAACCGACTTATTTTTACTATATATAAATAGTACTTCATGATTGCCCGATCCTGTTCGGAGGAACTAATCAACGTAGTGAAAAAACGACCGAATTAGAAGTATGGAGTTGTTTGGAATCATAAAGAAAGTAATATGGTAAACCGTTAATAAATCTAATTCTGGGACCAAGTGTTTTAGTCTCTTTTTTTTGCATACGGTTATTTCCTTTACATTTAAATCCAGAACTAATTTGCCCCGTTTGTGACATAAGAAAAGAGCGATCAATCGTTTTGAAGAAACTCCCCCATTAATAAAAAGTAATTTAATTTATTAATTGATTCAATTATAATATCTGGTCTATCAAAATGAATGAAATGACTTGCGTTTTGTGCGAATATCAACGCCTAATTTCACTCACCTCTTGCCTATATTTTATCAATAAATATTAGATTCTTCTTGTTAACCTAGACTGCCGCTTTTGTTCCAAATACCGTTGAACAAGGATTGACCCCATTTGATTAATAACAAAAGCTACCAAAAAGGCAACTCATTGTAATAAAGCTTTTACATGAAAAGTTTTAATCATATGGTTTTATTTCTGTATCATTCTTAGTCATATGAGGATTGAACCATACGCCCGATTATAGCGACTGACTGGTGATGGCAAAAGTGTTTTTAATGGAAAATATCATATAATCCCACTATAAAAAAGAAATTGAACTAAAATTTTACATGCGTTATAATAGTTTGGGTGAAAAGGAGGTGTATATTATGAATAGCAAACAAATTAAACAGCAGTCACTTCAATCGTTAAAAGGAAATTGGGGGATAGGAGCTCTATTTACATTTATTTATTTCCTTATTTCTTCTGTTCCGACCGTTGTGGTAGAAATGGTACTCATTCCATATCCCGAGTGGGAAGAAACTTTAAGCTATGCAGTAATAAATTTAGCAATTGCTATTATTTTATTACCATTCGCTATCACTTTTATGCTTGCCTATTTAACGATGGTCAGAGATTCAAAACTGCGTATTGGAGAGTTATTTACCGGGTTTAAGTATTTCAGCTTCTTCAGGGCGATAGGGATATCTATTTTACAAAGTATTTATATTTTCTTTTGGACATTATTATTGATTATTCCAGGGATTATTAAAGGTATGGCTTATTCACAAGCGGTGTACATTTTACGTGATCACCCTGAACTATCGGTGAATCAAGCGATCACAGAAAGTAGAAAGATGATGCATGGACATAAGTGGAGGTATTTCGTACTTAACCTAAGCTTTATCGGATGGGCGATTCTTGGTATTTTCACTTTAGGTATCGGTTATCTTTGGTTATCATCTTACTTCCTAACAGCTCATGCTCATTTCTACGAAGATTTAAAGACGAGCCAAGCTAAAGAGAAACAAGCAATCGTTTAGCTGTAAACTAAACGGTTGTAAGGCAAATAAGACGCTACAGAATCTCGGTAGAAAAGGAATAAAAAAAAGTGATGCTGATGGTTACCTTTAGCATCACTTTTTTATCTAAATTTATTTATCAATGATAGCCCTGTTAGTACAATACTGTTTTACTTAATTAGTAAATTAACAAATGGTTTAATCATTCATTAGAGATCTCATAGTACGTATCATAAAGGTTTTTATAGTTATCTTTTAGCTTAATAATGTTAGAGGGATCATTTGAAATAATATCAATAGCACCACTGCTCCCATATAATAAATATTCATTGGAATAGAATGAAATATATGCTCCTGTAAATCTTTTTTTAACACTAAAACAATAATTAGATACATATAAATGATCTAAGTTTTTTATAGAAGCATAAACTACTCCATCATTTGTATCGCCTTCTATACTACATGTTCTTTCCAATCACTTGCGTTTTACATTGAAAATATATTCAGAAACAAAGATAGCATTTAAATCTTTATTCTCATTAAATATTGATTAATAATTATAGGTTAACTCTACTTTGCTTCTATCGTATCCGATAGTCTTCATGGACTTAGAAAAAAGGTGTCACTTGAGTACAGTCAAAATCAATATTAAAGTCTTTTAATTTTACCAAAATGTATCAATCTCCTATTCTCTATTTCGGCATCATAGGTTCCTGAACGTGTTTTCCTTGAACCTGAATTTTTTATATAGCTGGCGCCTTTCCATACTCCTCCATCAATTATATTTGTGGCTATGGGCTTTATTCTTTTTATTTCTCCTCCTGTGAAAGAGCACCACCCGCTGTACATTCTTCTAAAGCTTGCAATGCAAATCTCGCTTTTGGATATGTGATTGAGCAACCACACCCATTTCGAGGATTTCCATGATTCGTCGATGGTTGCCCAGGTATTTTAGCAGCCTTCCATTGATAGCAAATGCATTCATCGCAGCGGCTGACTGTTGACATGGCTAATCCCGTAATGGTGTACTTACCCTAATTGGCGTTTAAATTGTTTACTGGCGAAGAAGTAAGCGATGACCATGATGCCGACACACCAGGCAACCGCAATCCAGATACCGTTGCCTACAGACCCTTCATACAAGAGGGCACGAATCGTATTCACGATTGAAGTCACGGGCTGGTTCTCAGCGAACGCACGGACAATTTTAGGCATGGTTTCGGTGGGGACAAAGGCCGAACTAATAAACGGCAGGAATATCAGCGGGTACGAGTAGGCTGTCGCCCCTTCCATAGACTTCGCTGTCAATCCGGGAATGACCGCTAGCCATGTCAGTGCCAGCGTAAACAGCCCGAGTATCCCAGCTACCGCGAGCCAATCCAGGATATCAGCGCTGGAACGGAAGCCCATCAAGAGGGCGACAAGGATAACCACCACGACAGTAAGTGCATTGGAAACAAGCGAGGTCAACACGTGAGCCCATAATACCGACGAGCGCTTGATGGGCATGGTAATGAAACGTGCCATCAGCCCGCTCTTTACATCCGTAAACAGTCGCAATGAAGTGTAAGCTACGCCTGATGCGATTGCCATAAGCAATATTCCCGGCAATAAATAATTGACGTAGTTGTCCGTTCCTGTCTCTATAGCTCCGCCAAATACGTAGACAAACAACAGCATCATCATAATTGGCGTAATCGCCACCGTGATAATCGTATCCGGGCTGCGCATGATGTTGCGCATTAAACGTCCCAGTAATACTCCTGTTTTACTTTTCATTTACATCTCCTCCTTTTTGCCGATAATCGCGAGGAAAATTTCCTCCAATGTCGGCTGCTTCTCGATGTACTCCACCTTCGCTGGCGGGAACATCGCTTTGAGTTCGGTAAGGGTACCAGTCGTGATAATTTTTCCGCCATGCAAGATGGCAATGCGGTCCGCCAGTTGTTCAGCTTCCTCCAGGTACTGGGTCGTCAGCAAGATGGTCGTGCCGCCGCCGGCAAGCTCCTTGACCGTATCCCAGACTTCAATTCGCGCTTCAGGGTCAAGCCCTGTCGTCGGTTCGTCGAGGAAAATAACTGCTGGCGTCCCAATCAGGCTCATGGCGATGTCAAGCCGGCGCTTCATCCCGCCAGAATACTGATCCGCTCGGCGGTTGGCCGCATCGGTCAGGCTGAATTTTGCAAGCAAATGGTCGGCGACTTGAGCGGGATTGGTAACTCCCCGCAACTTGGCAATCATCATCAGGTTTTCCCGCCCGGTTAGCATGCCGTCTAAAGCAGCAAACTGCCCTGTCAGGCTGATGCTCTGGCGAACATGATCTGGTTGACGATGGACGTCAAATCCGCAAATACCTACTTCGCCGCCATCGGGCTTCATCAGTGTCGAGAGGATGTTGACCGTCGTCGTCTTGCCCGCTCCATTTGAGCCCAGCAGCGCAAAAATTTCACCACGACGCACCTCAAAATCCACCCCCTTTAAGACTTCCTTGTCTTTAAACGATTTTTTTAACCCTTTTACAGAAATCGCTACATTGCTCATACTTTTTCCTCCTTATAAAATGCTCAGCAAGGCCGCTTGCGAGATCCGTCATTATCCGGTCGAGCGCCCTGGGAGCTAGATTGTCTATACCCTCTATTAAGTGTGACTGATAACCTGTATAACTTAGTACGTAGTTAAAAATATAACTGAATAACCAAGGTGACAATTCATTTTTATAACCAGCTATTCAGTCTGTATTTTCTATTGAATTTATTTTTTTTCAAACCGCTTCATAATACTCTGATTCAAATCTTCACGATACTTGGCAACATAGGTTTTAGCGTTTGCCACTAGTTCATCGGCAAAGGACGCCACGTCCTCCCCTGTGATTTCCAGCACTTGTCTGCCTTCCGCCGCACCGGCTTCGAACAACTCGATTAATTCATACTGCATGTGCAGCATATCCATTCCGTTGCCCGCAGAGAAATTCCACATATAGTTTTGGATTTTCTTAAATACAAACTGGTAGTCCTCTGGCAAGGCTTCAACCCGTGCCATCATCATCTTATACTCTTTTTTATCACCAATCATTTTTTTGAACATTTCCATCATGGTATTTTTCCTCCTTTTTTATAAAGCTGAATAAGACACTCCAAAAATATCTTATGAAACTAGGTTGACTTCAAGACGTTGATTTTTTTTGATAAAAAATCCCATTTTTCCCAAAATAATTCAAGTTCCTGACGACCAGCCTCATTAAGTGAGTAAAATTTGCGGGGGGGCCCCATATCTGACGGTTTCTTTTCTATACTCACTAGTTTTTTCTTTTCTAATCGCACGAGGATGGTGTAGACAGTCCCTTCCACGACTTCGGTAAATCCAAGCTCGTTCAGGCGGCGAGTAATCTCGTAGCCATAGGTTTCATGGCGGCTGATGATTTCCAGCACACAGCCTTCCAGCGACCCCTTCAGCATCTCAGTTAAATTTTCCATGTGTAGAGCCTCCTCTATTATGTCTGACTTGTATTCAGTATAACATAGTACTGAAAGAAATTTTTACTGAATAGCTTTTGGGAAATCACGCTATTAAGTATTGCTTATTACAAGTACATCGTATTACTAAGTAGAAGAAATGTCAACTGTTTTTCTTAAAAATAGTTCAATACCCATATTAACGGTTATGCCACAGCCCTCACAATTTGATACGGTAGCTATTTCGTTTATAGGAAATAAATAGTAAAAAGGTTTAGGGAAATATTCACACTAATTCCTCCACTAGTAATGGATAAATTTTTGGAACTGACCCTTTGCGGTCGAACCATATCGTCAAACAATGAAGAATCTTCCTAAAGAATATCCACCAGTTGAATTGATTAAGTACGAACACAGTAAACCTCACCAAAAGACAAAATGAGATCAAGAACAGTTAATGTGTTCTCAGCTTGTGGAGATACCCTTTGGTTTATTCTGTATAAGCTTTTTACATAACATTATTACTTCGACGACGATTTCAGCTAATGGTCGAGTGATATGGATCGAGTTCTTGTAAGCGTAGTCCAAGAAACCAACGACAAGCAATGTTCATTTTGATTTCTTTTTTTCAAGTTGCCTTTCTGAACGAATTCCATAAGGAAGGGCGGCCTTTATCTGTTAAGGAAGTACATTTTCAAGAATATTTATGATTTTTCGGAGTAAATGGTCTTCTGGGACAGGATCTTCAATCGATACAAATTTCTATTTAATTCTTGAATTTTTTCTAGTGTGAAGTAATGTATGCACCCACTTTTGATTTGATACTAAATCTGGTCAGGATAAATACTCTTGTTAATCCCAGCTTGCTTTGAGACTCTATTAATGACATACCACATTTAAGAAATACTTATTCGAAGTGGGAGTCACTCAGGAACAAATAATGCTACATCCGTATCATTGTGCAACTATCGCTAAATATATTTTTAGCAGCTCGGTAGAAATCCCTTTATTTTACAGATATCTCCAAAACAACGAATGAGTAATGATAACTGAATATCCTATGCTTTTAATGTTTAGCCAGAGTAGCCTTGAATCTGTTTATCGGATCTATTTAATTGCCATGCCTTTGAGAAATTCATAATTATTTCCCTATACTAGATCCTTATTTGAGATTTAATTAACGTTAGCCCCCAATAGCTTAAGTACTCTTTTTCACAAACTCTATAACATTTTCAGTTATTTCAGAAATGCCGCCCCAAATTAGTCCATTACAAAAGGCTGGCAATATGCCAGCCTGATTGGTTGTCGATGACCGAGGAAAAAGAAAAAAATTTTCCTATTACTTTTTTTCAAGTTTTCTTTCTAGCAATTCTACTCGTTCCTTTAAGGAGTATAATTCCTTTGCTAACTCTGCGTCATTATATTGTTTTGACTTTATTGCATACTTATAGATTTGGTTTAACCCCCAGTACATCATTAAAAAGCATATTCCTAGTATGAATAAGATAATTAAGATACCTAATACACTTTTAAAAATACATTTCATCTCCTTCTATTTATACTCATCTAAAATGTACGACTTAACATCAAAAAATGTTTCACTTATCTGCCTCATTTATAGTATATGAAAATTACTTTTTCTTAATTTTTTTTACGGCATACAGAAGTAATTGTTTCAATTTATTCCTTATTTAGGATACTGCCCTATAGCAACATAACAAAAAGACTTCCCTTTATTTAAAGAAGTCCATATAGTTCAATAGAGTTTCTATTTAAACGCTGTAAGATTTCTCTTCATAAGCGATGCAATTTGTATATTGTCTTGTTGATGAGTATCTTCTAGATGCTTGATAATTAATTTTTGTCGTTCAACCGGATGATTTTGACTTAATTTAGCTTTTGCTTCAATTTTTGTGATTTTTAGTTTGAAAGCTACAATTCCTTTACTCATTCCCTCTATAAAACTAGATTCAACGTTATCTAAATTGTATATGCTATCAATGGATTCGTATTTATTTACCAAATCATCTAAAGAATTGTATATTACCTTTTTATCTTCGACAATTTCCATCTTTCCATATATATGAATAGATACATAATTCCAAGTAGGTACTGCTTTAGTAGTTTCGTACCAAGTTGGAGAAATATAACAGTGAGGACCTTGAAAAACCGCAAGTATCTGCTGGTCATCCATATATTTCCATTGTTCATTCGGACGTGCAAAATGACCAAATAGAGCATTTTTAGATTCATTTAACATTAATGGAAGGTGTGTAGCATATGGTTCACCATTATGTTGAGAAAAAACCGTTGCAAATCCATTTTTTTCGATAAAATCATATATCACTTCTTCATCATCAATTTTAAAATATTTTGGGATATACATAGTTATCCACCTTTCAATTTTTAGTCATGATAAGATCTATCTGCTCTTCATTCCCCATATAAAAAGAATAAGATCCAGTTTGGACAAATCCCAATTTGTGATAAAAAACAATGGCGTTATTAAATAGTTCTATATATATTTTCCTATCTTTATTTAAAAAGAAATAATTTACATATTATTAAAAATATTATAACAGAAAGGTGTTACAGTTATATTAATAAAAACCAAATATTAGAGGAGGATTCACATGGGAAAATTTATGAAATTATCAAGCTTGGCCTTACTAGCTTTTGTTTTATTATTTTCATTTGATTCTTCGAAGGCATTATCTATATCGTTACCGGTATCACAGGCTATTCAACAGCAAAATAATTCAATTAAAACTGTTGAAGGTTATATAGTTGGTAAACCGGTCTCATCAACATCTGTCATTACAAATAATTATCCAGATGATTATTCTTTGGCTATTGCAGATTCAAGTATGGAAACAAACACTTCAAATATGCTTTATGTTCAGCTTCCGTCCCAGTTTCGCTCACAATTTGGTCTAAAAAGCAACCCTGAGTTAAAGGGTGAAAAAATTAAGGTAACTGGAAATCTAACAGCCTATTATTCACATCCCGGCTTAAAAAACACGACTGAAATGATTCTTCTCTCATCAGATGGTGAAACAGGTGATGGCAGTGACGAAGGTGGCTATACAGGATCGTATTATGATCCAGCCATTGGGAAATCAGGTGAGGAATTAAAAGCAGCTTTGCATAATATTATTGATGATCATACTGAAATTTCTTATAGTAGCGTTTGGGAGGCCTTGAAACAAACAGATGCAGATCCTAATAACTCAAATAACGTTATTTTACTTTATACGGGTAGATCACAAAGTAAATCATCAAACGGTTCAGGTGTAGATAATTGGAATAGAGAACATGTATGGGCAAAATCCCATGGTAATTTCGGAACTGCAATGGGACCTGGAACTGATTTACATCATCTTCGACCGACAGATGTTTCGGTAAATAGCTCACGTGGAAATAAAGATTTTGATAATGGAGGATCCCCTCAAGGTGAGGCTCCTGATACATTTACGGATAACGATTCATGGGAACCCCATGATGAAGTCAAAGGCGATGTAGCTCGAATGATCTTTTATATGGATGTTCGTTATGAAGGAGATCGTGGTGAACTAGATTTAGAGGTAAATAACGTTGTGAATAATGGCACAACTCCATATCACGGCAAGCTTTCGACCCTTATACAATGGCATCATCAAGATCCAGTAGATAACTTTGAGAGACAAAGAAATGAAAGCATTTACAACGATTATCAGCATAATCGAAATCCATTTATTGATCACCCCGAGTGGGTTGAGGCCATTTGGAACTAAAAATAAAGAAAGAGTAAAGATGAACAATTATTCTTTACTCTTTTTCTATTTAAATGAGCAATTGTAACTACTTAAAGAAATATCCGAAAACACTATGGCAATGAAAAATATCGTAAAATCATTTGAGCACTGTTTGCGACTTTCGTTTTTTATCTTACATAAAAGAACAACAGGAACACAAAAGCCCAAGAGCTCCGAATAATTGTTTAAATGATAAATATTAAATTTTTGACTTTCTTATAACAAGCTCTGCAAATAATAAATTAATGGTAAAAGCAGACAAGACAGCAATTGAATAAGAAACACCATAAAGTCTTAATATCTTTTGATTATCTCACAATATCAGAACTTATGTCGGTAACCCATGCTTTGTTCAACTAACCTGCCCCGTTTGAGACATAAGAAAAAGCGAACCTTCTTTATCAAGAAACGCCCCCAGGTGTTTAATCATTTTCACTTCAGAAAGAAACCTAATTAATTTGAATTACTTTTTTGATTTAGAGGAAAGACAACGTCCGATAAGGTTTGCAGAGACAGGTTTTCTTCCCAATTCTCTTGCCCAAATCGATAATTGTCCTATATGGTGAATTTCATGAGCGATAGCATGTCGCACCACTTCACCCCAAGTATCAGTTACAACACTTCCATCTGGCAGGGTATCGTAAAATAAATTGTTTTCCATACTAGCATTCCAGTTGTTCACAAAGTTCTCGACTTCTAAATGAAAATCTTTATCCAATTTCCGAATCTTGTTCAAGCTTTTATAATTATCGAAGCTCTCCTGAAAGTCGGTTTTACCCTGTAAGAGACGTATCCAACTCCACTCTACATCAACAATATGAAAAAAGTATGTAAAATACTTCCCATTCCACCTGTTCGGTTTTGTAATAGTTCTTCTTCACTTAAATCTTCACACCAACGATACCAATCTTCTCTTACCGCCCAGTTATATCTAAACAGCGTTTCCAATAAAACCCCTCCACAATAAAAATAATTAAAGAACTTATCTAGTATTATCTATTTCAACAAATAAATAATATATCCAACTAACCCGCCGCGTTTGTCCCATAAAAAAGTTGCTACCATTATTGTGCAGCAACCATAAAAATACTTTTTATTTAGTTCCATTTCTTCACAATCTTTTAATTACAAAAAGAAAATAGTAGATATTAATCGAGATATTTCTTAATCGGTCAATCATTTTGTGCCAAAAGCCATTTATATAATAATTAATCTGAAAATAGTACCCATTTTCCATTTCTGCGTTTTCATTATCAAAAATGGGTGGTTTTTTCTGTCTCAAAGAAACGTCTTAAAATAGTCTTCCACTCAAACTCTTAAATTCGAGCCTCACAAAATTGAGGGATGGCTGCGATAACTTTGTTTTAGAAGCTATTTTACCAGCATAGTGGATTTTTGGTAATCGGCTTCAGCCTCTTTTTTCACTTTTTCACAAAATTTTATGACGACTTTATCACCTGCAAAAAATAAAAAAAGTTTGAGGAACGCTCTTAATGGCCGATTTGTGCAAGTGTATGTAAACTGTGTTTTCTTATCGTTGATTTTACTTAATTCATACTTTGCGGTAATTTCGAACATCTTAGCTAATGTGAAACCAACTTTAAGGTTCTTTTGGTCAGGAGTATTGAGGTATTCTAGCGTTTCGACATCATATTCTTCAATTCTTTTACCTTCTTTATATCTTTGACGGTATACACTTCCAACCACTTCTTCAGTTACTTTGACTGGTTTGTTTTCCAGAACCTCCGGCATAATCCTTTGCATATTCTCCAGTGATCCATCTAAAAAGTTCCATACGTAATCAATAGGAGCATCAATTTCAATTTCCTTTATCCATTGTTTCAACTTAAATCACCTCGAAATTTTTTGAATGTATTCATATTATTTCTATTTTAATCAGAGAAGATACTTTTAGCTAGTAAAGAGAAAAAATCGGCATATGAAAGGACCGATGCTTAATGTTTTGTTTTTTTAATTACCATAAAATGTCGACCCCATTTTAATGTTAGTAATACCAATTAGACAAAATACCTAAAAACCCTTGTTTCTTGTTCAACTAAACTTCCACTTTAGTTGCATAGGAAAAAAACAAATTCAAAAATTGATTTTGGTTTAACATTCAACTCTCTAAATTCCCTTCACCTAAAAAGACAAAAAGAGTGCAAAAGAACATTATGGATCTTTGAACGAAATAAAAAAGACCCTTCTATATTCTATTATGATGTTGAGTTAGAACTTGAAGAGAAGATAGCTGAATCATTTGATGATTTCATCTCAAGACTCTATCGTAATCCAGAGCAACCTTATTCAGCAAATACATTATTCCCGGAGGATAAAACAACATTTACTTACAAAGAAGGCGAGGCTGTTTTTTCTGGAGATAATGTAAGAGAAATATGTTTTGCTCTCGAACATTTTATTAATTTCAAAAGTGATTCCAATTGGTTGCTGTTACAAATCAAAAAATTAGCTAAAAATGAAGATGAAACAATTGTACAAGAAGCTTCTGAAGTATTATATAGAATTGTTGACGAACGCTTAAATGAACAAAATATAAACAAGCAATTAATTTCTGAAATTACAGAACTATTAAAAGCTAATTTTTATTCTTCTGTTAAAAATTATTCGAAAAAAATTGAAAGATTATTGAATGAAAAAAGATCCTAAAGGTAGTGACCAAAAAGTTACACCGTTTTGAAAAATGGATGAATTTCATATGAAACGTTGAGCTCACCTTCTTTATAATATTTTTTAATCAAACTTTTGGGGTGTACCATGAAAAAAGGTTTTAGAAAATACTTCCTATATTTCATCGACACATAGCATGACACTACCTAATGAGTTACTTAAGTCTTCAAATACTGTACATTTTAGCAGAGCTAATGCATCGCTAAGAGCTAAGTTTTCTCCCGTGCAACAAAGGGATATTCTTGCAGGAAACCGCCAAGAAATTATACATGGCATCATCATCAAAACAGAGGTAGAATGGAGTTAGTAAACAAAGAAATTCATAAAAATACAGGTCATACGGGCGGAAGAGCCATTTGGGGAACTAATTAATAATCAAAGCTAGTCAATGATAGAATTTTATTCAGTCTGACATTTGTGAAGCAACAAGGATTACAACGTTATACAGCATATTTTGCTAGTCTTACAGATTAATTTAATATAATTGTAAACCTTCCTAGTGCTATAGGAAGGTTTTTTTGTGTTATCACCTAAACTATATATATCTTGGAAGATTATATAGATGTTCATATGAAGTAATTGGAGCATGAGATTTTCAATACTATGTTATACCGATAAATCGCATTATCCCTAGCTATCTATTCTACTGATTTATTCCTTTAGCTTTAGCTGCCTGAATACCTTCAGCCTGTCTATTTTTTGCTGTCAATACGTTCCTTTTCGAAATGGCTGCTAGCACAGTTAAAATGACTTTTTGGATGGCTTGCTTAATTAAATTTAAAATAGTTTATAAAAGTATAAAATAAAATCTCATTGCCGAAATACAGCAACGAGATTTACTAACTTATGCACCTAAATGCTTATTTTTCACCAATGAACTTAGCACATCACAAACAATTCTAGTTCCCATTAGTGCCGTTTGATTATTATGGTCATATGGGGGGCTTACTTCCACGACTTCTAGACCTGCTAATCCTTTTTCTGCTAGCTTTTTAACCAAACGAAGAACTTCTCGTGGTAAAAATCCACCCGGCTCAGGCCATCCAGTTCCCATCGAAATGCCACTGTCGATACAATCGACATCTATTGTGAGGTATACTGCTTCTACACCATCAGCCCATGCTTTCTCTAAGGCAATTTCAGCAATGCGATCGATGCCTAGTTCATCAACATCATCCATTGTTAATACTGTATTTCCTCTCTCTTTTGCAGCAAGTGCCCCTTTAACATCGTTTTGCCAGCCACCAATACCGATGTGAACAATGTTTTTAGGATCTACATTCGGTAAATTGCTTGCGTGGAATAATGGCGTGTCGTGCATGCGTTCATCCATTTCCTTTTCTTGCATATCTAAATGGCGATCCAATTGAATGACACCGACTTTTCCTTCGGTTGCTTCAGCTAGTCCTTTAATTGTACCGTACGCGATTGAATGATCTCCCCCAAGAACAACAGGGAATGTTCCATTATTCACAATATGGCTTACAGCCTTACTTAACTGATCAAATTGCTTTTCTAAATTGTGTACGGAATAGATGTCACCGATATCAGCCATCTTAATGTGTTCTTTCAAATCAATACCTGCTTCAAAATGATACGTTTGGTACAATTTTGAAATGTTTCGCATTGCTTCAGGACCGAATCGTGTACCTGGTCTAAAGGTTGTTCCTGCATCAAAAGGGGCACCAACAAAAGCAACATCTACTTCTCCAACCTTAGAAACATCTTCAAGATATGTGCTTCTTAAAAATGTCGCTAATCCTGCGTATGATGGATGTTCACCACGAACAAACGTAGTAATATTTTCATCAGTAACACTTTCAGAAGCAGGAAGTCCCATTTCTATCTCTTTCACTTTCCTTTTCTCTTTTTCTGTAGTAGAGATTTGCGCCGCAAGTTCGAGCGCTTTTTGACCATTTGTGTTCATCTCTGACACTCCTTTAAGTTTTTTATATATAAAAAAGCCCGAGAAATACCACTTAACGTGATATCTCCCGGGCTTTTATCCCTCCGTGGCACAGTAGTGTTAAACACTGCGAGTTTCCTCTCGGACCAGACCAAACAAAATATGCGGAACCCTAGGAAACATTTTTATTCGGTTAGTAATTAGATTCCCATTTCTTTAAAACATAAACCAATTTCTTTTAAAAAGTAGGATTAGCTGTCGCCAAATAGCCAACGTGAAAGGTAAAAATGCCATTTGGCTAGGTGTTTGATGCTTAAACCTGAAATAGACTTCCCTGAGTTATTTTGATGAATATATTAAATATTATGCTCCGGTCAAGTTTGTTACAGCAAACTTGGCCGTTTTCAAATTTAAGTAAGTAAGTGGAGCCACTGTTGCAAGTAAAGAAAATCTGAAAAAAGACAAGGATGATACTTTTTTTTTATCTATAAAAATTGTTTGTAAAAGTATACAATTAATAAATATAACAATATTGTAAGTTTGTCGCTAATCCTTGAGCGACGAAAAAAAAGGGGTCTTTCTTCCTAATGACGGCTGAAAAAAAGGGATCGCAAACCCCGCCTGCGATTAATAAAATCGGGGCTTGTAAAAAAGAAGCCAGGGATAACTCTAAGTAGTTCGGTTATGAAGTAGAAAATGTCAATTCACAAGTAAAATAACGATTTAAATCACATATTTTCAGTCAAGTAAATCGCATAAGAAAATGCAGAGGTTTTAGCATCCTCTGTGTTTTTTCGCTTTATTAATAATTATTCTAACAATCGTACCCGTTAATTGAATAACTGCAAACCAAGTTATTTATAAATCATATGCGAAAGCACCCTGTTCATTCTTTATAAAATCCCTTTTATTACTAACTACATTTGTGTAATCAATCTCAAAAAAGTAAGCAGCTTTGCTTAGAATATCATAAAAGAAAGGAACAAATTCTAAATCTTTAAATACAAATATTTCTATTTGTTTATCGTTGTTTCGATAAGCCTCAAATATGCGATGATTCCCATTGATACAATAAGGTTTATTATCAGTTAAATAATGACTTTGTAATACCATTACAGGATTTTTATGATTTGGTTTTATTTTGTTTGGATCTTTATTTATGTTACCCTGGTCAACAGAATTAATAATGCTCGATGGAGAAACTTTGACTGGTTTAAAGTTGTTTTCTTTTATGAAGGAAATAGCACCGTCTATATCTAAAGCATATTCAAAAACCCCAGTTGGGAACTCTGCGTATAATGAAAATGTCTCTTGACCAATCGGGTGAATCACTGGGTAGGTTTCATTGATTAGTGTTTGATTTAAAATCTCCGTCCATTTCAAGGAAAGTTTAGCTCCATAACTACTCTTATTTTCCATTTCTTGAATTCGTGAAATAAAGTGTTTAGAGGGTTGGAACTTTTGGGATTCACTTTCATAAAATTTAATTTTACTTTCCATTCTTTAACTCCTTGTGTCAAATAACTATTATTATTTTAGTTTCCTAAATTCAGGTGTTTCCATAAGTTTTCCGAAAAACTCACTTTTGGCTTCCCTATACTTATCCATTTCTTTCCCTTCGTAATTCCTCTTTATATCATCATATTCCTTTCGATATTTATCATTAATTAACAAAACTTCTCTGAATTTCCAGAAGAAATCAACTTCTGAGTTAATCACAGTTAATTGCACTCCAAGAGCAGGAACGGTTGAATTATCTTTAAATGCCCTGAAACAATCCGTTTTTGAACTACCCTCATTAAGTTCATATAACGCTTCAAGGGTTTGAACTGCGATTGGAAATTGTTCCAGTGTAACACGCACTTGTATATCAAGATCGCCTTTTGTAAGACTATTGGGTATGGCTGAACTTCCAACGTGTTGGACATCAGCAAATGGCAAACGTTCGTTTATTATTTTTTTGTGTAACAAGTATGCGTTTTCCACTTTTTCGTAACAAAGATTGTTTTCAAAAAAATTAACTTGTTCCATATTAAGCCTCCTTAATCACCATTTTCTTCAACTAATCTGTCCTCGTTCGTTAATATATGCACACCCATCATTAATCTCATATAACAATTTTAACATAAAATTCCATAAACATTCTAAATATTCAATAAAAGAAGAAAAAAAAATAAACCAATCATTCTTCGCTTGATTTAACTTAAATAGATAATGTCATTCCAATTAAACTCTTTATCAGTGATGCCAAGTCGTATTCCAAAATAATTCCACTAATATACTCTTAGGAGAATTTAGTCTTTTTAAAACCTCATGTTAATAGTTTATAAAGGTATACTTTTACAAACTATATATTTGTTTTAAAAATGAAATCGATAGTGATTAGGAAATTTATTGAATAATAAATATATAGCTAAAATGTCAAAATTCCTAAAGTTATTATATTTATAGATTGGATTAAAGCAGAAACATCCTAAAAAAAGACTGATATCCACAAGGTATCAGACTTTTTTTAGGTAAAATAAAATTTTTAAAATTGTAAAATTAACTGAATTCATCATTTTGGAGGAAAAAATTAAAGACGGGGGTTTATCCCGTCTTTTTTTCATTATGTGAGGAAGAATGATGTTATATCTTAATTAGGTGCTCAGTTCTTATAAAAATCGATTACGTTTTGTCTCTAAAGATGTAATCTATGACAAACAATAAAACACAACCGATTGCAATAAAGATGGACAAAAATGTTCTAAAATCCATATCCCAATATCTGATAATTTGATGGAATGTTTAAATCTAAGGTTTTACATATCCATATATTAATACTACCGGCTCCACCTTATTTACCATGATTGTATACGTTTGGTTAACAGGCACAACTTTTTTTGTAGGAATTTACATACTGTTCAAAATAAAAAAGACTGCAACCGCAGCCTTTTTATTTTTATTCAAACGTATATTCAACTGTTTGCTCGCCAGTAATATCATCGTAAGTATCAGCATTCATTGTGTTACCAAAAACCAATTTAACTTTGTTAATGTCTTCATCCTTAACCACAAATGTATCTGTAAAGTCCTTCTTAACTTTACCAATAAACTCTGAATCCATGTCTGCATCATCTACATAAAAATCTTTCAACTGACCGTCAATTTGCTCTCCTTTGTCAGTGATGATGTTCATTAAGTCATACCATTCAATATTTTGTTCTTCGGTGTTTTCAGCAGAGTATGTAATTTGAAGGTATGAAAATCCTTTCTCCAAGACAGCTGCATCCCCATCCATTGACCAAGCAACTTCTTCTGCAAAAGTTGGATCAACGTCTGTTAACTTAATTAACTTAATATCATTTACTGTAATCTTTAAAGGTGCAACGTCTACTGTTTCATTAACCTTTGCAATTTTAAGTAGTTCCGCATTGAAATGGTCACTTTCTGCTGCTTGGCCAGGTTCTTCTAGGATTGTGTTACCGGCTTCATCCTTCTTAGGTTCAGAAGCATTTTTAGCTTTTTGTTCTGCTGCTTTTGGTTCCTCTTTTGGTTCATCCGTTGTGCCTGTTTCTTCAGAAGAACAACCAGCCAAGATTCCACCAGCTAATAAGCCAGTAGCTAACAATTTTGCAAATTTACTCATTTTCTAATATCCCCCACTTTAGTTAAATATTACTTTATAATCATACCATTTTACCGAGAAAATAGGTCCATAAGCGAACAAAAATTTTATGGAAATTTCTGTGTATTTTTCCATTTTATATAGCTCAATAGCATGTCTCATGCATGCATGTTTCTTGTGATACCTTTTAGGTCGCCCACCATAAGACCTTTCGCTTTTTCTACTACATTTCATTAGGCAGCTTCTCTTTTAAATGTGTAATGATAATAAAGTTATTTAATTTTGAAGCTAAAAAACGCATTACACCGTCTGCAAATTTGGACGGTGTAAAAATAAAGGTGCTTAATATTTTATACTTTTAGGACAATAAAGATAAATATAGACTTTTCATTTATAAAAGCTTAATACTTTATTTATAAACGTTTACAAAAATAATATACTTTTAAGGATTTTATGTATAATAATGGTAATTTTCATAGAATAAAAATTGAGTATTAAGGAGAATTTATAGTGGTTAGAATGGCTTACGTTAGAGTTAGTTTTAAAGATCAAAACGAAGGAAGACAAGTATTAAAAATGAAAGAGTTAGGTGTTGAAGACCGTTTCATTTTTATAGATAAGGCATCAGGGAGAAACTTTGACAGACCAAATTATAAGACATTGAAAAATTTTATACGAGAAGGAGACCTAATCTATTTTGATTCACTTGACAGACTTGGCAGAGATTATGATGGCATCATTGAAGAATGGAAAGATATAACTCGGAATCTTAAAGCAGATATTGTAGTACTTGATAATGAAGAATTGTTTGATAGTAGAAAAATTAGAAGTATGGGTGACTTAGGAAAAATGCTTGAAGACCAATTCCTAAGTTTATTAGCCTATGAGCCGAACAAGAAAGAAAAAAAATAAAGCAAAGGCAAGCCGAAGGAATAGCCTTAGCCAGATCTCAGGGAAAGAAATTAGGTAGGCCACAAATAAACTATTCTAACTTAACTTCTGAAATTGAACTATCCGATAATAAAGGGATTAATTTAAACTTTAAATACAAGCCTTGCTACATATTGATTGAAGCAAGGCTCTTTACATTTATCTTTTTTTAGTTGTCATTACACTCTTAAGTCAATAATAATTTTATTTATTTCTTATTTAACTAAAGCCCCCGATAGTTTAAGTACACTTTTTCACAAACTCTATAACATTTTTAATTAATACAGGAATGCTAACCTACCCCAATTTAGTCCGTTACACAAGGTCTAGGCAATAAGTAAATGTGGATTTGAAAGAAAGATGTACCGTTTATAAAAAAGATGTACCGTTTTGAAGAAAGTTATACCATTTATAAAAAAGTTGCATCGTTTTATCCTTTTGGATGGTATAATTATTTAGTATTTTTAATTAGAAGGAAGTGAATTTCATGAGTGAATTAGAAAAAATTAAACTCGTGAAGCCACCATTTCCCAAGCTACGATGTTTTTCTTTCAAACCTATAATTATCTAGGAGAGGATTATTTTGAAGAAAAACATCGGAAACAAAACACCTAGCTTATTATTACTGATTGTATTAGTAGGCTTCCCACAAATTAGTGAAACTATTTTTAGCCCATCATTACCTTCTATCGCAGAAGCGTTTAAAACTTCTATGAGTGATGCACAGCTTACGATGAGCGTGTACTTTATCGCTTTTGCCTTTGGGGTATTTTTCTTTGGGCGTATATCCGATAAAATCGGTCGTCGCAAGGCAATGCTTTATGGGCTGTTTTTATATTTTATTGGTAACGTACTTTGTTTAGTAGCAAATGAAATGGCGGTTTTATTAGTTGCACGCTTTATTCAAGCGTTTGGTGCAAGTGTTGGCTCTGTCGTGACACAAACAATTTTACGCGAAAGCTTTACTGGTGTTGAGCGTCATAAATTGTTTGCTCAAATTTCAGCTGCCCTTGCCTTCACACCAGCCATTGGCCCATTAATCGGTGGCTTTTCCGATTATTATTTTGGCTTTGAAATTGTATTTTGGGTGTTAGTTGCTATGAGCGTTATTGTATTTTGCTATACGTTTTTACGCTTACCTGAAACAGCGCCTGCTGCAATCGAAGTAAAGCCCCTATTGCCAATAGTAAAGCGCATGATGACAAATGCCCGTCTATGGCGCTATGGCGTATTAATTGGCGGTATTAACGGTGTATTATTTAGCTATTATACCGAAGCACCATTTATTTTCACGCAATATTTTACACTAACAAGTGCGATGTATGGTTTTTTAGGCATTATCGTTGCACTCGCTTCTATTGCAGGTGCGATGCTATCTAAACGACTCGTGAGCCACACAAAACCTGAGAAGATTATCGTATGCGGCTTAGCCATTATGCTCATAGGTACATTGCTCGCTACATCGGTGCATTTCTTACCGATTTCATTCCAAATGCCACTCGTGATTGTTAGTGTGTTCATTATTTTATTTGGTACAGGTACTGCTTTACCCAACTGTTTAAGCTTAGCGCTCGTTGACTTTCAAGATGTCGTTGGTTCTGCGGGTGCGATATTTAGCTTAGGTTATTATTTACTCGTCAGTGCTACAACCTATGGTATGAGCGTTTTTCATAACGGAACTATCCTTGCGATGCCACTATATTTTTTAGCTTTAGGGGTTGTTATGTTTTTAATAAGCTTACCCTTACTTTATAAAAAGGATGCGATGTTTTGAATAATGTCGTGATGCTTTAAAAAAGTTACACCATTTTAAAAGAAGATAAACTCTTGATCTTCACGCTACGTAATAGGAGTCACTATATCATTTATTAGCCAAGTTGAAAATAAACTTTAGACACCTCGAAAGTGATTAAACTATTTTATAAAAACTAAACTTAAATCTGCTGGGTAAGAATCCATTTTGATCAATCTTTTTTTCAAAATGGATTCTTTTTATTTATCGTAGAATGTGGGCTTTCGTGTTATTTTTGATCAACGAACTTTCTTTTAAAGCTACAACTAATTAAAAAAGAAAGCTCTACCCATATTTCGGTAGAGCTTCTACATTATATCTTTACATAAACACAACTATTATTCGAACCTTTCGTTCCTTTCACTTTCAAAACTTAGTTCCCACTTCTTTATATCTTCAATTTCTTTATACAGCTCTATCTCCTTATTTTCGGCCCAATCCATAATAACTGGATTTTCATGAGTTTTTAAAATGGTTATTAGACCCATCCTTTCTTGCATCATTTTAGCAAGGGAACCACTCCAAGAATTTGGCCTAAAGGAGGTTTTAAATCTGTTTAGAATTTCAACAGGCTTTTTTGAATCTTTTATAATTTCATTTGCTAGAGAAGACCATTCAAAACCTCCTGTTTTTTCATTTCTATAATTGGGGATAATTACAGAACTAATTATAGGAAACCTAGTATCTGGGTTCACATTACACCATCTCAAGATAATTTTAGGTTCAATATTTTTTAAAGAATTTATTCCTTCATTAAAGACATGCTTTAACCTATAGCTAATTTCCTCTCTATCTAAAAAACAATCCATGAAGACTAGAGGTTGAATTGAGGCTAAAGAGTATAAGGTATTATTATATTCTCTTGGAGATAATTCATAATTTTCAATGGCTAAAATAATTTTTTTACATAATTTCTTAGCATTTTCTTTTCCATTATCTCCATTAAAACTTACTTTAATAATATTTGATATCTCATAATCTAAAGAATGGATACGGTTCGAGTAATTGAAGTTTAATAACAATGTTTGTCCTAAGTTAACAATTATTTCACTTTGTCTTTTATCCTGATGTCCGTGAAGTCTCCTATTCATTATATCAATTGAAACCGTGTCACCTTCAGGTTTTTGAGAAATAACTTCCAAAAACCCACAAAAATCATTATCACTAATTGAGTCAAGGTATCTTCCATAGCTTAAATACTTGTATTGCCATATAGGAGCTATATCGATAATTAGTGATTTGATAATTCTGTCTATACCTTTTGAATCAACTCCTATACTTACTTGGAGATAAGGATATGCTTTTCCGAGTATTTCGTCAATAACAACCGAGTCTAACAATCTATCAACAAGCTCATTATCATAGGTAGATATTCCTTGTAAAATCCCTCTTAGTAATTGATAATTCCTTTTATTTTCGTCAATTAGTAGTATGTGCTCTCTAATCTTCCTCCACAATAACTCAGGTAATAACTCCTGAAGAAGTTGATCATTAGATCCTATCTCATTTCCTAGTGACTCTGAGGTATTTTCTGCATTAATATATGCACTATCGTCATGCTCCTCAACATCCTCTAGGTCCAATGTACTCCTACTATTAGAAGTGCATATAGTCTTGCTCTTTCAATAAGTGTTTTTGGTTCCAAGTTCTCAGCCAAGGTATTTAGTCTCGTTAAGTCCTCTCTATCCATTTTAGTTCCATCAAACCTAATTGTGGTTTTTACCGCTAGCCATCCCTCTCTCCAGGCTTCCTTTTCTCTAATACTTTCTGATGCAATTTCAAGAATTTCAAACATTCTAGCCTTCACCCATAAACCTCTGAACTTTTCAGCCAATAGAGATTTAGCTATATAAGAATACGATGAATCAGATATCGCTAACGAAACAGTATATTCAATAAATATCTTATACCAGTTTTCCACTTGTTCTCGACTTGTAGGTGAATATCCATAATCTCTTGAATGTGCACCAAACTCAAAACCATAATGCGAGCTAAAATGCCAAGCTTCTAATGCAGAACTTAGTAAAGAAATACCTAGTTCAACATGTTCTGCTATGTCTGACTCTGTTAACTTTTTAATAACAACTAATCGTTGCTCAGGGGTAGCGTGAGATATCGGTCTTATTTTTATCGACTATGTTTTTAAGTATTGGACCTACTAATGCTTCAGCTGCTACTATGAAAGACGTCCCAGGTTCTGCTGGTTGGAAGTACCGTGTTGAAGGACCCCACGTTGATGGAGTTAATAATGATTGGCATGTACATGTGGAAAAAGGAAAAGTTAAGGGAGCTGAAAGAGTTACAGGGGGGAAAAGTCATAAAAAAACCCTAGATTCAGCTGGTGTTCCTAAATCTGTACAAAAAAATGTAAAGAAAACAGCTGATTTTAAAAAGGGATTAGAGAAACAAGAAAAATTAGATAAAGAACGTAAAAAAGTCAATAAATTGTCTTGGAATCAGATAATAGCAAAACCTTCAGTTTTGATAACAATGGCAGCTTTAGTAGGCTTAACAGTAGCAAAATTATTAACATTTCCTAAATTAATATTTGGATAGGAGGAAATTATGATATCACTTCATAGAATTTTAAAATTACGTGATTTAGAAATTTTTCATGTGTTAAAAGATGAAAATATCTTATCTTATGTAGTAATTGAAGATACTAGAAATCCATTTACAGAAGAAGATAAAAAACTAGAACCATTATGTTATATGGACGAAGAAGATATTAACAAGATTTTAAATGTTTTTAGGATTTCATTAATTAATGATGAAAAATTAAATGAAGAAGATTCAATTTTGCTAAGATCATACTTTGCAGATTTTGTTAATAACACAAATTTGACAAACTTTATTATTAAAGAATACATTCAAGAAGATTTGTATGATAATGAAGACAATATAGAATCTTTTAATAAAATTCTAGCAAATATAGGTTCAAGCTATATTATTGAAGAATTTGATGAAAGAAATTGGATTTATTTATCTCAAGATTAAAATATAAAAAGCTATAAACTTTTAAAAGTTTATAGCTTTTTATATTTTAATACTGCTTTGAAGGAATTTTTATTTTTGAGGTAGCACCATCCATATATCGGATTTCCCACGCTAAGGATAAAAGCCTTGATATATAAGGTGGCCCCTAAAATGTTCATTTGAAGGACTTCGTATAGGGGTAACGTCAATGGCGAGACCCCAATTAGGTAATAACGAACATTCCAAACATTAACATGTCCTGTACCATCCTTCTTATGATACACAGCCAAGTAAAGAAGATATAAGTGTAACTAAAAGGATTGCTGTAGAAAAAAATAAAGTGTTAGAATTGATATGTTGGTCCCACGCGGTTTTTCGAATTATAAACCGTCAGAGCTCGTAAAAAAAGTATTAGACTAGTCCCAACTGTAAAAACAGCGTCAGCCTTGGACGAGAAAATAAAGTCCTAGACTGACGCTGTTTTTATTGAGCTAACGTTTCCCGTTAGCTTAATGAATTAGCGGACGAAAATTGATTAGATACATACCTAATCGGTATTCGGACCATGTTCTTTTCCATTACGGTAATCGGGACAAGAACTTGTACCGATAAAACAAAAAAGTCGCTATATTAGCAACTTCAGGACTATGTTCTTATCCCCCGACATGAGTTCAATACCATGAGGCTCACACACCTAGATAATACTATCAATTGGAAATATAGTAATGTTAGCTTAATGAAAAAGGAGCAGCTTCCAAGAGGTAAACTGCTCCATGCTGTTTTCAACTAACGTTAATAGTTCAATCTAGAATGGTGTGTAATTAGTTTACTGATGAATGTATTCTCTGTTCATCGGGGAGATATTGCATCCCCCATTTGCACATTTCTTCAAGAATCGGCATGAGAGTTTTACCCCTTGGAGTTAGAGAATATTCCACTTTTGGTGGTGTTTGTGAGTACTGCACCCGTTTGACAATACCGCTTTCTTCTAGTTCTTTCAATTGAGAACTCAACACCTTATGAGTGATACCTAAAATACTCCTCTTGAGTTCACCGTAGCGTAAAACTTTTTGGCATGCTATTTGATACATGATTTTCATCTTCCACTTTCCGCCCAAAACGGTTAACGTGTAGTCAAATGGAGTTAGGTGGTTATGTTTTCCACTAAGTTCGGTATAATTGGTCATCAAGATCACTTCCCTAAATGTAAGTACGCACTTCAAAGTGCGTACTTTATTATTCTTAAAGCACGTGACTATACTTAATAGAGCAAATGAATTAATTAACGAAAGGATAATACTTATTATGCCAGGATATGACTCACTTCATTTTACTAAAACCGATTTAAACGAACAAGAAATGTATAAGTTAATGATTGGTTCGGTTGTGCCTAGACCAATCGCGTGGGTTTCCTCTAAAAGTAAAGAAGGGTTTCTTAATTTAGCTCCCTTTAGTTTTTTTACTATTGCCTCTCGCAACCCACCGACATTGCTACTTTCTATTGGACCCGGTGTAGGAGAGAGGGCTGGTACAATCAAGGATACACTTACCAATATTCGTGAGGTTGGTGAGTTTGTCATTAATATGGTATCTGAATCTTTAGGAGAAGCAATGCAGCGTTCGTCTGCCAATCTCGAGCCACAAAGGAATGAGTTTGAGCTTGCCGGTGTCACGCCTAAAATCTGCAAAAAAGTCGATGTGCCCGCGGTGCTCGAAGCACCAATCGCTTTTGAGCTAAAGCTGGATCGAATTATTCCTGTCGGCGAGGATCATCTGATTCTTGGAACAGTAGAACACGTGCAGTTGGATCCTTCGGTATATGCAGGAGATTATAGAATAGAAATTAATAAATGGAATCCTTTAGCGAGCTTAGCTGGTGACTTTTCTGGGCTCACACCTACATTTTCAATCGGCCCAGACAATAGTAAGAATCAGATCTGATATCGACATGAACTTTACTTTGCCATGATTCGAAGCAAAAATTGTGATAACCTGTAGCTTAATAAAATAGATGTAAAATTCAGTTAGATTTTTAACTAATCGGCAATCGGAACAAGAACTTGTTCCGATAAAATCTCACCTCACAACTCCATCTTATTAAACTAAACTGCCACGATAGTTCCATAAGAAAAAGATAATACAGATACAGTTAACTTCATTTGAGTAAAAGACACTTCTTAATCGCTAAGAAGTGTCTTTAAAAAATTATTTCTACTGGCCTTTATATATTTTTTTTTGATTTAGCAGCTCACTTGAATTTTGTTGGAAAAATATTTTTAGTAATGGTGGAGCAATTAAGGTAGTTAGTATAATTGAAAAAATAATTGTTGTGTAATATTCTTGACGAAGGAGTCCGCTCTGTAGTCCTGTTGCAGCAATAATTAATGCGACTTCACCTCTTGAAACCATCCCAGATCCAATAGCTAGTGATGATTTATAACTATTCCCAGTGAGCCTAGCCCCGACTGCACCACCGAAAAGTTTTGTCAAAACTGCTACAATTGTTAATAGAATTAAAATCCAAATTTGATTCATTACTCCATCAAAAGAAACATTTAATCCTATGCTGACAAAGAAAATAGGAACAAATACAGCATAAGAAATTGGTTCAATTCTCTTTTCAATTGTGTGTTTAAATGCTGTTTGTGAAATAGCCAATCCAGCTGCAAAGGCGCCAATAATCCCCGCCATTCCTAACATTTCACCAAAGTAAGCGAATGCAAAGCAGATAATCAAACTAATGGAAATAACTGGTTCAGTAATCTTTAGCTTAGAGTACCATTCTAAAACTTTTGGGACAACCAACCAACCGACTATAAAGACAACTGCAAAAAAGAGCCCTTTCTTTGCAATTAATAAACCTATTGACGATCCTCCACTATCTCCTGTTCCAAAGAAACTCAATATCACTGCAAACAGTATAACAACTAAAACATCGTCAATAACAGCAGCTCCTAATATAGTTGCAGATTCCTTAGTATCCATTTTATTTAACTCTTTCAAAACTTGAACCGTAATGCTAACAGAAGTAGCACTAAATAATACCCCTAAAAATAATGATTGAGAAAAACCTAAATCGAAAAGTTCCCCTACTAAAAAGACCCCAGAGAAAGGAAGAATTATACCAGCAAGAGCAACTGCAAAGGCAGGTTTCCAGTTTTTCCTTAATTGATCTAAATCAGTTTCAAGTCCTGCCATAAACATCAAGAGCAGTACGCCGATTTCTGCAAATTGTTGAATAAGTGGTCCATCATTAACCCATCCAAGTAATGCTGGTCCTAGTACAATACCAACAAGTAATTTTCCCAGGACTGCAGGTTGCTTTAATAATACTGATAAGTGGCCAGCGACCTTTGTAAATAATAAAACGATTATCATTGATAATATAAAATCCATCTTTAATTTCTCCTGTTATTTTATTACCTAATACAATTATTACCATAAGTTTCGAATATGCTCTCAGCTCGTTTTATAGCTCTATTTTCTATGAGAATATAAAATAGTGATAGTTTAATTTCATCCTAGTTAGTTTTATTCTACTTTTTTACTGAGATAGATAGAATCAAAAAGTTGGAACATCGTTAAGACTAAAAGTGCCAACAACATTTTCTTTTAAAAGCATTGGACTGTCCGAATACTACCAGTAAATTTCTGTACTTATACCTTGCCAAAAAACAAACCAAGATTCAGATATTCTCTCATCAAGACGTTCTGGATCACCGTATAATTGTTCAGCAAGTAATCCATTTAACATTGTAATGAATGCTACTGTGGCTGTTTTTGGATTAACATTTGAATGTAGCACATCAGATTTTTGATAAAATAGTGTCCTGAAAATATATTCAAGTTCAAAAATATATTTATCTGTTCCCTTCTTTGTAATTTTATTTTTTCAAGTTGTACCGGAGGGAAAAATGAAGTTCTCAAGAAGAAACTGGTATTTCTTTCGTTTTTACAATTATCTAAATATTTATTCAAAAAGCTAAACAAAGCTGTTTTTAGTGGTTTTGTTTTATTTTCGGAAATAAATTTTTTTATAAATAAGATTTCACATTCCACAGCATCATTAAAGGTACTAATAAAAAGTTCTTCTTTGCTTTTAAAATGTGTATATATGGACGGTTTTTTTATACCAACCTCTTTTGCTATTAAGGTTAAAGATCCACCTTCATAACCATGAAGAGCAAAATGAATGAGGGCTACTTTTTTTAATTGTTTATCAGTCATACCCCATCTACTTTCACCACTTATTTTTTTCACGTAAATCAAAAGAGCAAGTAATTAGAGAAAGTTCTTAAAATTTGCAGCTTGATCTAGACTCTAAATGATCACTAAAGAATATTTAAATACGGTTTCATTTTCCGCTTAATAAAACAAGACTTCCCCTTATTTAAAGGAAGTCTCCTAAAATGGAACAAGCATTACACTAAATTTCAACGATGTTAGCTTGATAGCCATGAGGTAGTGCCTCTTAAATAAAAAATTAAAACAAAATTATGTTCATATAATCTACAAATGTTTGTTAATGGTCTTGGCTCACTTTATGGGACATATAAACCATTGTTAACATGCAGAAAATAAATGCCTGAATACTACCGAGAAATACTGAGAATCCAAGCCATGCTAATGTTGGCAGAACCGCAACAAGTGTGCCAGCAACTCCTGTAGCAAGTGAACCTACCAATAGGGAAAGTAAGATCTCTTTTGCATAAAGGTTACCGTAAAGACGAAGACCTAACGTCAATGTGTTGGCAAATTCCTCGATGATTTTTAACGGGAATAAGAACCACATTGGTTTGGCAAAGTCTTTAAAATATCCTTTTAAGCCCTTCACCCTTATGCCATAGTAATGTGAAAGACCAACTACCATCGCAGCCAAAGTTAATGTAATTACGGGATCAGCTGTTGGTGATTTCCACCATAGAGTATCACCATAGACGATTGCGAATGGAAGTCCTAGCATGTTTGAAACGAACACATACATGAGAAGGGTAATCCCTAAAACGTGGAATCTCCCTCCATCTTTCCAAGCCATGTTGCTCTTAATTATGTTTCTAACAAAATCCATGATCCATTCAAAAAAATTCTGCATTCCTGTAGGTTTCATCGCCAGACGGCGTGTGGAAATTACAGCAATTAAGAATACGATAGCACTAGACACAGTAATCATTAACATATTAGACAAGTTAAAAGTTAACCCCATAAATTCTACCAACGGTGCTTTGTGATGCATATTTTCACCTCCTTTCTATTTTTAACCGAATTCATTTTTTTGTGTTGGTGTTACTATCTGACGATTTCCAGTAACTCATTTTGGTCTATTTATCACTGATTAAATAGTTACAATTCTCAAACCAACAACAGCTATAATTATTAACGCTAAAAATACGATTCTTTTAACATCTTTTGAATCATTATAGAAAACCATTCCCACAACAGCGCTACCTACTGTTCCCATACCAGTCCAAACCGCATAAGCGACTCCTAAAGGGATACTTTCCATGGCTACTCCTAACAAAAACAGGCTAATGCTAAAACCAAAAATGATAAAAATTATTCCACTTACTGTATTACCTTTAGTATATTTTTGAATACCATTAACACCTATCACTTCAAGGATACCTGCAAGAATAAGAATCACCCAACTCATTACTTACCTGCCCCCTTTACTTCTTTCTTTTCAACAGTCACCATTTTTAATCCAATTACACCTACTAATAAGAGTGCAACAAACAGGATGGCACCTATATTTAGGGATGTTCCAAAAAATATTACATCAACAATTACTGTACCCACAGTACCTAGCCCAACAAATACCGCATAGACAGTACTAGTCGGCAACTTGACTGATGATACAATCAATAAGCTAAAGCTAACAACAATACCAATAATCGTTAATGTCCATGTCATAGGATCATTTGCATATTTTAATCCGGTTGCCCACCCAATTTCAAACAGTGCAGCAATGACTACTAGTAACCACATAAATCAAAACACCTCTTTCAAATATTTTTTATATTGTCCCTAGGAGGATTGATAAAAATACAAAAAAAGCCCGGGAAATACCACAAATATTTGTGATATCTCCCGGGCTTTTATCCCTCCGTGAACAAAGCTTAAATGCTTTGCGCTTTCTCTCGGACCAGACCTTGTAAAAAAGCGGAACCCTAGAAAGCTTATATTCATTAGAATAAAACAAAAATCACTTAAAATCAAGAATTTTCTACTATTACCAATTTATCGTACAATATAAGCGATTTAGGGATGTTCCTTGATGCTAATTCAAAGGATGATAGTACTTACTTACTTTGGAGCTTCGTACAGCTAAAATACTAACAATAAAAAATGTGTCTTAATTGTCCTTATGTCGCTAACCTGCCACCTTTCGTATTATAAGGTCAATCAGATATGAAAATATTTCTGGTTGACCATTTTTTATATGGTCTTATTATAAC
>NZ_PISD01000103.1 GCF_002835735.1 Cytobacillus horneckiae | reverse complement strand
AAAAGAAAAGAATCCATTTTGATCAATCTTTTTTCAAAATGGATTCTTTTCTTTTACCGTAAAATATGGATTTGTCGAACGTTTTTGATCAAACTTTATTTTAAAGTTACAAGTGATGTTGAATCAGAATAAAGTTTGCAGAATGAGAAAAAAGTCTGCTTAAGAAGAAAAAAGTTTGCACAAAGTCTCGTGGGTGTATCCATAGTATGGGTATAATCACGGGGCTTTTTTATGTGTAAATGTGGTGGTACTGAGGTTTCCCGTGAGAATCAAGGTTCCCCTTACGGGTCGGGTAATTCTTGCATAAGTACGGCATAAGGGACGTTCCTGTATCTTTCTGAATGAGGTGCACTAGGACCAATCCAATAAAGGAAAGCCCGCATCCAGTAACGTGTAACACGCTTCAAGTAGGAGCACGCACCCAAAAGAAAATAAATATATATATAAATAATTAAGCATAGACCACGTGGTGAGTAGGGGGGCTGGTGTTGAATCAGAATATAGTATGCACAAAGTCTTGTGGGTGTATCCAGAGTATGGATATATTCACAGGGCTTTTTTATGTGTAAATGTGGTAATACTGAGGTTTCCCGTGAGGATCAAGGTTCCCCTTACGGGTCGGGTAATCCTTGCATAAGTACGGCATAAGGGTGATCCTGTATCTCTCTGAATGGGTGCATAGAACCAATCCAATAAAGGAAAGCCTGCATCCAGTAACGTGTAGCAGGCTTCAGGTAGGAGCACACGCCCAAAAGAAAATAAATAATTAAATAAATAATTAATTAAGCATAGGTCACGTGGTGAGTAGGGGGCTGGTGATGGTACGGGAGACACCGCAAGGTAAAGTAGTGCTTCCTCTTTCAGGGGAAGTCCACGTCCGGCAACGTGTAAACACCCCAAGCAAGTTACTCGCAATATATAAAAATATATATAAATAAATAATTAGGAAAGGTCACGTGGTAAGTAGTGGGCTGGTGGTGGTGGTACAGGAGAAACCGTAAGGTATAGTAGGGTGCTCATCTTTCATGGGAAGCCCACGTCCGGCAATGTGTGACAAGCCCCAAGCAAGGTTTCTCGCCCATAAAAAAGCAAATAAATATATAAATAATTAGGCATAGGTCAATTGGTAAGTATGGGAATGGTGGTGGTAAAGGCGAAACCGTAAGGTATAGTAGTGCTTCCTGTTACTGCAGTTTACAACTCTCTCTTATATTTAGTAACTGTACAAAGTATGGGAAGAGGGGGCCAGACTATGTATGAGGCTGATGGATTAGACAATCGAATCGGGAACGTATCTACGATACCTCTCCTCGTTTTTTTTATTTGGAGAAGGACGGGATGGATAATCGCTGCATAAGTACAGCAAAAGTGATGTATCTATGTCTCACTGAAGGGAGCATTGGAACCAACCTATCAAGGAAGCCCACGTCCAGCAACGTGTAACACGCCCAAAGCAAGGTTCTCGCCCATAAAAAAACAAATAAATAGATAAATAATTAGGCATAGTTCAATTGGTAAGTATGGGGAATGACGGTGGTACAGGGGAAACCGCAAGGTATAGTAGAGTGCTCCATCTTTCAGGGGAAGCCCACGTCCAGCAACGTGTAACATGCCCCAAGCAAGGTCCTCGCCCTTAAAAATAAATATATATAAATAATTAGGTATAGGCCACGAGGTAAGTATGGGGATGGTGGTGGTAAGGCAAAACCGTAAGGTATAGTAGGGTGCTTCACCTTCCAAGGGAAGTCCACGTCCATGAAGGTATACCATGCTTCAGACATAAGCACTCGCCCATAAAGAAATAATTAAAAATAAAAATAAATAATTATGTATGGGTAACGTGGAAAGTATGGGATTGACGGTGGTATATGAGAAACCGTAAGGTCTATGTATAAGAGATTAGACTATCGAATTGGAAACGTATCTTCGATACTCCTTTTATTGGCAAGGTCCGAATATCATATCTTAAATACTTATACCAGCATCTATCCATTGTCTAAATCAGTGCACCCCATCCCCATATATTGAAAGACTCCTCCATACTCAGCATATAATCCACCCCAATAAATTGCTTACCTTCTCTTAACCCATAGCCCAATACATTATTCCCTAACATCGTCAATTGGAGCAAATACAAACAATACAATTGCATAGATACTCCATCCGAAAGCATGAATTGGATATGGTTCAGGAGGCACCGTAAGGTGCCTTTTTTAGTTTTGGTCACTCAATTCATTTGGTGTTCGTCCCTATATCACTAAGCAAACTTTATTCTCATCATATTAATTTTCTGTGTTTATTTACGCAGAAAGTGAGCAAATCCTTGAGCAAACTTTATTCTCAAATACTAATTGGAAAAATGCCAGTGAAGTCAGATGTATCAAGGGGTTTACCCAATAACCAATTTCAACAAACTTTATTCTCATTTAACA
>NZ_PISD01000012.1 GCF_002835735.1 Cytobacillus horneckiae | reverse complement strand
AAACTTTATTCTCATTTAACAAGTGATGTCGTATTAGAATAAAGATTGATAATTTATAACAAAGTTCGATAATTTTAAATAAAGATTGATAATAGATAATAAAGTTTGATAAAAAATAACCTCTTCGGTATTATAGCCGTAAGAGGTTATTTTTTTATTTTTCTGAAAAAGGCGGGATAGGGAATGAAGCTAGGTTTTAGAGATTTTTATTATTTAGATGCAGATTACGTTGATAATCTTTTAGGTTATATTGAAGGTTATATTGAAGAAGAAGTATCTGCATTAGAAAGAGAAGAGACAACTGTTCAAGGTAAAGCAAAGGCAATGGGATTTGGTGAGGCTGGGAGAGACTCTAAATCAGGTAAAGAGTTTACTAGAAGAGGAAAAATAACGCCTGAAATAAAATTTAAGCGAGTAATTGATTATTTAATCGCTAATGATTTAGATCAAAGAGATGCGTTTGATAATGATTTATGGGAGATTCTGATACAAGAGGATGAAATTATAGAGGTAAGAGGCAGTCTTCATTTCACACAAATATATGATTTAGTAAAGGAGGCAAAATATATAGGAAATGTAGGTAGTGGATTAGGTGTAATTGATCAACAAGAGGTTGAAACAGTAACTTTTATGTTGGACAAATTGAAAGAAATTCAAGAAAAAAATGGTATTCCAATAAGAGTTAACACACGCGATGCTATTTACAGTTTTATTGCATATTTAAACGAAAAACATTTGATGAAAGACCAGGTTGATATAGTAGGAAATGATTTTAAGATGCTTTGTAAGGTAGAACGTTTAATACCTAAAGGTGAGAAAATGGAACTTTTTGATTTAAAAGAAATTGAAAGAAAATTTTCGAATAGAGAGCAACGCAGAAAAAACAAAGTTACTCCATTGCCAAAAGAATTTAATGAAAGTGTTGAAGGGCCTTCAGCTGTAGTTTTACCAATTGCGATTTATCGCTAAATAAGGGAGGGAGGTTTATGTCCAAACGTAAACGTGTATCGTCAACAGAGAAGAAGCAGAAAAATGGTCACGGGCAAGGGATGGGTGTTGATTATAAGCCTTGGTTAGTCATTCAGGATGTATCTTCGTTAGGTCGTTCAACGCGTTTAAAAGGAATTAAAATTCCTCGACAGTATGAATTCTTATCAGATTTGGAACGAAACTACTTTTATTTATTGGAATACTCCGATTTAGTAGTGGATATCCGAGAGCAATATCCACTACTCCCGATTGAAGAAACAATCGTCATTACAGATGAACTTGGTATCAAACATCCAGTGCATCCACAAACGAAAGAGCCGATTGTGATGACAACCGATTTTCTTGTTACAAAATTAGATAACGGCAAATCTGTAAATCTCGCACGAACGCTTAAATATAAAGATGATTTAATGGATGAACGTGTAATTGAAAAGTTCGAGATTGAACGTGAGTATTGGCAACGTCAAGGTGTCGATTGGGGAATCGTAACAGAGCTTGAAGTACCAAAAGAAATGGCACTCAATATTACCTTTGTACATGCGTATGCTGATTTAAGCCATATTGAAGATTTTCAGCATTTCGCAAAAGAAGATCTAGATATGTTCAGTGTGTATTTACTTACGCATTTGTTGTCGTATGAGTTAACTGTACGAGAAGCAGCTATTCAATTAGAGCAAGTATTTAACCTTCCTTCTGGAAGTGGATTAACGTTGTTCAAGCATCTAGTTATTACAAAAGCGATTGAAATTGATTTGATGCATAAACTAGATGTGAATCAGATTATTGAAATCAAATCAATTCGAAAAGATTATTCACAGAAGGTGAGAGCAATATGATTTTTTACAATCAGGTATACCAATACGTGAGTAAAGAAGATAAAAATCGTATTCGAATCATCGAAATCGACGATCCCATCGCTTATTATGTAGAACTGCATGGTGATACTTCAATGCCGAAAAAAAGCGATATAAAAACGTTAGAAGCCGAGATAGAAGCTGGTGTGTTATTAGCGATATTAGACCCCTATATGGTTGGCTATGAGGATAAAGATTTAACGCCTAAGCAAATTGAAAAACGTGATGAAGATTGGCATGTTGTTTCAAATACGTGGGAGAAACATAAACTACAGCTTCTTGAAAAGAAATTACGTGAGCAAAGTTTTGGTACCATTGCAGAAGCATTTAATTTAAGTAATTTAAAGGTAAAGCGTATATTCACTCGTTTTTGGCAGCGAGGCTTAAATAAAAACGCATTGTTGCCTGACTACATTTATTCAGGCGGCAAAGGTAAAGAACGTGATTTATCGAATGTGAAGGTAGGTAGACCACGCACGTATGCTTTATCCGATGATACGAAACAAGGGATTAATATTACTGACGAAGTGAAGAAGCAATTTAAACATGTCATCAAAAAGTATTACCGGAAGAAAGAACAAATCACGTTAGCGGAAACATATGATTATTTGCTACGCGAATTTTACTCCCATCAATATACCGAAAACAGTGTAGTGAAATATAAAGTATGGGATGCGTCACGTATTCCGACATATAACCAGTTTTACTACTGGTTTAAAAAGTATGAAAATCCACAATTGGATATTTCATTACGAAAAAGTACAAAAGAATTTGATTTAAAACATAGACCGATTTTAAGTAACTCAACTTTAGAAACAGATGGACCGGGTACTCGATTCCAAGTCGATGCGACGATTGCTGATATTTATTTAGTGAGCTCTTTTGATCGGTCTTTAATTATTGGTAGACCTATCGTGTATGGTGTAATCGATGTGTATTCAAGAATGTTCACTGGGCTGTATGTAGGGCTAGAAGGTCCGTCATGGGCTGGTGCAATGATGGCACTAGATAATATGGTTACAGATAAAGTATCGTTTTGTGGTGAGTGTGGAATAGAAATTGATGAATCACAATGGCCAGCCAAGCATTTACCGGAAATCATTATTGCCGATAGAGGCGAATTTGAAGGTTATACAGTAGGAAGTTTGATTAATAATTTCAACATAAAAATCGAAAATACCTCAGCATATCGTGGTGATTTAAAAGGGATAATTGAACGTCAGTTTGGCACAATTAACGGCAAAATCAAACGCAAGACACCAGGAGCCATTCAAAAGGAATATAGGGAGCGTGGCGACAGAGATTATCGATTAGATGCTAGTCTCAACTTAGGAGAGTTCACAAAAATCGTTATTCACCTCGTTCTGCAACATAACCAGAAAATCATTGAGAAATACCCGTTAGAAAAAGGCATGATTGCAAGTGGCTTAGTTGCTACACCTATTAACATTTGGGAGTGGGGAATTGCGAACAAAAAAGGTCGTTTGCAAACAATTACGGATAAAAATATATTCCGACTTAACTTGCTACCTAAAGGAAAAGCACGTATTACTAGAGCTGGAATTAAATTTAAAGGGTTATTTTATGGCTCTGAAAAGGCGATTAATGAGCAGTGGTATGCAAAGCTTAAGAATAAGAGCATCGACATTGTATATGACCCAAGAGTGATGGATCAAATTTATATTCCGCATACTGATGGACGCAGCTTTGATGTCTGTTATTTATTAGATACGAGCGCACAATACAAAGGTGATACGTTAGAGGAAATTGAGTTTTACCAACAGCTTTTACAAGAAGTAAAAGCGGAGGAACTCAATAAACAAAGAGAAAATATAATCAATACAGATGCAGCAATCGAAGAAATTGTGAAAAAGGCAATAAAGGAAAAGAAAGCAGTTCCTACGAATACGACGAAGGTTGAAAAAATTCGTGATATTAAAGTTAATCGGGCAGTAGAGAAACAGCTGAATCGAGAAGATGAGAAATTTGATTTAGTCGATAAACCTGAAATACCAGTAGCAAAAGTTGTTGAATTCCCTATGAAAACTGAAGAACCGCCAAAGAAATCTGGCTCACGTCTTATGAATAAATTAAAGAAGAAGCGAGCTGAGGAATTTGGAAAAGATGAATAACGCTGTGTTAAAAGGTGAGATGGAAGAAGCCATGTATAAGCCACAATCCCTTACTGAATACGCACATAATCCTTTTATCGAAGCTCTTCCACCAATTTTTGAAGAAGATGAAGTATTGGATCGTTTTATGGTGACACCACGTATTAGCCAGCAGGACAAGCAAAGTGAAACGAATATTAGATACCACGTGCTTAAGCGTGTGAAAAATTTTATTCAGCCTTTGCCAATTCACTTTGAAGTAGAGCGTCGATTATCAACATTAATTCGTCGTGGCTACTTAGCTCGCAATCCATTAGATAAAACGTTTTTAGAGCGTATTCGATTGTTACATCAACTACGTGAGAACGAGGAACAAGCACATAAATATATTGATAAACGCTTAAACTATATTCGCTCAACCGCAGATAGCCTTTCTATTATTGGCATCTCAGGTATCGGTAAAACAACGGCAATTGAACGATTGCTGTTAATGTATCCACAGGTGATCAAGCACGATACATATGAAGAGCAGCTGTTTAATCGTACGCAAATTGTCTGGCTGAAAATCGATTGTCCGTATGATGGAAGCCTATCAACTCTCTGTAAGAGTTTCTTTAAAGCGATTGATGATTTATTAGGTACACGTTATTTAGAGAAGTTTGGTTACTTAAATCGTATTACGTCTACGATGCTTCTACACATGACTACGCTAGCGAGCATGTATGGAATTGGTGTACTTGTCATTGATGAAATCCAGCACCTGCTACATTCGAAAAATGACCAAGAGGAAATGCTAAACTTCTTCGTTACCCTCTCGAATACAGTAGGCATTCCAACAGTTTTAATTGGTACATCAAAAGCGCAACAACTATTTAAAGGAAATTTCCGACAAGCTCGACGTGCTGCAAGTGATGGAGCAATTATTTGGGATCGTATGACTGAGGATAGTGAAGAATGGGAGTTCTTTTTAGAAACGCTTTGGGAGCTGCAATGTTTAAAAAAGCGTTCGGAGCTGACGGAAGAAGTGAAAAAAGCCTTTTATGAAGAATGTCAGGGCATTACCTCGGTAGCGGTAAATTTATTTATACTTGCCCAAGAACGAGCGTTATTTGATGAGAATAATTCAGATGAAAAGATTACGGTTAAAGTGTTGAAGCAAACTGCGAAGAAGGATATGAAAATCATTCAGCCCATGCTCACAGCGATTCGTGAAAATGATTTTGCCGCGATGTATAAATATGAGGATATTATGATTAATCTAGATGAGCTGATGATCAATCATAAAAGGAATACAGAGTACGAGAGTAAAGTGAAAGCTGCAATGAAAGAACGCCAAAATACGCTGGAGTATAAGCGACAGGAAATGGTTGAGAGTTTGAGTGTTGAGGTTGCAGCTTTGGGGATATTTAATTCTTTAAATATAGAAGATATTAGGAATTTAACTACAAAAATAGTTGAAGGGAATTCTGTTGATACTAAATATAATGATTTGAAGCTAAAAATTGTTCAGAAAGCAATAGAATTAAATCAAAGGAAAGAGCACCAAGTGAAATTGAAAGATAATCATAATGATAAGATACTACCTTTGAAAGCTATAAAAAAAAATGCAGAATCAAAGAAAGTGCATTCTTATGAGATTCTTAAATCCAGTAGGTATATTAAGTGCCCATTAATTGAATTTTATTAAAAATATAAATTAGATAGTGAATGTAAGGGAGAAGGTATTTATATGCTATATCAAGTGTTTATGGAAGTTACTAATATCTTAGGAGCGAAAGAGAACTTTGAATTATTTGAGTTTGATAAGCCGGATAGAAACCAAATAATAGAAGATGTTATCCTACCATATTTAAATAAAGATGAACTTCAATTTAATGGCTATTTTTTAGAGGCTCAAAATGTAGTAAGAATAGTTGTAAAAACTACAGATGAATCAGTTAAAAAATTGGCTGAAATTGAAAATTCCAACAATCCCCCAGGTTTTTTCTTTTTCACAACAGAAGAGCACATTGTAGGAGGAGATAAACATACAAAGGACATAACAAAAGAAATAATTTCTGAAGCGAGGGAGAAAATGAGTAAAGCTGTAAAAAAGAAACAATCCGATGTGGAGTTTGATAAAAATAAAGTATTTATCGTGCATGGACATGACGAGGTTGTAAAGTTATCTGTGGCAAGATTTTTAGAAAGGTTGGGTTTACAACCAATAATATTACATGAACAAGCAAGTGGAGGCACAACCATTATTGAGAAAATTGAAAATAACTCAAATGTTGGTTTTGGAATTGTTTTATATACACCTTGTGATTTAGGGAAAGCAAAAAATGATGAAGAATTTAATGCCAGAGCTAGACAAAATGTTATTTTTGAACATGGCTATTTGATTGGAAAGTTAGGGAGATCGAATGTTTGTGCTCTAGTGAAAGATGATGTAGAGAAGCCTAATGATATATCTGGAGTTGTATATATAAATTATGATTCAGGAAACGGATGGCATCTAGAATTATTTAAGGAATTAAAAAACGCAGGATATGATATTAATGCCAATCTTTTATTTGGCTAAAGTTCATATGTAAAACTAAGAGGTGATTATATGCTACCCTTCTTCACAAATCCATATCCAGATGAGTTATTGTATTCTGCCATTGCACGTTATCACTTTTATAGTGGCAATCTTGATTGTAAAGATACGTTGGAAGAGTTGTTTGGCAGTCGTTCTGTGATTCCGAGTGTGGAGATTGGTAGTCATTTTTCTATATTGGCAGAAAAGCTAGGTTCCCATTACTCTATCGAAACCATTTTAGCTAATCATACGATTTATCCTTATTATGCTATGTTCCTTTCAAAGAATCGGCAGCAAGAAATTATTCAGGATGTTGCTAATGATGGACAAGGACTTTATGCGAGATTAGGTATGGTCGCAGGGAGCATCTGTAGAAAGGATGGTCTGTACTATTGTGCGTCATGTACAAAAGGAGATCTAGAGCAATATGGTGAGCCGTACATTCATCGAAAACATCAGCTACAAGGAATTGATTATTGTCCACATCATGAAGTGCCGTTAAAGAAATACTCAGTTACTCCGAATGTAGTGAGCAGAATTGAGTTTATACGATTTGAAATAGAGCAGATGGATTTAGCACGTATTTATGAAGTTGATCCTTATGCAGAAATAAAAATCCAGTTAGCAAAGCAAGCATATAAGTTATTGCAGCAACCATTGCATTCATTGTCGAGGCAAGAAGTTTCACTGAAATATCGAGGATTATTAAGAGATTTAAAATTGGTTACCTCATCTAACCGTATTCGACAAAAAGAACTTTATAAAAAGTTTAAACAAAGGTTGCCTGTTGATCTCTTAGCGCAATATGAAAGTGTAGTGTATGTTGCTGATGAATATAATTGGCTAAAGGTACTTACACGAAATATGAAGCGTCACGTACATCCTTTTCGACATTTATTAATGCTACATTTTTTAGAACAAGATATAGATGATTTCATAGATTTAAAGGCTGATATAGGCCCGTTTGGTGAAGGACCATTTCCCTGTTTAAACCGAGCTGCATCGCATTATCAGAAGCTCGTTTTACCATCTGTTGCAGTAACAAGAGATTTTAAAACAAATGCTCCAATTGGCACTTTTAAATGCGCTTGCGGCTTTATTTATGCTAGAAAGGGTCCTGATAAATCACCAGAAGACTGTTTTCATATAGGTAGAGTAAAACAATTTGGACATGTATGGCAAGAGAGACTAAATCAACTAGCTGAAGGTGATTTAAGTATCAGGGCAATTGCCAGAGAAATAGGTGCAGATTCTAAAACGGTAAAAAGGTATTTACCGAATAATATCGAAATAAGTAAAGAAGTGTCGGAATCAAGTCAAGAGCTAATGGCAAAGTATAAACAGGACATTGTGGAGATTATTCGAGAGTTTTCACAATTATCTCGGACTACGTTACGTGCGAAATGTAAGAAACAATACATTTTCTTATATCGACATGATAAAGAATGGCTGATGGATGTTTTGCCTTCTAATCAAAAGAAACTGAAACCTACTATAACAGTTGATTGGTCTAAAAGAGATCAAGAGTATGTAGTAAAAATTAAAAGGATTTATAAAGATTTATTAGAGTTAGAGAAACCTATTCGTATTACACTTTCTTTAATCGGTAGAAGGCTTGGTATATTAGCAAATTTAGAACTACAAATAGATAAGTTACCGAAAACAGAAAGGCTACTTGCGGAGATCACAGAATCTGTTAAACAATTTCAAATTCGCCGTTGTTGTATAGTAATTGACCGAATGATAATGAAGGATGAGCCAGTTATTTTATGGAAGGTGCAGAGAATAGCAGCAGTGAAATCGCATCATTTCCATGAGATTAAGCCATATTTAGAGAACTATGTGCAGCAAAAGCAGGATGTGAAGAACGATGAGCAAACAACAAGTTAAATTAGATAATTGGCCATTTAAAAATGGAGAGAAAGCACAATTAATTTGGATAAGCTCTCCTTTTTGGCAATCTAAAAAAATTATGATTTATGCATATTTCAGAGCTAATGGAAAAACAGAAAAGCTATTGGCAGATTGGGGAACGTTGCCGGCATTAGCAATCCAACATTACTATATGAATGGCGATATTAGTAAAAGTATCGCACCAGCAGGTACAGAAGAAGTTGAAATGACCATTTATCCTAATACTGTAAGCTATTTCGAGAAAGAATGGAGCATTTACGGCACAAATGATAAGGATATATCACGCAGCTTTATCGTTTCTTCTAATAACAAAAACTATATTCTTCCGTTGATTGAAGTCGTACGAAGTATTTTAGCACCAAATCGGTTTTTACTTTATCGGCTTTTTGAAACAAATTCCTTTCCACAATATTTTATTGAGCAATACGAAGCGAATAAAATTCATCTAGATTTTTCATCACTGTTTCATCGTAAATACACAAAAGATAATTTTCTCTATCAATTAGTTTGGCTATTCTCTAATCAAGATTTAAGAAGAGTATTTGAAAATGTAGCCTACACATTTATCAATACAGGGATCGTAAAGTTTGATTGGTTATTTACAAAGCCAATTACAATTAAAGCGATTGTTAAACCAACTTCAAATGGTGGCACAATCCTTAGAATCACTAATGTTAAGAATAAACAAATTCCTTATAGTGAAATTTCATTTTCACACCCAGAAATCTTACAAACTGAGAAATCAGGAGAAGCGAAAAAATATACTCTCAATAGCAAAAGCAATAATGGCAGCCAGCAAAATGAATTAACTCTTGATGAAGAAGTAGAAGGTGCAACGGATAACTTTGATTTGATTGAAATGGATAATCAAGTGCATGAATATGTGAAGCTACCGAAAGTAACAAAAATACGGAGGAATTCTAATAAGCAGCGTAACTTTGAGGATGAAAATACGAAAAGATATTTTATTGATGATCAAGGTAGAAGATCGACCTCGGATGTTGGTGGAAATAAGGTTGCTAAGGGATTAGAAAATAAATCCCTTTACGATTTTCAGGTACAAGGAGAATTGGGAGAGTTTATTAAAGTATTAAAGGTATTAGAAATTTATTCTGAAGTGCAGTCGATAAATGTGATTCAAGGGAGTTTAAAGGAGTTTTCTGATACAAAAAGGTTTGTTTATTTGAATGATGGTGTTATTGAAAGGAAGTATGTGATTGCTGAAATTGTCTTGTTTGCAAACAAAGTAGTGAGTGTAATTGAAGTTGAGCGTGAAGATATGGCACTGTCTACTTTAATATGTAAATTAAAGATGCAGCAGGATAAAAATTACTGTTATAAACAAACTTTAAGCGGGCTAGTTAATAAATGGGAGATGGGATAAAAAGCAGTTGAGTTTTAATGAAATAAAATTTTCAACGTTGAAGCACGGTAAGAAAGAGGCTCAGCATAGAGCTAATCTCTTAGCAAATAAATTAATTAAAATATTGAGGGGAATTACATGCTAGAAACATTAGACATAAAGAGAAAGAAAATTGAAAGTACCTTAGAAAATTATATGACAGATTTGGAAGAACAAGAAAAACAAGAGATATTACTACATAAAGAGCAAATAGTAAGTAGTCTTATGTCTGGGGAATTCAGGGATTTAGGCGGATTAACAGCTATGAGAGGATTTGTCTATCAATATTATGTATCGATGTATTATATAGTATCTATGATATATCAAAAGCGGGATAATTGGTGGAGTTCAGTAGTATTAGAATATTTTGATGATATAACTTTGATTGGTGAAAATAAAATTCGATTTATACAAGTAAAAACAGTAAAAGAAGGGGGAACTAAATCTCATGCACCCAATGATTTTGTTAAAAGAAAATCTTTAAAAGACCCTGAAAAACCAAAGTTACATTTTAATAGTTGGGTGGAAAAGAATATATTGAACTATGACTATTTCTTAGAATCTAATTTAATTGAAGAAGTTGATAAAAGTACTTACAACCCTCAATTTGAAATAGTGACCAATACTAAACAGAGTAGTTTGTCTAATTTAATAAATTATACTGGGAATATTAATTTTGAAATTAAAGATGCTATAAGTTCTGAAGATAAATTAAAAGCAGCTATTTCAAAGCCAATTGAAAATTTAGGTTTTGGGTTCGGGGACTTTTCACAAAAAGAAATTGACTACTATTTAAAAAAGCTTTATATAAATAAATTTGGTTCAACAAGAGAGCTTTATGAAAACATTATAGACATGATTGAAGAAACAATTTTTATTACTGATATTAGAGCCAAATCTATAGCAGAATATGTATTTCAAAAAATGTTTGCATTTGTTATATCCAATAGTCATGAAGATAATGAAGATCGTATAAAAAAAGATGAATTAATAATAACTAAATTACAGATTGAATATTTAATAGCAGTATGGGTTACTGAAGCAAAAGAATTAATTAGTGAGCGTTCTTATTACGATAGTGCTTGGGCAATCTTTAACAGGGCTATATTGGATTTAGAGTCAGAGTTCAAGGAACAATTTGCTAATGAAAAATTAAAAGCCGAATTACTTAAAGAATTGCAATGGGTTAATGAACATATTACAGAGAGTAATAGAGGAAATAGTACATATTGTGTATTAGTTCTTAATAAAATATTTAATGGAAATAACAATCTATCGATGTGGGATTTTGAACATGGTGATATTAAAAGCAATCTAAAAGAATCATTAAGGTTTATCATATATTTTCTTGTCTTTTATGAAGAACATTCGGAAGTTTACAATACGGCTAAACTGTTATTCCATGAGGGGCAATCAAGTGTGATAGATAACATTCTTTTTACATTATATCATGCCCGAAATAATTCGAATAAAGTAACATCTATGGAAAAAATAAAATTCAGCTTAAATGAATGTTATATTTCAAGGCAAATTACTATAGATTTATATTGTTTACTTATAGGAACAAAAAAAGATGTTGTAAATCCGACAGCCTCAAATATTTCAAATATGTTTAAAGTTACGAGTACAAATAGTAATATGCATAAAATTACAGATGTACCTGATAACATGCGTTTTGTTGATGTGGGTGAAGTAGAGGAGTTGTTTGAAGGCTTTAAGGATGAAGGGATTGATTTAGAGAGTTTTAAACACAATGAGCTACTGCCAAAATGGAAAGAATATTTGGATGGAATAGTAAATAAATTGAAGGAGAATTACATTGAAGGTTGAAACAGTAATTGATTTTTTACAATTAAAAAGGTTTGAGCAATATCAATTTGAATCAGAGCTTATGAATCAATTTGAAGAGCATAATATAAATATTTGGGCTAGTGATACAAGGTTAATAATGTTAAAAGAATACAGAACACAAAATTCTTTATTAGATTGGGAAATGAAAGATCAAGCAAGCATTGCGAGTGCATTATATCATATCCCTAAAAAATATCTTAATAATTTATATTTTTTTATGGTTTTAGATTTTAAGACTGATGAAATTGAATTAAGGCTAAAGATAAATAAGATAGAAAAAAACGAGTTGATTTGTAAGAAATATATTTTAAAAGATGTAGATGATTTAAATAGAATTCCATTTTTAATGAAAATAGCTCCAGAAAGCGATACATTTGCCTTTGATGAAAAATTTAAAAAAAGAATTATGAAATTTAATGAGCAGATTGATGGTGAAGGAAATTTAAGTTTAGAAAAAGTAATGAATGATTATTTTAATAATTATTTGAGTAATAAGCAGGCCAGCAAAATAAAAATAGAAAGCTTATTAGAAATAGGAGATTAAAAATGTTTATTAGAAAAATAATATTAAACAATTTTCGCATTTTTAGAGGGGTACATGAGTTTGATTTTTCAAATAAAAAGGTAATCGTAGTAGAAGGACCGAATGGGCATGGAAAAAGTACAATTTTTGATGCGATTAATTGGGTTATTTCAGGAAAGATTTCTAGATATGTGGGTTCGTCTGAACATCAACAATTTAACTATATTATAAATAGTTATGCTTATTTAAGTAGCGTGAACGAAGCATCGGTTGAAATATTTTTTAATAGTGAGAAAGAGTTAACTATTAAAAGAATTGTTAAAAAGAATGGTTCCACTAAATTATTTATAAACGGTCAACAAATAGGGTTAAGAGAAGGACAAAAAGAAATAGTCCAATTGTTAGTTAATGAGAAGATAGTAAATGATGCTAACTTACTTGATTCTATTGATTTACTTTCATTTATAGAATCAACCTTGATTTTATCTCAGGAAAATTTAGAGGAATTTGTTAGAGGTAATAAACCGACTGAAAGATATTCTAAGTTAGAACAAATTTTGGGTTTAACAAGATACGGACAAGACTTTAAGGATTATTTACAAGAGTTAAAAAAAGAGTATTTGGCGGAATATAATCATATTATTTCAAAACAAGAAGATTTAAAGCACAAACGAGAGTTGTTAAATGCAGAATACCGACCAAAATTGCAACAAAGTGAAAGAGATGGGAATAAACCAAAATCGAAAATTTTAGAAGAACTTAATACATTTTGTGGAAACTTACAGAACTATTCACTTAAATCATTTAATAGTCTCCAAAATTTTCATGATATTACTATAAATGAATATGAGAATTTAAAAAAGTATATTGAATCTATAGAAGATGAACTAAAGAGGTTCGACTTTTTAAAATTTGAGATCGAACAAAAAGAGCTTTATGTAAATGATATAGAGTTTAACGAAAAGATAATAAACTATAAGAACAACATAGATACTTTAAAAGGGAAAAAGTTCAAACGTGAAAAAGGTATAGAAAAAGCTGATTTAATAAGAGAAAAATTAAGAAATATTGCTTTAACTAATAATTATTTAGATGATAAGAAAATTGAAAGAGAAAATATAAAAGTAGATACTAGTAATATCATCAAAAAATTGGAAATCGTCTCCAATAATTTAGGGATAGATTATGTAAGTTTGACTTATGAAAAAATATCTGATTTTATCGAAAAGTTTAGATTAAATAATGATGTTTTAAAGAAATTATTAGAGAAAAATAATGTTTTGGAATATGAGAACCAATTGGTTTTATTAGCACGTAAAGCAGAGAGGTTAGAAACGACATGCACCCCCCAAAATAAGCTTGTGAATGATTTGCAAAATAAAATTAAGATAATTGATAAGCAAATTTTAGATTTAAATAATCAGAAAAAGAGTAATTTAGAGTCCCAAATAAATACGATTATACATGAAGTTCAAACTCATTTGATAAATAGTGATGAACAAAAATGTTTAGTATGTGGGTCTACTTTTAGTAGTAATGAAGAATTAAAAGATTCTATACGTATGCAGTTAGAGAACTCGAAAAAGTTAGTAAATAGATTTGAAATAGATCTAAATGAATACAAGGTTCAGAAAAGTAAGTTGAATGTCCAACAAAACTTAGCAGAACAAGAGTTAAAAGTTTCTGAGCAGGAATTAGATAACGTGAGAAAAGAAATAAAAGACTTACAAAATAAAATTGTAGTTATGCGTCTTAATAATTCAATTGATATAGAAGATATCGGGCAAATTCAAATAGAAATAGAAAAAGTACAAAATTATAAACAGAATAATGATAATAAATATAATGGCTTTATTGAGATTAAAAAAGGATTAGATTTATTGAATGATTTGAAGTTAAAAAAAGAGAGAATTTCTGAAGAAGAGAAAGAAATCCATGCAAAGCATAATAGCTACAGATATTTTATTGGGGACCAAAGAAAGCTACAATTAAAACTAAATAAAATAGAAAGTTATATTAATAGCGCTAAAATAAAAATTCAAGAGTACGATAAACAAATATTAGAATTGAATCAGATTATTCAAGCTATAGAGAGAAAGTTGCAGCAATTAGCCCAAATTAAAAGTGAATTAGAAAAGATGGTTAATTGTAAACTGGTACTAAATAGTAGCGAGATATTAGATTTCATTATAGAAAATATTAGTTTGTTAAAAAATGAAAGGTTTAAAGCTAGAAATCTTTTAAAAACAATAGAAAAATATATGGATGACATTAAATTAAGAGAGATGGAATCAAAAATTAATAATTATGACCGAGAAAATCTAGTATTACAAAAACAAGTTGATCAATATGTCAAAATGGATGAACAATTGAAAAATTTATTTACTTATCATACTCAAGTACAAAGTTCTTTAGTGAATGAATATTTGAATGGTCTATCCTTAGCAATAAATAATTATTTTAGACAAATTTCACCGCATTCTTACTTTAACTATATTAATTTAATAACGAAAAAAAATGAATTATTTATACTTTTAAAAGATAATCAAATTGGGGCTGTAGATATCGAAAGCGACATAGAAGACTCTGTAAACGCCAGTCTTACTTTAAGCGCTGCACAATCGACTATATTAGCAATGAGCATATTTTTAGCTTTAAATAAATCTCAAAATTGGAGTAGACTAAATGTAATAGGAATTGATGATCCATTCCAAAATCTAGATGATATTAATGCATATTCTTTCATAGATGTTCTGTCTAATTTAGTTTCAGTAGAGAATAGGCAAGTCCTGATTAGTACCCATGATTCGGATTTTGCTAGGCTATCAATTAGAAAAATGAATTTAAACTCAGATGATTATGCATATATCAAAATACAATCTTATACTAGAGAAGCCATAGAGATTCAATCTGAACAATATCGGTCTCTCGGAGAATAAAAAGATCTAGTTTTAATCAATCTTTTTTATAAAAGGTTAATCTTGATAAAGTTTAAAGGCATACATTTTGATCAATCTTTGTTCAAAACGAATGGCTTTCTTCTATATTATAATCAATGTTCGTAGCACTCTTTTAATCAAACTTTATTCAAAACCCACAAGTGATGTTAAGTAACAATGAAGTTGTTTAATTTACAATAAAGTCGTATAAAAAATAATAAAGTTGTTTAAAAAACGCCAGTTATGCTATTCAACAAACGGGCAGGATACTTTTATAAAGGTAATTCATAAACCATTTAGATAATCTTCATCTAAATGGTTTTTTCGTTTGAATTTTTAGTACGACTGTACTAAAATAGGAACATGAGTAAAAAAAATAAACCAACTAACCAAAAAGTAATGTCATTCATCGAAAAAGCCCGTAGAGCTCAAATTGTGGAATGTGCGATTGAAACAATCGCAGAAGTAGGTTACGCTCAAGCATCTTTAGGACAAATTGCAAAACGTGCAAAAATCAGTAAGGGGGTTATTTCTTATCACTTTGCAAATAAAGAGGAATTAATGGAACAAATACCTATCGAATACTATAAGGCTTGGCATACCTATATTTTTCCACGAATAGAAGCCCAAAAATCTCCTAAAGAAATGCTTAGGGTGTATATTGAATCCAATCTTACATTCATAGATCAAAATCGGCAGCATGTTTTCGCTGTTATAGAAATGGTTTCTAATACGAGAACTGCTGATGGTAAACTTCAGTTTGCAGCAGAACTTGATGAAGCTATTTTACTTCCAATTGAAAATATTCTTACTCTAGGGATGCAAGAAGGAGTTTTCAGAGAATTTACCAAATCATCAGCAAGGGTGATGGCGTTAACAATAAGAAGTGCCGTTGACGGGTTCACCCTTGAATTAACGAGAAAGCCTCATTTAGATGTTCAGGAATACACTAGAGAATTGGTTACAATCTTCGATAAATCAACTAAAAAGTAATGTGTTACTTTGGAGGATAATATGTTTTACTATGAGGTACTCTGTAATAGTTGTAGAAAAGTATTTAGAGTATACGAAGGTTCAATAAACTATAAACTATTTAAGGAAAATAAGACTAAGTTTTTTTGTTGCGAAGATTGTAGTCATAAAATACGTATGGATGCAATCAAAAACTTTTTTAGATATAGGGAATGAATAACTTCTTCAACAATAAAGCACAAAAGTTGAAGATCACTTAGATTTTTAAACGACTTTATTGTTATATTTTTAAGTACAGTGTAGTATCTTACATCATAGATTAAACAACTATATTTTACCCCCGTACTAATTTAGTACGGGGGTATTCTTGTTTGAGGTTTTAAAATTAAATAACTTTATTGTCACTTTACAAGTTTTAATGTAAAAAAAGTCTACCAATAGGGTGCATTTTTTTATAATTAAGGAAAAATGGAGAATGGAGAAAAATCCAAAATGAGTAAAAAGATATTATACTACTTTCAATTAACCCTTAAGTTAGTTCAAAGGGGATTACATATAAGTCACTCACTTTCTCGGAGTTAGTCGAATTGATGTTGCATTGATAAAAAAAGATGGTCTGGTATAAGATAGGAGATGCTCACCTATACTTCGTTATAAGTGTAAGTTCCAAATGATATCGAAACACTTTTAAATATTAATAATTAGCACTACGCCACTTGTTTTTGGTTTGTGTTAGAACTGCTTTGTAACCAACTTCTTCTGAATGTTGAGTCTGTTGTTCTATAAACTTAGCTTGGTTCATACACGCTTTACCATATTCAAACAGTTTAAAATATATTTATGTACATTAAACATGTAAATTTGAATTAAATCGATATTTTACACGCAACTTTATGGTTGCTTTTAATTGACAGCAACTTAAAAGTTGCATATAATTCGAATATGAGTTCAAACAAAGACGCCATATTTAAAGCGCTTGCCGACTCGACTCGGCGGCTTATTTTAGACGAATTATCAGAACGAAACGAGCTGACATTGTATGAACTTACAGCTCGTCTCATTATGAAGCATAACCTTTCCATTTCACGACAGGCGATTGCTAAACATCTTTCCGCATTGGAAGATGCGGAGCTAATAAAATCAAAAAGAAAGGGGAAATATCGAGTTATTGTATTTAACAACCAACCACTTAAAAATTTATTAAATGGATGGATAGAATAATATCCTAATATAGGTATACGGCTGTCTGGCCAATTTACCTAAGTGTTTTGTATACAATAACTAAATTTTCCTAAACCGATCTGTCACAATTAACAAGGGAGGAATCAGCAAATTGAATATTATAGTTGCGAGTATATTTGTTCAAGATCAAGACAAGGCATTGAAGTTTTATTCAGAAAAACTAGGGTTTGTAAAGAAAGAGGATGTTCCTGCCGGAGAATATAGATGGATAACACTCGTTTCTCCTGGTGATCAAGCCGGTACCGAGCTTTTACTCGAACCGAGTGCTCATCCTGCCGCCAAGGAATATCAAAAGAAGATATTTGCAGAGGGCATCCCTGCGACAATGTTTGGCGTAGCCGATGTTCATGAAGAGTACAAACAATTAATGGAGAAAGGCGTAACATTTACTATGGAACCAACACAAATGGGTGAAATGACAATAGCTGTCTTCGACGATACATGCGGTAACCTAATTCAGATAATAGAAAAATAATTTTATGAGGTTGTCATTCTATGGACATTCCACATTAAACTATCGGGAGCATTTCTTAAATAAGGAATGCTCTTATAATACTTTATTATAATAAATATTTATAACACTTAAATTCCAATTATTGTATAATGATAAAGAGAATTAAGTCATTACTTATGACCTTATAAAAGGAGAAAATAATGAATTTCTTCACAATAATGATGATTTTTTTTATAATTATTGCTAACATAATAGGATTGTTGGTGTTTCTTCAAAAGAGAAGTATCTATTTTTTTGCGTTAACAATATTATGTCTAGCAGCAGTATTTGGCGGAGCAGGGAGTATATTAGGAATAGTTATAATTCGTGATCCCTTTGCAGTGTTTTATGGTTTACAAATAGGATACATTTTGTTGATGAATAGCGGTATAGTTTTATTAATAGCTGCTTTAACAACATTATTAAGAAAAATGTATAAAAGAAATTGATTATTAGGCTGTCAGATGACAGCATTTTTATATTGAATTAAGAGGATGTCTACTTCATTTCTAATGTGACATCTCTAAAGAAAAACCCTCTATCAGCATCACACATCTTCTCCCTTCCTTACATGATTCCGCAATAAATTAATACATGACGCAACGTTGCGGTCAAACAGTTTTTGGTGTTTAATCTATTCCTCATGAAGAAAGCAGTTAGTTATTCCTAACCTGCGTCCTTAAATAGAATTATACGTATGACCATTCTTCAACTAACAGTGGCATTATAGAGTTCAGCCAGATATTACTGGTTGAACTTTTTGTTTTAGATTTACGCTTACAGCAGCCAGGGGAGAACGTAAGGTGGCGTAAGGATTGACCCGATTCCAACTTGTAGCTTATATACGAGATCATTGTTCCAGCCAGCCACAAACATATTTCTACCAGTAAGAGGTGGACCGTTTCATTGTCATTTGAAAAAAATGGTTGCATGTTGTTTTGTGTGTGTATATAATGTGAATATAGTATATACACATTATATAGAAACGAGAGTATTTATGTAAATCGGACTTGTATTTAGTAAATACTCAAAATGATGAAGCATGAGAGGAGAGGTATTCAAATGGCAGGTATTGAAAAAACACATAATTTTAATTTAGCAAAGCACTGGATGATTACCATTGGTATATTTTTAATTGTTCAATTGATCTTTATCGCGGTTGATGGCACTTCCCTAGAGCCAAACATGAACGATAGTGATAAATTATTTGCCAGATTAGGAAGATGGATTTTGGACTCGAAGCTCTTTAGTGAATGGATTACCCCTTATTCCTTTCCTTTTTTTAATATGTTCATGACAATTCATGTCATTGCTATACTAATTGCGACAGGTTTGTACATTATTCCAAGTATATTTTCAAAAAAATAAAGAAGAGGGATTGGCATGCAAATAATTATTTCCAACAGTTCAAAGGAGCCGATTTATGAACAAATTACGAATCAAATTAAATCGTCTATTTTAGCAGGTGAACTACAGGAGGGAACAGCGATACCTTCCATGCGCAACCTCGCAAAGGATTTACAAATAAGTGTTATAACGACAAAGCGTGCCTATGAGGAATTGGAGAAGGCGGGTTTTATTTATTCCATTGTCGGAAAAGGATCTTTTGTCGCTGAGCAAAATTTAGAGGTTATAAGAGAGAAGAAGCTGAAGGTCATTGAGGAACAGCTGGGTGCTGTCATATCGAATAGCAGAGAAATTGGCCTGTCACTTGATGAGCTGCAGCAATTATTGAAGATTTTATATGAGGAGTGAAATGAATGGAAAATGTAGTTGAATTAAAAAATGTAACGAAGAAATTCAAAGGTTTTTCCGTTGAAAATATTGATTTACAAGTGAAGCAAGGCTTTGTAACAGGATTCATTGGCGCAAATGGAGCTGGTAAGTCAACGACGATAAAAATGATGATGAATCTATTAAAACCGGATGCCGGTGAAGTTAAGCTTTTCGGGTTGGACTACAAGACGCATGAAAAGGCGATCAAGGAGCGCATTGGGTTTGTATACGATGGCAATGTATTTTTTGAAGGGCTGAACTTAAAAGATATAAAACGAATAGTTGCACCTGCTTACAAACACTGGGATGATAAAATTTTTTTAAAATATGTTGAACAATTTGAATTACCGCTTAATAAAGCAATAAAAACATTCTCAAAAGGGATGCAAATGAAGGCTTCATTGGCGATTGCCCTATCCCATCATGCAGAGCTGATTATTATGGATGAGCCAACAGCAGGCTTAGACCCCATTTTTAGACGAGAGTTGTTGGTCCTCTTACAGGAATTAATGCTTGATGGCAATCGTACCATCTTCTTCTCTACGCATATTACAACTGATTTAGATCGTATCGCAGATTATATAGCTTTAATACAAAGAGGGCAATTAGTATTTAATAAATCCATTCACGAAGTAGCTGAAAGCTATGCACTCGTCAAAGGAGGAATGGACCTGCTGGATAGAGACACGGAAAAGGACTTTGTTCATATTCATCGTGCATCTACAGGATTTGAAGCATTAACGGACAATATTAACGCTGTGAAAAACACTTTCGGAGACAAAGTTGTCATTGAACGCGCCTCTCTGGAAGATATCATGTATTACTTGAAAGGCGGCATGCACCATGTTTAATTTAATCAGACGTGATATCATACTTCAGAAAAGGCAGCTATTCATCTTTATTCCTTTTATCTTATTCTTTATCTTTATGGACGCACATCCAGCTTTGACTTTTCTCATTGCCAGTATTTTTATTCCTTTTAACACCTATGCCTATGATGAAAAAACAGAGACAAATATACTATTAAATTCTTTACCATATACACGTACGGAAATTATCGCATCTCGCTATCTTGGTGCTATTGTTTATATGGTTTTAGCAATTGGAGTGACAAGTCTGGCCTTATTTGCTTTCAATAAAACGTTTACGATGAATGATATTGCGATTGGCAGTAGTTTATTCTTATTATTTGCTTCGATTACCTTTCCGTTATTTTATATTCTTAAACCAGGTTATATTACGATGGTTGTAATCATTAGCTTTCTCGTTTTAGCAAGTGTAGGGCCGGCTATTGTGTTGTTTTTAGCTGATCGTTTAACAGCAATAACTGATTTTATCGTTAATTTATCCGTCCCGACTTTATATACAGGAGCGACAATTGCAATCATAATCGTCTATGTTATTTCTTGGGGGATTACCACTGCTATTTACCAGCGAAAAGCGTTCTAATAGGTTCTTTTTACTAGCTGAAAAATTCAAAATCAACCTCTACTAGACGTATGATGCAGAAGCAGAGATATTCTAATGAAAGCATAATTGTGATTTATTTATGATCATTGGTCGACGAAAAGAAAGAAGCTTTGAATCAATTTTTCAGGATGTTGATCCTCCACAATGACAAAATGATAAATTAGAGGCACTAATGAAACGCATGTTAGAATCAAACTTTGTTAATGAAACAGCCGTTTTAAAAAGGCTTGATCAATTACGATTCTATAAAATGAATTTTGAAGTAGGGGCTGTCTCAAAAACACCTTCTTAAAAGAAAAACCACCAGATGCGTGATGAAGCATCTCGTGGTTTTTACGTATTTTAGACGAATATATCTCTTTCGAATGGCAGTCAACCGCCACTCGTTTCTTAAAATTATGGGCTAGGGCAATAATCCCAACCAGATGTGGTTTTGACAATGTATGGTCATAGGTTTTATAATGAAAATATATTCATTCATTATAAATTGAAAGGGGAATGCTAATGCAATCTGGAGATAATAAATTTATAATTGTAAAGGCGGATAAAATTGATTTAGATGTAAGGCTACAAATTTCTGAAATTTTTGCAGAAGGCTTTACACAATGGCTTGGCTATTTTTCCAAAGATAAAAGCACTATTGCAAAGGCTTTTGCTCATATGTTTGTTTTAAATCAATTTTATGTAGCCATAGCAAATGATAAAGTAGCTGGAATGACGGCATGTACAGACGGGAAAACTTTCTCGATAAAATTAAATAAAAAAGAGCTGAGAAAGCACTTAGGCTTCTTCAAAGGAAGCATAGCAGGGATCTTTTTAAAGAAGGAATTTGAAGCCCCCTATGAAAAATTCCCTCCTAATACAGGCTCGATTGAATTTGTCGGAACAGCTCATGAATTTAAAGGACAGGGTGTAGCGTCTCAAATCATCCAGTATATTTTTGAAAATACGCCTTATAAGAATTACGTTATTGAAGAGGTTGCCGATACGAATATTCCGGCTATGAACTTATATAAAAAGCTGGGCTTTAAAGAATACAAAAGAAAGCCTCTTCCAGAAAAGCTGGCTAAGAAAAATGGAATAAATAACCTTTTGTCGTTGAGGTATATGGAAAAGTAAGGAGCACCTCTTCTAGTAGATGGGTAGAGCGAAATGGAGGTATAGTTCTTGCCTAGAACAAAAGAACAATATGAGGCAATGAGAATTGCAACGAGAAATAGAATACATTCGGCTGCCATAAAACTTTTCGCAAAAAAAGGGTTTGCAGCTACCAGTGTTCATGATATTGCAGAGGGGGCAGGTATCAGCATCGGGTTAATGTACCGACACTATAAAACCAAAGAAGATTTATTTAATGAGCTAGTTTCTTATGCTGCAACAGGATTAGAAAAAGTCATCGAAAGGTTTCAAAGCGATGAGTCTCCCATTGAATTAATTCGGCAGTTTACGCTGGAAATATTGAATGATTTTGAAAAAGATGATGCATTTGCAGAACTACTCATGCTTATGAACCAATCATCAACGCTGGAAGACCCCTCTCCTCAAATTCAATATCTTAACGAACAAAGTGAAGTAATGTTTAACCAAACTGCCCGATTAATCGAAAAGGGTCAGAACCTTGGTCAATTTAAACAGGAAAATGCTTCGGAAATGGCATTCTATTATTTTGCTTCCTTACAAGGCTTAGCTATGACAAAAATTACCATAAGGAAACGTTATATAACACCAAGTCTAAAAATAGTAACAGCGTTCTTGATTGAGGATGATCAAGATTAAAGAAGACGCGCAAACTTGCCATGTATTTGAGGATAACATCGCACCCAATAAAATTTGTTGTCAACAACCATTATGAAATATTAACAAACAATAATTAAGAAAAAAATTCATTAAGATCTTACACTACCTGATTTTGGCAACAATTAGTACCAAGGTTCAAAAATATCGAGCAGTATAATCAAATTTTGTGAACAAGATGTACTAAACGATAGGGGGCTTTCCTTAACTAATGGGAAGTCTTTTTGTTATATTGCTAAACCAGCTAATAGTTT
>NZ_PISD01000102.1 GCF_002835735.1 Cytobacillus horneckiae | reverse complement strand
GCCAAGCCGACGTACCTAAAACGAGGAACTCAGATAATCGGCTTGCTCGAGCCATTGTACCGCCAAAACCGCCAGTGCTTCCGTTCGTAATTTTTGCTCTTTTGCCTTATGAATCTACGCAATGTGGGGGTTTCCCCCAAACCCCCAGCCTGCACCAGCCACCCTAAAACAAGGGAAAAAAACCAAAAAAAATAGCCCCTTTGCTTTTAAGCCAACCTTTACGAGGTCGGTTATTAATATAGCATTTAAACATCCATATTATATGGCGTTTTTTAAGATTTTAGGTAAAAAATAAAGGGCGATTTCTAAAAAAAAGGAGAGAAAGCCATTTCAGACTAACTAATTTTTAGATATACTGCCTCCACCTGCACATCTATTATCATTACCACCCTCACACCTTGCAACTAAATAATAGTCACCAGTTGTAGGAACAGTATAATATCCCCAGTTACTACCAACTCGACCTGGTGCAACTAATCTTTTTGAAACTAATTTGCCACTCTTATACACTCCAAAATCAACTTGCATTATACCTGGTTCGTCATTGTCCCAATCATACCTAATAGTTTACCCAGCTCTAAAAGTTACAGGAACTGTAGAAGCAAACACTTGCTGCCCATAATACATTCTTACACTAGCACATTGACTTCCACTGCATGTAAAATATGCTGATGCTGATTCTAATTGGATAGTAAAAATAAAAGAAATTAAAATCAGAATACTACTAGCAATCTTCAACAACCTTTTTTTTATTACATACACTCCCTTTATTTGAATAAACTTATACTCAATGAAATATTTTCTATATAATTCCTTAAAATTCCTTTTTGTTTTGTATTTTTTTGGAATATTTTTATTAGATGAGAGATAAGATAAAAATAAAAGGGATGAAAATATGGGAAAAAAAATATTTGTTTTAATATTTTTTTGTTTAATTTTTGTAGTAACCTCTACTTATGGAAAAGGAAATAATGATAATTTTGAGAAAATATACAAAGATGCTGGATATACATCTATTGAAGAAGCTATAAATTCTTTTGAAAAAAACAATAAAAGTACTATAAATAATATACCTAAACAAACTGATATACCTTTCAAAGTAACACATACTTTTGGTCAATTTGATAAAACAAAATCTAAATGTTAATAAAGACTCTGGTGAGCTTTTCTTTATTTTAGTGTACCCTTCAAAAAATCATATACCTATTACTAAACCAGATAAAATAGTAAAATTTAAAGATAATAAACAATATAAAATAGTAAAAGAAAAAGATTTCTTAACCTTTCAATTCCAATCAAAAGAATTCTCTTATATTATGTCTTCAAATACAAAGAACATTAAAGAAGAAGACTTTATCAAAATTGCAAATTCAATAAAAAAATAAAAAAAAGAAAAACA
>NZ_PISD01000101.1 GCF_002835735.1 Cytobacillus horneckiae | reverse complement strand
TCGCTGATTTTTTGCGTCAGCCCGCACTCTTTTTGCGCTTCGCTGATTTTTTGCGTCAGCCTCTGTGATATACGTCAAAAAAAGAGCAAAGCAAATGCTTTACTCAATGTGTTCATCATTCAATTGTATTAAATATCTCTTCTATATTTTCGTTGATTTCTTCTCTAGGCAAGCCTGCACGCAAGTTATTATCAATAACGGATATGCGATAAAATTCGCTTTGATTTGTTATAATTTTTACTTGTTTATTCTCTGTATAAGGTTTTACTGCTTTATAAACATTTTGCTTTACAGCTTCCTTATCACTATCCTTTGCTGGCAATACACCAATAATAATTTTATGATCGTATGTGGCAGCTGTGGCTTGATCTACACTCTCAACTTGTTCAGCAGCATTGATAATCTGCTCCATTTGATTGCCGTCATATGCTTCATAATAGGAGGACCTAGTAGGGTTCACATCAGATATATGTCCATGGTAATTTTCATCGGTGCGACTAAAACGTCCATCACGATAGCTTTGTTCTTCTCCAAGTGAATGATCCATTAGCTCTGTGACAGGGCCATCGTCATCATTCATTATTCTTATATTTGTATTATGCGGATCATGATTTTCATTTGAATAATAGCCAACCGGTGATAAATTGTTACTATTACGATTGTGATCAAGAGAATTATCGTTGCTGCCACATGCTGTTAAACTTATGGAAGCTATTACTGCAAAAGGTAAGGCGATAAATTTCCTGTTCAAATTCACAACCCCCTGGCATTAAAATGAGATGTTTATCTCATTTATTAATTTGCCTCCACCATGGGGAATTCATTCTTTTAGGTGAGGATTCACGATAAAATAAGTTATTCCTCTATTTCCTTTTTTATTTTTTCGATGAATCTCTTCCTACTCTGATACTGATCGATAGTCATATTCAAAAGTTTTCTCATCAGCATCGGGTTGACATACATTTTTTGACGGACCGCGCGATTCCACTCTCGGAAAATGTCTGTCGGATAGGCCAAAGCATATAAAAAGCCTTTTTCACTCAGTAAAGGTTTTATATTTGGCATCTTCTCAAGCTCTGCAAATGACCAATTTATCGCTGGCAGGATACGGTTTGCATATTGTAAGTAATCCGCTTGCTGATTCCCTATACTGATTAAGTCAAAATCAAGCAAATATAAAACATCATTTTTCCCGCGCAAGAAGTTATGGTGTGCTACATCCCCATGAAGAATCACTCTTTTCCCTTGTTGAAGAAACAGCTTTTCATTTTTCATCCCTTTTAAAGCCCAATCAGCCCATTGTAAAAATTCATGAAGAACTTCTTTTTCGATAAAATATTTAATGAGAGAAAGGTGGCTGATAAATTGGTCTGTTCTTTCCTGCCATTTTTCCAGCTGTTTAAATTGAGGAATGAGCGTCATGTATCTTTGGACAAGCTTCTCAGAAACAAGATGATATTCACTCAATAATGCAAGGCCATCTATTCGATCGATATGTTCAGTATAAGTAAAATTCTCTTCAGCATGCTCAATATATTCAATACAACCAAAGTATATATTTTCAAAAATTAATGGGGGTTCTATAGCATAGTTTATAAATGAATACGTCTTTGTAAACCCTTCCTTAATCAACGAAGAGGTAAAGGCTTCTTGGAGTTTTAAACGATGATAAGAGGAAAATCCCTTTAAAATAAATACACCTTTAACACTATCTACAATAAATACATTTTTTCTTACTGGTGTTAATTTTTTTATCATAAATGGGAGTTGTTTTTTTAAATAAGAGAGGAGACGATTTTTATATAAACCGTCTCCCACATGATCAACCTTCGAAGTCACTGCTCTCTTCATATCCTCTTGGCATTCCAAATGGCTGGCCTCCCATTGGACCATAGCCATATGGGGAAGCTTGAGGCTGGAAAAATTCTGGTTGTGGTCCACGATAAGGCATTCCATAACCTGGTGCCTGTGGCATAAAGTTCTGATTATACTGACCTGGAGCAAATTGCGGTCCTCCGCATCCACAGTCCTCTACCCCTTGCACATATGATGGCTGCAATGGCATTTGACTTTCAGTTGGAGAAAGTGGCTGCTGACTCTGGCTCGGCATTAACGGCAATTGCGCTTGACTATCATCACTTACCCCTTGCACTTGAGGATATCCGCCCATTGGATGGTGGAAACCTCCAGGTGGAAATCCAGACCCAGGCATTATCGGTGAAACAGGAAATAATGGTCCCGGATGACATGGCGGACATGGCGGACATGGGTAGCACGGTCCATGCATAGCAGGAGCAGTAAAACTAGGCTGAAGCGGCATTTGTTGTTCTTGGACTCCTGCTACTTCTGGCGGTAACTGGGCTTCCAGAGGTAACTGTGCCTGCATTGGCATTTGGGCTTGCATCGGCATTTGAGCTTGCATCGGCATTTGAGCTTGCATTGGCATTTGAGCTTGCATTGGCATTTGAGCTTGCATTGGCATTTGAGCTTGCATTGGCATTTGAGCTTGTGGCGCAAGCTGATATTGTGAGACATATGCTGAGCTTTCTTCATAGTCAAAGTGTGGACTCTCAACACCTGCTACCATACCATGATGTGGAAATTGCGGATTAGGTTGTTGTCCCTCTTGACCTTGCGGATAATAAGGCTGGTTCATACCAGGCTGGAACATATTTGGATTATAAGGATACATAAGCTGTTCATAACCTCCTTGGTTTTGTTCAGAGACATTCTCCGTCTGATTCAAGTGATCAAGCTTTTTCGGCTGCTTCACCTTCGGCAAGATATTTGTCGGTTTAGGCGGGAGCTGCGGCAAAGGCTTAATTGGTTTTTGCTGTTGAATAGGCTGCAACGGCTTTTGCTGTTCAGTAGGCTTTAACGGTTTTTGCTCTTGTATCGGCTGCAATGGTTTTTGCTGCTCAACAGGCTTTAACGGTTTTTGCTGTTGAATAGGCTGCAATGGTTTTTGCTGCTCAACAGGCTTTAACGGTTTTTGTTGTTGAATAGGCTGCAATGGCTTTTGCTGCTCAACAGGCTTTAACGG
>NZ_PISD01000100.1 GCF_002835735.1 Cytobacillus horneckiae | reverse complement strand
TAACTTTTAGGGGTCACTTCAAAACAGAATTTCGCATGATAGTTCGGTTTTTTCTTCGGCTGAAATACTTCTGTCCCAGCCTCTTTTTTATTGGTTCAAATCATTCCATCCTGTTTTAATGCCTATTCCATTATCGTAGTCACAAAATCTGCAATTTGCTTTAAGTATTGCAGGCCATTTTCCATTGCAATTCCTAAACCGTCCACATCTAGCCTATCGTTCTCCTACTCGCACCATCCTTCAAAAGCAATCGGCCTCTGACAATATAAAGTTAAAGTAATCAAGTACTTTTTGAATGACTATGGAGCTAATTAGCTATGTAGATAGACAATTATTTCTCGCTCAAAAGTAGTAGATCCTTATCATCCTATTTTAGTAACAGCTTTCCGGCTACCTACCGATGTGACAGATACAATCTCTTACTAAAATAAAAGTAAGAATAATAAAGAAAGCGAGAGATTTTTATGAACAAAAAAATGGTTGTTATGATTACTGGAGCATCTAAGGGTCTTGGAAGAGCATTGACATTGGCATTCGCAAAAAAAGGAGTCAGGCTTGCAATATGTGCAAGAGGAAAAGAACTGCTGCACAAGGTAGAACAGGAAGCACAGGAACTTGGAGGAGAGGTCATTGCAGTAAATGCTGATATTTCTAAAGTAAAGGAAGTTGATCGCTTTGTATCGATTGTAGAAGAAGCATTTGGAAGAGTGGATGTATTAATTAATAATGCATCAGTATTTGGACCGGGACCTATGCTCTTGGCTGATTACCCGCATCATGACTTTGCTGAAGTGCTTCGGATGAATGTGATGAATCCATTCCTTGTCACGAAGCGTGTATTGCCGGGCATGTTGACTCGAAATAATGGGAGAATCCTTAATGTAACATCGGAGGCTGGAAAAACGGGATTTTCGGAATGGGGTGCTTACGGCATCTCCAAATTCGCAGTTGAGGGCTTAACACAAACATGGGCTGATGAGCTGCAACATACCGGGGTTAGTGTGAGTATGGTCGACCCTGGTGAAATGGATACTGCGATGCATGCGATTGCCGTTCCGGATTGTCATTATGAGCTTGGTGTTCCTAATGATGTTGCAAAAGCCTTTGTATACCTTGCATTAAACCAATCAATTGAATTAAACGGAAAGAGATTTGAGGCACAATCTATGTTAGAAGAAAAGAGGGACATTCTATGAAGGCAGCTGCTCGTTCCTTCCTTATACCTAACTATTTAAATGCGAATACTCCAGCTGAATATAGAGGAATACAAAGGGATCATGTCCGATTAATGACGCTCGATCCAGTAACAGGAGAAACCTTCCATAATTTTTTTTATCAACTAAATGCCTGCTTGCGTGAAGGAGATTTACTTGTGCTCAATAATAGTCGAACCATTCCGGCTGTGTTAAAAGGAAAAAAGCAGAAGCAAGCGATTGAACTTCATTTATCCCGGAAATTATCTAATCATGAATGGGAAGGACTTATTGTAGGTGGAGTATTCACAATTGGAGAAAAGATAGACTTTCCCGGTGATTTAACTGCAACGATTACTGGATTAGGAAATGAAGCACCTTTGATTATTCTCTCCTTTTCAAAAGGTGGATTAGATTTATATGATGCTATTTATCGATACGGTGAGCCGCTGCACTATGAATACATTGAAACACCTTGGCCACTAGAGATGTATCAAACAGTCTATGCTTCTGTTCCAGGCTCAGTGGAAATGCCTTCTGCCGGAAGAGCTTTCTCCTGGAAGCTACTTAATAAATTGAAGCAAAAAGGAGTGAAAATTGCTTTCGTACAGCTTCATGCGGGGTTAAGTTATTACGGAAACGATCGTTGGCCCAATCCAAGTAAGCATCTTGAAGTATTTTGCGTTCCAAAAGAGACAGCAGAATTGGTAAACAAAACGAAAAAAAATAATGGGCGTGTCATTGCAGTTGGCACAACAGTCGTTCGGGCACTTGAAACAGCTGTCAATAATGCGGGAAATGTTGAAGCACAGGAAGGGATAACACGTCTATATATTCAAAAAGGGTACCCTCTGAAAGCAGTCGATGGACTCTTAACAGGTTTTCATGAACCGGAAGCAAGTCATCTTGATCTGCTTACTGCATTTATAGAAGAAGATTATCTTATGAAAGCATACAACGAGGCATTAACTACCGGATATCTTTGGCATGAGTTTGGCGATATGAATTTAATTTTGCCTATGGAAGAGAAGTTATGAAGTGGCATCATGCAGGAATACAAGTACGAAATTTAGAGGACTCGATTCAGTTTTATGTAAGTGTTTTTGATTTTAAAATCGAGCAATATCTTACGTTACCTGGTGAAAAAATAGCCTTTCTAAAAAAAGAAGATGTTAGAATCGAATTAATTGAATTAGAGGGCTTTCCGGCACCTTTTAGTTCTATTCATCTATCGTGGAAAGTGGATGATATAGAGGAGTGGAATAATAAGTTGAGAGACAATGGGCATGATCCGACAGAAGGGCCTTACAAGCTGGAAAATGGTTGGGTTGCAGTATTTTATAGGGGAATTGATAACGAGGTAATAGAGTTAATTATGGAAAGTAATGATTCAAAAAAATAATAATACTGGATTGAATTAAAGTTCGAACGAGTAAGAGGTATTCCGACAGCGTCCTTTTACCAGATGAGGCTTGGGCCCTGAACTATTCTGTGTGGCTTCAACTTTTTCCTTAAGTAGCTTTAAAAAATCACTCTTTCGATTATGTCTGCAGACAACTCTGTAGACATAACGGGAAGAGACAGCTACAAGCATTCATTGCAATCTAACTATGAAGATATATTAACCTTAAAAAGAAAAGAATCAAATGATAAAAAAACCTTCGGAAATAATCTTGTATAAAAATTCAAATTATTGTATTTTTATTATATATTATTTTTCAAAAGGGGCTCAGATGATGAATATTTATCATGCAGTTTCAACTGATGTAAAAGAAATGCATCAATTAATCCAAATTTATGCTCATAAAGGAGTCGTTCTGCCTAGAACTCATTTATCGCTTTACCAGCATTTGCAATGTTTATATGTAATGAAAGAGAATAATAAAATCATAGGTGTTGCAGGTCTCCACGTTCTCGGTGAGGATTTGGCAGAAATACGTTCACTTGTTGTTGCAGAAAATTACGCTGGTCAGGGAATCGGCAGAAAATTAGTCCATCATATTGCTGATGAAGCAATAAAACTTGGTATTCGTCGTTTAATATCTTTAACATACGAAACAGAGTTTTTTATGAAATGTGATTTTACTGCCGTTTCTAAAGAGACATTGCCGGAAAAAATTTGGATTGATTGTGTGAGCTGTCCTAAACTTGATTGCTGTGATGAGGTTGCAATGATTCGTTTTATTTCATAGGGTCATAGATACGCTGTACTATTCAAACAAAAGATCTTCTAAAAAGGCCGCTTCTTTATTATAGATTTTATACATAAATGACATCAGTATTGTGATCGAAAATAGTGGAGTACTGTGATCGACTGGCTCTAGAAATTCAATGGTTGTTTGTAATGTCCATTCGTTTGGCTTTATTTTTGCAAAAAGCTTGCCGCCGATTTTACATTCAATATGTCTATCCCAATTTTCTTCAAAACAAACAGATTGCTGTTGAATTTCACCAAGGACACAAAAATAGAGGAAGTTAGCGCCAAGTTTATCGCTAAAATGGTAATGCTCTTCATCATGTTTAGCTTCATAATTCGTCTGTACCAATCTTTTAATCCCATTTTTTTTAATTCCAAGAAAAGTGGGAGTTCCGGTAAATGGGTGATAGATAAATCCATTTCCTTTTTCAAAGCCTTTTAGGTTCGTCCCTCTAATTTCCCCGCATTCTTCCTTCTGCTCATTCACAACAATGATTTTTTTACTTTTTAATAATGATTCCTTAAAAGTGTAGGTTGTCATCATTCATTCCTCTTTATTTTGTGGTTTACCTTTTATACGTTTAATGAACAAGAAAGTTTCCATATTATTAAAGGGGAAAAGCAGTAAATGTGGAATTTAACGTAAAGGAAGTGAGTAAATTGAAGCACGCGTTTGTAATTGGCGGAACTGGCATGCTAGCTGAAGTATCGCTATGGCTAGTTAATCAAGGCTATATTGTAACCGTCGTAGGACGTAATGAAGAAAAGATGAAAGCTCTGATGAAAAAAGATGAATTAAATATTGTTCCGCTGTTAGTTGATTATCACGATACTAATCAATTTCGCAATTGTATTCGGCAAACTATTGCACAAAATGGCCCAATTGATTTAGTTGTTGCTTGGATACATAGCATTGGAGATGATGTACTGCGGATATTAAGCAGCGAAATATCAAATAACTGGCAGCTTTTTCATGTATTGGGCAGCCGGGCTAATTTACCATACATAAAAAATATAGTGCAGTTATCTCCTAATTGTATGTATTTTCAGATCCAGTTAGGGTTCATCATTGAAGCGAATCATTCAAGATGGCTGACACATCAAGAAATATCAGCAGGTGTCATTGATGCAATAAAGAAGAAGGAGAATACTTTAATAGTGGGGGTTCTTGAACCTGTAGAGAAGCGGCCGTGATTAGGCCATTAACAACAAATGAGAGGTGGGCATGAAGTGGAACCAAAATGGCTGGAATGGGCAAAACAGCTGCAGGCGATTGCGCAAACGGGACTAGCTTATTCGAAAGATATTTATGATATTGAACGTTTTGAAATGATACGCCAACTCAGTGTGGAAATTATGGCAGAGTATACAACTGTGGATAATGAGAAAATCAAAGAATTATTTGCCAGTGAAATAGGCTATGCAACACCCAAAGTCGATATAAGGGCGGCTGTCTTTAAGGAAAATAAAATATTAATGGTTAAGGAAAATTCGGATGGGTACTGGTCATTGCCCGGCGGCTGGGCCGATATTGGTCTTTCACCAAGCGAAGTGGCTGTTAAGGAAGTGAAAGAAGAAACAGGGCTAGACGTCAAAGCTATCAAACTGCTGGGCGTACTCGATAAGAAATTTTATCCTCATCTTCCAGCTTACTACCATCTATATAAAATCTTTATTCAGTGTGAGCTAATTGGGGGAGATATGAAGACTAGCATTGAAACAAGTGACGTAGGTTTTTTCGGAGAAGATGAGCTGCCTCCATTATCAATGAGCAGAGTGACAGAACCGCAAATCAAATGGGCATTTAAACATTTGTATTTTCCACATACAAGCGCTTATGTCGATTAACATAAGCGCTTATTTGTATGAAATATGAGAATTAGCATCAATAACAAGGGGAGAAAAATGGGAAATGATTCATATAATCAAAGAGCGACTTTTAGCAGTGGAAAGTTCAAATATTTTGGCGATAGGCATGTATGGCTCTCTTTGTATGGGGAGGATTGAATTTAGAACAAGGCAGTTTCCTTTCTAATTACGTATGATTCCATAGTTCTTTTATAAGAATCGCCAATATTGAGCTGATGTATGTATTAAAGTGACGAAAAGCCCGAGAAGAGAGAGAACTATCACATAAAAAGAGTTTTATAGCGGCAAGAAGACTGCGAAATGGAAATCCTGTTACTAAAGCAAATTACTCCTGTTACAAGTCAAACAGCTCTCCACAATCATCGTTAACTTAATAAAATGAGATCCCGTCTCATAAAATATTCAATGATTAACGCTTTTTATTAAAAAGGAAAAATAGTAAAATATCATCATTGTGATTCAATGTGAGGGAGATAATATGAGAAACAACTATATGACTTATGATTCGGATGCTGCAATGGGTTATATTTATTTAACTGAGCCCGGAGAGCATGAAATTGACTGCACGGATGAGCTTGTGGGAAATCCTGACATCATATTGGATGTCGGCAAGCATGTTCCAATTATAGGAATCGAATTGGCAGGTGTGGCGGCTGAGAAGCTGAAGTATATTGCTGACAAGGATCGGATATTTTCAAGAAAAAGGAGTCAGGATGGACGGGAAGTTTATCGTTTCATGCTTCAAGAAAAAAAGGTAGTAAAAGCGATATCATTTAAGGAGATGAATGAAGTTAAATTTTTATTTGCAGATGAACAGTTTAACGATTTCATTGGTTTAGAATTAGATGTAGACCGATATAATTTTTAAAAGTAAAAAATAATGAATTTTTCATTCTCAATGATAGACAATTTCTTATCATAACTGTTTTTCCTAAGCTAAATTGTATCTGAATCCAGTCTATAAGAAAGCGCCGGATTCGCCTCAAGAAACCCGCCACTTGAGTCAAATTGATAAGAAAGCGCCGGATTCGCCTCAAGAAACCCGCCACTTGAGCCAAGTTGATAAGAAAGCACCGGATTCGCCTCAAGAAACCCGCCGTCTGAGCCAAGTTGATAAGAAAGC
>NZ_PISD01000011.1 GCF_002835735.1 Cytobacillus horneckiae | reverse complement strand
GCGCCCCTAAACAGTCGCCTCTGCATTTCATAGCGTGTATAATCTTATTGTTAGGGTTATTGGATTGGGGAAGTTGGAAAGACTAAAACGATACTAAAATAATGGAGCAGATGTTAAATGAGTGTGAATAAAAAAGATGTGATCCATTTACTTGAGACTATAGCGATATACATGGAACTAAAGGGGGAAAACCCATTTAAGACTGCGGCATTCCGCAAGGCAGCTGGTGCGCTTGAAGCGAATGATCAAACATTGGCTGAAATTGATGACTTTACTAAGCTGTCGGGAATTGGTAAAGGAACGGCTGCAGTAATAGAGGAATTCATACGTGATGAAAAATCCACAGTACTTCAAGAGTTAAAGAATGAGGTTCCTGCAGGCTTGATCCCGCTCCTTCAACTGCCTGGTTTAGGAGGGAAAAAAATCGCCAAACTTTATAAGGAGCTCGGGGTTGAGAATGCAGCTGATCTGGCAGAGGCATGCCGGGATCATAAAGTGCAAGCGTTGGCAGGCTTCGGGAAAAAAACTGAGGAAAAAATCGTTGCCGCTCTTGAAAATGTCGGAGCTAGACCAGAACGGTTGCCTATCGCTTTTATGCTGCCAATTGCTGATGCAATTGAAGAAAAATTAGCGCATTTTAATGATATTGAAAAGTATTCACGTGCGGGCAGTCTGAGAAGAATGAGAGAGACGATTAAAGATCTTGATTTCATCATTTCTACAGATGATCCGCAATCAGTGAAAGATCAGCTATTAACGCTGCCAGATATAAAAGAAGTGATTGCAGCAGGCGATACAAAGGTATCGATTGTGCTTGAATATAATTATGACGTTTCTGTTGATTTTCGGTTAGTGACACCGGCTGAATTTGCATCAACGCTTCATCATTTTACAGGTTCAAAAGACCATAATGTAAGAATGAGACAGCTGGCAAAGGAACGTGGAGAAAAAATCAGTGAATATGGTGTAGAAAATAACGAGACGGGTGAAATAACAACTTTTACAAATGAAGAGGCGTTTTATTCTCATTTTGGCTTGCCGGCATTTCCGCCAGAAATTCGCGAGAATGGGAAAGAAGTGGACGAATTTTCACATGATACGGAGCTGATCACCTTAGAAGATATTAAAGGCGATCTTCACATGCATACGACATGGAGCGATGGCGCGAATTCAATCGAGGAGATGATTGAAGCTTGCCGGGCGAAAGGCTATAAATATATGGCGATCACAGACCACTCACAATATTTAAAAGTTGCGAATGGGCTAACAACGGAAAGGTTATTAAAACAGAAGGAAATCATTCATGCTTTAAATGAACAATATGACGACATTACGATTCTTTCCGGAATAGAAATGGATATACTTCCTGATGGAACACTCGATTATGATGATGAAGTGTTGGCGGAAATGGACCTTGTCATAGCTTCCATCCATTCTGCTTTTTCTCAATCAAAGGAGAATATAATGGAACGGCTGCGGACGGCATTAAAAAATGCTCATGTAGATATCATTGCTCATCCGACAGGAAGATTGATTGGAAGAAGAGACGGCTATAGCGTCGATATGGAAATGTTAATTAAATTGGCAAAAGAAACAAATACAGCATTGGAATTAAATGCGAATCCAAATAGATTAGATTTGGCAACTGAGCCACTTAAAATGGCACAGGAAGCTGGTGTCAAAATTGTTATTAATACTGATGCACATAAAATCGACACATTGAATCATATGGGAATTGGGGTTTCCGCTGCAAAAAAAGCCTGGATTTTAAAAGCCTCGGTTCTCAATGCAATGAATACAGAAGACTTTCTTAACTTTTTACATAAACGCCAGATGAAAAAGTAGGGTAAGTCATAGGGGGAATCCTCGTGCAAGAAAGAATATTAAAAGTTTTAGAATTTAATAAAGTGAAGGAACAGCTGCTTACATATGTCTCATCCATGCTTGGGAAAAAGAAAGCGGAAAATCTTTATCCTTCCGTTGATTTCTCTGAAGTCGTTCGTACACAGGAGGAAACAGATGAAGCGGTGCAGGTGCTTAGAATAAAGGGAAATGTACCGCTTGGGGGCATTTTTGATATTGTCCCTCATGTTAAGCGTGCGGTCATCGGCGGAATGCTAAGTCCTCATGAGCTAACACAGGTTGCAAGCACAATCCATGCAAGCAGACAAATAAAGCGCTTTATTGAAGACTATATTGAAGAAGAAAATGAATTGCCGATATTATTAAGCTACACCGATAAAATTATCGTGTTAGCAGACTTAGAAACGTCGATACGGAATGCAATAGATGAGAATGGTGAAGTGTTGGATAGTGCTAGTGAAGCGTTAAGGTCACTAAGAACGCAGCTTCGTACAAGAGAAGGCCGAATCAGAGAAAGACTGGAGAGCATGATCCGCTCATCCAATGCACAAAAGATGCTTTCCGATGCAATTATTACGATTCGGAATGATCGCTTTGTCCTGCCTGTAAAACAGGAATATAGAAGCCATTACGGCGGGATTATCCACGACCAAAGCTCATCCGGCCAGACATTATTTATTGAACCGCAGTCTATTGTGCAATTGAATAATGAGCTGCAAAGTTTAAGAGTTAAAGAGCAGCAGGAAATAGAAAAAATCCTTATCGATCTCTCTTTGCAAACAGGAGAGAATAAGGAAGAGCTGCAAACGATAGTTTCTGTGCTGACAGAAATAGACTTCATGTTTGCAAAGGCGCGTTATAGCAAAAGTATAAAGGGAAGCAAGCCAAACATTAATAATGAAGGCAGATTAGCTTTATTTAAAGCGCGCCATCCTCTGATTGCAGCCGATGAAGTGGTGGCTAATGATATTTCATTAGGACAGGATTACTCTACAATAGTTATAACTGGACCAAATACGGGCGGGAAAACAGTCACATTAAAAACAGTCGGGTTATGCACATTAATGGCACAGGCCGGATTGCAAATTCCTACTTTAGATGGATCAGAAATAGCGGTATTTGATGCTGTATATGCGGATATTGGCGATGAGCAATCGATTGAACAAAGCTTGAGTACTTTTTCGTCACATATGGTCAATATAGTTGATATTTTAAATAAAGTGGACTTTAATAGCCTTGTCCTTTTCGATGAGCTAGGCGCTGGAACAGATCCTCAAGAGGGGGCGGCTTTAGCCATCTCCATACTTGACGAAGTTTATAAGAGAGGCGCTAGAGTAATCGCTACTACTCATTACCCAGAACTAAAAGCGTACGGGTACAATAGAGAAGGAGTCGTGAATGCCAGCGTTGAATTTAATGTGGAGACTTTAAGTCCGACGTATAAGCTTTTGATTGGCGTTCCAGGGAGAAGTAATGCCTTTGAAATATCTAAACGATTAGGTCTAAACGAGAAAGTTATCGATACTGCAAGAACATATATTAGCGCAGATAATAATAAAGTTGAAAACATGATTGCCTCATTAGAAGACAGTAAGAAACAGGCAGAAAGAGAAAGAGATAAAGCAAGAGATTTACTGAAGAATGCAGAGAAACTTCATAGCGATCTACAAAAGCAAATGGTAGAATTTTACGAAGAGAAGGATAAGCTGCGTGATAAGGCAGCGGCAGAAGCTGCTAATATTATTGGGAAAGCCCAAGATGAAGCGGAAGAGATTATTCGTGATCTAAGGCAAATGCGAATAGAAAAGCATGCCGAGGTGAAGGAGCATGAATTAATTGAAGCGAAAAAAAGATTATCAGCCGCTATTCCTGAAGCAGGTAAGCAGCATAAAAACAAACCAAAAACAAATCACAAGCATGCCTTCCACCCTGGAGATGAAGTAAAGGTCTTAAGCTTTGGTCAAAAAGGACAGTTAATAGAGAAGGTTGCCGACAAAGAATGGCATGTTCAAATTGGCATATTGAAAATGAAAGTGGAAGAAAAGGATTTAGAGTTTATTAAAACGCCTAAACCAGTGGAAACGAAACCAATGGCTACAGTCAAAGGGAAGGATTTCCATGTAAGCCTAGAGCTTGACCTCCGCGGCGAAAGGTATGAAAATGCCCTCATGCGCGTAGAGAAATATATTGATGATGCCTTGCTTGCTGCCTATCCCCGTGTTTCAATAATACATGGGAAAGGAACGGGTGCGCTTAGGCAGGGGGTACAGGAATATTTACGGAACCATAGATCTGTTAAGAAAATCAGATTTGGTGAAGCTGGAGAAGGCGGCACTGGCGTAACGGTTGTCGAGTTTAAATAATGATGGGGAGACAATCATATGGAACAATTTTGGGAAAATGAATTTGTACTAACTGCTGCGTATTTTAGTGTAGTTATTTTATGTATTGTTGTTTTCTTGGCTATCTTTGAACTTGTCACTAAGTATAATAACTGGGAAGAAATTAAGAATGGGAATGTCGCGGTAGCTATGGCAACAGGAGGGAAAATATTTGGGATTGCCAATGTTTTTCGCCATTCCATCATGCACAATGATCATTTGCTTGTCATGGTCGGCTGGGGGCTATTCGGATTCTTCCTTCTAATTATCGCTTATTTTATCTTTGAATTTTTGACGCCTAAATTTAAAGTTGATGATGAAATTCAAAATAATAATATAGCAGTTGGCCTCATTTCAATGATATTATCTATAGGACTTTCTTATATCATTGGGGCAAGCATTTCATAGGGAGAGACTGGAAAATGGAGAGACTGGCGAAAATTTTAATTGTTCTTTGCGGGTTATTTGTTCTTGGAGGCATGATTTATTTATTTGTATAAATTTTTGATAAGACTGTCTAAGTAGTCATATATTTTGGCTGATAGACAGTCTTTTTGCTTTTTTAAGATCGATGCCAAAGGGATAACATGAAGGACTAAACACCTAGTGGACAATCATCTGCTGACCATCTTTTGAACGATTTCGTTTGTCATGCTTACAACGGTATATTATAATTAAGTATGAACTATTTAAAATGTTCTAAAAATTAAACGAAGGAGGGTCATATATGTCCGAAGAAAAACCGTGGCTTAAGTTATATCCAAAGGAAATTCCCTCTGAATTAAATTATCCTGAGCAGACGGTACAGGAATATTTAGTGAAAACTGCTAAGGAATTTCCTGATAAAAAGGCCATTCATTTCATGGGCAAGGAATTTACTTATCGGTATTTGCATGAATCCGCTTTAAAAGTCGCCGCCTATCTGCAAAAAATAGGAATAGAGAAAGGCGATCGCGTCGCAATTATGCTGCCGAACACACCTCAGTCAGTCATTAGCTACTACGGAATTTTATTTGCTGGTGGAGTTGTTGTTCAAACAAATCCGCTTTATATGGAAAGAGAATTAGAGTTTCAAATGAAAGATTCCGGAGCAAAAGCAATTATAGCGATGGATATTCTATTTCCAAGAGTAAGTAAAGTTATGCCTCAAACTGATTTGCAACATGTTATTGTAACCGCTATCAAAGATTTTCTGCCATTTCCAAAAAATTTAATCTATCCTTTTATACAAAAAAAGCAATATGGCATTTCCGTAAATGTAAAGCATGAAGGAAATAATCATCTATTCACAGAAATATTGAAGGGGCCAGCAGGTCCGATTAAGGAATATGAATTTGACTTTAATGAAGACTTGGCTCTGTTGCAGTATACAGGCGGTACGACCGGGTTTCCAAAAGGTGTCATGTTAACGCATCGTAATCTCGTTTCTAATGCAGCAATGTGCAATGCATGGCTTTATAAAACGAAACGCGGGGAAGAAGTTGTATTAGGAATCTTGCCGTTTTTCCATGTTTATGGCATGACAACAGTCATTATCCTTACTGTAATGGAAGCAAATAAAATGATTTTACTGCCTAAATTTGATGCTGAAACTACATTAAAAACGATTCAAAAGCAGCGTCCGACGCTATTCCCTGGTGCACCAACAATATATATTGGCCTGTTAAATCATCCTAAAATTAATGAATATGATTTATCCTCGATAGATTCTTGTATAAGCGGGTCTTCTGCATTGCCAGTTGAGGTTCAGCAAAACTTTGAGAAAATAACAGGCGGTAAGCTGGTAGAAGGATATGGATTAACTGAAACTTCACCTGTCACTCATGCAAACTTCCTTTGGGATGAACCGCGGGTGAAAGGTAGCATCGGGCTGCCTTGGCCAGATACAGATGCAGCAATTAAGTCCTCTGAAACGGGAGAATTTCTTCCTCCAGGAGAAGTAGGCGAAATTTGTGTTAAAGGTCCGCAAGTAATGAAAGGCTATTGGAACAGGCCTGATGAAACGGAGCAAACTTTAAAAGATGGATGGCTGTTAACTGGCGATCTCGGTTATATGGATGAAAGAGGCTATTTTTATGTTGTTGACCGCAAGAAGGATATGATTATTGCTGGAGGCTATAATATTTACCCGCGAGAAATTGAAGAGGTACTGTACGAACATGAAGCCGTTCAGGAAGTCGTCGCTGCGGGTGTGCCGCATCCATATCGAGGTGAAACAGTGAAAGCATATATTGTTCTTAAGGATGGTGCAAACGTCACCGAAGAAGAGCTGAATCAATTTGTGAGGAAGCAATTGGCTGCGTATAAAGTCCCGAGAATTTATGAATTCCGTGAAGAATTACCTAAAACAGCTATCGGAAAAATTTTACGAAGAAAATTAATTGAAGAAGATAAGAAAAAATTTGAAGATGAAACAGAAGAGGCGGTTAAATAATTGAGCCGGGGTTGGGCTCTTTATTTTTAAACGATAAAGCTTGTCTTCCTGAGTAAATAACAGCATAATATAAATAAACTGAAAATATAAAAATAAGCGAATTTAAAATCTTGACAGAATATCAATATAATAATATTATAAAATTATGAATGATTATTCATTCATTTTAGAAAACTATTTAATATCGTAATCGGAATGGATGTCCTGTTTGATTCAATTAAAATTCTGCTCCATTCCGTTGCCTTTTCTTATTAGAGAGGCACGCATAGGGGGAGAATAAAGATTGAAAAAGAACAAACCGAAGTACAGGCAAATCATTGATGCTGCAGTTATTGTTATCGCTGAAAATGGCTATCACCAGGCTCAAGTATCAAGAATTGCCAAACAGGCTGGTGTAGCAGACGGCACAATTTATTTATATTTTAAGAATAAAGAAGACATATTGATCTCCCTCTTTCAAGATAAAATGGGACATTTTGTTGATATGATTGAGGAAAAAATAGCAGGAAAAGAAAAAGCTGCAGAGAAGTTATTAATGATGGTCGAAACGCATTTTAAGATCCTATCCGAAGATCAGCACTTAGCAATTGTTACACAATTGGAATTAAGACAATCTAACAAAGAATTACGCCAAAAAATCAATACGATCTTAAAAGGCTATTTAGCATTAGTCGATAAGATTCTGATTGAAGGGAAGCAATCTGGAGAGTTCTCCAGTGACTTGGATGTCAGGCTTGCTAGACAGATGATTTTTGGTACGATGGATGAAACGGCGACAACTTGGGTGATGAATGATCAAAAATATGATCTTCCTGCTTTGGCAGGAGCCGTTCATCGGCTTTTGATTACCGGATGTAAGAATCATTAAGGCATCAATTTTGCTTATTTTTTCTAGGGAGGTTTGAATAATGGAATACTTAAAATGGTCCACAGCGGATCAAGTTGCAACAATTACAATCAGTCGCCAGCCGGCCAATGCATTGTCATCTGGCCTAATTAAAGAATTGGCTGTTGTACTGGATGAGATTGAAGGCAATGAGGATGTAAGAGTGGTACTCATTCACGGTGAAGGCCGCTTTTTCTCAGCAGGAGCAGACATTAAAGAGTTTACTGCAATCAATTCGGGAGACGGATTTACAAGTTTGTCTGAAAACGGACAAGTCCTTTTTGAAAGAATGGAAACCTTCTCTAAGCCGATTATTGCTGCCATCCATGGTGCTGCATTAGGCGGCGGTCTGGAACTAGCAATGAGCTGCCATATTCGGCTAGTAACAGAGAATGCTAAACTCGGCCTGCCGGAATTGCAGTTAGGATTAATCCCTGGATTTGCGGGGACACAGCGCCTTCCTAAATATGTAGGCACTGCGAAAGCTGCAGAAATGCTCTTTACAAGCGAGCCAATTACAGGGCTGGAAGCTGTTCAATTTGGATTGGCTAACAATGCGTACCCTGAAGAGGAATTACTGGAGAGAGCCTATACGATGGCAAAGAAAATTGCTAAGAAAAGCCCTGTTTCAATTAAAGCAACAATTGAGCTTTTAAATTATACTAAGACGAATAAATACCATGAAGGTGTGAAGAGAGAAGCTGAATTATTCGGCGAGGTCTTCGTATCTAATGATGCAAAGGAAGGCATTGCTGCTTTTATAGAAAAGCGTAATCCAGTTTTCTCAGGAAAATAAATTTTCATAGTTGAAAGTTTTCATTACCATTTATTCTAGGAATCTATTATAATGAGTTTATGATAATATTCAAATTGTTCTAATTTTTATGCGCGATTTGAATCTGCTTCTTTTAATTATGGGGAGCAACTGAATGTAGCAAGTGAATGAGCAGGCGCTCAGTATGCGCTGTCATTCTGTTGTTAATTTTCATAATTTTTTGAAGCGAACCAATGTTTTTATACTTAGGAGGGGAAATTATGAACATCTATGTATTAATGAAAAGAACATTTGATACTGAAGAAAAAATCACAATTTCTGGCGGGAAAATCAACGAAGATGGCGCAGAATTCATCATCAACCCTTACGATGAATATGCAATTGAAGAAGCGATTCAAGTGCGCGACGCTAACGACGGAGAAGTAACAGTTGTATCCGTTGGTACGGAAGAAGCAGAAAAACAGCTTCGTACTGCACTTGCAATGGGAGCTGACAAAGCTGTATTAATCAACACTGAAGACGATGTAGAAGAGGGTGACCAGTTCACTACTTCTAAAATCTTAGCTGAATTTTTAAAAGATAAAGATGCGGATTTAATCATCGGCGGTAACGTTGCAATTGATGGCGGTTCTGGTCAAGTAGGACCACGCGTAGCTGAACTATTAAACATTCCATATATCACTACAATTACAAAGCTTGATATCGATGGCACAAATGTGACAGTTGTTCGTGATGTAGAAGGTGATTCAGAAGTCATCGAAACATCATTACCGCTTCTTGTAACTGCGCAACAAGGTTTAAATGAGCCTCGTTACCCATCACTGCCAGGGATTATGAAAGCGAAAAAGAAACCTTTAGATGAGTTAGAATTAGATGATCTTGACCTCGATGAAGATGATGTGGAAGCAAAAACAAAAACGATTGAAATTTACTTGCCACCTAAAAAAGAAGCAGGTAAAGTTCTTGATGGCGAATTAGCGGACCAAGTGAAAGAGCTTGTTAGCCTTCTTCATAATGAAGCGAAAGTAGTCTGATCTAAGGGATTTAAGAATAAATACGCTGGGGGTAGAACATAATGGCTAGAAAAATTTTAGTATTAGGTGAAGTCCGTGAAGGAGCATTGCGCAATGTATCTTTCGAAGCTGTTGCAGCAGCGAAGAAAGCAGCTGAAGGCGGTGAAGTAGTAGGAGTTTTATTCGGTGAATCTGTAAGCGCTTTAGGCGCAGAATTCATTCAATATGGTGCAGATCGTGTCATTACAGTTGAGGATGAAAAATTAAAGCAATATACTTCTGATGGCTTCTCTCAAGCATTATTAGCGGTCGTTGACCAAGAGAGTCCAGAAGGAATTATTTTTGGACATACCGCACAAGGGAAAGACCTTGCACCGAGAATTGCTGCAAAATTACAATCCGGTTTAATCTCTGATGTGACTGATTTGGAAGAAGAAGGCGGTAACCTTGTCTTCACACGTCCAATATACTCTGGTAAAGCATTTGAAAAGAAAATCGTAACAGATGGCGTGATTTTTGCGACAATCCGTCCAAATAATATTGCGCCATTAGAAAAAGATGAAGCTAAAACAGGTGATGTGAGCGCGGTATCTGTCGAAATTAAAGATTTGCGCCAAGTGATTAAAGAGGTAGTTCGCAAAGCAACTGAAGGCGTTGACTTATCTGAAGCGAAAGTAATCGTAGCTGGCGGACGCGGAGTGAAAAGCGAAGATGGCTTTGAACCATTAAAAGAATTAGCCAATGTATTAGGCGGAGCTGTCGGTGCATCCCGTGGAGCTTGCGATGCCGATTATTGTGATTACTCATTGCAAATTGGTCAAACAGGTAAGGTGGTTACACCTGACCTTTATATCGCTTGCGGTATTTCAGGCGCGATTCAGCATTTAGCAGGGATGTCTAACTCTAAAGTCATTGTAGCGATCAATAAAGATCCAGAAGCAAATATTTTTAAAGTAGCTGATTACGGCATCGTGGGAGACTTATTCGAAGTTGTTCCGCTGCTAACTGAAGAATTCAAACAATTATTAGTAAATGCTTAAGTGATAAGATGATTATTCTTGTCTGAAGCGGGTAGTTTAATACTACCCGCTGTTCTTTTGAGCTTGAATGAACCGGTAAAAAAATGGGCAATATATATCGAGCAAAAAAATAGCGTCCTTTGTAAAACGGTGATATACTTTCGATAAGCTTTCGAGTAATTTTTAGGAGGATATTAAATTATGGCTATTACACATGCAACAGATCAAAACTTTTCTACTGAAACTGGTTCAGGTTTAGTACTTGCTGATTTTTGGGCTCCATGGTGCGGACCTTGCAAAATGATTGGCCCGGTACTAGAAGAACTTGATGGAGATATGGGCGAAAAAGTAAAAATCGTGAAACTTGATGTCGATGAAAACCAAGAAACTGCTGGTAAATACGGCGTAATGAGTATCCCAACTTTAATCGTCTTAAAAGATGGAGAAGTTGTAGATAAAGTTGTTGGTTTCCAACCTAAAGAAGCATTAGTTGAACTTCTTGAAAAACACGGAGCATAATTTACAACAACAAAGAACCCCGGCTTCTATATATGAAGACCGGGGTTCTTTTACCTACAGCAAAAACATGCGCTAAATGCGCCTACATCTTATTTCTTTATGGATGTGACTAATAAGGTATGAATGAAACAATTAAATATAAACTGCAGCTATTGCCGGCACAGCCAGGCTGCTATTTAATGAAGGACCGGCAAGGGACGATTATATACGTAGGCAAGGCAAAGCTATTAAGGAACAGAGTAAAATCTTATTTTACTGGTTCCCATGATGGGAAAACACTTAGGCTTGTAAATGAAATTGAGGATTTTGAGTACATTGTGACGTCTTCAAATATGGAGGCGCTCCTTCTAGAGTTAAATTTAATCAAGAAACATGATCCAAAGTACAATGTCATGCTGAAGGATGACAAGAGCTATCCGTTTATTAAGCTGACAAATGAAAGGCATCCCCGTTTAATTACGACAAGAAAAGTAAAAAAGGATAAAGGCAAATATTTTGGCCCTTATCCGAATGTACAGGCGGCAAATGAAACAAAAAAGCTGCTTGATAGATTATATCCACTAAGAAAATGTACAACTCTGCCGGATCGAGTTTGCTTATACTATCATATTGGTCAATGTCTAGCCCCATGTATTAAAGAGGTTGAACAAGAAGAATATAAAAAAATGACAGATGAAATTACTCGATTTTTGAATGGCGGTTATAAAGAGATCAAAAAGGAATTAACCGTTAAAATGACAGAAGCTGCTGAAGAGCTTGATTTTGAACGGGCAAAGGACTTTCGGGATAAAATTGCCCATATTGAAACAACGATGGAAAAGCAAAAGATAACAATGACGGACTTTACTGACCGCGATGTATTTGGATATGCCGTGGATAAAGGCTGGATGTGCGTTCAAGTATTTTTCATTAGACAAGGGAAACTAATCGAAAGAGATGTATCGATGTTCCCTATCTATAATGAACCAGAAGAAGAGATGTTAACGTATTTAGGCCAATTTTATGATATGACCAATCATTTTAAGCCGAAAGAAGTATTTTTGCCTGATTCGGTAAATGCAGAAATGGCTGAGCAGCTCCTTGGTGTGAAAATGATTGTTCCGCAAAGAGGGCAAAAGAAGGATTTAGTTAAGCTTGCCTATAAAAATGCTAAAATCGCTTTACAGGAAAAGTTCTCATTGATTGACCGTGATGAAGTACGAACAATTAAAGCGGTTGAAAATCTAGGCGAACAATTAGGCATCTATACACCGCATCGCATTGAAGCATTTGATAATTCGAATATCCAAGGGGCAGACCCGGTTTCAGCGATGATTGTTTTTATCGATGGTAAACCGGAGAAACGGGAGTATCGTAAATATAAAATCAAGTCTGTCAAAGGACCTGATGATTATGAATCAATGCGGGAGGTTGTGAGAAGGAGATATACAAGAGTGCTGAAGGAAGGCCTGCCTCTCCCTGATTTAATTATTATTGACGGTGGAAAAGGGCATGTTGAATCGGTGCGGGATGTGCTGGAAAATGAACTTAATTTAGATATTCCTATCTCAGGACTTGTGAAAGATGATAAACATAAAACCTCCCAATTGCTATATGGCAATCCACTCGTCATCATCCCGCTCGCACGAAACAGCCAGGAGTTCTATTTGCTGCAAAGAATTCAGGATGAGGTGCACCGCTTTGCCATTACATTCCATCGTCAGCTAAGAGGGAAAAGCGCCTTTCAGTCCATGCTTGATGACATTCCTGGAATTGGCGAGAAGCGGAAAAAACAATTATTGAAGGAATTTGGCTCGGTAAAGAAAATGAAAGAAGCGACGGTAGAACAATTTAGGGAAATTGGTCTACCTCAGAAGGTTGCTGAGGAATTGAAGGAAAAACTTGAAGAATAGTCATTGTCAGAAAAAAGGCAATATGCTATACTTGGATCAACTTTATATCAAATCACTTTTTAACATTAAAGTGAAGGTAGAGGTGCGAGCTTCATTAGTAAAAGTCTCTGAGAAGATTGAGCTTCATGGAAGAGCTTTGAAAGGGAAGGATCGCCGAAGTGAGGAAAGACTCATTGCTTTCTTTGCTGGTTCTGCATTGAATAAGTGCAGGATTGTCAAGACTACGCCGTCTTGGAGTGCTATCTCACTGTGTGTACGTATTTCTATCATACGTTTAAACAGCACAGCAATGGGATGGTTCCCATTGCTTTTTTTCGTGCCAAATTCAGGTAGGGAAAGTGCTTTTTGTACATACAGGCGGCAGAAAAAGCTATAACGAATGTATGAGAAAGAAGGGAAAAAAGTGGCTTTAATTGTGCAAAAGTTTGGCGGTACCTCAGTTGGTTCCATTGATCACATTCAAAATGTGGCAAATCGAGTGATTGAAGAGAAAAATAATGGAAATGATGTAGTCGTGGTTGTTTCTGCAATGGGAAAGACGACAGATAAGCTAGTCGGAATGGCAAGAGAGTTGTCAACGAATCCTAGCAGACGAGAGATGGATATGCTCTTATCTACAGGTGAGCAAGTGACCATTTCGTTATTGACGATTGCGTTAAATGCTAAAGGCTATGCAGCAACATCATTGACAGGATGGCAGGCTGGAATTAAAACGGAAGCTGTACACGGAGATGCAAGGATTACGGATATTGATGCATCGATTGTATCAAAGGAAATTTCTGAAGGTAAGATTGTCATCGTAGCTGGATTTCAAGGCTTAGCTGAAGGCGGGGCAATCACAACGCTTGGCAGAGGTGGCTCAGATACAACCGCAGTTGCTCTAGCAGCTGCTTTGAAAGCAGAAAAATGTGATATTTATACAGATGTAACAGGTGTATTTACGACAGATCCCCGTTATGTGAAGAATGCTAGGAAACTGTCGGTCATTTCGTATGATGAAATGCTTGAGCTGGCCAATTTAGGTGCGGGTGTCCTTCATCCAAGAGCTGTTGAATTTGCAAAGAATTATCAAGTTTCATTGGAAGTGCGTTCAAGTATGGAGAAAGAATCAGGTACATTAATTAAGGAGGAAATAGATATGGAGCAAAATCTGGTTGTAAGAGGTGTAGCATTTGAAGATGATATCACACGAGTGACCATTTTAGGGTTATCCAACTCCCTTACTGGCCTTTCATCTATTTTCTCATTGCTAGCTAAAAATCATATTAATGTAGACATTATTATTCAAAGTATCACAGAATCTAACCCTGCAAGTCTTTCATTCTCGATTAAAAATGAAGATTTAACTGAAACAGTAAAGATTCTCGAAAAACACCGTGATGAATTGCAATATGAAAGTATTGAATGGGAATCTCAACTTGCTAAAATCTCAATTGTCGGCTCTGGCATGATTTCCAACCCTGGAGTAGCGGCGGAGATGTTCAATGTTCTTTCGCAAAATCAAATCCAGGTCAAAATGGTTAGCACATCAGAAATAAAAGTGTCGGCAGTTATCGATCAAAGGAAAATGCTAGAAGCCGCGCAAATTTTACATGACGCATTCGAATTATCAGGAAAACTAGTGAATTCTTAAGAGTTGATAACAAAACAAAAAGCTTTCGGTTGTGAAAGCTTTTTGTTTGGTGAGTAAACTGTATTTGACCAAAAACAAACATAATAATAAGAAAGGTGGCGTTCGCTGAAAAATGGACGAACATATTACTCTGTGCTGTCTTTTTTATCCCATTTTACAGTGAATAGCACCTTTCCGCCTTTTTTACGGGGATGCTCAAAAGCTTCACAGACAACCTCTTTTTTTTGTTCAATTTGCTGGGCGATAAAGCCTGCTTCAAGCTGAAAGGTTGTTTGCGGATTCTTTTTAAAACGTGAAGCAAATAAAGGACTTGATAATTCTAGTTCCATTTCTTTTTGATCTTCACTTAATTTATCAAGCTTTCCCCACCCTGCTTGCTGAAAAAAATCTACAATTTCATCTGTGGATGATAATGGGTATTTACGAGCTAATCTTTTACCAGCCCAATATAAAATGTCAGCTGTATCTTTACCTAATAGATCAAGTAAAAGATCTTCGCGGATTAATTCGTAGCCAAAAGAAGGCACTGTTTCTGCAGGTAATTCTGTTAAAGCTTCCGAAGATGGCATTGTACTCTAGTCTCCCCTCTTTCTATGAGTCTATTATATACAATTTACTTTTAATTTACTCATACGTACAGTAAAAAAGGTATGATTTTTTCATTGTATCAGAAATGTAAAACTTGGTAATAAAAATGATAATGGCTGAGGACTGTAAAAAAACAATCTTTTGGAAAGATTTTTTTATGTAAGTTTTTTCTTCTGCTTTTGTTATTTTAATATATTTGCACTCCATAATAATAATAGAAAAAGTGACAGAAATACAGGATTTGTATGAAATCTATATATTTAAAAAATTTTCGTAATATCGGCAAAAACATGTATCCGTTTTCTTGACGCTCTCTATTCTTGGGAGTAAAATGGACATGTCATATAAATGTAGGAAAATGATTTGCTTTGCATTTTCTATTTGATGTGAGGGATATCACAAACTAAATTAATTCCAATGCATCATGCGACAAAATCAAGGGGGTAAACTAATGGCGGGTAACAGAGAGTTTTTCAATCGCAAATTGCATTCATTGCTTGGCGTTATACCTGTTGGGGTGTTCTTAATCCAACACTTAGTAGTGAACCATTTTGCAACAAGGGGAGAAGAGGCATTTAATAGTGCATCACATTTCATGGAAAGTCTACCTTTTAGATATTTTCTTGAAATTTTCATTATTTTCTTGCCTTTACTTTATCATGCAATATATGGTCTTTATATCGCTTTTACTGCAAAAAACAATACAACGAAATATGGATATTTCCGTAACTGGATGTTCTACCTTCAACGTATTACTGGTGTCGTTACGTTGATTTTCGTTGTTTGGCATGTTTGGGAAACGCGGATTGCAGCCGCTTTAGGTGCAGACGTGAACTACCAAATGATGGCCGACATTTTAGCTAATCCATTCATGCTTGTGTTCTATATTGTAGGTGTTCTTTCTGCTATTTTCCACTTTGCTAACGGATTATGGTCATTCATGGTTAGCTGGGGAATCACAGTTTCACCAAGATCACAAGTTATTTCAACATATGTAACACTAGGTGTTTTTGTTGCTTTATCAATTGTAGGTATTCGCGCAATCTTTGCATTTGTTTAAGAAACAGAATACATACAGTTTTGAAAACGTTCGGACTTTATAGTTGTACAAGTATTAAGGGAGTGAGCCAAAATGGGTAAAGGAAAAGTAATCGTTGTCGGCGGCGGATTAGCCGGATTAATGGCAACAGTAAAAATTGCTGAAGCAGGTGGACAGGTCGAGTTATTTTCTTTAGTACCAGTTAAACGTTCTCACTCTGTTTGTGCCCAAGGGGGTATTAACGGAGCGGTTAATACAAAAGGTGAAGGGGATTCTCCATGGATCCACTTTGATGATACAATTTATGGTGGCGACTTCCTTGCAAACCAGCCTCCAGTAAAAGCGATGGCTGATGCAGCGCCGGGAATCATCCACTTATTTGACCGTATGGGTGTTATGTTTAACCGTACACCTGAAGGACTATTAGATTTCCGTCGCTTTGGTGGAACACAGCATCACCGTACTGCTTTTGCAGGCGCAACAACTGGTCAGCAATTGCTATATGCATTGGATGAGCAAGTTCGCCGTCATGAAGTAGCCGGATTAGTAACAAAATATGAAGGCTGGGAATTCTTAGGGTCTGTCATTGATGATGAAGGTGTTTGCCGTGGGGTCGTTGCGCAAAACTTAACATCAATGGAAATCAAATCTTTTGCTGCTGATGCGGTAATTATGGCATCTGGCGGACCGGGAATTATTTTCGGAAAATCAACAAATTCAATTATCAATACAGGATCTGCGGCTTCTATCGTGTATCAGCAAGGTGCATACTATTCAAATGGCGAATTCATTCAAATTCACCCGACTGCGATTCCGGGAGATGACAAATTACGTCTAATGAGTGAATCTGCTCGCGGTGAAGGCGGACGTGTATGGACTTACAAAGATGGTAAGCCTTGGTATTTCCTGGAAGAGAAATATCCTGCATACGGAAATCTCGTTCCGCGTGATATTGCTACACGCGAAATCTTTGATGTTTGTGTAAACCAAAAACTAGGTATCAATGGTGAAAACATGGTTTACCTAGATTTATCACATAAAGATCCTAAAGAACTTGATATTAAGCTTGGCGGAATCATTGAAATTTATGAGAAATTCCAAGGTGAAGACCCTCGTAAAGTTCCAATGAAAATTTTCCCTGCCGTTCACTACTCAATGGGCGGATTATGGGTAGATTATGACCAAATGACAAATATTCCTGGATTATTTGCTGCAGGAGAGTGTGATTATTCTCAGCATGGTGGCAACAGATTAGGCGCAAACTCACTTCTTTCTGCTATTTACGGCGGAATGGTTGCTGGACCTAAAGCGCTTGAATATATTAGCGGACTTGAAAAGAGTAGTGAAGATTTATCTTCTTCAATATTTGACCGTCATGTACAACAAGAAGAGGAAAAATGGAATCACATTATGTCTCTTGATGGAAACGAGAATGCGTATGTTCTTCATAAAGAGCTTGGTGAGTGGATGACTGATAACGTAACGGTTGTACGACATAACGATAGACTTTTAAAAACAGACCAAAAGCTTGTAGAGCTTCTTGAGAGATATGAAAATATCAACATTAACGATACGGCTAAATGGAGCAACCAAGGTGCAGCATTTACACGTCAGTTGCAAAATATGCTTCAATTAGCACGTGTAATAACGATCGGTGCGTATAATCGTAATGAAAGCCGTGGGGCTCATTACAAACCGGACTTCCCAGAACGTAACGATGAGGAATTCTTAAAAACAACAATGGCGAAATTTGTTGATAGCAAATCGGCTCCACAGTTCCATTATGAAGAGGTTGATATCAGCTTAATCGAGCCACGTAAGCGTGACTACACTAAGAAACACTAAGAAAAATTAAGAGAAAGGGGAGTAATAAGACATGTCAGAAGCAGCAGTAAAATCAAAAACCGTTTTATTTTCAGTTACTCGTCAGGATTCTCCAGATTCAGCCCCTTATCAGGAAGAATTTGAGGTAGAATACCGCCCGAATATGAACGTGATTTCCGCATTAATGGAAATTAGACGTAATCCTGTTAATACAAAAGGTGAACATACAACTCCGATTAATTGGGATATGAACTGTCTTGAAGAAGTTTGTGGTGCATGTTCAATGATTATTAACGGTAAACCACGCCAATCCTGTACAGCTCTAATTGATCAATTAGAACAGCCTATTCGCTTAGAGCCGATGCGCACTTTCCCTGTTGTTCGTGACCTGCAAGTAGATCGCAGCCGCATGTTCGACTCACTTAAAAAGGTGAAAGCGTGGATTCCTATCGATGGAACTTACGATTTGGGTCCAGGGCCTCGTATGCCTGAGAAAAAACGCCAATGGGCATATGAACTATCAAAATGTATGACTTGCGGGGTTTGCCTTGAAGCTTGTCCAAACGTAAACAGTAAATCAGACTTTATCGGTCCTGCCCCTGTTTCACAAGTTCGCTTATTCAACTCTCACCCAACTGGTGAAATGAATAAAGCAGAACGTTTGGAGGAACTAATGGGTGATGGCGGACTTGCTAACTGCGGTAACTCACAAAACTGTGTGCAATCATGCCCGAAAGGAATTCCTTTAACGACTTCAATCGCGGCATTAAATCGCGACACAACATTACAATCATTCAAAAACTTCTTCGGAAGTGACAGAGTATAATAAAAGAATTCGAAAGAGAGCATGTTCAACTGGGACATGCTCTCTTTTTTTTTTCTACTCAAAAATCATTATTTCCAAGAAAATAAGTTGCTTCTTGAAAAAAGACAAAGACTTTCGGCCTCTTTTATTTGAAAATTAGCACTTTATACATATATTTGTTGGAAAATATTACTCATACTAATTTCTTATTTTTGACAATTTTTGCTGAATCTCCCCGAAAAGTAAACACGAATTAACGAAAACCTGTTATAGTTCAAATGTTGAAAGTTTCAGAAAAAAATGTATAGAGGAGGAGCAGAATGAAGCTCGCAAAAAATCGGGTTATAGCCTTTTTGACTATTTTTATGTTAGTTTTTTCTAGTTTTAGTCCTTTAATTGGACAGGCTGCAAGCAGTGATGAACTGACAGTTGAAGATGCAATTAGAAATAATCAAGGAACCGCAACAGTAGAAGGGTACATAGTCGCACATACCGTAGCAACAAATAATTATAAATTTAGTCCACTGTTCAATAATGACTTTAATATAGCAATTGCAGACAGCGCGGATGAAACAGATCCAGCTAAGATTTTGCCAGTGCAACTAACGGCTGATTTTCGAGCTAAATTTGGACTGCAAACGAATCCTAACATTATTGGGCAAAAAGTAACAATTACCGGGAAATTAGAAAGCTATTTCACTGTTCCTGGTTTAAAGAGCCCGACAGCAATGTCTTTTACAGATGAAGAGCCTGGTGATGGGGGTGAAAACCCATTTGAAGGAATTGAAGGGCTGCGCATCCATGACATACAAGGGGCAGACCACAATTCACCATATGCGGATGAGAATGTAAAAGCTGTACAAGGCGTTGTAACGAAGGTTGTGGATGCTCGTAATTTCTACATGCAAGATGTGGAACCAGATGATAACCCTCATACTTCTGAAGGAATTCTTGTATATAAGCCCGCTCATAATATCCGCGCAGGAGATTTGGTTGAAGTGGACGGCCTCGTGAAGGAATGGGTATTAGACGGTTATGATGAAAAATTACAAACTGACTTGGCTATGACTGAAATTAATGCGCAAAACGGAAATCTTCGTGTTGTTTCATCAGGAAATGAACTACCAGAGCCAGTCATTCTCGGTAAGGATTTGCCTATCCCTACAGATGTAATTGATAACGATCAATTTTCTGTTTTTGACCCTGAAGAAGATGGAATTGATTTTTATGAAAGCATTGAGGGAATGCGAGTAGCTGTAGAAAATCCATTAGTCGTCGCTCCGCAAAAATATGGAGAAGTGCCAGTTATAGCAGAGCAAGTGGAAGGGAAAACCTATTCTGAACAAGGCGGTATATTGCTTGCTGAGGGTAATCAAAATCCTGAGAGATTGCACTTGTTGCTTGAGGATCGAAATTATGTAGCGAAAGCAGGCGACAGCTTTGACGGTACAGTAGCTGGTGTAATCAGTTATGGATATAGCAATTATAAAGTTCTTGTTGATATGGATTCTTTGCCACCATTGAACGAAAGCGAGAATACGCCAATAAAAACAGAACTTGGCAACGATGAAAACAAACTGACAGTGGCTTCGTATAATATTGAGAATTATTTTGCAGGTACTAGCCAAGAAAAAACAGATAGAATCGCACAATCAATGATCAATGAGCTAAACTCGCCTGATATTATTGGTCTTGTTGAGGTGCAGGATGACAATGGACCAACAGATAATGGCACAACAACGGCAGAAGCAAGTTATGAAAAACTAATTGAAACAATCAAATCCCATGGCGGTCCTACATATGCATGGACAGATATTGCTCCTGCAGATAAGCAGGACGGCGGTCAGCCTGGCGGGAATATTCGTGTTGGGTATTTATACAACCCTGAAAGAGTCACTTTGAAAGAAGCGGCTAAAGGGGGAGCAACAGATGCAGTTGCTTATGAAAATGGCAGTTTAACATTAAATCCAGGCAGAATTGATCCTGAAAATCCAATCTTTGAATCTACGAGGAAATCACTTGCCGCTCAGTTTGAGTTTAACGGTGAAGATGTAGTAGTGATTGCGAACCACTTTAATTCTAAGACTGGGGATCAGCCTTTATTCGGAAGAAATCAACCTCCTGAATTGGGAAGTGAAGCAAAGCGGATTGAAATTGCTGAAGTGATTAATGGGTTTGTAAAAGATATTCATGCTGAAAATCCTGAAGCAAATGTAGTCGTTTTAGGTGACATGAATGATTTTGAATTTACACCAACGCTTGACGCTTTAAAAGGTGAAGAACTGACAAATATGGTGGAAGCATTAGATGAAAATAAAAGATTCACCTACAATTATCAAGGGAATGCACAAGTTTTAGACCATATTTTAGTATCAAATCATTTAGCTGAAGCGGCGAATATTGATATTTTAAATATTAATTCATTGTTTATGGAAACTCATGGACGTGCAAGTGACCATGATCCATTAGTTGTCGAGTTGACATTGGAAGAAACAGAACAAAATGATGGGCCATTTAATATGAGTATTTTGCATACGAATGATACGCATGCACATCTAGATAATGTCCCTCGCCTTTTCACAGCAGTAAATCAAATGAGAAATGAAAAAGAAAATACATTGCTATTAGATGCTGGAGACGTGTTCTCAGGCACCCTGTTTTTTAACTATTATCTTGGACAGGCAGACTTAGAGTTTATGAATCGATTAGACTATGATGCTATGACCTTTGGCAATCATGAATTTGATAAAGATTCTCAAGTTTTAGCAGATTTTATAAGCAATGCCGAGTTCCCATTTGTCAGTGCGAACGTAAATGTTTCCAATGACGAAATTCTAAATCCATTAAAAGTAAATGAATTTGGCCAGCCAGGAGAAGCAGGAAAGATTTATCCGGCTATCATCAAAGAAATTGATGGAGAAAAAGTTGGAATTTTCGGCTTAACAACAGAAGATACTGCATTTTTAGCAAACCCTAGTGATGATATTGTTTTTGAGGATGCAATTGAAACATCCATTCAGACGGTGGAAGCTCTTAAAGCTGAGGGTGTGAATAAGATTATTGCCCTAACTCATTTAGGCTTCAATCCTGATAAGCGCCTTGCTGAAGAAGTAAAGGGTATCGATATTATTGTTGGCGGCCACTCTCATACAAAAATAGAAAGTCCAGTCGTTTTTCATGAGAATGAAGAACCGGTCCTTATTGTTCAGGCAAATGAGTATAATAATTATCTTGGCAGCTTGGACGTGATTTTTGACGAAGAGGGTGTGCTTACTGAATGGAATGGAAAGCTTTTAGATCTTCTTGCGAAAGATGGCAATGGTGAATTTATATACGAAGAAGATGTATGGGCAAAACAAAGATTAGCAGAATTAAGTGTTCCATTAGAGGAGCTAAAACAGCAAGTGGTCGGACATACAGAGGTTCCATTAAATGGTGAAAGAACGGATGTAAGAACGAAGGAAACAAATTTAGGAAATCTTATTGCGGATGGAATGCTTAAAAAGGCAAATGAATCTGTCAGCACTCAAATCGCTATGCAAAATGGCGGTGGAATAAGATCATCAATCGCTGAAGGCGATATTACTCTTGGTGATGTGTTAACGGTCATGCCTTTCGGTAATATGCTTGTGACATTAGATTTAACGGGTGCGGAAATTGTTGCTGCATTAGAGCATAGCGTAGCAGCGGTTGAAAATGGAGCGGGGCAATTTATGCAAGTGGCAGGCCTTCGTTTCAAATACGATGTTGAGCAGCCGGCAGGAGAACGTGTTCATTCTGTAGATGTACTGATTGATAATGAGTATGAGGCAATTGATTCCGAACGCACATATACAGTGGCGACAAATGCGTTTACTGCGGATGGCGGCGACGGCTATGATATGTTTAAAGTTGCAAAAGATGAAGGTCGCATCACTGAGCTGTTTGAGGTAGATTATGATGTGTTTGCAACTTACTTAGAGAATAATAGTCCAGTAGCACCAGAAGTAGAAGGCAGAATTATAGAGGAGCCAAAATCCGATGGCGGCGAACCAGGCGAACCTGAAGAGCCAGGCAGTGCATGTAAGCCAGGTCCTGACGGAGATTGGAATAAATGTAAAGAAGAAATAAAAGAACATCTAAAAGAAAAAGCTAAACAAATAACAAAATGGATCTGGGAAATCATCAAAAAATTCTTAGGCTTCTAATTCTCAACCCATAATAAAGAATAACAAGCTCTACCCGAACCCTAAACGAAAACAATTCCAAAAAGAGGCCACCCCAACAAAGGGACAGGCCTCTTTTCCACTTTGTCGAATCTTGTAGGTGACAGGTACCTCCTTCTACTTGTAATTATTTTTACTTTTTAAATGTTCGAAAAAGTTATATAATAATGAAAAAGACTGAGCGCTCATTCATTTTGAGGTTAGGGGGAAGGCAACATGAAGAAGAATGATTATATTGACAATATTGTGGAATGGGAAGAGGAGTTTAGTTTTTATTATCCTGTGAAGGTGCGGTTTTCTGAAACAGATATGTTCGGGCACTTAAATAATACAATTCCTTTTATTTATTTTGAGGAAGCAAGAATTGAATATTTAAAAAGCCTTGGTTTAATGGACGATTGGGTTAGCAAGAAGAACGAAACATTTATTGTAGTGGCGGATTTACATTGTGATTTTGCTAAACAGGTATTTTTTGATGAAAGATTGCATATATATGTGAAGGCGGATTCTATCGGCAATTCATCGGTAGATATCCATTATATGGGCAAGCGCGAAAATGGAGAAATCTGCTTCACTGGAAGGGGTACAGTCGTGCAAATCTCTAAGCTGACTGGAAAAGGTGTACCTTGGACGGACGAGATGAAGCAGGCATTTCAAAAAAAAATAAATGTAAATGTTTAAGCTGGACAAGAGTACATTTTAAAAATAAACATTCTCTGGATGGTCATTTTCAGTCACTCCAAGTGTTTTTCGTACATATGATATGATGACTAATATACACCCACCCCGCGATTCATGGCTGGCGAAAGGCAAGGAGGGTTACAATACTTGAAGGAGAATGATTATACTCACAAGCCATTACTAACAAAACGAGAAAGAGAAGTATTCGAGCTGCTAGTACAGGATAAAACAACTAGGGAAATCGCTGGTGAATTGTTTATAAGCGAAAAAACAGTTCGGAACCACATATCTAATGCCATGCAAAAGCTTGGTGTAAAGGGGCGTTCTCAAGCTGTTGTAGAGCTCCTTCGTATGGGAGAGCTAGAACTATAATCAAAGACCGGCAATCCATTTGGGTTGCCGGTTAACATTTTTCAGCGAGTTTTTCTCTTTTTTAAATTCACACTTGTTAATGGCCGGGTGGTGATTGGAAATCATAAATCAACTCTGCTTTAGTATTTAAATATTATGATATAAAAACGAGCCTGTGAGGCTCTTTTTTATTTAAAGTAAACATTTTTAATCTTACGGTTTAGGTTTTATCCTCCAGGAAAAGTAACAAGAGAATTATTGAGTAAGCATGAACAAAAAGGTTTATTTATTCTTTTTAGGTTTTGAATAATTAGGTATAAGTAAAAAGCCAATAATGAATATGACAATAGAGATGTATCTGATAACGTCATACTGATTATGTATATTTAACAAATACATATTAATAATCATTATTATGGACCCAAAAAGAGCGAGAGAAATGCCAAAATATCGATATTTCACCATGTGAACGACCTTCTTTAGTGAACAAAAGAGTGAATGAATACAACACTACGCTTTAAATTTCTTTTCTATGTATACCCAAGCAAAGTAAATAACCCAACAAATTAAAGGAACAATTACTGTAAGAAAAATTTTATCAGCTGGTAGGATAAAAATTGAAATGATAAAAATTATGATCCCAGGGATAAAAAGAATAGCATATTTTTTCCAGTGCATATCCAAACCTCCATTGATGGGATGATTAAATTTACTGTATGTAGACCAATTATGTTTCAAGATAATAAGCCATTTAAATAGGGAGTTTAATATGGAAAAAGAAACAAATGATACAAGCGTTTGCCACATTATGGACAATCTAGAAAAGACGTAGGTGATTTATTAAGGTGTGTATTTCATTGATAGACTCAGTATCTTATGAAACTACATGATTATAAAAAGCTGTAAAAGAATGTTTGAAATGATTTATTGAAAGATTTGAAGAGGCCAATTTATTGATCCCTTCTTCGCTCCAAGTCTTGGATTCTCTTCTCTAATGAATGAACTTTATTCTCTAAATCTTTAGAAGGTAAAGTGCCGAGCTGCTTCTTTTTATATAATTCAAAGCCAGAGATGCCTAGGTATAACATAAGAAATGCAGTAGCGATACTTATCCAGAACATAAATGAATACCTCCGTATTTTTATGATTTGTATATATACGATTCAATCAGTTAAAAGATTCAATATTTTATAAAAAAGGTAGGTGCAGTTTCAGAGGAGAAAAAAGTAAGAATGCTCTCTCTCACTTTGCTGGCTAACTATACTATAAATGTCGGCTAGAAAATGCGGGTAAAAAATAAGCCCGTTAATCTAATGGGCTTATAGTATATGGACTACCTCAAGTTGCTTTACGGTGGTTTGACTTTTGATTGATGTCATGTATATCCAGGGGGTGTCTTATTAGCATCAATATATTTTTTCGTTGAGGAGCAGAAAAAGAATATTTAAAATTATATGTAAGCCTCAATTGTCCATTAAGGTTTTTAAATTGAGCAGCATTAATACTTTTAAACAATTTAGAAGTTTACTTTAAAAACAAAAAATCCATTTTTTATCGAAAAAAATTCCGCTAACAGGGTGTCTTTTTACTAGCTAGATGTTGATATCTTATAATAAGTAAATTCGAGTGAACGGTCGATAGTATATGACAACCAACATCCAGCAATCATCACAAAAGAGGAATGGGCGTAAGTGAAAAGTGAGTATCTACCCGATATTAAAATTACTTATGGATATAAACACACACCTTATCAAAATTAGCACGTAAAGCGAAAATTCGAGAGATTTCTAAAATATATTATAGAAGAAACAGATAGAAATATACATTACAGATTTAATTAGAAAACTTAAGAATAATCATTGATTTATATCTGAAAAGAGTGTGAGACTGAGATTGAGAAAACAAATATATATTGCTGTAGCAAAAAAATTAACGAACTTGTAATTAACACATGAACGAAGCCTTTGATCATTTCTATCATTCAGTTCAAACTTAAATCCATCTAGTACACATATGTCCGGTAACTTTTGACAGTGGTTTGCAATAGTGGACATCACAAATGCCATGAGAAAGCTTGATGTAAAGGAGCTTTCGCAAGCTGTTGTAGAGCTCCTTCGTATGAACGATAATCCAAGACCGGCATCCAATTAGATTGCCGGTTAACGCTTTCTGCGACTTTTTTTCTCTTGCTTACAATTCACGCTTGAATTTTCCGTAAAAAAAAGCGAAAATTAATGGACAAGGGAATTGATTCGATGACTATTGCCAGTATACAAAGAGTAGGAACTAATGGGAGTGTAGAGAATGGATGCCAGTGAACACAAAAACCAAGAAGTAAATGAGATTGTTGCCGATATTGAAAAAGATTTGCGCTATATTTCCGGTATCATTAAACAAAAGGGCAGGGAAATCTTAAGTAATTACACCATCACCCCTCCGCAATTTGTGGCCCTCCAATGGCTGCATGAAGATGGGGATATGACGATCGGTGAACTATCAACTAAAATGTTTTTAGCTTTTAGTACGACGACAGATCTTGTTGATCGCATGGAAAAAAATCATCTTGTCAAAAGGGTGAAGGACCCTAATGATCGCAGAGTTGTCCGCATCCACCTTCTGGAGGAAGGCGAAAGGATTATCGAAGAAGTGATTGATGAAAGGCAGTTATATTTACAGGCAGTATTAAAGCATTTTTCAAATGATGAAGTTTTGCATCTTAGGGAAAATTTACAACGTTTGCATCAAGATATGCGAATAGATTGAGGCGGTAAGAAAGTGAAACAACCAATTGGACTTATAGACTCGGGAGTTGGAGGCCTGACGGTAGCAAAGGAAATTATTAGACAGCTGCCGAATGAAAATATTATCTATCTCGGTGATACAGCGAGATGCCCGTATGGACCGAGAACAGGGGAAGAAGTTAAAGCCTTTACATGGCAAATGACGGATTTTTTAATGTCTAAAGGAATTAAAATGCTAATCATTGCATGTAATACAGCTACTGCAGTTGCCCTTGAGGAAATAAAAAAAGAATTGCCCATTCCAGTTATTGGCGTCATTTATCCTGGCGCTAGAACGGCGATTAAAGTAACGAATAACAATGTTGTAGGCATTATTGGCACGTTAGGCACCGTAAAAAGCAAAGCATACGAAATTGCTTTAAAAGAGATTAATAGCCGTACGATTGTGTATAGCTTGGCATGCCCTAAATTTGTCCCGCTAGTAGAAAGCGGTGAATATGACGGCGTTTTAGCTAAGAAAATTGTTTTTGAAACACTGGCTCCATTAACTAATCTTGGACTCGATACATTAATTTTAGGCTGTACGCATTACCCGCTGCTTGAAGATTTAGTAAAAAATGTAATGGGTAAAAAAGTAAAAGTCATCAGCTCCGGTGATGAAACAGCGCGGGAAGCTAGTACGATCCTTCATGATCGTGGCTATTTAAATAAAGAGGGCGAGCCGCCAATATATCAATTCTTTACAACAGGCTCTCCTGCAATTTTTTCAAAAATTGCATCGAAATGGCTGGAAAAAAAGATCGATAACGTTGAAAGAATTCAATTAGGCTAATCATTTGTCCCTCAAACTAGAAAAACACCGGATAAATATAGGTGTTTTTCTTTTTAGCTCATACTATCGGAAACACTGAGCCAGCACACTGACAATTTGCATCAAGAAAAGCAGTTCGTAAATCGTTTTTATAAATTTCAAATGAGGTGAGAATCATTGTTATTACAGGCTGAAGAATACTTGCAGCAATATTTTGGCTATGAATCTTTTCGTCCAGGCCAAAAAGAGATTATTCGAAATCTATTGGATGGAACAAATACGCTTGGCATTTTACCTACTGGAGGAGGTAAATCCCTCTGTTTTCAAATTCCTGCACTAATCAATGACGGGACAACTATCGTCATCTCTCCGCTTATTTCCCTCATGAAAGATCAAGTTGATGCTTTAATGACAGCAGGCATAAAGGCTGCATTTATTAACAGCACCTTATCCAATCAGGAATATCATGAAACGATTAATGGCATAAAACGAGGAGATTATAAGCTTGTTTACGCTGCGCCGGAAAGATTTGAATCTGAAAGCTTTATTCATCTCCTAAACTCTATTCAAGTATCGATGGTCGTTTTTGATGAAGCTCATTGCATATCGCAATGGGGACATGATTTCCGCCCAAGCTACCGCTCCATCGTACAGCATATCCAAACTCTCGAGCATAATCCTGTCATTGCTGCATTAACAGCTACTGCAACAAGAGATGTGGAAAGCGATATTTGCAGACTATTAGGGATAACGGAAGAGGATACATTCATAACTGGGTTTGCCCGTGAAAATTTAACATTTAATGTTATGAAGGGTGTCAATAAACGCGATTTTATTCAGCAATTTATAAAAAGGCGTCCACAAGAGTCAGGAATTATTTATACCTCCAGTAGAAAAGAAACAGATCAGCTGTATAATTTTCTAAAGTCGGGAAAATATGCTGTTGAAAAGTATCATGCGGGAATGTCTGAGAGTGCAAGGAAAGCGGCACAGAATGCATTTGTATATGATGAAGCGCAAATAATGATTGCAACGAATGCATTCGGAATGGGCATCGATAAATCGAATGTAAGATATGTTGTTCATTACAATATGCCGCGTAATATTGAAGCGTATTATCAGGAAGCAGGCCGTGCAGGACGTGATGGCGAGGAAAGTGAATGCTTCCTGCTGTATTCACCACAGGATGTTCAATTGCAAAAGTTTCTAATAGAAGAAACGAACTTAAATCAGTCTTTAAGAGAACAGGAATATGCAAAGCTTAAACAAATGGTAAACTACTGCCATACAGAAAAATGCCTGCAAACATATATTGTCGAGTACTTTGATGGTAGCACTGAGAAAGCATGCGGAAAATGCTCAAACTGTGTCGATAACCGCGAGTCAGTTGAAATAACGAATGAAGCACTTATGATATTCTCCTGCATTAAACGAATGGGTGAACGCTTTGGTGTGACATTAACAGCTCAAGTGCTGAAGGGCTCTAACAATAAAAGGATCAAAGAACTTGGCTTTCTAAAGCTATCTACCTTTGGATTAATGAAGCAGAGAACGGAAAAGAACATTGTTTCGATGATAAATTATCTCCTTGCTGAAGGCTATTTGACTTTAACGGACGGCAAATTTCCTGTCGTAAAGCTTTCGGCAGCCGCGGTACCAGTGTTAAAAGGTGAAGAGAAAATATTTATGAAAATAGCAAAAGAAGAAAAGCCGGAATCAGTTAAAACAAATGGCAATGAAGATTTATTTGCTAGTCTAAGGCAGCTGCGCAAGCAAATAGCAGATGAAGAGAATGTACCTCCATATGTTGTCTTTGCAGATACTGCATTAAGGGAAATGAGCGCTTATTTTCCAACGACAAAACAGTCGATGCTGAGCATTAAAGGTGTCGGTGCAATGAAGTTTGACAAATATGGTGAGAAATTTATAGGTGCGATTCAAGCGTTTGTTGAAGAACATAATATCCAAATTGAGCAGAGAATGCCAGATGAACAGAAGGACACGAAGGCAGACTCTGGTGTACCTAGCTATCTGCTATCCTTTGAAGCTTTTATTTCTGGAAAAGAGATTAAGGAGATTGCTAAGGAACGGAACTTTTCTCCGATAACGATTCAAAACCATATTATGAGAGCAGTGCAGGAAGGGCATGAATTAGATTGGCAAAATATTTTTGATGAGAATGTTGAACAGCAAGTACTCGAAGCGGCTGATAAAGTCGGCAATGATAAGCTGAAGCCAATAAAGGAACAACTGGATGATAAGATTGATTATTTCATGATTAAAGCAGTGCTAGTTAAAAATGAGCTAAACTAAATTTTTTTCTAGTTTGTCCAAATTTGTCTAAAGAATCCTATGATTTTTCTTTGTTAAGACGGTCTATTTTGTAAAAAGGCTCGTATACATGTAGTACAAACTGTCTTAGGAGGGAAAAGTTATGTCTATCAATAAAAAAACGACCATAGTGGTTTCCGCTGTACTCGTCTCATCAGCATTATTATCAGGGTGCGGCTTATTCGGAGGTGGAGATAAAAAAGAAAAAATCGACCCTCCACAAACGGTCTCGTACGAGGATGAAGATGTTGTAACAGAGGAATCAACAGAAGATGCAGACCAGGGTACTGAAGAGGCGGAAGCATCAACAGTGAAAACTGAATTATACTTAATTGATAATAACGGCTATGTTGTTTCGCAAGTTTTGGACTTGCCAAAAACAAACTCTGTAGCGAAACAGGCATTAGAACACTTAGTTGAAGATGGACCAGTAACAGAGGTATTGCCTAACAACTTCCGTGCTGTGCTTCCAGCTGGAACGAAGGTATCTGTTGATATTAAAAAGGACGTAGCCAATGTCGATTTCTCAAAGGAATTCAGTGAATACAAGCCAGAGGATGAGATGAGAATTCTTCAAGCAGTTACTTGGACACTCACACAATTTGATGGAGTGGAAAAAGTAAAAATGACACTCAATGGCAACGAAATGGATGAAATGCCTGTGAATGGTACGCCAATTGGTGAAACAACAAGCAGAGCAATCGGTATCAACTTTGATCATTCATTAGTAACTGATATTTCCAATACAAAACCTGTAACCGTGTATTATTTAGGCGGAGAAGAGGGGAATTACTACTATGTTCCCGTGACTAAGCGGGTATCCAATAAGAATGAAAATAATATCGAAGCAGTTGTTGCAGAGCTTGTGAAAGGGCCTGGAGCAGGAACAAATCTATCTCCATCGCTGGCAAAAGAAGTAGAGCTGTTAGAAAAGCCGGAAATGAAGGATGGGGTCGTTACGCTAAACTTTAACGAAGCTATCTACAGCAGCTTCGAAGATAAGTACGTCTCCGTAAACTTATTAAACGCACTCGTCCTATCACTAACAGAACAAAAAGGAATTGAGAGCGTTGCCGTTCAGGTGGATGGTAATGCAGATATTGTCAATGAAGACGGGAAGAAATTAGAGCCTGTAACAAGACCAGAGAATGTGAATACAGGCAGCTTCTAAACTTGTAATTAAAAAACAATATAGTAAAATAAAAAAGAGGTTGGCAATTGCCGCCTCTTATTTCATGTTTGTAAATGTGTCAAATACATATGATTACACCTGATTGCTGAAAGATTAGACAATGAGCGCACTTCAAACACCAAACAAAGCATAATAGTAACAGAAAAGGAAAGGATGGTTCTTGAAAATGAAAGAAATTATTATCGCAACAAAGAATGCAGGCAAAGCAAAAGAATTCAAACAGATGTTTCAACCCCTCGGATATGAAGTGAAAACATTGCTAGACTATCCGGAAATACCTGATGTTGATGAAACAGGAACAACCTTTGAAGAAAATGCAATATTAAAGGCGGAGGAAGTTTCAAAAGTACTAAAACAAATTGTTATTGCTGACGATTCGGGTCTTTCAATTGATGCACTTGAGGGCAGACCGGGCATTTTTTCTGCAAGATATGCAGGTGAAGAAAAAAGTGATGAAGCTAATATGGATAAGGTTTTGAACGAGATGAAGGATGTGCCTGATGGCAGCCGTACAGCAAGATTTTACTGCGCATTAGCAGTCGCCATTCCGGGAAAAGAGACATATACTGTTTCTGGGACTTGTGAAGGTGAAATTCTTCATGAAAGAAAAGGCTCTTACGGATTCGGCTATGATCCGATATTCTTTGCAATAGATAAAGGAAAGGCGATGGCAGAATTAGAGCCGGAGGAAAAGAGTGAAATCAGCCATCGTGCGCATGCGTTAAGATTGCTGGAAAAAGACTTGCCGACACTTTTTGGAGAGGGTCAGTCATGAAACTGCTGATTGTCAGCGACAGCCATGGCTGGTCAAATGAGCTGGCTGATATAAAAGCGCGTCACGAAGCTGACACCAATACTTTTATTCACTGCGGGGATTCAGAATTGCCTGCCTCATCTCCATTTCTGGATGGATATACGATTGTTCGCGGAAATTGTGATGCTGACAGCAGCTTGGCAAATGAGCAAATCAAGAGGATTGGCCATTTAACACTATATGTGACGCACGGCCACTTATACTCAGTCAAATCTTCGCTCATGAATCTCGCTTATAGAGCAGGCGAGATTGAGGCAGATATCGTTTGCTTCGGCCATTCGCATCTCTTAGGTGCAGAACTTCTCGAGGGCACATTATTCCTTAACCCTGGCAGTATAAGAATGCCGAGGGGAAGACAAGAAAAGACATATATGATATTGCGATTAATTGAAAATCGGGCAACCGTTTTTATTCACCAGCTGGACGGGACAGAACTAGTGGAATTGCGACAAAATTTCACCCTTCCAAAATCAATTTAGATGCAGTATAATTTGAGGGGGAATCCCCCTCAAATAAAGAATAATCTTCTTTTTTCATATTGACTTTGCATTATTCTGCTAGTATAATAAATCTTGTCTTTGAAAAATAAAAAATGTCCCAGTAGCTCAGCTGGATAGAGCAACGGCCTTCTAAGCCGTCGGTCGGGAGTTCGAATCTCTCCTGGGACGCCATTTAGCTACATATTTATCTACCGATATTAACCTCTAATTTGAGTAAGCCTACTCAAAATTAGAGGTTTTTTTATTGTCTAGGAGATATGAAAGTTCTTTTAGTTTAGGGTTATTCTCATCTAAACGAGGGGTAAGCCAGATGTTTGCATTATAGCTGAATAGGATGCTAGTTGTAAGATTATTTTGACTAAAAAATCCAGCCGAAAATTATGTGACGTCTGCCTGTTCTTTTTTCTAATTGAATAAAATTTGTGTCGAATTTCTTATGAATTAATTCCTATAAAAAAATAAATCTCCTAAATCTGGAGAGGTGTCCGCTCGCCCTGTGGAAAGCGAGCGTTAAGCCTCGGAGAATCCCAAACCTTTCATTTTTATTTTTTGGATGGGCTTCTCTACAGCTTCGAAAAACATGATCAATTATTCTGCTTTTCTTCAGTTTTTTTCCTTACTTCTGTGACGACATATACTCCTAAATAATACCGAAAATGAAACCTTAAATTAATTTTTTTCTAAAAAAAATTGTCTATCTAAAACATGAATATATCAACATTGTAAGCGGATACAACTAAACTGACTAATTCAAATTATCAAATAATTCTTGAAAAGGGTGTTGACGACAAAGGGAAATGGGCGTAAGATAGTCCTCAACAAAGCAAACAACTTAGCAGCAAACAATCGAGAGAAAGAAATTATTAAGGCAGCTTAGAAAATAACACCATTCTTTTATTTAAAATTTTAGTGGTTTAAAGCGTCAAACATTTTAAAACGATGATGAGGATAAGTAGTTTTTTGAGTTGGGATTTCCAGAGAGCCGGGGCAGCTGAAAACCGGTAATACCATCATTAAATGAACTCACCTCGGAGTGCATGCTTGAACAAATTGTTTAGTAGAGTATGCCGGGTGGCAGACCACCCGTTATCAAAACTTGACAGTGACTTGCTGTTAATGAGTGCACGTTTTTACGTGAATCAGGGTGGTACCGTGGATAGGTTCTCAAAGCCTTTTCATCCCTTTGACTAATTCAATTAGTCAGTATAGGGGATGGAAGGGCTTTTTATATTGATTTTTTATAGGGAGGTTATAGAGCGATGGTGCGGGAAGCTGCCTTAACAGAATTAAAAGCAGAAACCGAGACAGTCACAGGTGCAGACCTGTTAATGGCTGCCTTGGAGGAGGAAAACGTAGAAGTTGTTTTTGGTTATCCAGGAGGTGCTGTACTTCCGATTTATGACAAGATTTATGATGCGAAATTCCTTCATGTCTTGCCGAGGCATGAGCAAGGAGGCATACACGCAGCAGAAGGGTACGCGAGAATTTCTGGTAAACCGGGGGTTGTCATAGCCACATCGGGCCCCGGAGCAACAAATATTGTCACAGGTTTAGCTGATGCGATGATGGATTCACTTCCGATCGTAGCTTTTACAGGTCAGGTGGCGACTGGCGTAATTGGATCTGATGCCTTTCAAGAAGCAGACATTTTAGGGATTACAACACCGATTACAAAGTACAATATGCAAATTCGTAATTTAGAGGATATTCCTCGAATCATTAAAGAGGCATTCTATATTGCTACAAGCGGCAGGCCGGGACCAGTGCTCATCGATATTCCAAAGGATATTGCAGCTAGTATTACTAAACAGCCTGAAGCTCAGGAGATTCATTTGCCAGGATACCAGCCGACACTCAAACCAAACTTTTTGCAAATAAGAAAGCTTGCTGAGGCAGTATCAAAAGCAAAAAAACCGGTCATCCTCGCTGGTGCAGGCGTTTTACATGCAAAAGCTGCTGCTGAGCTATTGGCGTATGTGGAACAACAGGAAGTACCAGTTGTTCACACACTTCTAGGTCTCGGAGGTTTTCCAGCAGATCATTCATTATTCCTAGGAATGGGCGGCATGCACGGGTGCTATACAGCAAATATGGCATTATCCCAATGCGACTTGCTTATAAATATTGGCGCTAGATTTGATGACAGACTTACAGGAAATTTAGTTCATTTTGCTCCACATGCAACAGTTGCTCATATTGATATCGATCCTGCTGAAATTGGCAAAAATGTTCCTACATTGATTCCGATTGTAGCAGATGCAAAAGAAGCGCTAACCGCTCTGCTCACACATATGGAAGAAAAACCTGATCAGGCGGAGTGGATTGCTCAATTAAGAACATGGCAAGAAAAGCACCCTTATCATTACGACAAAGACTCGCCTAACTTAAAACCGCAGCAAGTGGTAGAAATGCTTCATGTAAAGACGAATGGAGAAGCCATTGTTACGACAGATGTCGGTCAGCACCAAATGTGGGCTGCTCAATATTATCAATTTAAAAATGCTGATCGCTGGGTAACATCCGGCGGGCTGGGAACGATGGGATTCGGATTGCCATCAAGTATTGGTGCACAACTTGCAGACCCGGAAGCTTGTGTCATAGCAATGGTTGGTGATGCTGGATTTCAAATGTCGACTCAGGAGATGGCAGTCATTAAAGAATTAAATCTCCCGATAAAAATCGCAATATTCAATAATCAATCATTGGGGATGGTTAGGCAATGGCAGGACTTTTTCTATCAATCTCGCTATTCTTACAGCAAAATTCCGGTGCAGCCATCGTTTGTAAAATTAGCTGAAGCCTATGATATTAATGGCTATACAATCACAAATGTAGAAGAAGCCGAAAGGGTGCTAGATGAAGTGCTACATACCCGTGAGCCGGTGCTATTAGATTTCAGAGTTGACAGCGAAGAGAATGTTTTTCCGATGATTGCTCCAGGCAAAGGGCTTCATGAGATGGTAGGTGTGAAAGAATGAAACGAATTATTTCATTATTAGTCATGAACGAGCCGGGCGTCCTTAACCGCATTACAAATTTATTTTCAAAGAGGAATTACAATATTGAAAGTATTTCAGTTGGGCTGTCAGAACATGATGGCATGTCAAGAATTACGTGTGTCGTTCATGTAGAGTCTGAGCAAATCAGTGAACAAATTACTAAGCAGCTGAATAAACAAATCGACATTATCAAAGTGACAGATATTACTGAGCAATCGGTTGTTGCAAGAGAATTAGCACTCATAAAGGTGCAATCAAGTCCGCAATCAAGAAATGAAATCTACTCATTAATTGAACCTTTCAGGGCTTCAGTCATTGATGTCAGCAAGGATAGTATGGTGATTCAAATTACAGGTGAGTCTGAGAAAATCGAAGCATTTGTTGAATTGATCAAACCATATGGAATTAAAGAATTAGCAAGAACTGGGACGACAGCTTTCCCGAGAGGCACTCAGCGTCAAAGCAATCAAAAAACCAACTTTTCAATCGTATAAATTCCAATAAATTTACAATAAAGAGGAGAATGTAAAATGGCAAAAATGTACTATAACGGAGATGCAAATCCATCCTATTTAAATGAGAAAACAGTAGCAGTAATCGGATACGGATCACAAGGTCATGCACATGCACAAAACATGAGAGACAGCGGTGTGAATGCCATCATCGGCCTAAGAAAAGGAAAGTCATGGGACCAGGCAGTTGAAGACGGTTTTGAAGTATATTCAGTAGGTGAAGCAACAGCGAAATCTGATGTAGTAATGATTCTTTTACCAGACGAATTGCAAACGAAAGTATACAAAGAAGAAATTGAACCGAATTTAACGAATCAGGCATTGATGTTTGCACACGGGTTCAACATTCATTTTAACCAAATTGTCGCTCCAAAGGACAGCGATGTGCTTCTAGTCGCTCCAAAAGGACCAGGACATCTAGTGAGAAGAACTTATGAGGAAGGTGCAGGTGTACCGGCGTTATTCGCAGTCCATCAAGATGTATCAGGCGAGGCAAGAGACCTTGCATTAGCATATGCAAGAGCAATCGGCGCTTTAAGAGCGGGCGGACTAGAAACGACATTTAAAGAAGAAACAGAAACCGATTTATTCGGTGAACAAGCGGTGCTGTGCGGCGGTTTAACATCACTTGTAAAAGCAGGCTTCGAAACTTTGACAGAAGCTGGATATCAGCCAGAATTAGCTTATTTTGAGTGTTTGCATGAACTCAAGCTCATTGTTGACCTTATGTATGAAGGCGGCTTAGAGGGAATGAGATATTCGATCTCAGATACAGCTCAATGGGGTGATTTCGTAAGCGGACCTCGCGTCGTTGATGAGCGCGTGAAGCAAGAGATGAAGGCGGTATTAAAAGATATTCAGGAAGGTAAATTTGCTAAAGGTTGGATCATGGAAAACCAAGTGAACCGTCCAGTATTTAACGCAATTAACAACAGAGAGAGCGAGCATCAAATTGAAAAGGTCGGCAGAGAATTACGCAAAATGATGCCGTTCGTCCAAAATAATAAAAAGAAAGAAGTGGTGATAAGTGCAAACCATTAATATATTCGATACGACGTTGAGAGATGGGGAACAATCGGCAGGCATTAATCTGAACTTTTCGGAAAAATTGGAAATTGCAAAGCAGCTTGAGCGTTTAAATGTCAATATCATTGAAGCTGGTTTTCCAGCTGCATCTAAAGGTGATTTCGCTTCTGTGAAAAGCATTGCTGAAACAGTGAAGAATGCTTCAGTTACTGGATTAGCAAGAGCGGTGTTAACGGATATAGATGCTGCATGGGGTGCATTAAAGGGCGGAGCGGAGCCAAGGCTGCATACATTCTTGGCTACCAGCCCGATTCATAGAGATTACAAATTAAAGATGACGAAGGAACAAGTGATTCAAACGGCAGTTGACACGGTGAAATATGCAGCCGAAAGATTTCCAATCGTACAATGGTCAGCTGAGGATGCCTCAAGAACAGAGCTTCCTTTCTTAGTCGAAATCGTAGAAAAGGTTATACAAGCAGGAGCTAAAGTCATTAATATCCCAGATACAGTGGGATATGCAACACCTGCGGAATATGGTGCCATTTTCAAATATTTAAGAGAACATGTTCCTTCTATAGATAAAGTTTCTCTGTCTGCTCATTGTCATGATGATCTTGGAATGGCTACAGCTAATTCACTCGCAGCAATAGAAAATGGTGTCACTCAAGTGGAAGGAACAATTAATGGAATCGGAGAAAGAGCAGGAAATGTAGCACTGGAAGAAGTTGCAGTCGCCCTCTATATTCGCAATGATTTTTACAAAGCGAATACGACGATGAATTTAAGTGAGATCAGCCGCACGAGCAGCCTTGTCAGCAAATTGACAGGCATGCCGGTACCTGCAAATAAAGCGGTGATTGGCGCCAATGCTTATGCGCATGAATCAGGCATACATCAGGATGGCGTACTAAAAGAAAAAACAACATACGAAATCATATCTCCACAATTAGTCGGCGTCCAAACAAATTCATTAGTTCTAGGCAAGCATTCTGGCCGTCACGCATTTAAAAACAGATTGGAAGAGCTAGGTTTGGATGTTCCTGAACAAGATATTAAAAATTTATTTACCGTTTTTAAAGATTTGGCAGATCGTAAAAAAGAAATGACAGACGATGATTTAGCAGCAATTGTATTAGAAGAAAAGCTGTCGAAAGATCAAAGCTTTTATGAACTGATTCAGATACAAATACAATATGGCACCAATCAGGTTCCGACTGCAACTGTCACTCTTTCCGGCGTAGGAAATGAAGTCATTCAGCAAGCCGGTACAGGTGCTGGAAGTATCGAAGCGCTCTACAACACATTGGAAACATGTGTGAACGGCTCTATCAGCCTATTGGATTATCGCATCCAATCCGTAGGAGCGGGCAGAGATGCGCTAGCTCAAGTATATGTGAAATTGACCTATGAAGGTATTGAAACAAGCGGCCGCGGACTTGCTCAAGATGTACTTGAAGCATCAGCAAAAGCCTACTTAAATGCAATCAACCGCGTGATCTATATGAAGGAGAAAGAAACACCAGTTATGCAAAGTCATTTAATAATATATTAAACCGGAGGGATTAAGATGAAAAAACGTATCGCAGTACTACCAGGAGACGGAATCGGAAAAGAAGTGGCAAGGGGAGCGGTAGAAATTCTTCAAGCAGTTGGAGAGCGCTTTGGTCATCAATTTGATTTTTCATACGGGAAAATTGGCGGAACAGCGATTGATGAATACGGTACACCACTTACAGATGAAACCATTCAACTTTGCAAAGAAAGCGATGCGGTTTTACTAGGAGCTGTTGGCGGGCCTAAATGGGATAAGGCTCCTGCTCATGTTCGTCCCGAAAAAGGGCTTTTAAAGCTTCGTAAAGATTTAAACCTTTATGCAAACTTGCGGCCAACGAGCTATTATGAAAGTCTTGCAGATTCATCGCCATTGCGGAAGGAAGTCATTCAGGATGTAGATATGCTTATCGTTCGTGAATTAACCGGCGGGCTATATTTTGGTAAACCAAGTGAAAGAGTTCAAGACAATGGGCAGGACGCCGTAGTAGACACTCTTTATTATCAAAAAGCTGAAATGTACCGTGTCATCAAGCTTGCTTTTGAACTTGCACAAGGCAGAAAAAAACGAGTTACTTCTATTGATAAAGCGAATGTACTGGAATCCAGCCGCATGTGGAGAGAAATTGCAGAGGAAGTGTCCAAAGATTTCCCTGATGTCACACTTGATCATATGCTTGTTGATAACGCAGCTATGCAAATGGTGAAAAACCCGAAACGGTTTGATGTAGTAGTGACTGAAAATATGTTTGGCGATATTTTAAGCGATGAAGCATCCGTATTAACCGGATCACTTGGCATGCTGCCATCTGCCAGCATCTCTGAAAAAGGTCCATATTTATTCGAACCCATTCATGGTTCTGCTCCTGATATTGCCGGGAAAAATATGGCGAATCCATTGGCAATGATTTTATCTGCTGCAATGATGCTTCGTGTTTCCTTTGGAATGGAGGAGGAAGCGGCAGAGGTAGAAAGGGCAGTTAACCAAGTGCTGGATGCTGGATTTAGAACGGGAGATATCGCCTCATTTGGCCAGACCCACTCATCAACAACAGAAATGATTGATGAAGTGAAGGCAGTGCTATTAGAAAATGAGGCCATCATGCATATCATGGGAGCGTATGCGTAAAAACAATCAAAAAGAACACGGCCGGGTGGTCGTGTTCTTTTGAAAAAGCGATAGATTAGAAAAACTGAGTGGTGCAGTGCTTCTTGCTTCCTTTGGTGTTCTAGGGAGTGCCTCTGTGAAAGGAAAACAACCTTTTTCGATGGAGGTGAACAAGGCGCATCTGCGCTTTTCTTAGAAAGGTGTGAATAAAAAGATGGGAAAGTCTATTATCGAAAAGATATGGGATCAGCATATTGTCCACCAGGAGGAAGGAAAACCGGATTTATTGTATATTGATTTACATTTAGTACATGAAGTCACTTCTCCGCAAGCTTTCTCCGGATTAAGAATGAAAAATCGCAAGGTGAGGAGACCTGATCGCACCTTTGCAACAATGGATCATAATATTCCTACAGACAATCGTCATGTGATCAATGATAAGGTCGCACTAAACCAGATGACGACGCTTGAAAAAAACTGCCAAGAATTTAATATTCCGCTAGCTGGAATTGATAGCCCTGACCAGGGGATTGTGCATGTTATTGGGCCTGAATTGGGGTTAACACAGCCGGGGATGACAATTGTATGCGGTGATAGTCACACTTCTACCCATGGAGCATTTGGCTCAATTGCCTTTGGGATTGGAACGAGTGAAGTTGAACATGTATTAGCTACTCAATCACTATGGCGTGCCAAACCAAAAACATTGAAGATTGATATAAAAGGTGAGATGAAAAAAGGTGTATCTTCAAAAGATATTATTCTATATATTCTAGCAAACTATGGATTTGATTTTGGTACTGGCCATGTCATTGAATATAGTGGAGAAGCAATTAGAAAAATGTCGATGGAAGAACGGATGACAATTTGCAATATGTCCATTGAAGGTGGTGCAAGGGCCGGATTAATTAGTCCGGATGAAACAACCTATAACTATTTAAAGGGGCGTAAATACGCACCAAAGGGAGAAGCTTTTGAAGAAGCAGTGCAAAAGTGGAGGGAACTTGCTTCTGACGGAGATGCCGTCTATGACAGAATCATTACCATTGATGCGAATGATGTTGCACCAATGGTGAGTTGGGGGACAAATCCTGCGATGACTTCGAAGGTGAATGAGCGAATCCCAAGATTGGAAGAATGTGAAACAGAGATTGAACGAAAGTCGCTTGAACGAGCGCTCACATATATGGGATTAGAGGAAGGTCAGCGAATTGAGGATATTCATATCCAGCATGTTTTTATCGGATCGTGCACAAATTCTAGACTTGAAGATTTAAGGCAGGCAGCTGAAGTAGTAAAAGGCAGACACGTTCACCCGAATGTAAGGGCATTAGTCGTGCCTGGTTCGCAGCAAGTAAAACAGCAGGCAGAATTTGAAGGGATTGATCAAGTATTTAAAGATGCTGGTTTTGAATGGAGAGAATCAGGCTGCAGCATGTGTTTAAGTATGAATAATGACGTGGTTCCTAGCGGTGAGCACTGTGCCTCTACTTCAAACCGAAACTTCGAAGGCCGTCAAGGATCAGGTGCAAGAACCCATCTAGTTAGTCCAATGATGGCGGCCGCAGCAGCTATTCACGGACATATTGTAGATGCCCGCACATTACTTGCAGCTGAAACGGTCAGTTAAGAAAATAAAGGGGGAGCACATAAGATGAACGGTTTTAAAACCTTACAAGATAAAGCTATTTCATTTGATCGGGCAAATGTTGATACTGATCAAATTATCCCGAAGCAATTCTTAAAACGAATCGAGAAAACTGGGTTCGGAAAATATCTTTTCTATGATTGGCGTTATCAATCTGATGGCAACCCAAATCAGGACTTTGAATTAAATATGGAAGAAAACCAAGGAGCATCCATTTTAATTGCAAATGAGAATTTTGGCTGTGGCTCGTCAAGAGAGCATGCACCGTGGGCATTAATGGATTATGGCTTCAACGTCATTATTGCTCCATCATTTGCCGATATTTTCCATCAAAACTGTCTGAAAAATGGCTTATTACCTATAAAGTTACCGCATGATCAGGTCAACTATTTATTGGACAAAGGGAAAAAACAGCCTTATCAGTTAAAAGTTGATTTAGAAAATCAAAAAATAACAGATGAAAAAGGCTTCTCGACTGAATTCTCAATTGATCCATATTGGAAGACGATGCTTGTAAATGGTTGGGATGAAATTGAAATCACATTGCAATTGGATGATAAGATTGCAGAATATGAAAAAGCGATTGTTTAAAGAGCAAAAGGATTTATGGCCTCAAAGCCATGAATCCTTTTGCTTTTTAAGTGATTCGTGCTACACTATCATCTAAATAAATAGATAAGGGACGGTTGTAATGATGAAGAAACGGGAGAAAGGCAAGCGTGGTGAAAAGGTCGTTCAGTTTCCCGATTTAGATAAAAGACTGCTGGATAAAGGCCTTGATTCATTGCAGTCGAAGCAATATAAAGCAGCTGTAGATTATTTGCAGCAGGCGGCAGAAATATCTGAAGAAAATGAAGAAATTCATATTGCTTTAGTGCTTGCATACTTTGAATCAGGTGCGCTTACCGAAGCAAAAGAACAATCTGAATTTATGCTGCAAAGCGGTATTGGCGAATATATTCAAGTTGTAGATATGTACTTAATGATACTTATAGAACTTCATCAATATCAGGAGATTATTACTTTCATTGAATGCTTATTGGAGGAAAAGGAAGTTCCAAAAGAAAAATATGAGCATTTTAGTCGGATATTAGAGTTTTGCAGAAGAATGGATCAACCGCCTGTTGAAGAAAAAGTAGAAGAGGATATTATAGCGGAACCACTTCAGCTTCAGAAAATCATTGAGCAAAAAGATCAACTAATCATCGCCGGTCAGCTAGCTGATAAAAATATTGTTCCATTTATAGAAGAAATTCTATCCTATCTTCGTTCGAAAGAAGGTCAGCCATTTTTTAAATCATTATTAATAAATGTATTAAAACAGCATCTATATAATAAGGAAACAACTGTCGAAAAAATGGGAAGAACCGAGAAGTTTGTTCCTGCAGAATTGCCGGGAATTGACGATTTTCCTCAACAAAAACGGATAGAATCCATTATTAGAAACTTAATAGAGCATGAAGATCCTATATTATTTGAGCATACAAAGGGACTTGCCCAGCGGCATTTCTTTATGATTTACCCTTTTGAAATGCGACCTTATGAGGATCATCTTTTAGCAGCGGGTTATCATTTGCTCGCAAGTGAATACCTTGGTTTAGAAATATCTCTTGAGGAAGTTACTCATTTATATGAGATATCAGCCGAGGATTTACAGAGTGCAAAGATGTATTTACAAAAGATAGAAGAATTTTCTTATTCTAAAATATAGTCTCATTGTTGAAAGCTAAGGCTGTTATGTTATAATATAATGGTTGTATTATGTGGATAGGTACTATTAAAACATACTCAGGTTGATTATGGCTTGATTGACAAGACATATTCATTCTAATTGTAGTGAATGAAATGATAATAGATTTTGGAGGGAAATAACAGTATGTCTGCTAAATTTGAAAAGTTAGAAGGGAACCAAGGGGTTCTTACAATTGAAGTAGATGCAGAGAAACTAAACGAAGGTTTAGACGCTGCATTTAAAAAAGTAGTAAAGCAAGTAAATGTTCCAGGTTTCCGTAAAGGAAAAATGCCGCGCAGCTTATTTGAGAAGCGTTTTGGCATAGAATCATTATATCAAGATGCTGTTGATATACTTCTTCCAGAAGCATATTCAAATGCAATCGATGAAACAGGCATTGAGCCAGTTGATCGCCCAGAAATCGATGTTGAGCAAATTGAAAAAGGCAAAGCGCTTATTTTCAAAGCAACTGTTACAGTCAAGCCTGAAGTACAATTAGGTGACTACAAAGGAATCGAAGTTGAGAAGTTCGAAACTGAAGTAACTGATGAAGACGTTCAAAACGAACTTACTTCAATGCAAGAAAAGCAAGCTGAGCTTGTTGTAAAAGAAGAAGGCAAAGCTGAAAACGGTGATACAGTTGTTATCGATTTCGAAGGCTTCGTAGATGGTGAAGCATTTGAAGGCGGAAAAGGTGATAACTTCTCATTAGAACTAGGTTCTGGTCAATTCATTCCTGGTTTTGAAGAAGAGTTAATCGGCATAGCTGCTGGTGAATCTAAAGATGTTAATGTAACATTCCCAGAAGAATACCATGCTGCTGAGCTTGCTGGAAAAGCAGCTATTTTCAAAACAACGGTTCATGAAATTAAAGGAAAAGAGCTTCCAGCATTAGATGATGAATTCGCGAAAGATGTCGATGAAGAAGTCGAAACGTTAGATGCGCTTAAAGAAAAAATCAAAAACCAATTAGTAGACAGCAAAAAACATGAAGCTGAACATCACGTACGTGATACAGTAGTGGAAAAAGCTGCAGAAAACTCTACAATCGATATTCCATCTGCAATGGTTGACACTGAGCTTGACCGCATGATGCAAGAATTCGAACAACGTCTACAAATGCAAGGTATGAATCTTGAGCTTTACTTCCAATTCTCAGGTCAAGATGAAGCAGCCCTACGCGATCAAATGAAAGCAGATGCTGAAAAACGCGTTCGCATCAACCTTACACTTGAAGCAATCGCTAAAGCTGAAAACATCGAAGTATCTGAAGATGAAGTAAACGAAGAACTTAATAAAATGGCTGAAATGTACAATATGACAGCTGACAACATTAAGATGGCTCTTGGTGGCAGCCTTGATGGATTGAATTCTGACATTAAAGCGAAAAAAGCAATCGATTTACTTGTAGAAAATAGCAAAACTGTTTAAAATATAATAAAGTATCGGTAGCAACCCGGACTTATAAGTAACAAGGCGCGATGATATCGTGCCTTGTTTTATACAATTCAGATTATACATAATTGTTTTAAAGTCGACAGGAATATGGAATTCTTCATACATATTGTAAAGATAGTTAAAGAAAAACTAAGGTATTCGTGAAAGGACTTGGTATATGCCAAGTTTTTCTAATACAATAAGTGTAAGATTAAAAACTTCCACTTATGGATGGATTGTTTTCTGGATATCCTTATGTAAGTACATGTTTTTTGGCGAATTTAAACTGCGAATCATGAATGCAAGTAAAACTACATATTCTTAAGGTAAGAGTTTTCATTTCCTGTCTTTTGTAAAAATGTGTTACAATGCAATACATAACTGTTGGAGAGTTTAAGAAGTAAAAAGAAGGTAAGCATATAAATGAAGCTCGTCCTCGTGAGTACGGGTGCATTTTTGTTTTATTTGAATTTAGTTAGTACTAGAGCGAATGTTGCTTAATAGGATTCGCATGAAGGACTTGGCGAATGCCAAGTTTTTCTAAAAAATATATCTTGCATAGGATTCGCAGTCTATATATCGCTTAGAAGTTTGGATTAAGGGGTGAAGGATTTTGTTTAAATTTAATGATGAAAAAGGTCAGTTAAAGTGTTCCTTCTGTGGGAAAACTCAAGACCAGGTACGCAAGTTAGTTGCCGGTCCCGGCGTTTACATTTGTGATGAATGTATAGAATTGTGCACGGAGATTGTTGAAGAAGAGCTTGGCACTGAAGAAGAAGTAGAATTCAAAGATGTGCCAAAGCCATCTGAAATCCGTGATATTCTAGGTGAATACGTTATTGGACAGGACCAGGCGAAAAAGTCTCTAGCTGTAGCTGTTTACAATCACTACAAACGCATCAACTCTAACAGCAAAGTTGATGAGGTTGAATTGTCAAAAAGTAATATTGCAATGATTGGTCCGACTGGTAGCGGTAAAACTTTACTAGCTCAAACCTTGGCGCGTATTTTGAACGTTCCATTTGCAATTGCAGATGCGACTTCATTAACAGAAGCGGGTTATGTTGGGGAAGATGTAGAAAATATTCTATTAAAGCTGATTCAATCTGCTGATTATGATGTGGAAAAAGCAGAAAAAGGAATTATCTACATTGATGAAATTGATAAAGTTGCACGTAAATCTGAGAATCCATCGATTACAAGAGATGTTTCCGGTGAAGGTGTACAGCAAGCATTATTAAAAATTCTTGAAGGTACAGTTGCAAGCGTACCTCCTCAAGGTGGAAGAAAACATCCACATCAAGAGTTCATTCAAATCGACACAACGAATATCTTATTTATTTGCGGTGGTGCATTTGATGGCATCGAGCAAATTATTAAGCGACGTCTTGGCCAAAAAGTGATTGGTTTCGGCTCTGATAACAAACAAAAGGAATACGAACAAAATGAATTACTGGCAAAAGTACTTCCAGAAGATTTGCTTCGCTTTGGTTTAATTCCTGAATTTATCGGTCGTTTGCCTGTCATTGCAAGCTTAACACCGCTTGATGAAGAGGCATTAATTGAGATCTTGACTAAGCCGAAAAATGCATTAGTTAAGCAATATCAAAAAATGCTCGAATTGGATGATGTTGAATTAGAATTCGAAGAGGATGCACTAATCGAAATTGCCAAAAAAGCAATCGAACGCAAAACTGGTGCGCGCGGACTGCGCTCTATTATTGAAGGAATCATGCTCGACGTCATGTTCGACCTTCCTTCTCGCGATGATATAAAGAAATGTATCATCACAAAAGATACCGTTCTCGAAAGCGGTGCACCGAAACTTCTCTTAGAAGACGGAACTATTGTTGAAGAAGAAAGAAAAACTTCAGCTTAATTTAGATAAAGAAAACCAAGCTCTATCATGAGCTTGGTTTTTTTGTGCTGTGAAGGAATGGAGCTGCTAAATTTGTATTTTGATGTGACGGAAAACAGAGTGTGAGAGTTAGTTTGAAATTTTTAACCAGAAATATAGTGGCGATAATTCTAGTTTAATCGGCTGTTCTCGAGTGAAACCGCAGTCTATAGTGGAATAAATCCCATTTATTCGGCAATCACAGAATGAAAACGCTCCCTACAGGAATAACACACATATTTCGTCCAGACAATTGTAAAATCGCTTTCTACAAGGAAAGAGAAAACGAGCTCGTATTTCCTGATGAAGGAAAATCCCTTTTCTAAAAAACAGGAGAGGTGGCCCTCCTAATACAAATAGCCCCATTCTTCTTAAAAAGAGGATGATTAATCCTTAATCGTCCCCATTAAAACAATAATCGCTTACCCAAAATTCTTCCACTTTATTAAATAAAAAACCTTGTTTATTCCAACTTTTTGAAGGAGATACTATCTCTTAACATCATGAAAAAGTTCAGGAGGGAAAACTATGAGTTGGACCGGAATTGCGTTATTTGTACAATTATTTTTTGGGATCATTATCGGATTATACTTTTGGAATTTGCTTAAAAGCCAGCGAACACAGAAGGTTTCCATTGATCGTGAATCACGAAAAGAAATGGATCAATTAAAGAAAATGAGATCAATTAAATTGTCGGAGCCTTTATCAGAAAGAGTAAGGCCGACTACGTTTGCTGATATTGTTGGTCAGGAAGATGGAATAAAATCTTTAAAGGCAGCATTATGCGGTCCAAATCCACAGCATGTTATTATATATGGTCCTCCAGGAGTAGGGAAAACTGCAGCAGCAAGGCTTGTGTTAGAGGAGGCGAAAAAAAATCAAAAATCTCCTTTTCGTCCATCCTCTGTGTTTATAGAGCTTGATGCCACTACTGCGAGGTTTGATGAAAGAGGAATAGCAGATCCGTTAATTGGATCTGTGCATGACCCGATTTATCAAGGAGCAGGAGCAATGGGGCAAGCGGGAATTCCGCAGCCTAAGCAAGGGGCGGTCACGAATGCTCATGGAGGTGTTCTCTTCATTGATGAAATAGGAGAGCTGCATTCAATTCAGTTGAATAAGCTGTTAAAAGTATTGGAAGATCGCAAGGTGTTTTTAGAAAGTGCATATTATAATGAGGAAAACATGCAAATACCCACGCATATTCATGATATCTTCAAAAACGGATTGCCGGCTGATTTCCGTCTAGTCGGGGCTACAACGAGAACACCGAGTGAACTTCCACCGGCAATTCGGTCGCGTTGCATGGAAGTGTTTTTTCGTGAATTGACTGAAGAGGAAATTGAAGATGTTGCAAAAAAGGCAGCGGATAAGGTTAATTTGAAAATAAGTGATCATGGATTGCATACATTAGCTTCCTATGCTAGGAATGGTCGGGAATCAGTTAACATGATACAAATTTCTGCAGGTTTAGCGATTCAAGAGGAAAGAGACTATATAAAAGATGAGGATATTGAATGGGTGATTCAATCGAGTCAGCTTACTCCGCGAATGGAAAGGAAAATAGGCGAAGCTGCTACAGTGGGGCTTGTCAATGGTCTCGCTGTGCATGGGCCTAATTCAGGTGCTCTGTTGGAAATTGAAGTAACCGTCATTCCGGCTAAGGAAAAAGGCAGCATTAATATTACAGGTATTGTTGAGGAAGAAAATATCGGCAACCAAGGAAAATCCATTCGCCGGAAAAGTATGGCGAGAGGATCAATTGAAAACGTCATTACTGTCCTCCGATCTATGGGGGTACCGGCTGACGATTATGATATTCACGTGAACTTTCCAGGCGGAGGTCCAGTCGATGGCCCGTCTGCAGGGATCGCAATGGCAACGGGAATTTACTCTGCTATTTTTAAGCATCCGGTTGATCACACAGTTGCAATGACAGGAGAAATTAGTATTCACGGGACTGTAAAGCCGATTGGCGGAGTTTATCCAAAAGTGAAAGCGGCAAAAAAAGCCGGCGCAAAAACTGTCATCATTCCTCAGGAAAATATGCAATCTATTCTCAATGAAATTGATGGCATTAAAATCATTCCTGTTAGTCACCTTCATGAGGTTTTTGATTTGGCTTTATTGAAAGAATATCAAAGTGAACAACCTTTAACATCTCCGCTTGAATCAGCTTCAATAAAATTAGCAAAAAAAGAAAGTATGTAAAATAGAAAACTTCGGCATAGCCAAGCCGGAGTTTTTCATTTCTAATCAAAAAATAACGATAATATAACATAATTTCTCGCAAAAGTCTCGATACTAATGTTGTTTAGGACAATAATAGTCTAAAAAAGTCGACACTATGAGGTAAATAAGATAGAATTGTACAAAGAAATTATGAAAAGAAATGCATTTGGAGGTGCAAGTGAATGACGAATAAGAAAGAGATCATCGTCCCCCTCCTGCCGCTTCGAGGATTGCTTGTGTATCCGACAATGGTGCTTCATTTAGATGTTGGCCGCGAAAAATCGGTACAAGCACTTGAAAAAGCAATGGTAGATGACCATTTAATATTCTTAACAACTCAAAAGGACATTTCTATAGATGAGCCTAACGAAGATGATCTGTACCATATGGGAACTCTTACCCGCGTTAAGCAAATGCTAAAGCTCCCTAATGGCACAATTCGCGTATTAGTTGAAGGGCTAAAGAGAGCTGAAATCATCGAGTTTTTGGATGATGACCAGCATTTTTCCGTTAAGGTTAAGGTTCATGAGGAGTCTGAGTCAAAAGATGTAGAAGCCCAAGCTCTTATGCGCACATTACTTGAATATTTTGAGCAGTACATAAAAGTGTCTAAAAAGATATCAGCTGAAACTTATACTTCTGTTGTTGATATCGAGGAGCCAGGGAGACTTGCAGATATCGTTGCTTCACATTTACCACTGAAGCTAAAGGAAAAACAGGATATTCTTGAGACGATTGATATTAAGGATAGAATGAATGAAGTCATTGAAATCATTCATAATGAAAAAGAAGTGTTAAGTCTTGAGAAGAAAATCGGACAGCGTGTAAAAAAATCAATGGAGAGAACGCAAAAGGAATATTATTTGCGTGAGCAAATGAAGGCGATACAATCTGAGCTCGGCGAGAAGGAAGGGAAAACTGGAGAAATCGCAGAGCTGAAAGCAAAGATTGAAGAAGCGGACATGCCGGAGCATGTGGAAGAAACAGCATTAAAAGAATTAAACCGCTATGAAAAAGTGCCATCCAGTTCAGCAGAGAGCTCTGTTATCCGAAATTATATCGACTGGCTCATTGCCCTGCCGTGGTCAAAGGAAACAAAGGATGATTTAAATATTCTAAAAGCAGAAAGAATTTTAAATCAAGATCATTATGGGCTTGAAAAGGTAAAAGAGCGTGTGCTTGAATATTTGGCCGTACAAAAGCTCACTAACTCCTTAAAAGGTCCGATCCTTTGTCTTGCCGGACCTCCAGGGGTAGGTAAAACAAGTCTTGCTAAATCAATTGCCAGCTCGCTAAATAGAAACTTTGTCAGAATTTCTCTCGGCGGAGTGAGGGATGAATCTGAAATCCGCGGTCATAGAAGAACATATGTAGGGGCCATGCCAGGACGAATTATTCAGGGAATGAAGCGTGCGGGCACGGTGAATCCGGTCTTTTTGCTGGATGAAATTGATAAAATGTCAAGCGACTTCCGAGGCGATCCATCATCTGCAATGCTGGAAGTATTGGATCCTGAGCAAAATCATAATTTTAGCGACCACTATATTGAAGAAACATATGATTTATCAAACGTAATGTTTATTGCCACTGCAAATAATTTAAGCACTATTCCTGGACCATTATTAGACCGTATGGAGATTATCTCAATTGCGGGGTATACGGAGCAGGAAAAAATCCATATCGCAAAAGATCACCTTTTGCAAAAGCAAATTAAGGAGCATGGATTATCAAAAGCTCAGCTGCAGATTAGAGAAGATGGAATTCAATCCATTGTCCGTTATTATACGAGAGAAGCAGGTGTTAGGGGATTGGAGCGCCAATTGGCAACCATCTGCAGAAAAACGGCAAAAATCATTGTTTCCGGTGAAAAGAAACGCGTGGTTATTACCGACAAAAACATCGAAGAATTTTTAGGTAAGCGCAAGTTTCGCTACGGACAGGCTGAGCTAGAGGACCAAGTCGGGATTGCGACAGGTTTAGCTTATACGACAGTCGGTGGAGACACTTTGCAAATTGAAGTATCACTATCACCTGGAAAAGGAAAGCTTGTCCTTACCGGAAAACTCGGTGATGTGATGAAGGAATCTGCACAAGCTGCATTTAGTTATGTTCGTTCAAAAGCGAAAGACTTAAATATAGATGAAAACTTTCATGAAAAATATGACATTCATATTCACGTGCCAGAAGGAGCCGTACCTAAAGACGGACCGTCTGCTGGTATTACAATGACAACTGCATTAGTATCAGCACTCACAGGCAAGCCGATTAGAAAAGAAGTTGGAATGACTGGTGAAGTAACTTTAAGAGGCCGTGTACTGCCTATCGGTGGCTTAAAAGAGAAGTCTTTAAGTGCACATCGAGCAGGCCTTACAAAAATTATTTTACCGAAGGACAATGAAAAGGATATAGATGATATCCCTGAAAGCATTCGCGAGGAATTGGACTTTGTTTTAGTATCACATGTGGACGAGGTGTTAAAGCACGCGTTGATTGGCGGTGCTGACGCATGAAGGTAACGAGCTCAGAAATTGTCATCAGTGCAGTTAAACCGGACCAATACCCTGAAGGAGACTTGCCTGAATTTGCACTTGCAGGCAGGTCGAATGTCGGGAAATCGTCTTTTATCAATAAAATGCTAAATCGAAGAGGATTAGCCAGAATCTCTTCTAAGCCGGGAAAAACACAAACATTAAACTTTTATATAATCAATGAAATTTTACATTTTGTTGACGTGCCTGGTTACGGCTATGCAAAGGTTTCTAAAAAGGAACGCGAAGCATGGGGTAAAATGATCGAGACATATTTAACAAAAAGAGAACAGCTTAAAGCAGTGGTTCTTATTATTGATGTCCGCCATCAGCCAACGAGCGATGATGTGATGATGTACGACTTTTTAAAGCATTATCATATTCCATGTGTGGTTGTTGCGACGAAAGCGGATAAAATTCCGAAATCAAAATGGCAGAAGCATGTGAAAGTTGTTAAAGAAACATTGGAATTAGATGCTGATGACCAGCTTATTTTATTCTCTTCAGAAACTGGAAAAGGAAAAGAAGAAGCTTGGGCGGCATTAAAAAGCTATATGAATTAATTTAGTAAAACCACATTGCCTAATTAGGTAATGTGGTTTTACTTTTTTTATTTAGGGAATATAGACTATAGGCTGAAATTATCGAAAATGATAAAAATTGCTAATATTGAGATTTGTTCATGCAATTTTGATAGGAATCGCAAGAATAGGAGAGGATAGCGGCTTAATTAGGAGGATGGCATATATCGGTTCATCAAACTCAACTATACACTTGTATACCATTAATTATCATAAAATATGAATTTTGAGAATAGTCTTTATGAATGGTAAGGTTGAAAGCGTATATAAAAAAGAAAAAATGAGGGGGATATTAGACTAGTGAAAAAGTTGGTTAAAGGTTTAGTTGTAGCGGCTTCAATTGCTGTTCTGGCTGCGTGTGGTTCAGATGCTTCAAGTGGTGATGGAATGAAGCTAGTGGATGAAGGTAAATTTACATATGCATCATCAGGCGAGTTTAATCCGTTCAGCGTAATGCAAGCTGATGGTACGATGACCGGCTTCGATATTGAAGTAGGCGAAGCAGTTGCTGCTGAGCTTGGTCTTGAGCCAGTTCAGCACCAATTTAAGTTTGGTGGAATAGTAGAAGGTGTCAAATCGGGACGTTTTGATGCTGCAGTAGCAAGTCATACGATTACTGAAGAGCGTTTAGAAGCGGTAAACTTTTCAACTCCATATTATTATTCAGGTCCGCAAATCTATGTGAGACCAGACAGCAATATTGAAACACTCGATGATCTTAAAAGTAAAGAGGTGGCTGTTGCAAAAGGAACGACTTATGCGGATACAGTTTCTGATGTGACAGATAATATTATGTTTTATGATAGTGATGTTGTTGCTTTAGAGGCATTAGCTAATGGAAAGCATGATGCAGTTATTACAGATTTCATTACTGGCAAAGAGGCGATAGGCGCTGGATTTAAGATTGAAGGAAAAGAATTATTAGGTAAAAGCGAGCAAGCGATCGCAGTTGCCAAAGAAAATGAAGAATTGCTAGAGAAAATTAATGCTGCATTAGAGAAATTGCATGAAGACGGTACTTTAGCTGAAATCAGCAAAAAATATATCGGCGAAGATATTACTGTTGATCCAGATTCAGAATAAACTCGGCGGCGAATGCACACGAAGATTAGCGTGCATTCGCCCCTGATTTTATTAGAAGAGATAATATACAGCTCCTACTGGAGATGAGCATTGCGGCAAGAGAGTAGCAAACTCTACTTAAGCTCAGAACAAAAACGAAAAGATCTAAACTAATGCCAATGAGGAGGAACCATGGATTTACTGACAAAGTTTATAGACACCTATCCAATATTTTTAAAAGGGATGCTCCTAACCTTTCAATTAACAATTGTTTCAATATTTATAGCGATTTTTATCGGGCTTTTCTTCGCTTTTCTTAAGATTTCAAAGGTGAAAATATTAGAATGGATTGCAGACCTTTATATCTTTCTTGTAAGAGGTACCCCTCTTGTAGTGCAAATCTTCATTTTCTACTTTGGACTCACTTCATTAAATATTTCTGGGTTTTGGTCGGTCGTGTTAGGTTTAGCCTTTCATAATGGTGCATACATTGCAGAAATTTTTAGAGGAGCAATACAATCGATTGATAATGGACAAATGGAAGCCGGTCGTTCTTTAGGGATGAGTGCAGGTCTTTCAATGCGTAGAATTATTCTCCCACAAGCAAGCAGAAGAGCACTGCCGCCGCTTGGTAACCAATTTATTATTGCATTGAAAGATTCATCTCTTGCATCCTTTGTTGGCGTGTATGAATTATTCAATATTGCAACGACACAAGGGTCGATTAAATATGACTACATGAGCTACTTACTAATTGTTGCCGTTTATTATCTTGTTCTTGTCCTCTTCTTCTCAATTATCGTTAGTATAATTGAAAAAAGAATGGCGAGCAGCGATTGATGAAAGGAAGAGAATAATGAGTGATTCGATTATGATACAAGTTGACAAACTAAATAAATCGTTTGGGGATTTACATGTTTTAAAGGATATTGATATGACTGTAAAGGAAAGCGATGTTGTTTGTTTAATTGGAGCAAGTGGTTCTGGGAAGAGCACATTGCTGAGATGTTTAAATTTTTTAGAAATTAAGGATAGCGGCATCATCACCTTTGAAGGCAGTCAAGTGGAAAAGGAAACGCATGATTTAAACGAAGTAAGGCAAAAGGTTGGCATGGTCTTTCAGCATTTTCATTTATTCCCTCATAAAACGGTCATTGAAAATGTAATGGAAGCCCCAATTTATGTAAAAAAGGTTCCTAAAGCACAAGCGGAAAAAGATGCATTAGCATTGCTTGAAAAAGTCGGTTTATCGGACAAAAAGGATGTATACCCTTCTAAGCTTTCCGGCGGGCAAAAGCAGCGTGTTGCAATCGCGAGGTCGCTCGCAATGAAGCCGGATATTATGCTTTTCGACGAACCGACTTCGGCGCTTGATCCGGAATTAGTTGGTGAGGTGCTCGCAACGATGAAGGAGCTTGCTGAAGAGGGCATGACGATGATTGTTGTTACACATGAAATGGGCTTTGCGCGCGAAGTAGCTGATTGGGCTGTGTATATGCACGATGGGCGCATCGTTGAAGTAGGGCATCCAGAACAGCTATTTAACCATCCGAAAGAAGAAAGAACGAAGAACTTTCTTGATTCAGTACTATAATATGTAAAAAGGGAATGATCTTGAATCATTCCCTTCATTAATCTTTCTAAAAAACTAAAGTATATCTGAGCAACTTTTGATATTGCTATCTTTTTTTAGAAATGAGAAAATAGAAACCGATTAATATGAATAATATCGGCCAGAAATTCCATATGTAAGAAACGCTTTTACCAAATTCACCGAGAGACGAAAAGATTTTGTCATAAAATAGCAGCATAACGGCTAATAATAAGAATAACATTCCTTGGAAAAGGCCATTGCCTGTTTTTAAGTGACGAAGTAAGAAGCCGAGTGAAATAATTAGAATGAATATTCCAATATGATCCGGCCAAATGGCAAGGCGATGGACGATTAAAAAATGCAGGCCGAAACCAGCCAAAACAACACCAGGCAGTATCGCATCGTAATCACGTCCGATATATGCCTGAATAAGAAATGCCAGACCGAGAATGAGCAGAAGGGTCGGCCAGGTGAAAAATGGCTTCAAGCTTTCTATATTTGCTTGCTGTAATAAAAAGTACAAACCAAAACCAATAAGTACGACTCCAGGGAAAATTCGCTGTTTTTTCATTTATACACCACTTCCAGAAAGGTTCACTTGAAACTGTCATCATTTTTTGTTAAGGTACATAAGGGAGTATTTTTAAAATAAATATTAAATTATAATAGTTATAATCAAGGTGTGCTTTTAATTTAGCATGCTAAGTGAGTGAACACGAAGTTGTTCTAATATTAACATATGTGTTCATTATCTGTTCACATTTTTGCATCAAAGCATTATGAGCTAATGATATAATGGTCTTATAAGATTATGCAATTTATTTGGGGGGTCTATTTAAAATGCATATAGTGGTCGTTGGTCTAAATTATAAAACTGCCCCTGTAGAAATAAGAGAACGGTTAACATTTGAGCCGTCTCAGCTTGGTGAAGCAATGCAGGCGTTGCAACAGAAGAAAAGCATCTTAGAAAATGTCATTTTATCTACATGTAATCGTACTGAGATTTTTGCGGTTGTAGACCAGCTGCATACAGGGCGATACTATATTAAAGAATTTTTATCAAAATGGTTTAATATAGAGCAAAGTGAATTTTCTCCATTCTTGTTTATTTATGAGCAAGAGGGTGCAATTGAGCATTTATTTAAAGTAAGCTGCGGCTTAAATTCAATGGTGCTTGGTGAAACGCAAATTCTTGGTCAGGTTCGGACAAGTTTCCTACAGGCGCAGCTTGAAAACACAACCGGAACTATATTTAATCATTTATTCAAACAAGCCGTGACATTAGGTAAAAGAGCGCATTCTGAAACTGATATTGGCGCGAATGCTGTGTCTGTCAGCTATGCAGCTGTGGAGCTTGCAAAGAAAATTTTCGGTTCAATTGAGAATAAACAAGTCCTAATTCTAGGAGCAGGCAAAATGGGAGAGCTTGCGATTCAAAATTTGCATTCAAATGGGGCGAGAGTTACAGTAATTAATCGTACATTTGAGAAAGCCAAAGATTTGGCTGCTCGTTATGAAGGACAAGCAAAACTTTTACAGGAGCTTCAATGTGCTTTAATTGAAGCAGATATTGTGATAAGTTCAACCGGCGCCAAAAATTATATGGTAACAAAAGAAATGATGGCTGACGTTGAAAAGATGCGTAAAGGAAAGCCATTATTTATGGTTGATATTGCTGTCCCTCGAGATCTTGACCCATTGCTGGCTGATTTAGAAAGTGTTTTCTTATACGATATTGATGACCTTGAAGGGATTGTTGAAGCAAACCTGCAAGAGCGTAAAAAAGCTGCCGAAAAAATTCAGCTCATGATCGAAGTAGAAATACTAGAATTTAAACAGTGGTTAAATTTATTAGGAGTAGTACCTGTCATATCTGCATTACGTGAGAAAGCGCTTGCGATTCAAGCTGAAACAATGACTAGTATCGAAAGAAAGCTGCCGCACTTGAGTGATCGTGATAAAAAGGTATTAAGCAAGCATACGAAAAGCATTGTCAATCAAATGTTGAAGGATCCTATCTTGCAGGCGAAGGAACTTGCAGGACAAAAGGATGCTGATAACGCTTTAGACCTTTTCGTAAAAATCTTTAATATAGAAGATTTAGTTGCAGCGCAGCAGACCAATCAAGATCAAGGTAAACACTCGACTGCAAAAGCGCGCCAGGCTTCCTTTCAATCATAAAAGGGGTACTGTCCATGTTCGAAATCTATATGACACGTTTGCATGAATTAACAGTGGTTCTATATGCATTAAGTGTCTTACTATATTTTATCGACTTCTTAACAAGTAACCGGAAGGCAAATAGAGTTGCCTTCTGGTTACTTGCATTTGTGTGGGGATTACAAACCGTTTTTTTAGTTTTATATATGATGAAAACTGGTCGATTCCCAGTCCTGACAATTTTTGAAGGATTATATTTTTATGCATGGGTCCTGATTACATTTTCACTAGTAATCAACAGGCTAATGAAGGTAGATTTTATTGTATTCTTTGCTAATGTTCTTGGTTTTTTCATCATGGCATTGCATACTTTTGCTCCGATGCAAATTGAATCGGAAGTATTAGCAAGCAGGTTGATGTCTGAATTATTATTTTTCCACATTACAGTAGCGATATTATCTTACGGCGCCTTTTCACTGTCATTTGTCTTTTCTCTGCTCTATTTAATACAGTATGATTTGCTGAAAAGGAAGAAGTGGGGCTCAAGACTGTTGAGGATTGCGGACCTTTCAAAGCTAGAGCATATGTCCTATGTATTAAACATAATCGGAGTACCAATGCTGGTAATTAGCTTAATTCTAGGTATACAATGGGCTTATATTAAACTGCCGGCGATGATTTGGCTTGACTCTAAAGTGTTGGGGTCGATACTTGTTCTTACCCTTTACAGTATTTATTTGTACCTCAAAGTTGGAAGAGGAATGAGCGGTAAATCACTCGCATTATGGAATGTCGCTTCATTTTTAGTCGTTATGATTAATTTTTTCTTATTCGGGAAACTATCCTCTTTTCATTTCTGGTATAAATAACTGCAGTAAACGGCTATTTCATGATTAATAGCTACTGGAGATACTCAAAACTTCGAAATGTGGGGTTTCAATATATTTTTTTAATGGAGGCTGTCATGAGAAAAATCATTGTTGGTTCTAGAAGAAGTAAACTAGCATTAACACAAACAAATTGGGTGATTGAGCAATTAAAAAGCATCGATCCTACCGTTGATTTTGAAGTAAAGGAAATTGTAACAAAAGGAGATAAAATTCTTGATGTCACGCTTTCCAAGGTTGGAGGAAAAGGCCTATTTGTAAAAGAGATTGAGCAGGCAATGCTAGATAAAGAAATTGATATGGCTGTACATAGCATGAAGGATATGCCTGCTGTTTTACCGGAAGGATTAACAATAGGCTGTATACCTGAAAGAGAAGATCACCGCGATGCGCTGGTTTCAAAAAATCATGTAAAGCTGGCTGACTTGAAGCCTGGTTCTGTTGTAGGTACAAGCAGTTTGAGAAGGGGCTCTCAAATTTTAGCGAGAAGACCTGATTTAGAAATTAAGTGGATAAGAGGAAATATTGATACACGTTTAGCAAAGCTGGAAACAGAAGACTACGACGCAATTATTCTTGCTGCAGCCGGACTCTCAAGAATGGGGTGGGCGAAGGATATTGTGACCGAATTTATTGATCCAGATATTTGCTTGCCAGCGGTGGGGCAAGGGGCATTATCAATCGAATGCCGCGCAGAAGATGAAGAGCTTCTTGGAATACTAGAGAAATTCACATGTGAGAAAACAAGTCAAACCGTTCTTGCTGAACGCGCCTTTTTAAATAAGATGGAAGGCGGCTGCCAAGTGCCAATCGCTGGCTTTGCAACAGTATCTGACAATGAAGAGATTGTTCTAACTGGTCTTGTAGGCTCACCTGATGGTCAAACAATTTATAAAGAGATGGTCAGCGGGACTTCTCCTGAAGAAATTGGCTATGCAGTGGCAGACAGGCTTTCACAAATGGGGGCAAAGGAATTGATTGACCGTGTAAAAGAGGAGCTTGATGGTCAGTGAACTCGGCAGTGAGGACGCTTAAAGGAATGTCCGTTTTAGTGCCGCGTGGGAAGGATCAATCTAAGCCTGTCTCTGCTTTAATAAAGGAATATGGGGGATTGCCAGTGGAAATCCCTCTTATTGCTTTTAGGCCAACAAGCATAGCAAAACATATAGACAGTATTGACTTAGAAAAATTTGACTGGCTCATTTTCACAAGCAGCGTAACAGTCGATATTTTCTTTTCAGCAAAAGATGCTTCTGCGAATCTCCCGCGAATTGCAGTGATAGGCAAGAAAACAGAAAAGACGTTAAGAAAATACGGCTATCATGCAGACTTTATTCCGAAAGTGTTTGTGGCTGAAAGCTTTGTAGAAGAATTTGCTGAACAAGTGGCTGAAGGCACCAATATTTTGCTGCCAAAAGGGAATTTGGCAAGAGAATATATTAAGCAGGGATTAGCTGAGCATGGAGCCGATGTTGAAGAGCTAGTTATTTATGAAACTTTTTTTCCACAAGAAAGCAAGAAACTGCTTCATGAAAAAATAGCGCGGAAAGAAATCGATATTCTGCTTTTTACTAGCCCATCCACCATTAATCATTTTATGCATGTAGTCAGGGACGGTCATCTCGAAAAGCAGATAAAGCATTGCATAATTGGCTGCATCGGTCCAGTATCAAAGGAGAGGGCGGTTGAACAAGGACTAACGGTTCACGCAATGCCTGATTCGTATACTGTTCATGATTTATTAAAAAGTATTATTACATATATCAATCACTAGGAGGGGTTTTAATGGATTTACAATTTAATCGTCATAGACGTCTTCGTCAAACAGAAAATATGAGAAGTTTAGTTCGGGAAACAGATTTGCATGTAAATGATTTTATTTATCCTATTTTTGTCGCTGAAGGCAAGGATATTAAAAAAGAAATTAAATCGATGCCCGGGGTGTTTAATCTGTCATTAGATCATTTGGCAGAAGAGATGGATGAGGTTGTTTCTTTAGGTATTAAATCTGTATTACTATTTGGCATACCGCTGGAAAAAGATGATTGCGGTACTCAAGCGTATCACGATCACGGCATTGTTCAGGAGGCTACAAGATTTATTAAAGAAAAATATCCTGAAATCATCGTGGTGGCGGATACTTGTCTGTGCGAATATACAGATCACGGTCATTGCGGATTAATCGAAAATGGTGAAGTGCTAAATGATGCCTCGCTTGAGCTGCTAGTGCAAACAGCCGTTAGTCAAGCGAAAGCTGGAGCAGATATCATTGCCCCATCCAATATGATGGATGGTTTCACTGTAGCCATTCGTGCGGGGCTTGATGAAGCTGGTTTTTCTCATGTACCTGTCATGTCCTATGCTGTTAAATATGCCTCAGCATTTTACGGTCCATTCCGGGACGCAGCTGACAGCACACCGCAGTTCGGTGATCGTAAAGCTTACCAAATGGATCCGGCTAATCGTCTAGAAGCTCTAAGAGAAGCAGAGTCTGATTTAATGGAGGGCGCAGACTTTTTAATTGTAAAACCGGGATTGCCTTATCTAGATATCGTTCGCGATGTGAAAAATAATATTAATCTTCCACTTGTCATCTACAATGTAAGTGGTGAATATTCGATGGTAAAAGCTGCAGCGCAAAACGGCTGGATTGATGAGGAAAGAATTGTACTTGAAATGCTGACAGGCATGAAGCGTGCTGGCTGCGACTTGATTATTACTTACCATGCGAAAGATGCGGCAAGATGGCTGCAAGAGCAAAAATAAAACGAAAAGAGGGATAGTATGCGTTCTTATGAGAAATCAGCTGCAGCCTTCAAAGAGGCTGTCAAGTTCATGCCGGGTGGAGTAAATTCACCTGTTCGTGCTTTTAAATCTGTTGATATGGATCCAATTTTTATGGAAAAAGGAAAAGGATCTAAAATCTATGATATTGATGGTAATGAATATATTGACTATGTGCTTTCATGGGGGCCGCTCATTTTAGGCCATGCCAATGAGCAGGTTGTCGCAGCGGTAAAAAAGGTAGCTGAGAGCGGGACAAGCTTTGGCGCACCAACTTTAATTGAAAATGAGCTGGCTCAGCTTGTCATTGAACGTGTACCTTCGATTGAAATTGTTCGGATGGTTTCATCTGGTACTGAAGCTACCATGAGTGCACTGCGCCTTGCTCGCGGCTATACTGGGCGCAATAAAATTCTTAAATTTGAAGGTTGTTATCATGGCCATGGTGACTCATTATTAATTAAAGCGGGCTCTGGAGTGGCTACATTAGGTCTGCCAGATAGCCCAGGTGTACCAGAAGGAACTGCTAAGAATACAATTACAGTTCCTTACAATGACTTAGATAGTGTAAAATATGCGTTTGAACAATTCGGCGATGATATTGCAGGTGTCATTGTTGAACCTGTTGCAGGCAATATGGGGGTTGTCCCACCACAAGAAGGCTTCTTGGAAGGATTAAGAGAGATTACGGCAGAATACGGTTCGTTATTAATCTTTGATGAAGTGATGACAGGGTTCCGCGTTGGCTACAATTGCGCACAAGGCTATTTCGGCGTAACACCTGATATTACTTGCCTTGGAAAAGTCATCGGCGGCGGACTGCCGGTAGGTGCTTACGGCGGTAAAAAAGAAATAATGGAACAGATTGCTCCAAGTGGTCCGATTTATCAGGCCGGTACACTATCAGGCAATCCGCTTGCAATGGCAGCCGGCCTTGCAACACTTAGCCAGCTGACTCCTGAAAGCTATGAAGAATTCGGCAAAAAAGCAGATAAGCTTGAACTTGGATTAAGAACGGCTGCAGAAAAATATGGCATCCCTCATACGATTAATCGTGCAGGCTCTATGATTGGCATTTTCTTCACAAACGAAGACGTCATCAATTATGAAAAAGCAAGAACATCCAATCTGGAATTTTTTGCTTCATATTATCGTGAAATGGCGAATAACGGCGTATTCCTGCCGCCATCTCAATTTGAAGGGTTATTCCTATCAACGGCCCTTACTGATGAGGACATAGAAAAAACAATCATAGCAGCAGAAGCGGCATTTTCAAAGCTAAAATAATTGAGAGGAACACCTATCATTTGATGGGTGTTTTTTTATGCAAAAGAAACTGAATCAAGGAAAGGTGTTATCAAATTGGCAGAGCTGCATATTAAAATAGCAAAACAACAAAGAGAAAGTGGGTTATCGGCAATATTATGGGACGAACTATAGTTGCTGAATAGGGTGTAGGCAAATGTTCTCATTGTGTTGGTGAATTTAAGAGTAATAACTCCAACAGCTGGCACAAATTTTCTGGAAAATTGCCAGTACAAAAGCGGGGGAAATGATTTTTCAGATGTGAAAAAAATACAGTTAAACCTTTTGCACTGCACTAACCCAAATAAAATGATAAATTCTCTTTTTCTTTTGAGACTCGTCACATTAAACAGCCAATAAAGTGACGAACACGTAAAAGAAAGCAGTCCACTTCACTTTAAATGGCAATCCGATCGTATATACTGCGATCCAAAGCTGATCAACCCAATATTATTCCAAATTAATCATAATTAATTTAACTTATTCATAAAGTGTAAATGACATAGTGATTTATACACGTGAAAGATATGAGAGGAGGAGTCGCTTTGTCTCAAGGAAATCCATCGTGCTTGCGATTTTCATTAGAAGAGTCTGTTTGGTTTCAAAAAGGACAGGAAGTATCTCAATTAATTTCGATTTCGCTTGACCCAAATATAACGATCCAGGAAAGTGAGCAATATGTAACCATTCAAGGAGCTCTTGAATTAACAGGCGAATATCATCGCGATGCGTCATCTGTTAATGAAAGTGATAATGGGTCTGTTTCAACATTAAGATTTATTCAAACAGTTGAGGAAAGAGATGAAGGCGTTTGTGAGTTTACACATTATTTTCCTGTCGATATAACCATACCAAATAATAGAATTGAAAGCATCAATGACATCGATGTAGAGGTTGAATCATTTGATTATGTATTCCCTGAGCGCAGCTGCATGAAGCTAAATGCAAATTTGACTATTACAGGTTTATATGGTGATCAACAGCATGTAGCGGTTCAGGAGGAAGAAAATAATGTTCTGGAATTCGAATCAGCCCCCAGGTTTAATGGTGTGGAAGAGCCAAATGATGAACTTCAAGAAACAGAAGAAGAAAAAACTGAAATTAGTTTCAGCTTAGCTCCAGAAGAGGATGGCTCAGAAGAGTTTGAACCATTTGCTGCGGAGGCGAGGAAACAGCCTGAGAAAATAAAAGAGGAACCAATTTTAAATCAATCTCATTTCCAAGAGGAAGAACCAAAGAGTCTAGAGCCGTTTATTGTAGAGGCGAGGAAGCAGCCTGAGAAAATAAAAGAGGAACCAATTTTAAATCAATCTCATTTCCAAGAGGAAGAACCAAAGAGTCTAGAGCCGTTTATTGTAGAGGAGAGGAAACAGCCTGAGAAAGTAAAAGAGGAACCAGTTTTAAATCAATCAAATTTCCAAGAGGAAGAACCAAAGAGTCTAGAGCCATTTGTAGTTGAGGCGAGGAAACAGTCTGAGAAGATAAAAGAGGAACCGGTTTTAAATCAATCTCATTCAAAAGAAGAACCGAAGAATTTCAAGCCATTGAGTGCAGAGGGAAAGGAAGAGCCGGAAATAGTAAAAGAGGAACCGGTTTTAAGCAGATCTCTGCCAGATGAAGAGTTTGAAGAGTCGCCAGCACAGATGCCTGAAGTTTCATTTATGAGCCAGCGATATGAAGAAAAAAAGCTTGAAGCAAAGGAAATTTTTGAGGTTAAGCCTGTAGAAGAAGAATCGTTTGTAGAAGAGGTAAAATCCGTACACGAAGAAGAAGCTGTATTAGTGGAATCTTCTTCACATGAGGAAGAAAAGCAGGTGAAAAAGAAAAAGAGTAAAAAAGGGATGAGTCTGACTGAATTCTTTGCGAGAAAAGAGGAAGAAGTGGAAGTCACTAAATTGAAAGTTTGTATCGTACAGCAGGATGACACAATTGATATCATTGCAGAAAGATACGACATCTCACCGCAAACATTGCTTCGAGTGAATAATCTTGAAATTAACCAGGATGTTTATGAAGGTCAGGCATTATATATCCCGGCAACGGTAACGAGTTATTAGCAACGTATCTTTCATCTGAGCAGATCAGCTTTGGTCTGCTCAGCTCTTTATATTTTTGTGGCGGTAATTTTTCAAGCCACTCATAATTGGCCATTTTGAAAGAGAGTGGTTCTAATGGAGAAAGAGAATCGTTTAATGAAATACGGACATATTTTACGCCATTATGCTGTAGAACCAAATTTTATCGAAGACTTTGGCAGAGTGCAAAAGGTTTATGCCAATAAAGGCGTCTTTGCATTAAAGAAAATAAGTCCTCACCATGGGGCAGATTTTATTAAAAATATTCAAACGCTCTATCAAAAAGGATACAATCGCATCGTTCCTATCTATCCTACGGTCGACGGGCGATATGCGGTTCTTCAAAGCACTGAGCTCTATTATTTAATGCCATGGATGGCAAATGAAGAGAAGGAAAACAGATTTGAACGCCATCAGCAAATGTTCAGGGAGCTCGCAAGACTGCATGTTTTATCTGTAAAGGATATTCCAATTAACAAGGAAGATAGAGAAGAGCATTACGATAATACGATAAATGAATGGGATAAACAAAATGAATTTTTGAATGGATTTATAGAAGAGTGTGAGAGCAGAGATTATATGTCTCCATACGAATTATTATTTACTCAATACTATAATGACATCTCACAAGCATTAAAATATTCTAAAAATAAATTAAAGGAGTGGTATGAGAAAACAAAGGATGATGAAAAAGCAAGAACAGTTATCATACATGGAAAAGTTTCACCTGAACACTTTTTGTATGATGAACGCGGACTCGGTTATTTCATGAATTTTGAGGAGTCAAGACAGAGCTCTCCAATGCATGATTTGCTTCCGTTTCTCGCACGATCATTGAAAACTTTTCCAAAGAGAGCGGATGATGCAGTTGACTGGCTTTATACTTATTTGAAGCATTTTCCGTTTCGTGACGATGAAATGCTTTTGTTTCAAAGCTATTTTGCAAATCCTGGACCAGTCATTCGTGCTGCGGAGAAATATCATAATTCAAAGGGGAAAAAAAGCGAGCGAAAGCATGTACAGCATATTCAGCGCCAATTTTGGCTGTTAAAAAACACGGAATATGTCGCGATGAGAATTGATGAAATCGAGCGGCAGAAAAAGCAAGCGCAAGCAGAAGCAGCAGCAAAAGCAGAACAAGAAGGAGCCCAAGGTGGATAAACCCTGAGCTCCTATATTAATTCCAGCCGATAAGCAAGAGCAATGATTAATAATATCACGAGTAAGAAAAGATCAAATGCACTCGGCAGTAAAAATGTACGTATCCCCTGAAATACGCAAAATGGGATAATGAACTGGGCTCCGAGTCCTCGTATAGTCTTAAGCCATGGTGGTAAATGATGCGGGTTAAACCTCCTCTTCAATACTATTCTCCTCTCCATAAAGCCATCATTAAATTTATTCTATGAGTCAACCGCCCATAATTTGCCTATTTTCCGCTCAAATCTTTCAATGTGAAATACATTTATAGTAAAAACAAAGAACATTCTCGTTTTTTTCGTATATAATAAAAAAAATTGGCAATCCTTATTGACTATAATGGTCTATTTTAGGTAGTATAACTTTATATTCATACAATCATAAAAGCTTTGACAGGGAAGAGTACGATGGCAAGTTGCCTTAAGAGAGAGAAACCATTTGCTGTGAGGTTTTTCAGGCTAAACCATTGGAAGGTCGCCCTAGAGCTGCTTTTGCGAACGGGAATTTGCCTTAGTAGTGAAAGCCGGGAAATCCGTTATCTATTTTAAGAGTCAATCAGCTGTAGCTTTTTGTTGATTGAAAAAAAGGTGGTACCGCGAAGCAAACTCCATTCGTCCTTTTAAAGACGAATGGAGTTTTTTATTTTTATTAGGAAAAGCGGATCCGCCTTCCTCGCCTCAAAAGCTAAAATTGAAGAATGCAAATACTGCGTTTTTTGAGGGCTAGGCGGTAGAGCTGAACAAAGAGAAGAAAGGAATGAATAGACGATGGAAGAAACAAATATGACAATGCCGACTAAATATGACCCGAAGTCTATTGAGCAGGGACGCTACGATTGGTGGCTTAAAGGAAAATACTTTGAAGCGGGAGATGACCCGAAAAAAGATCCATACACGATTGTTATTCCTCCTCCAAATGTAACTGGGAGACTGCATCTTGGCCATGCGTGGGATACAACATTGCAAGATATTTTAACTCGCATGAAGCGCATGCAAGGATACGATGTTTTATGGCTGCCTGGTATGGACCATGCAGGGATTGCAACACAAGCGAAAGTAGAGCAAAAGCTGCGCGAAGAAGGAAAGAGCCGTTATGATCTTGGCCGTGAGGCATTTGTAGAAGAGACTTGGAAATGGACGAATGAATATAAAGGCCATATTAGAGAGCAGTGGTCAAAGCTTGGTCTAGGCCTGGATTATAATAGAGAGCGCTTCACATTGGATGAGGGCTTGTCTGATGCAGTCCAGGAAGTATTTGTTACCCTTTATAAAAAAGGGGTGATCTATCGCGGTGAATATATTATCAACTGGGATCCTTCAACAAAAACAGCTCTTTCAGATATTGAAGTAATCCACAAAGATGTTCAAGGCGCATTCTATCATATGCGCTATCCGTTAGCAGACGGTAGTGGAGATATTGAGATTGCAACAACACGTCCAGAAACGATGCTTGGCGATACGGCTGTTGCAGTACATCCGGAAGATGAACGCTATAAACATTTAATTGGGAAAATGGTAAAATTGCCGATTACAGGCAGAGAAATTCCGATTGTTGCAGACGATTATGTAGATATGGAATTTGGTTCTGGTGCAGTAAAAATCACACCGGCACATGACCCGAACGATTTTGAAATTGGAAACCGCCACAATCTTGAGCGCATTTTAGTGATGAATGAGGATGGCTCAATGAATAAAAAAGCCGGTAAATATGAAGGCATGGATCGCTTTGAATGCCGTAAACAGCTTGTAAAAGACCTTCAAGAGGAAGGAATCCTTTTCAAAATAGAAGAGCATATGCACTCTGTAGGTCATTCTGAGCGAAGCGGTGCTGTTGTAGAACCGTATCTTTCTACACAGTGGTTTGTAAAAATGCAGCCGTTAGCTGATGCATCTGTTGACCTTCAAAAAGAAGACGGAAAAGTAAACTTTGTCCCGGACCGTTTCGAGAAAACGTATCTTCGCTGGATGGAAAATATTCGCGATTGGTGTATTTCCCGTCAGCTTTGGTGGGGACATCGCATCCCTGCATGGTATCATAAGGAGACTGGAGAAGTATATGTTGCCACAGAGCCACCTAGCGATATTGAAAACTGGAAGCAAGATGAGGACGTTCTTGATACGTGGTTCAGCTCCGCACTTTGGCCGTTCTCAACATTAGGCTGGCCGGACGAATCAAGTGCTGATTATCAGCGCTATTATCCAACAGCTGCACTTGTAACAGGTTATGATATTATCTTCTTCTGGGTTTCCCGCATGATTTTCCAAGGCATCGAATTCACAGGCGGCCGACCATTTAAAGATGTATTGATTCACGGTTTGGTTCGTGATGCAGAAGGACGAAAAATGAGTAAATCCCTTGGCAACGGTGTAGATCCAATGGATGTAATTGAGAAATACGGAGCGGATTCACTGCGCTATTTCTTATCAACAGGAAGCTCTCCAGGGCAGGATTTGCGCTTTAGCATTGAAAAAGTAGAATCCACTTGGAATTTTGCTAATAAAATATGGAATGCTTCCCGCTTCGCTCTTATGAATATGAATGGCCTAAAAGTTGAAGAAATTGATTTAACAGGTGAAAAGTCAGTAGCAGATAAATGGATTTTAACTCGCTTAAACGAAACGATTGAAACAGTTACTCGACTTTCTGATCGTTATGAATTCGGTGAAGTTGGCCGCGTCCTTTACAATTTCATCTGGGATGACTTCTGTGATTGGTATATAGAAATGGCGAAGCTTCCGCTTTATGGCGAAGATGAAGCAGCGAAGAAAACAACAAGATCAGTGCTTGCACATGTCCTTGATAACACGATGAGACTGCTTCACCCATTCATGCCATTTATTACAGAAGAAATTTGGCAAAACCTTCCTCATGAAGGAGAATCCATCACGGTTGCCGCTTGGCCAACTGTACGCGAAGAACTGACAGATAAAGCCGCTGCGGAAGAGATGAAGCTATTAGTTGAAATCATCCGCTCAGTTCGTAATATTCGGGCTGAAGTAAGTACGCCGATGAGTAAGAAAATCAACATGATGATTAAAGCGAAAGATGCTGAAACGGCTGCAGTATTAACTAAGAATGAAGGTTATATTGATCGCTTCTGTAATCCTGAAGAGCTGACAATCAATACAGAATTAACGGCGCCGGATAAAGCGGTGACAGCGGTTGTAACAGGAGCTGAAATCATCCTTCCGCTTGAAGGCCTCATCAATATCGAAGAAGAAATTGCCCGCCTGCAAAAGGAATGGGATAAATTAAATAAAGAAGTAGAGCGTGTGCAAAAGAAATTAAGAAATGATGGCTTTATAAAGAAAGCACCTGAGAAGGTAATTGAAGAAGAACGTGCGAAAGAAAAGGATTATGCGGAAAAACGCGCTGCAGTTGAAGCGAGAATGAACGAATTAAAAGGCGAATAAAGTAAAATGGAATGGAGGCGAGTCCCGGTGCTGGGAGTCGTCTCCATCTTATGTCTATTTTGAAAAGGTGGCGTTTTATGATGTTTACTACATATGAAGAAGCAATAGACTGGATTCATTCTAGACTTCGTTTAGGTGTGAAGCCTGGATTAAAAAGAATGGAATGGATGATGGAAAAGCTGAATCACCCAGAGAGACGTATAAAAGCCATACATATAGGTGGTACGAACGGGAAAGGCTCTACACTCACTTATGTCCGTTCCATCCTTGAAACAGAAGGGATCATGGTTGGTAGCTTTACCTCTCCTTATATTGAACAGTTTAATGAGCGCATTAGCGTGGGTGGCGTTCCAATTAAGGATGAAGAGATCTTAAAGCTAGCTAATGATATTTACCCGCTAGCAGTTGAACTTGAAGGTACTGAACTTGGCGCACCGACAGAATTTGAAGTGATTACAGCGATGGCGATTCATTATTTTGCCCATATTGAGCCGGTGGATATTGCTTTATTTGAGGTGGGCTTAGGCGGAAGGCTAGATTCTACAAACGTCATTCACCCGCTGCTCTCCATTATTACAAATATCGGTCTTGATCATATGCAAATATTAGGAGACAACTATAAAGACATTGCTTTCGAGAAAGCCGGTATAATCAAACAAGGGACACCAGTATTGACAGGCGTAAAACAAGAGGAAGCTAGAGAGGTCATTTTATCAGCTGCCAAGGAAAAACAATCAAAGGTCTATCAATTAGGAAAACAATTCACATTTGAACATATTTTATCAACAGAGACTGGGGAGGCATTTTCTTATAAAGATATCTTCAGTGAGAGAGATTATTTAGAGATTTCTATGCCAGGTGCTCATCAAGTCGAAAATGCGGCATTAGCTGTGATGGCTGTAGAATTTTTAAATCAATATTTCTCGTTTGTAATTTCTGAGGAGAGTATGAAAGCTGGTTTAAAAAAAGCATATTGGCCAGGGCGTTTTGAGACCGTACAACATAATCCTATTATGATTCTTGATGGTGCCCATAATGAAGAAGGAATCTCTGCTCTGTGCAATGAGCTCGAGAAAAGATACTCAGATCGGGATATTCATATTATATTTGCAGCACTTGCTGATAAAAAGTTAGATGAAATGATTAAGCAACTTGATAAAGTGGCAAAAAGTATTACTTTTGTTAACTTTGATTTTCCAAGAGCAGCAGATTCGAGTGAATTAGTGAAAATAAGCAAGCATGACGATAAAGCGGCATACACTGATTGGAAGGAAGCAGTTCAAGCGAAAAAAGACACAACTGCTAAGAAAGATATATTAGTTGTAACAGGTTCTCTTTATTTTATTTCAGAAGTGAAGAAGTGGATGAAGAGGAATAGCTAGAGGAAAAAATAACGATCTTTCAGGTGGATTTGCGGAGGTGTCCGCCCGCAGAATGCCTTTGAAAATCCCATACGTTTTTAATTAGGAATTCATTTGTCTACAACCTCGAAGATGGCCAATGGTCATCTCTTTTTTTTGCCGATAATAAGATGAAAAATTTAATTAATTATCACTTAAAAGAAATTGCATCTTCTTTATCTAATTTGACATACAGTTTGTTCTCTTGAACAATGATCGCGATTGATTCATCAATAAACCAAAACTCAAGCTCAAACAGCCGCTCTGGTTTGTTTTTAACTTGTCAGATTAACACGAGTGCTTTCTCATCTGCTACTCTGCTCATGTCAGCATTTATATTTTTTTTAAATCTGCACGCAAGATAAATGCAACCTATCTTTGTGTAGCTGCACATTTTTAGGGTCTACATGAGCACTGGCATATATGAAAGAAGAGCTTGATAAGTTCGCCCGCTATCAGTGGCAGTATCAAAGCATCCTGGTATTTTTTATTAATATGATTAAAGCTGGTGAAGCGAGCGGAATGAAGGATGAGACTTTGAAGCGGTTAAAAGCTCGCCAAGATAAGCAGCATTATATGAAGCAGGACATTCTATTAGCGCTTGCCTATCCTATCGTTGCAGCAGTAGTAGCCATAGCCATTGAGGTTGTATTATTTTTATTAACAAATGTTGTGCCAGCTTTTGTAGGGATGTTTGCTGCTTTTGGAGCAAATTTACCTGGAGACACTGTTTTTATTCTTGATTTTAGCAAAAATAGGCGAGAAAACCTCCACCTCAAGGAATGTGAAGGGCGAATAGCCCAATGAGTAGGTGGGCGGCTGAATCGGCTTCGAACAAGAGATAGCTTCAGTTATCTTAATTGTCCGACTAAACACAACTTTTCATCTTCCAAAGTGAACAATCAAGTATAATAGAAACAAATGTTCTGTAAAAGGAAGTGAAATAATGCTCGTCAACAAAGCATAAATAAAAAATGCCAGAATGAGGGGAATAATCAATTATTTTAATGAGAATATAGTATAATTTACCTAGGTTTATTTACTTGAAAATAGATGGAAAATTAGATTGATATGGTGAAGAGAATAAGACAGGCATGAAAGAATGAAAGAGGTTTGACTTTAATAGAATAACTGTGAGTAGTAGTTATCTTGGGAATTTTGGTATCACTAACCCATTTGTGAAAATAAATTGCGCTATAAAGTAAGATTAATTAACGAAACGAGAGGGGTTCAAACAAGAGGAGGAGCTGTAGTGGAAGAATTTGAATTAAAACGGGATATCATAGATAACACGCCATAATGAATATATATCTTTTTAGTATTTTCATCACCGGCCTCATTTTAGGCTCATTCTTTAACGTTGTTGGACTGCGTGTCCCTCTCAAGCAGTCCATTGTTGCGCCGCGCTCTGCCTGCCCGCAATGCGGCCATCAGCTTCGTGCATTAGAGTTGATACCTGTGCTGTCTTTTCTTTTTCAAGGCGGGAAATGCAAGCGCTGCAAGAAGCCAATTTCCCCGCTCTATCCAATAGTCGAGTTATTGACGGCTGTGCTTTTTGTCATGGCGCCTCTCATACTTGGCTGGAATTGGGAAGTAATCATTGCGTGGACGCTCATATCATTGTTTATGATTATTTTTGTTTCTGATGTAACTTATATGCTGATACCAAATAAAATCCTTCTTGCTTACTCGGCCATTTTTATTATAGAAAGACTATTCTTTCCTCTAATGCCTTGGTGGAATTCATTGGTGGGTGCTGCTGTTGGATTTGTATTGCTCTTATCGATAGCTGTGGTCAGCAATGGCGGCATGGGTGGCGGAGACATCAAGCTGTTTGCTGTGATAGGGTTTGTGGTCGGTACAAAAACTGTGCTGTTGTCTTTTTTTCTGGCTACCCTTTACGGTGCTGCCTTTGGTATCGCTGCCCTGCTGCTGCGGAAAGTCAAGCGGGGCAATCCGATACCATTCGGTCCGTTTATCGCTGTAGGAACATTAACAGCTTATTACTGTGGTGATGTTATTTTACAATATTACTTTAGACTGTTTTAAGAAATAGATGAAAGAAAATATGATAATGTCAGCATTGCCTTTTTTCTCGGGATTATAGTATTCGCTATTGTGAAATGAATGGAATATTCCCCTTGATGTGTGTGGTCAGGTGAGAGACTGCGCCTCTATGGCATCATTCGTGCAGGAACAATAATGAGATGAGCCTGAATGCAACTGATATGGGAAAGCTGTATAGAAGAACTGAACATATTGAGTCCTTGTGTGTCAGTGAAAGTAGAGATGTCGATTTTAAAAAGGAAGTACCGCACTATAAGGCTAGCTATCAAATACAAAATGAAGAAGGACCCTTTTCTTCTGAAGGAGATTGGAGAGTCGTGAAACAGAACAAATGATAAACATACATTGCTTTCTTTATCGTTTTCGTGTTATTCCTCATGTTCACTTTATCTCTTTTTCATAACATCGCTTAAGATGGATAAAAAGCGATAAACTAGCATTATGACACAACATCAATGAAAAGAAATCAAGTTCAACAGCTGCCTGAAATCTATTCCCAACAAGATTAACCTCCCTGCTTTGACAATTAATTTAAAAATGAAGGAATTTGACGAAAGCATTCAATAACGAGACGACAAAAGTCTTGTTATTTTTTTTTATCCTTATGATAGGATGAGAGCAATTAGGAGCAGGACAAGGAGGGAATCCATGATGGACAAGGATGATAGACGGAAAACAATCACGATAAAGCTGAATGGAAACAGTCAGTCAATTGAAAATAATGACAGTGCGAGTAATGCTGAAAAAAGCGAAAAAGCAATCGGAGTCGGCGAGAATCATCACAAAATCGAGAAAAATGAAATAGCTGATGAATTGGCTGCCGCTACAAAAGAATCAGAATCCAGTGATCATTTCGATTGGATATTACCAGACGAGGACGCATTTGCAGGTAAGTGGGAAGAATCAGAAGCGGTTCAGAAAACGCCAGAGGAAAAGAGCAAGAATCAGTCTATATTTAGCAGCAAGAAATCTTCAATTAGGAAAAATAAGTATCAGTTTAATCCATCTATGTTTTTTACAATCCTATTCGCTATTGTGATCGGTACAGGGTTTGGGCTGATGATGCTGAATTTAGTAAATGCAGAGAAAGGGGAGCTTGCCGGACAAACTGCTGCAACCACACCGGGCGAAGCAAAAGAAACGAGTGTAGCTGGAGGTGCTGAAAGTATGGAACTTCCAGATATTAAAACTTTTGTTGTTCAAGGAGGGGTTTTCAATTCTTCAGAAAGTGCTGCGGGTAAGAAAGAAGCGTACAGTTCTAAAGGAATACCTGCTTTAATAAAACCTGTAAATGATCAACAAGTTCTATTTATAGGTCTTGCTGATAGTATTGAGGATGCAAAACAAGTTGGCAAGCAATTAGAAGGCAAAGGCGCTGAAGTATTTGCTAAAGAATATATCGCAGCTGGCGGACCATTGGAAAACTTATCGGCAGAAGAAAAAAAGGTGTTAGAGATTTCGCCGCAGCTTTTTAACCAATTGACATCAAGTGTAACTGCCGGAATTCTGTCAGGAGAAATATCAGGAGAAGCGGTCGAACAACTAGAGGCTTATGAAGCAAGGTTATCGGAAATAGATGAAGGAAAGATTAAAAATAAAGGTGTAATCTCAGCAAAGGATGCCATCACAAAGGCAATTCAACAAGCGAATGCATTTCATAGTTCTTCTGACGATAAGGCGCTTGTTCAGCTACAGCAGCATTTGCTGACATTTTTATTTGCTTATCAAGACTTAGCACAGTCATAATCAAGTACTATTGAAAAATGAAATTTTCCGGGAAATATGACGAAGTTTTAGTCTGTAGACTTTATTAAGTCGGCAGGCTTTTATTTTTTTCTAATCCACTGACAGTTTTGTCGAAAATTTTTCTGAAACTTGTCTGTTAAAAATTGTTTGGCTGAAGGAAGTTTGGTACGATAAGGTTGTATCTCCCATTTTGATATGATCAGACAAGGTAAGGTGAATGGATATGACAAACCTCATATTAGCCTCTTCTTCTCCACGGCGAAAAGAACTTCTTGATAATCTTCATTTAACTTTCGAGATTAAAAGCAGTGATGTAGATGAAAGCTATAATCCAAATTTAAGTCCTGAAGAAATTGTAATGGAATTGGCATCAAGAAAAGCCAAAGCAGTTTTTGCGGAAAGTAGCGATTCTTTTGTAATCGGGTCCGATACAGTCGTTGTAGATGAAGTAGCTGTATTAGGAAAGCCAAAGGATAGCGATGAAGCTTTTAACATGCTAAAAAGCTTATCTGGAAAAATGCATTCAGTATATACAGGCGTTTCGATCATTTCACCCCATGCTGAAAAAAAATTTTTTGTAAAAACAGATGTGCTGTTTTGGGAGCTATCCGATGAAGAGATACACAAATATATTCACACCGGAGAACCATTTGATAAAGCAGGTGCCTATGGAATACAAGGGATTGGCTCAACGCTTGTAAAGGAGATTCACGGAGATTATTTTGCTGTGGTTGGACTTCCTTTATCTAGGACCATTCGAGAGTTGCAAATTGCAGGGTTTCGGCTTTAATAAATGACACTTCTATTGGAGCTCCCTTAACGTATGAGTAAGGGAGGCAATCAAATGGAAGTATCCAAGTTGATGTTGAAGGATTTTCCCCAGGATGAGCGCCCGCGTGAACGGCTGATCCAGAATGGACCGGCAAGCTTATCCAATCATGAATTAATTGCTTTGCTGTTAAGGACGGGTACGAAAAATGAATCTGTTTTACAGCTGTCTAATCGGCTATTAAACAAATTCGATGGTTTAAGGTTATTAAAGGATGCGAGTTTGACTGAAATTACTGAAGTAAATGGAATTGGCGCGGCTAAGGCGGTTCAAGTTCTTGCGGCTGTTGAAATTGGACGGCGCATATCCAATTTAGTTTTCGAAGAGCGTTATGCAATTCGCTCACCTGAAGATGCCGCAAACTATGTAATGAATGATATGCGCTTTTTATCACAGGAGCATTTTGTATGCTTGTATTTAAATACGAAAAACCAAATTTTAAGTAAGCAAACAATCTTTATTGGCAGTTTAAATGCCTCAATCGTACATCCACGTGAAGTCTATAAGGAAGCTTTTAGACAATCTGCTGCTTCAATCATTTGTCTCCATAACCACCCCTCTGGCGACCCAGCTCCAAGCCGAGAAGATATTGATGTGACAAAGCGTCTTGCAGAATGTGGTAAAATAATAGGTATTGAAATTCTTGATCATATTATTATTGGAGAAAAGAAATTTGTTAGTTTAAAGGAAAAAGGTTATATATAACACTAGGTTTTTATTTGACGATACGATATAATATTGTTTATGATTTTTTAGGGAAAGATTAGAAAAAAATTCTACATTATTACCTAATCTTAGGATTTATATTATAACTATTTCACCTTATTTTTAAAATTGTATAGGTATCAGAAAGGGAGATACAGTGATGTTTGGAATTGGTACAAAAGACCTTGGAATAGATTTAGGAACTGCAAATACACTTGTATATGTTAAAGGAAAAGGAATCGTTGTTAGAGAGCCGTCTGTAGTAGCTTTGCAGACAGATACAAAAAGTATTGTTGCTGTCGGAAATGATGCGAAGAATATGATCGGCCGTACGCCAGGAAATATCGTAGCTCTACGCCCGATGAAAGACGGCGTCATTGCAGATTATGAAACAACAGCAGTAATGATGAAATATTATATTAAACAAGCAAATAAAAATAAAGGGATTTTCGCCGGCAAGCCTTATGTAATGGTATGTGTGCCTTCAGGTATCACAGCGGTCGAAGAACGTGCAGTTGTTGATGCAACTCGTCAGGCTGGTGCGCGCGATGCCTATACAATTGAAGAGCCATTTGCAGCGGCAATCGGTGCAAACTTACCAGTTTGGGAACCAACCGGAAGCATGGTTGTGGACATTGGCGGCGGAACGACAGAAGTTGCCATCATCTCTTTAGGCGGTATTGTCACAAGCCAATCAATTCGGATTGCAGGCGACGAAATGGACGATGCGATTATTAATTATATTCGCAAAACATATAATTTAATGATTGGTGATCGGACAGCTGAGATGATTAAAGTTGAAGTAGGCTCGGCTGGAAAACCGGAAGATGTGGAGAATATCGAAATTAGAGGACGGGACTTATTAACTGGTCTTCCAAAAACAATTGAAATCACTGCAGAAGAAATTTCAAAAGCTTTGCACGATACTGTTTATGCCATTGTTGACGCTGTGAAGGTTACTTTGGAAAAAACTCCTCCGGAATTAGCTGCAGACATTATGGACCGTGGAATTGTACTTACAGGTGGCGGTGCTTTGCTTCGCAATTTGGACAAGGTAATTAGTGAAGAAACGAAAATGCCGGTACTTATTGCCGAAAATCCATTGGATTGTGTTGCAATTGGTACAGGGAAAGCTTTGGATCATATTAACTTATTTAAAAACAAAGTGAAGGATTCTCGTTAATTTTGCTATGTGAGTAAATGAAAAAGAGGCATCGAGATTTTCTTTTTGATGCCTTCCTCTAGGCTAAATAAGAATGTTTAACGTAGCTAATGTACTCATGCGAAAGTTGCTTAATATTAAAGTAATAATAGCGCATAAGTAAAACTAAGACATTCGCCGGAAGGACTTGGCGAACGCCAAGTTTTTCTAATTAGTTTCGATAGAATTTAAATAGATCGAGGTGTTTAGTATGCCACAGTTCTTTTTGAATAAACGCCTGATTATTTTGCTTGTTAGTATCATTATTCTTGTATCATTAATTGGCTTCTCATTGCGAGAACGAGAAAATGTGACATGGCCTGAACAATTTTTAAAAGATATGACAGGATGGGTACAAAATATTGTTGCTGGACCAACACAGTATATCGCTGGTTTCTTTGAAAATGTTCAAGACTTGCAAAATACATACACGGAGAATAAAGAACTGAAATCTAGATTGGACGATCTTGCATTTCTTGAAGCAGAAGTGCAATTGCTGCAAAAAGATAACGCAGAGCTTCGTGAAATTTTAGATAAAGAAGAGAGTTTAAGTCAGTACGAACCTGTACAAGCAACAGTTGTAGGCCGAAACCCGGATAGATGGCATGAAATGCTGACGATTAATAAAGGTTCGAGAGATGGAATAGAACCGAATATGGCAGTCATCACATCCAATGGATTGATTGGGAAGGTAAAGAGTGCGCAAACATTTACTTCAACTGTCCAGCTGCTAAGTTCTATGGATCCAACGAATCGTATTTCTGCAGTGGTTCAGGACGCGGACAAAGATACAGAAATATTCGGCTTGATAGAAGGCTATGATGAAAAACGTAAGCTTTTAATGTTAACAAAGATTCCATATGATGCGAAGGTTGAAAAGGACCAAATGGTTACTACTTCAGGCTATGGCGGTGTTTTTCCAAAAGGGCTTCCAATTGGAAAGGTTGTAGAAGTTACACCAGCAGAATATGGCTTGACACAAACCGCATATATTGAGCCAGGTGCTGATTTATATGATATTCAGCATGTTATGGTTACAAAAATAAGCAGTATGAATCCAGAAATTCAAAAGGAATTACAAAAAGGTGAGGAGGAGGAAGACAATTGAGAAAGTTCATTCTTCCTCTTTTATTCATCCTATTATTTGTGATAGAGAGCACCTTTGTACAAATGGTTCCGCCTAAAGAGTATTTCGGAAATGAACGCTTTCTCATTCCTCACTTCTTAATGATTGCCATTCTCTTTTTAACTATTTATGGTTCAAAAAAGTATGGCTTACTCTATGCTTTTATTTTTGGATTATTGTTTGACATTGTATATACTGAAATCATTGGCATTTATTTATGCCTATTCCCGCTAATCGCTTATATTACTTCACAGCTCATGAGAATATTGCAGAATAATATTATCGTAACAAGCCTTGTCGTTCTTTTCGGTATAGGTGTTTTAGAGTTTGGCGCATATGGTATGAATATTATTATAAATCGCACCGCAATGCCTTTAGCTGATTTTACTTTAATCAGATTAATACCAACACTCATTTTAAATCTCATTGTTATTATCGCAGGGGTATATCCTTTGAAGCGGCATTTTGAGAAATTCATTGAAAGTTTATCAGAATAAAGAAGAAGCCGGAGCCATCCGGTTTCTTTCTGCTAATAATTAAGCGGGACTGTATGGAAGAGAAGGTTCCTTATTATTTCGATTCTAGTAAAATATCGCATCAACGAAGGCATTCGCCGTTAAGACTTGGCAAACGCCAAGTCTTTCTAATCATTAGCTTGTTAAAAATATCAAATCTTTTAGCCTAGTCATGAACAGTTGTTGGTGGCTAAAAATCATTAACAACATTCAATCGGTGAGAAAAAGGATTTTACTAGGCTTCTGTCGAATTCATTAATATTGTTGAAAATATATGATTCAGACTGCTGCCAGAGCGGATGGTCCGGCCATGAAATGAATGGAGTGATTCGCTTACTAGGCGCTGGAGCTTTTTTTGAGGTGAACATCTTGATATGAATAAAAAACAAAATGTAACCATTAAAGGAACAAAGGATGGACTTACTCTTCATCTTGATGATTCATGTTCCTATGAAGATTTAAAGAAAGAGTTAAATCATAAATTAACCGAAAGCAGTCGTTCTAATGAAGATCGGCTCATCTCGGTGCTCGTACATACAGGAAACCGCTATTTGTCAAAGGCTCAGGAGGAAGAATTAAAAGAGCTTATTAGACAAAAGAAAAATTTAGTGGTGGAATCCATACGTTCGAATGTGCTGACAAAAGTAGAAGCTGAAAAGCTGAAACAGGACGATGAAATCATTTCCGTAGCTAAGATTATTCGATCCGGTCAAGTGCTTGAAGTTCCAGGAGACTTACTGCTAATCGGTGACGTAAATCCTGGAGGTACAGTTAAAGCTGGCGGCAATATATTTATTTTAGGTGCTTTAAAGGGAATTGCCCATGCAGGTTATAATGGAGATAAGAATGCTGTCATTTCCGCATCCGTTATGAAACCGACTCAGCTCCGTATCAGTGATAGCATCACAAGGGCACCTGATGAAAACATGGAAGAAGGCAAGCGGGAAATGGAATGTGCGTATATTGATGATGAAAACCAGATTACTATTGATAGATTACAAGTTTTAATGCATTTAAGGCCAAATATATCTAAATTGCAAGGGGGATTCTAGTGTGGGAGAAGCGATAGTCATTACATCCGGTAAAGGCGGTGTTGGTAAAACGACAACATCAGCGAATATTGGTACAGCTTTAGCCTTACAAGGAAAAAGGGTTTGTTTGGTGGATACAGATATCGGCCTTAGAAACCTTGATGTTGTAATGGGGCTTGAAAACCGCATCATTTACGACCTTGTAGATGTATTGGAAGGGCGCTGTAAAGTACAACAGGCACTTGTAAAGGATAAACGCTTTGATGATCTTCTTTATCTTCTTCCTGCCGCGCAAACTAGTGATAAAAATGCAGTAAGTGCAGAGCAAATGAAGACATTAATCGACAAATTAAAGCAAGACTATGATTATATAATTATTGATTGTCCTGCAGGTATTGAACAAGGGTACCGCAATGCTGTTGCCGGTGCGACTAAAGCAATCGTTGTTACAACACCTGAAGTTTCTGCAGTCCGCGATGCTGACCGAATCATCGGTTTGCTTGAAAAGGAAGAACATGTTGAATCACCGAACCTTATTATTAATCGTATCCGTCCGCACTTAATGAAGAATGGCGATATGCTGGATGTTGAGGAAATTACACAGCATTTATCGATCAATTTGATTGGAATTGTTGCAGACGATGATCAAGTAATTAAAGCATCAAACCATGGTGAACCCATTGCGATGAACCCGAATAATGTAGCCTCTGTTGCTTATCGCAATATTGCTCGCCGTATTTTAGGTGAATCTGTACCATTACAGCAACTACAAGAAGAAAATAAAGGCGTCTTTACAAAAATTAAAAAGTTTTTTGGCGTAAAATAACAAAAGCTGAGGATATACTCCTCAGCTTTTTCAAGTCTATTTACCGCAGGTTAATGGGTACTAAAACCCACCTCACATAAAGTGACCAGACATATTATTTATGCCAGCAAGGACTGAGTTTGTACTGTACTCAGTTCTTTTTATTTTAGCTTAATCGTTTGTTGTTATAGTAATGAATACTTCCTTGTTTGTGCAACTGGAACCGAAATTGTAAGTATTCAGCAAAAAATGGTCATAGTTAGTGTAACTGGAACCGAAATGAGATGTAATTAAACAGAAAATGGTCTTTTCGTATAATCGTACCCATTTTCTTCAAAGATTTTCTGTCCATGTACCAACGTCCGGTGCAGTTCACAAAGTATAGAGGAATCGAAGAAGCTTAGGTGGTGTAAATCCCCAATTATGTGGAAATGTCTGAGTGCCCCGCATCCTGCGGGCCAAAACGGGGATAGTGACCCCCAACTGATTGAAGTTGCTCTTTATTGTGACTTGCATGGTGATAAAGGGAACTGGCTGCGCGGAAGAGGCCTTGATATAAAATCGAATAAAACCGTCCGCGTATTTTAAGTCATACTCAACTCCCTTCACTCATAAACTTGTACAAACTGTTTATGAATAGGTGGGGAAAGGCTATGAGTTCAAGAGCTGATGAAATACGGAGGAAGATGGCGAAGCGTAAAAAGGAAAGAGAAAGACTAAATAAAAACAATGATCATCACTTAGTATGGCCGGAAGATGAAGAGCGGCATGGGTTTAATCAACTCCCTTCCTATGATGGTCCTCCAGGCGACAAAAATAGTCATCCGCTATTTCGCAAGGAAGTTTTTTTCTTTAAAATTTTAGCTTCTGCATGTTTATTTTTAATTGTAGCTATACTTTTTAAAAATGATTCAGATACATTTACAGACGCGAGGGTTTTTGTAGAGAAGTCCATGGAGCAAAGCTTTCAGTTTGCTGCTGTTTCTAAATGGTACGAAGAAAAGTTCGGGACAACCTTCGCTCTTCTTCCAACAAAGGAGAAGGAACAGGCTGAAGAGGCAGAGCCTTCAGGGTACGCTTTACCGGCTTCAGCAAAAATATTGGAAGAATTTGATGACAACGGTCAAAGAATTTTAATAGAAACAAACCAAGGAGAAAAAGTCGAAGCGATGAATGAAGGACTCGTAGAGTATGCAGGTGAAAAAGAAGGCTTTGGAAAAACTGTAATCATCCAGCATGCCGATGAAAGTCAGTCATGGTATGGCAACCTTGAAGAAATTACTGTAAAGCCATTTGAATATATTAAAAAGGGCAAGGATGTCGGCCAAGCAGCGACTACAGAGGATGGTAAAGGCTTATTTTATTTTGCAATTAAGAAGGATGAAAGTTTTGTCGATCCATATCAGGTGATCCCATTTGAATAAGGTTATTCATTTGCTCAAAAATATAAAGGTTCATCCTCTGCTATGGGTCGTTATGGGAATAGCGATTATTACAGCCCATTTTACTGAATTATCGCTATTGCTATTTATTATCTTTGTTCATGAAATGGGACATGCTGCAGCAGCGGCATTTTTCTCATGGCGCATTAAGCGAATTATGCTCCTGCCATTTGGCGGGGTGGCCGAGATGGATGAGCATGGGAATCGCCCTTTGAAAGAAGAGGTAATTGTGATTATATCGGGACCTCTTCAGCATATTTGGATGATGGGGGCTGCCTATATTGCTTATGCATCTTCTCTTTTATCACCCGAGTTATTTTCACTATTTATACAGTATAATTTAATGATTCTAATTTTTAATTTATTGCCGATATGGCCGCTCGATGGCGGAAAGCTCATATTTTTATGCTTATCACTTTCCAATGCTTTTCCAACCGCGCATAAAAAAGCATTGTATATTTCAGCGGTCTCATTAATGGTTTTCTTTTTGCTGACAGTATTTATGATGCCGTTTAATATAAACATATGGATTGTTCTTGCTTTCTTAATCTTTTCTTTATACTATGAATGGAAACAGAGCAGATATGTGTTTATGAGATTTTTGCTCGAAAGACATTATGGTAAGAATAGTGAATTTCGTACATTAAAGCCATTGGTTGTGAACGAAGAGGATACCATAATTCAAGTCCTTCAAAAGTTCCAACGCGGATGCAAACACTCGATTATTGTGGAGAAAAAAGATAAAGAAAAAATGTCTTTAGATGAAAATGAATTGCTACATGCCTATTTTTCTGACAAAATATTGACAGCTAAAATAGGTGATCTTGTTTATGTATATTAAAAAGTGAGGAACAACATTGGATAAATTAGTAATTAATCAAAATACAAGAGAGAAAAGATACGCGATAATAAAAAAAGATACAGTTGAGAAAATATATATTGAGCAGCCAGCGGCAGCCTCATCAGTTGGTGATATTTTTCTCGGTGTTGTAGAAAAGGTGCTTCCCGGATTAAATGCTGTTTTTGTAGATATTGGTGAAGAAAAAAGCGGTTTTTTGCATAGAGATAAATTAGCTAGCTATGTGCAGTCAAACGAAGAGAATGCTGCAAAACAACAAAAAAGCATATCTTCGTTTGTTCATCAGGGAGAAAAGCTGCTTGTTCAAATCGAAAAGGATGCAACAGGAACGAAAGGGCCCCGCCTTTCAGGAGTGATTGAAATAAAAGGAGATCATCTCGTTTATATGCCGAAGGGGCGATATGTTGCTGTTTCAAAAAAGCTTGAAGACAGAACGGTCCGCGAGCATATCCGCAAAGTAGGCCTACAGCTAAAAGCTGAGCCTGAGGGAATCATTATGAGAACCTCTGCAGCCCATGTTAATGAAGATACGATTCGCCAGGAACTTTACAGTCTGCGCATGGAATATAAACAACTATTGCAGGAAGCAGAACGAATAAAAAAAACCGGTATTGTTTATAGTGAAAACACGTTCTTCGTTAAAGTGAAGGATGAGATTCAAAAAATGAATGACGGAGAAATAATTGTCGATCAATTAGAGTTGAAAAATCGATTGCAATCGGTTTCCAAACTTCCAGTAAAGTTTTATTCGGGCAGAGAGAATATTTTTTCTGCTCACCGGCTGGAGCATGAGATTGATAAAGCGCTGAAACGGATTGTGTGGTTAGAAAATGGCGCCTATTTAATCTTTGATGAAACAGAGGCACTTACTGTAATTGATGTAAATACAGGGAAATTCTCTGGCAAGCATAATCTCAGAGATACAGTAATTAAAACGAATGAATGGGCTGCAGACGAAGCGGCAAGGCAAATCCGCCTCCGAGATCTTGCGGGCATGATTTTAATAGACTTTATCGATATGAGAGACGAAAAAGATCGTGTACATATTCTGAAGCGAATGGAAGCAGCGTTGCATAAAGATGATAGGCAAACAAAGCTTATCGGATTTACTCCGCTGGGTATATTGCAATTAACGAGAAAGAAAACAAAAGTATCCCTTTCAGAAAGCTTAGAGCAAAATTGTGCTGTATGTGATGGGACTGGAAAGGTTTTAAGCGCAGAAACGATGGCTTATCGATTGGAAAGAGAACTTTGGGAATATCGCAATACGGATGAAGAAGCGGTATTAATTGAATGTACGAATGAAGTGTCAGCTGTATATAAAGAGGAAGATTTGCAAAGGCTGGAAGAAATGATTCATTTGAAAGTAATATTTACATTAAAAGAAGGGGATAAGCCTTTTTATCGAATAAAAAGGTTTGGCGGACTGTTAGAATTAAAGCAGAATTTACATTGACATTCTTAATCATTTTATGATAACATTTTTATGTTATGTTTGTAGCGCCCATGCTACAACCGCACAGAACAGGTTGCAAGCTTTTGCTTTTTGCAAAACGCCTGGGATGGCGAGTCTTAGTCTTAGAGGAGGTGCAGTTATGTACGCGATTATTGAAACTGGCGGAAAGCAAGTACGTGTAGAGGAAGGACAAACAATCTACATCGAAAAGCTTAACGTAGAAGCAGGCGAAGCGGTTACTTTTGACAAAGTTCTTTTCGTAGGCGGAGACAGTGTAAAAGTAGGAAGCCCTGTTGTTGAAGGTGCTACTGTTACGGCAAAAGTTGAAAAACAAGGCCGTGCGAAGAAAATCACTGTTTTCAAATACAAAGCAAAGAAAAATTATCACAAGAAACAAGGTCATCGTCAACCATACACTAAAGTTGTTATTGAAAAAATCAACGCTTAAGGTTGTTAAAGATGATTCAAATTACGATTAATCGTAACAGTTCAGGATTTATTCAGTCATTTAAAATAAGCGGTCATGCTTTTTTTGCAAATAGAGGTAAAGACATCGTTTGTGCTGGTGTATCAGCTATATCAGTCGGTGCAATTAATGCAGTGCATGAATTAACTGGCATTACACCTGATATTGAGCATGACGAGTCAGGCCTTCTTTCCTGCACGATTCCTGATGGACTTTCGGGTGAGGTAAATGGGAAGATTCAGCTATTGCTTGAAGGAATGATTGTTTCATTGAAGACGATAGAAGAGACCTATGGACAAAATATAAAAATAACCTTCAAAAAGCAGGAGGTGGAATAAATGCTATTAAAATTAGATCTTCAGTTGTTCGCTTCTAAAAAAGGAGTAGGTTCTACAAAGAACGGCCGTGATTCAATCTCTAAGCGCCTAGGTGCTAAGCGTGCGGACGGGCAATTCGTAACAGGTGGTTCCATCCTATACCGTCAACGCGGAACTAAAATTTATCCAGGTGTAAACGTGGGTAAAGGTGGAGATGACACTCTTTTCGCGAAAGTTGATGGAGTTGTTAAATTCGAACGTCTTGGACGTGACCGTAAGCAAGTGAGCGTATACCCTGCAGCTCAAGAAGCATAAGCTTTAGTGGAAAACTCTAACCATTAATGGTTAGAGTTTTCTTTTTTATAAGAAAAGCTGGGGCGCTTTGTTTAGCCCGATTAGCTCGATAAACAAAGCAGTACAGCTTTGTCCATGCAGCAGAGAAACAGCTTGCATGACCCATACCTGGTTGGTAGACTAAACCTGTGCCGGATAAATGCAACGGCAAGACATTATTTATCATTTTTAGTGAGTCTTCACAAAAATAATAAGTAATTTTCTTGCTGAGTTAGTTATTTTATATATTTATTGGAAATAAAAAGAAACCTTTCGGCAAATTTTCTTTTCTTTCTACTATAAAGGTACATACGCCTATATGCTTTTTTGATATACTTACAACATATAGTGTAAATTGTAAATACCTTAAAAGAAGTGTAGGAGTAAATTATGGAAAAAGACTGGGATATGATAGAAGTGCTGCGTCATACTAGGCATGACTGGCTAAATAAAATACAATTAATCAAAGGTAACTTAGCTCTTAATAAGGTGGATAGGGCAAAGGAGATAATAGATGAGATTGTAGTGGAAGCCCAGCAGGAAGCTAAGCTTTCTAATTTGCATCTCCCTGAATTTGCATCACTTTTGTTTACATATAATTGGGAAAATCATATGTTTCAACTCGAATATGATGTTTTAGAGGAAATAAGATGCGGTAAATTGGATGACAAAAGTCTTGCAAATTGGACTAGATCCTTTTTCTCGTGTCTGAATCATGCTATCCAACCCTTTAATGAAAATCATTTATCTGTATCAATTGAACCGCAAAAGCAAGGAGTTCGTTTCTTTTTTTGATTTTAGCGGGATAATAATACATAAGAAGGATATGAAATCATTTTTTGAAACTATACCATCTGCATTAAAACTAACAATGCAGTCTCTATCCACTGAGGAGCTCTCATTTGATGTTTTTATGAACTATAGTTAACATAATGCTTATCATTCTTTTTTATGGAAAAAAAGCGCTTTTTTAAAAGAGGATATACGATGCGTTTTTCAAGGGTTGAATAGGTGCATCTTGAGATAGGAGGAAAATGATCTATGTTTGTGGATCAAGTGAAAATATATGTAAAAGGCGGTGACGGAGGCAACGGGATGGTTGCGTTCCGCCGTGAAAAATATGTGCCAAAAGGTGGACCTGCAGGCGGTGATGGCGGCAAAGGAGCAAATGTTGTCTTCGTTGTTGAAGAGGGTTTAAGAACACTGATGGACTTTAGATACCAGCGTCATTTCAAGGCAGACCGTGGGGAACATGGTATGTCTAAAAACCAGCATGGACGTAATTCTAAGGATATGATTGTGAAAGTTCCTCCTGGCACGGTTGTGACTGATGCAGAAACTCAGGAAGTAATTGCTGATTTAACAGAGCATGGTCAAACAGCTATCATTGCTAAAGGTGGAAGAGGCGGAAGAGGTAATACTCGTTTCGCTACACCGGCAAACCCAGCACCGGAATTATCGGAGCATGGTGAGCCTGGACAGGAAAGAGATATTGTCCTTGAACTAAAACTTTTAGCGGATGTAGGATTAGTCGGTTTTCCAAGCGTTGGAAAGTCAACCTTGCTATCTGTTGTTTCAGCCGCTCGTCCAAAAATTGCCGAATATCATTTTACAACCATTGCACCGAATCTAGGCATGGTTGAAACAGAAGATAGCAGAAGCTTTGTTATGGCTGATCTGCCTGGTTTGATTGAAGGAGCACATTCAGGTGTAGGATTAGGTCATCAATTTTTGAGACATATTGAAAGAACCCGAGTAATTGTTCATGTTATTGATATGGCTGCAATGGAGGGCAGAGACCCTTATACTGATTATGTAACGATTAACAAAGAGCTTCAGGAGTATAATTTGAGGTTAACTGAGAGACCACAAATTATTGTTGCAAATAAAATGGACATGCCTGATGCGGAAGAAAACCTGCAAAGATTTAAGGAACAGCTGGAAGAGGATCATCCGATTTTCCCCATCTCAGCAGTTACAAGATCTGGATTAAGAGACCTTTTATTTGCGATAGCAGATAAAATAGAGGAAACACCGGAATTCCCTCTTTCTCATGAGGAAGAAGATACTGGTGTCCATCGTGTCCTTTATAAACATGAAGTAGAGGAAACAGAATTTGTTATTACGAGAGATTCTTCCGGCACATTTATTGTTTCTGGTAATGCGGTTGAAAAATTATTTAAAATGACGGACTTCTCTCGAGACGAATCTGTGCGCCGTTTTGCAAGACAGCTTAGAGGAATGGGTGTAGATGAGGCATTGCGTGAAAAAGGCGCTGAAGATGGAGATATAGTAAAATTGATGGACTACGAATTTGAGTTTATTGATTAACCTTTTCGAAGGCGATGAGGTGTGCGAATGAAACAAGATAAATCTTATAAAAAGTTTTTCTTGGTGCGTGAGGATGTATTACCTGAAGCAATGAAAAAGACGCTTGATGCAAAGGAAATGATTGAAAGAGGGAGAGCAGAATCGGTATGGGATGCTGTGCAGAAAGTAGACTTAAGCAGAAGTGCATTTTATAAATATCGAGATACTGTTTTTCCTTTCCATACGGTTGTAAAAGAACGGATTATTACTTTGTTCTTCCACTTGGAGGATCGGTCCGGTACTTTATCAGAGCTCTTAAGTATTGTTGCTTCTTCCGGCTGCAACGTATTGACGATACATCAGACTATTCCGCTGATGGGAAGAGCGAATGTGACTCTTTCTCTTAATGTGGCAGACATGGCCGTGGAAATCGATGACTTGCTTACAAGCTTAAGAAAACTTGAATTTATTGATAAAGTGGAGGTTCTTGGATCAGGAGCGTAAATTTTTACGCTTCTCTCCAGCCTCCTATTTTTTTGCTTTTACATTGGTGGTGTAAAGTGGTAAAGTACTATTATGAGTTTTCTTATTTTTCAAAAATAACATAAAGCAAGAAGCGGTTCTTGAGAGGAGTACAACAATCATGAAAATAGGTTTCTTAGGTCCAAAAGCAACATTTACAGATATAGCAGTTCGAGGATTATTTCCTGACGAATCAGCTATGCCTTATCCAACTATTCCGTCATGCCTTGATGCATTAGCGGCAGAAGCAATCGATTTAGCTGTCGTGCCAATTGAGAACGCTTTGGAAGGATCAGTAAATATTACGCTTGATTATTTGGTGCATGAAGCGAATTATCCAATTGTAGGAGAAGTGACTGCGCCGATTCGTCAACATTTAATGATTCATCCCGATAATAAATTTGAAGAAATCGAGACAGTCTACAGTCATTCGCATGCGATTGCCCAGTGTCATAAATATTTGCATGCAGAATTAAAGGAAGCAAGTCTTGTAAATACAACATCTACAGCAGCTGCTGCGAAATATATTAAAGAAAACCCGCAAGAAAAGGCAGCCGCGATTGCGAATATTTTAGCCTCTGAAGAATACGCACTAAAAGTTGTGAAAACGGATATCCATGATTTTTCACACAACCATACACGATTCATCGTCGTCTCTAAACAAAATCGCAAACTGGAAACAGAAAATAGAGACTTTAAAGGCTTTAAGACAACTGTGATGGTATCATTACCGGATGATCGAGCTGGTGCGCTCCATCAAGTTTTGTCTGCCTTTGCCTGGAGAAAGTTAAATCTTTCAAAAATCGAATCAAGGCCAATGAAAACAGGCTTGGGCAATTATTTCTTCATTATCGATATTGAAATGAAAGAAGACCATATCTTAATCCCAGGTGTAGTAGCAGAACTTGAGGCACTCGGCTGTAAAGTAAATAATTTGGGGAGCTATCCTTCCTTTCAACTAGGGAGGGAGAAGCAAGTAGTAAGCTAATTCTTTAGGCGATCCCTATCCAAAGTGCCGAAAACCTCTAGTGAAAAATAGGTTTTTGGCATTTTATTTGAAGTTTAAAGAGACAATCGCCAACTACGAGAAGGAAATCGTCGCTTTAATTGAAGTTTAAAGAGACAAACGCCATCAGCGAGAAGGAGCCCGTCATTTTATTCGATATTTAGATGGGCGAAGCTGCAAAGCGCAAAGGCATTCTCCTACTCTTTGAAGAAAAATACCCCTCTAAGCAATTAGCTTAAAGGGGATGAATCAATCTCCATTATTCTACTAAGAATCCTGCTTCCTTTAATGCTTGTTCCGCTTCGTCCAGTTTTTGTTCGCTGGAGGCGGTAAGGGAGTGAAGGTGTATGCCGCCAGTTAACTCGGATAAGTAGGAAGAACCTGTTGAATGGATTTTGTCCATGAAATGTTTGACTTCCTTACGGTTGGATACCATAATGGAGGCTGTTAAATCACCGTATACTGGATGCTCAATCGTTACATCTTTTACTGTTACTCCATAATCGACAAGTAAATTAAGTTCTTCCTCCGTGCGATCAGGAGGATGGTAACTGGCAATGGTTCTTGCTGCAATTGGATTAGGTGAAGAATGATTTAGCCGCATATATCCTTGGCTTGTGGCAATAATAGGCTCATTTCTTGCCTTAAGCAGAGTAATATCACCAACAATCACTTGCCTGCTCACATTTGCTTTTGCTGCTAAGTCGCTTCCGGTAATCGGCTGATCGCTGTCCTTTAAAAGCTTTAGCAGCAGCGCCCGTCTTTCTTCTCCCAATACTTTCTTTTGGTCGCTCATGTGAAACCTCCTACGTCTTAATATTAATGAGTTATCTTTAATAGTGCAGCTGCTAATTCCTCTATATCTTTTAATGTCGTAGAACGGCCTAAGGAAATTCTGAAAAACTCCTTTGCTTCTTTATAAGGAACGCCTATTGCTTTCATTGTTTTTGAAGGCGCCAGTTGATCGGTTGAACATGCACTGCCGGTTGCAAGCGCGAATCCTAGCCGATTTGCTTCAAGCATGACATATTGACCCTCCAAGCCCTTTATTCTCATCCCTATTGTTGACATTATTTGTTTATTTTCATCCGCATTATAGACTAATATTGGCTGATTGGCCAATGCTATATGCTGTATCAAGGCTTTCCTTAACATTCGATAATGCGATTGGGATTGCTGCAGTGTGTTATATGCCTTTGACGCAGCGACAGTCATGCTTGCAATAGCTGGTAAATTAATTGTACCGGGCCTAATGCCTTTTTCATGAACAGCACCTGGAAAAAAAGGCTGCCAATTATGTCGTGGGTGAATATATATAAGGCCAACACCTTTTGGTCCATAAAATTTATGACTGGAAATAGAGAGACTATCTACGACTTGCGCAATAGGCTTTAAATCAATTTTACCAAATGTATGCACACAATCACTATGGAAAAGGATATCTTTTTTCTTGCAGATGCGACTTATATCTAAAATCGGCTGCAGTGTTCCAATTTCTGAATTTCCATGCTGGATGCATATTAGAATTGTATCTTCTCTTATGCTAGCATGCAGTTGATCCATGTGAATGAAGCCCTCATTATCCAATGGAAGGTAAGTTGTTTCATACCCTTCATCTTCCAATTGTTGAAACACAGATTGTATAGAGGAATGTTCTGCAATGCTTGTAATAATGTGCTTTCCTTTTTTTTCTGTGGAAGATAACAATGCTCTTACCGAAAGGAAATTCCCCTCGGATCCACCACTTGTAAAATAAACCCCTTTTTCTTCAACTGCCAGCAGCCTTGCCAATTCTTGTCGGCAATGTTCCAGCAAGGTGCCTGCCTTGCTGCCAATATCATGCAAACTTTTCGTATTTCCGTAATATTCAGTTGATGCTTTTATATAAACCTCGGCAGCTTCTTCATCCAGCGGACAAGAGGCGGCATAGTCAAAATAAATCATCTGAAGTAAACACTCCTATTATTAGATAATATCTAGTATTTTCGACGCTCATTCTGAATTAATCAATAAAAATACTTGTCATAAGTTTAAAACTATGTAAATATAGGTGTCAAGACAGATGTTAAATCAATTAATTATGTATATGTGGAAGAGCGGATCTTTCAGGGGGTTAAATAATGGAGCAGGAGAATGTCATAATTATTGGCAGCGGTATTGCGGCCTTGCAACTAGCAAAGAATCTTCGTCATGATTTAAATGTGATAATTATCACAAAGTCTAAATTGCTATCAGGCAATTCTAATATGGCACAAGGAGGAATTGCTGCTGCAATAGACGCCCTCGACAGTCCGAAAAATCATTATGAGGATACCCTTGAAGCAGGAAGGTATCACAATAATGCAGCAGTTGTTGAGGCCATTACGGCTGCTGGTCCTTTTTTAATTAGAGAATTAATGGCTCAAGGCTGTGCATTTGATCACAATTCAAACGGAATGCTGAAGCTAGGTCTGGAAGGTGCACATAGTAAAAATCGCATTGTTCATAGTGGCGGTGATGCGACTGGCAAGCAAGTGATGAACTTTCTTTCGTACAGCCTGCAAAAGAATATAGTAATAAAAGAGAACAGACTTGCTTACGAACTGCTTATAGATCATCAGGCAAATCGCTGCTATGGAGTAAAAGTAAAGAGAACGGACGGCGGGATTGAGACTTATATGGCGAATCATATTGTATTGGCTACAGGAGGCTGTGGGCAATTATACAGCTACACTTCAAATGCAGCTTCGGTCTGTGGCGATGGCATTGCCCTTGCTTACCAGGCAGGTGCAAGGTTGGCAGATATGGAATTTATGCAATTTCATCCGACACTTCTCTATATCAACGGAAGAGCGAGAGGACTTGTATCAGAAGCAGTAAGAGGTGAAGGAGGAAAATTAGTAACTGAAAATGGATTCAAAATTATGGAGGGAGTACATCCTTTAAAAGATTTGGCACCGCGCCATGTAGTTTCGCAAACAATATATAGCTATTTACAACAAAAGCAACCAATCTATTTAGATATTTCGGGAGTTACTCGCTTTGCATTCCGTTTTCCAACTATTGCCCAATTATGCAAGGACAATGGTGTTGACTTAAAAAGTAAGCGCATTCCAGTTGTTCCGGGCAGCCATTTTTTAATGGGAGGTGTTTGCACAGATCTTTATGGCCGCACAAATATAAAAGGTTTGTATGCAATCGGCGAAGTTGCACGAACGGGTGTGCATGGTGCAAACCGTCTGGCAAGCAACTCGTTATTAGAAGGATTATTCTTTGGAAAACAGCTGGCGGGTTACTTAAATAAACAGGATGCTTGTACGGCAATGATGCCGCCAGCCACCACAGAGATTGAGCTTTACGAGGATAATGTAAAGCTAAAACTTCCGACAACATGTGAGATACAAAAAACAATGATGGATCGTGTCGGTATCGTACGAGAGGAAGCAGATCTATTACGGCAAAAGGAATGGTTAAGCAATTACAACACTGAATGGTCCTTGAGCCAACTTTCAATTGAGCAAATACAAACCATTTTTATGATAATAACTTCAAAATTAATCACGTCAGCAGCACTATTAAGAACGGAAAGCAGAGGTGGACACTACCGGACGGACTACCCTGCTGAAACGAAGAGCTGGCTCGCGAAAACAGTCATACAAACTAAAAAGAAGGATGATATTCATGAACAAACTGAAATTGCGGTTGCAACTTGAGCAATACTTTCTTGAAGATATAGGTGAACGAGATGTAACAAGTGAATTGATATTTGGAGATCAGGAGCAGGGGAAGATCGCGTTTATTGCTAAAGAGTCCGGCATATTTGCAGGTGAGGATGTGATTAACATTGGTTTTCCTCTGCTCGAAAAAGACTGTGAAATCATTCTTAGAGTAAAGGATGGTGAAGCTTTTGAGCGGGGTATGGTACTGGCGGAAGTAAGTGGTTCTGTCGCGGCTTTATTAAAAGGGGAGCGTGTAATTTTAAATCTTGTACAAAGAATGAGCGCCATTGCGACAAAAACTAATGAAGCTGTTCATGCCCTTAATAGTACCGAAACAAAGATTGTTGATACACGTAAAACGACACCTGGTTTAAGAATGTTGGAAAAGTATGCAGTCCGTTGCGGTGGAGGATTTAACCATCGCTTCGGATTATATGATGCGGCGATGATTAAGGATAATCATATTGCCTTTGCCGGGTCCATTACAACCGCTGTTGAAGCAATTCGGTCAAACGTGGGGCATATGGTAAAGGTCGAAGTAGAAACAGAGACGCTTGAACAAGTGGTGGAAGCTGCCCGGGCTAAAGCAGATGTCATTATGTTTGATAATCGTTCTCCAGAGGAGATTAAGGAGTTTGTCAAACATGTGCCAGAAGGGATTATTACCGAAGCTTCTGGAGGCATAACAATGGAAGATTTGCCGGCTTACGGTCTAACAGGTGTGAATTATATTTCTTTAGGATTTTTAACGCATTCAGTCAATGCCCTGGATATAAGCGTGAAAGTTTCTATATAAATAAATTAAAGGGGTAAGAGGAAAATGAATATATTTAAAGCGGTGGAAGAAAAGGCAGGCATGCTACCAGAAAAATACAGGCAAATGACAACATGTGAGCTTGAAGCTATTGTTCAAAGAGTGAAGACTAAGTTAGGAAGCAAACTATTCCTGCCAGGCCATCATTATCAAAAAGATGAAGTCATTCAATTTGCAGATGCAACTGGTGATTCATTAAAGCTTGCTCAACTGTCCGAGGAAAATAAAGAAGCAGAATACATTGTTTTTTGTGGGGTACATTTTATGGCAGAAACTGCAGATATTTTAACAACACCAGAACAAAAGGTGTATTTGCCGGATATGAGGGCTGGCTGCTCTATGGCAGATATGGCAGATATTCATCAAACAGATAGAGCATGGCTAAAACTTGCGGAGTTGTTTGGCAACACAATTCTTCCTTTAACATACGTCAACTCCACTGCTGCAATCAAAGCCTTTGTCGGTAAAAACGGAGGGGCAACTGTAACCTCCTCAAATGCAGAGGAAATGGTCACATGGGCATTTGAGCAAAAACAAAGAATTCTATTCCTGCCTGATCAGCATTTAGGAAGAAACACAGCTTTCAATTTAGGTGTACCCCTGAATGAAATGGCAGTTTGGAACCCTATATTAGATCGTTTAGAATTTGAAGGTGATATTGAAAAGGTGAAGGTGATTCTTTGGAAAGGGCATTGCTCTGTTCATGAAAACTTCACTGTTGAGAACATCAAAGAAATTCGCCAGTCAAAACCGGATATGAAAATTATCGTTCATCCTGAATGCAGTAGAGAAGTTGTAGAATTATCCGACCTTGCTGGATCAACGAATTATATTATCAATGAAATAAATAGAAGCGAACAGGGATCAGCTTGGGCAATTGGGACGGAAATGAACCTTGTTAACCGCATTATAAAAGAACATCCTGATAAAGAAATTGTTTCATTAAATCCGCATATGTGCCCATGTATGACGATGAATCGCATTGACCTCCCTCATCTTGCTTGGTGTTTGGAAGCGATTGAACAAGGAGAACCTCATAATATAATAAAAGTCGAATCCCATATCGGTGCCGATGCAAAGTTAGCATTGGACAGAATGCTGGCAAGATAACCGGATATTGAAGGAACTGATTAGAAAATACTTCTAATCAGTTTTTTTATGATTTATTTTCCAGAAGCGATTAAAAGGCTCTTTGATGCTTTTACAACTATCAAGCATATTTTTAAAACTTTTGGCATAAGTTTTTTTGAAGATTATTAGCAATTTGCCCATTTCTTCATACACTATATGGACTCGTCGAAAAGCAGGTCATTTGCCCGGTTGCTTGTAGTTTAGGTGAAACTGCTTTAATGCCCGATTAGTTATATCAACCATCAGTGGAATTAGCTCCCACTGAGGAAAGTTTTTTGCATAGGAGGGAATTCAGAGTGAAGATCCATATCGTTCAAAAGGGAGACACCCTTTGGAAGATTGCGAAGAAGTACGGCGTAAATTTTGAAGAGCTGAAAAAAATGAATACACAGCTTAGTAACCCTGATATGATTATGCCCGGTATGAAAATAAAAGTGCCTGGATCTGGCGGTTCTATAAAAAAAGAAGCACCAATTTCAGGGGCGAATGTGAATTTTGGATCGAAAAAAGAAATGCCTAAAAAGGAGCAGCCAAAAGAAAAGCCGCAAACATTACCTGCAAAAGAAGCGCCTAAGCAGGTTGCACCGAAGGCGGAGCAGAAGAAGCCTTATAAACCAAAAATGCCCAAGCAGATTTTGCCAGATATTGATATAAATAACTACTATATGCTTAATTTTGACAATGTAGCCCCACAAAAGCCTTTGCCAAAACAGAAGCCATTAAAGCCGATACAAGAACAAAAACCGTTAAAGCCTGTTGAGCAGCAGAAGCCATTGCAGCCTATTCAACAA
>NZ_PISD01000099.1 GCF_002835735.1 Cytobacillus horneckiae | reverse complement strand
TTCAGTTGCTGGTTCTACCCCCATTACATCACAAAATTCTTTTACTTCGACAGCTAAATCACCTTTTGGTTCTATAACTGACAAGCCCACTTTTTTCCCTTGTGCTTTTTGTAGCAATATTTGATAAATGATTGGAGTTAATATAGTTGCTGTTTTACCACACCTTGTAGGTCCGACTGCGAGCATATGTGTATACGGATCGTCGCCACCCCAAACAATATCTTTATTCAATAAAAGTTCACCTTCTTTTTTAATTAACTGTATACAGTTTATTTTAACTGAAATCAGTTAATTTTTACAAGCCTTAGTCACCTTCTTTTTTTATTATTAACATATTTGTTAGTATGTATCTTTCAATATTTTTGGATTCACAATCCCTATCATTGTTCCAGTGGCAACAATCCTTAAATTTGTAGCATTTTTCAAGTTGATTTCTATTTTTTTGTTCTCTTTAGATTTAACTACTGTATGAAAAACCTCTTTTTCATCTAAATAGATTTTAATTTCACCACATATAGTTTCAGGTCTGCTTTTCCAATAATCAGTAGGAATCATATTCGCTGTAAATGAACTATCTTTAACTTTTTGTTGATTTATTAAATATTGATAATCAATTCTCCCAGATAGAATTTCTTCATTTGAAATATTGTTTTTTATTACTTTGCCTAATTTAAAACCGTATCTATATTTTTCATCAGTTAGCCCTTTTAATTGATATACCCTTGATACATTTTCCTCTATTTTAACCTTCGTTTCCATACTAGTTATGTTTGCATAAGGTCGTAAATAATAATTACGATCTCCGTTATCAAGCTCCGATAGATAGCCAAGTAGTGTATTCCTTTGGCGGTTTGAGTAACCTAATATTCTGTGATACATTTTTATTTTTTCGCCATATGATAATTCTTTTTCTTCATCTGTAGGTTTTGAAACAGCCGACTGCAATTTTATCATTTCTTGAAGGTCATATTGTGTTTTATAAGTAAGAAAAGTGGATATATAATCACTTATAGGGATTTTAATCATTTTTTCCTCGTTACCTTCCCATTTAAAGAGAGTGATTTGATTTTTGAACTTTTCAATGTTATTACCTTCAATTAGGAAACGGTAAATTAAATCACTTCTTGATTGTGATGATATGGAACTATCGTAGTATTGTTCTTCCATTAAAAAAACAATAATACCCATAAAAGTGTCCATAATTTGAAGAGGTATTGAATAATCGGATTTTTTTCCTAATATTGAGCTAACCTTATAATCTTTGTTTCGATAAGCAGAATGAGCATTCATTTGCTTTTTTATATTATCGTAAACGTCAAGTGTTCTATATTCTGTTGCATCGTCAACCTTTATTCTAATGTCTTGAGTCTCGTCAACATTTAGATTCCGAATTAGGCCATAAAAAAGCCTTTCAGGTATTTTTGTATAGAAAAGATCCCTTAAATCTGGTATGCTTAAATCCATTTTCCTTGCACTTTTAGCTGCATCCTGATTATTTATAATCAAAATGTTCATTGCTATTTCCTGATTAATTACATGGTTTAAAACTTGGAAGTATTTTTTTATATATTCCCCACTATCGTATGTGTTAAAATGCATTTCACTTTTTGTTTTTAAATTTTTATAGATATCCTTTATATTTTTGGTAATTTCGAACATAGTGTCTAAATTTCCACCATATGCTCCATAATAAGAATATTGTTTATTTGGTGAGTCCAGTTTGTTTGATTCATCAAAGTAAATTAGAAAGCTCATTGTTCCGTCCCCCATAGATAAAAAGATCTCTTATTGACAATAATAACATGGTATACTATACTGGAGTTAAGCAAATAGTACGGATAAGTATACTTTCCACGGTGCCATTTAACTGAGGCTGGTATACTTGTTAAGAATAACCTTTCCTCGGTGCCATTTACTGAGGCTGGGTTATTTTTTATTTAAACGACCTTTTGATTATACTCAAAAGGTCGTTTTTTAGTTTTAAAATTTATATATTTTTTAAATAGTACTTATACCTGTGTAATGAATTAGGCGAAGATAAACCTAAAACTTTTAACAAATCCTTATCAGATATTCTTTTTAATAGACTATCCAATATATATTGATTCCTTAAATTAATGGCAGATATTTTTCTTAGACCACCTAAATTGCACTCCACTTTAATAAACTTCTGAATAGAACGAACGCTTAATCTTTTCATCTGTGTGAAATTTTGAGAGTAATAATTCACTTGATATGACATTGACTTATTATTAAAAGCTACAAATAGTGGGTTATCTTCATGGACTGTACGATAAATTAGTTGATTATAATTAGGAAACGTATTTAGATACTTAGTAATTAGTAATTTATGTTCCTGGTTAATTTTGATGTTTCTTCCCTCTGTACCTTCTCCCTTTATGGTGATGTAACCCTGTCCCAAGTTAATATTACTCATGTTAAGGTTAGATATTTGAGTGGGAGTTAGTCCATAGAAACGAATCAAGTTCAATATTGCAATGTTTCGATCAATAAGAAAATCTCTGGCAGCACTTTCTTTTCTATTTATAGGTTTGGCCATCGAATCTAGAAGACAAGTAAATTCTTCATTGGTAACAAAATCACTATCATACAAAAGGCGCTGAGGGCGTTTCTCAGTTGCTTTTCTTAAGCTTGAAGGTATTTCTATTTGATGATACTTTAACAGTCCTAATACGACGTTAATTATCCTCTTAATGGATGTATCAGATAAGCCTTTATTGCTTAACTCACTTTCAAAATTAAGAAGGATGTCTTCCCTATGTTGCTTTAATAAGTATAGTGAATTTAAATTGTACTTGTTTGATATATAAAAACTTAATTTTTTTAAGTCTGAACGGTATTGTTTTAAAGTGGATTTAGAGCGACCATTGAAGTCTAAATAATAGAGATATTGATTAATATAATCTGGGTAATTTGTCATTTTAATCCTCCCATTTAATAATTTTACGCATTCAATTTATATTATAACAAAAACACTTTCTAATTCCATATATCCTAATACATTTATTAAGTGCCTACTCGGTTGTAAGACAAAACCATTTGGGTGCGTAAAATTATAATGTAGCGAGACATTATATTGTATTTTTCATATAATTATGCTATATTTTATTCATAACCTTTTTTTGATTTTTGATTTTTAAAAACTGTTTTTACACCGTATCTTTTTAGATACGGTGTAATTTTTTATTTCATTATATAAAAGTACTTTAATTTGAACTAATTAACTAGAGTAGTATTTGCAGCTGTCTTTTGTACAAAATATAAGCTTATCAAAACTGCAATGAATACCCATAAAGTGTTCGCAATAGGTAGTATCCCCATCTGTAAATAAACACTATAAACATCACCAACAAAAAACCTCAATATTAAAGGCATTGCTAATACCATTGCAATCATCATAAATATTTTTTGTTTTATATATTTTTTTTCTTTAAACAATTCATCCCTTTTAACAATTTCAAAATTAATTGCTTTATTAACCCTATTAAAAAGTTGTTTGGCATTGCCACCAATTTCATATTTTATTCTTAAATTTTGATGAAATATATCAACACCTGAAAATTTATACTTTTTAAAATGGTCAGTTTTTAATACAGCTTCTTCTTCAAGTCCCCTAATAATCAAATCTATATCTTCCTGAATAATAGGGTCTACACTTGCTTTTGATGAAATTAATGACTGCATAACATTATTACCTGAGTGTAAATAAAAAGTCATTGTAGAAGCATATTTTTGTATCTCTTTCATCAAATATTGTTCATACTTTACCTTTTTTGGAATATAAACTGAATGATAAAAAGAAAAAATCGCTGTTATACCCGCCAATGACAAACTAATAACTAAATGGTTAGTAGTAAGATATAGATAGCCTGCTGCAAAAACGTATATCAGCAATGCATATAGAATGACTTGAATGACAGAAAATAATTTTAAAACCGGTTCTAATTTAATTTTGATTTTCATTCTTAATCAGCTCCTATCATTTAAAAACTGAAGGTAATTTATGATACTGCTTTTTGTATATCAACTCTTCTTTTGTTTCTTCAGATAGTGAGTTTGTTACAACTCTATCACTATATTCTTGAGTCTCTTCATCAAATGTCCTAGCAACTTTATAAATCGTATTAAATTCTACACCTTCATTTGTATAGTCTAAAAATTCTACAATTTCGCGAATGTATCTTTTGACACCTTCCTCTGTTATTTCAAAGCCCATATATATTCCGAACCTTAACGTATTTACAATATCTTTACCAAGGCGAACCTCATTATTTATTATATAATCCTGTCCAATCATCGAAATAATTCTGGAAGGTATTGCAGCTGCACGTTTTCCGTGCAGTGTGGTAATGATCATGTGATCAGTAAGACCAGAATCAACCATATCCCTAGCTTCTCCACCCCTTGTTTCAGCAACTATCATCCAATCTGGATTATTCCTTAACCCTGCTTTAATTAGATCAGTATACGTTATCTTTTTCTCTCTCATACTATCTGTTAAGGTTCTCCAGCTATTAATATCTTTATTAGGATATAAAGCTTTGATATGGCTATCCATTGTATCTTCTATTAAAGTAATTTTCTTATTATCTTCAATAAATCCCACAAGTAACTTCTGAAGCTCAGTTTTACCACTTCCTGTTTTCCCAGAGATAACAATATTAGTATCAGCTTTGATGAGTACCTCTAGTAACCTTTCTACATCCTCATTTGCTATGTCTTTAATATTGTTAATAGATAAAGTTGGACTAGATTTTCTTACTGATAATGTACAGCCTGAAGGACTTACAACTGTATGCACAGTGTTTATTCTATAATTAGAAATTGCAGTATCTAATATAGGTTCGGAATTGGCGAACTCTTTTCCCTGTATATCTGCTATTTTTTTAGCTAAAGATGAGATTTCACTTTCAGATGGCTGGTGGTCTGGTCTAATTCTTCCTTTAATATTATGCTGCACCCATAAGTCTGTACTGTTATAGGATATATCTGTAATATCTTCGTTTTCTAAATAAGGTTTTATAAAGCTTTTGTTTAATAAGGTAACTATTTTTTCATTTAATTCATCTTGCATAATAACCTCCAAATATGATTAAAGTAATGAACTAGCATAGCCAGTTAAAGCAAGGGCTGAGAAAATAAATACATATAACATTCCGTAAATTAACATCGGAGTTCCATGCTTATCCATACTTGAAGCACTATATCTAATATATTCATTTGTTTTATTCTCCTGTAATTTAGAAATCATTGATTCTAATTCAATAAGATCGTTTTTGTTTATCCCCTCTTCAGTAAAGTCATAAATTAAGTTCATTATCATATGAGCCTCACTAGAGCCAATATACTCGGCAAATTCTAAAAAAGCATCGCGATTATCAACATTATTCTCTTCTAATTTATTTATAAGATTTTCTACCTCACTCTTTAAAGGGTCATTAATATATTGTGTTGTAGCCTTTAAAGTTTGATAAACGTTACCCTGAGTATCCAGCAAAGCTACGAAATATCCGAGAAAGTTAGGAAACATATACTGATTTAATATCTCACTTCTTTTTTTGAATGATATCAGTTCTATATAAGGAATTTTATACCCGAAAACCATAATAAAAGGAATGCCAATAAGATACCATGGATTATCTATCATCATTATGATGACTGTATAAGCAATAGCAAAAATTACAGCAGTTAGTATTCGTTTACTAAAAAATTTCTCTTCGTTAACCTTTAAATATTCCAGATACATCTTTTTATTTTCTTCAGTAAAAACTTCAACCACTTCAATCACTCTTTTCTTTTTAGAATAGTAGTTTTATTAGAGGTTACAGCCCCTTTATATTTATAAGTGATATATACATCTTCACCAACATCTACTTTTCCATTAACTCTATTACCAGCCGCATCTTTTAGTTCTATTTGCAGACCCTTTTTCTCGAATTCTGATATTACCTTTGATACTTTTGAAGATAAACCACCTTCAGCTGATACTAGCTGTTGTACTTCCACTGAAACATTTAACAGCTTTGTATTATCAACTTGGGTTTTAAATACCAGGAGAAATATAGGTATGACGAATACAACAGCAATTAATAGAATTTTTATAAATCCTAATTTCTCTCCCATGTATTAATCCTCCCTTCTTAATTAAATAAAAGTACTTTTATTTGATTAATGCTACTCTTTGTGTTGAACTAGACATTGTTTTACCTTTTTCATTTAATATATCCACATTAAACTGAACACTATGAATCTCAGATTCAACCTCAGTCACTTTTCCTTTATCATTTAAAAAGACATAATCAATTTTAATATTTTTCCCCTGTTCTTTATGAGCGTTTACAACCTCTAAAATAAGATTAGCGACTAACGCCTCTTTATCGATGGCATTAGTCGCTTCGTTTCTTACTGTACCTAATTCTGAAGATTTTACAGCAATCTCCACTTCTTGAGTTGCTGAAATATTTGTTCCATGTCTTAAACTTAACATTGCCATAAATATTATGACTGCCATGAAAAATATTCCGAGAAAGAAATACTTTATCCAACTGGTCATGTTATTCCCCCATCCAATAGAATCTATTTACTAAGCTGGGGAATTATATTTTTTAATTGATTATATTTCTCTTGTATATCTGTACTTCTAAAGGAATGTAACAAATCTGAACGATCATTTGCTATCTCTTTTATATCTTGGATTTGTGTTGTGTCAATAGTTACCGAATGTGGATAGTTAATATCTATAATTGTTGATTCTTTTTGCTCATTTATTATTGGTTTGTCTACTGGACTACCAATTAAATAATTCTCAAATTGTAATTGACGGTCTACATGGAATGTTACATCTGATAACCCTAGTTTCCCGATAACAAAATTGTCAGTATACCACTTTTTAGGTTCTTGCTCCCCATTCCCATTGATATTTAAATAATATCGAGAACCATCAGTGTAAGTGTTCAAAACTTCATCATTGTACATTGAATTTGTGAAGTCTTCATACTGCTTCTTAGCTTCTTTTTCAATATCAGCAATGGCCGTTATTGAGGATGGCATAGAGAAAACAAAACCTGTATTTTTTGTAATAAAGAAATTATCTAATGACTTGAATGAAATTGATTTATTTTCAAGTGATGCCACTTTTAAAGGTATAGCATAGCTTGAATATGCGAAGGGGCTAGTATTACTATACTTACTTTGAAGATTCACGTCTAAATCACTAGGATAATAATACATATACTCAGGGATTATAAAGAACTTATTATTTAGCCCTGACTGATACTGTATTTTTTCCTCAATTGGTTTCCAGTTTTGAGAGATTAAACTTGTAGATAACTTATCTATAGTAAACGTTTCTTTTACTTGTTGTTCACTAATAGAAACACTTTCATTTCCATTAAAAGTTGCTTTTCTACCGACAAGTAATTCCAACATTGGTTGTGATGATGTGGTAAATTGAAAAGACTCGTTATATTTATGGTCAGCCTTCAATTTTTTTGTCCAAGTCGCTTTCTTCTTATATTTATCTTCCCATACTGGTGTAATGTCTTTTAATTTCCATTGAAAACAATCATTTCCTTGTTTCTCTTCACATGTATAGTTATTGCTGTAGTGATTTGTAAATTCATATGAAAAAGTATAGTTTATCTCTTTACCTTTTAATAATTCGGGGTCGTCAACATAATAACTCTGTATTTCATTATCTTGAACAGAAAATACACCTTGAGCATTGATTTTATAATCTAAATTTCTTGTTTCATAGTGCTTTCCTGTTATTTTAGAGTTATTATTAACCTCTATTCTGCTATATTCTTTTTCGTTTTTCTTGTTTAATATCCATTGAAACTCACCATTAGCTCTACCTTCAGTTGAATCTTTTAATTCTTCGATGCTAGAAGGATCAGGTAATGACACTTTATAATAAAAAGTGAATGTCATATTATTATTCGGTGTAGTCCCAGTGAATTTTTGATTTGCTGGTGCTGGTACATAAGGATTGTTTTTTGAATCCTTGAATACCCCTTTATCTTCTGCTGAAAATGTATAACTTTTTCCCACAGTTGCTTTTTTATTATCTGTTTTTAAAGTTTTACCCGTATTGCTATCAACGTGATTTATAGTCACATTAGCCTGACAGTCTTGATTCATATTTACCGTTGAACCATCAGGACATGATTTTTTATCAATTTGATACGAAAGTGTCGCTATATCTCCACCAAAACCCCAATACGCAGAACTCCCCCATCTTTTTTTTCCACTATCATGAGGGCTGTTAACTCCGTACCAAATAGCTGCACCAGCGCTTTCATCTTGATCTATCTTTTGATAAACTCGACCCTGATCGTAGTATAACCCGCCGCTATAGCCAGTTTGCCTTGGATAATCACGTCTAGCTACACCTTCATTTAACATAGTTAATTTTTGAGCATTAATTCCACTACTTAAACTTACCTTTCCATAAGAATGTTCTAGGTCTTTAAATTGGAATGGAAGCCTTAATTCATCATAGACAACTCTTCCTTCCACATTCTTCACAATGTATAGATGCCACTTATTTTTAGTTGCATTTGCTGGAAATAATTCATTTAATGGCAGCCATGCTTTAAATCCTACGTTTCTATAAAACATGTTACAATCCGTATTTACTTTATTTTTTGCTGTAGATGAGCAGGCATTGTAAATGCTATTCTCATTAGAATTTTGTCTATTGTATTCGATATCTTTAGTTGCAGATAAGGAAGACATTTCTGTTTTATACATCTTTTCTTCTCTGGTATCAGGATTATACGCTAAGATATAAGTTGCTTGGTTATTAGCACCGTGATGATGATGTCCAACCAACGCACTCCATCCCCAAAAAACTAAATATGGTTCACTTTTACCCGTCCAACGATTAGAATTTTGAATTGCCCAACTTCTTTTTAAAGAGTTTCCTGAAGCACCAGAGTAAACATCATACGCTAACCTACTCCCACTGGTAAAACTGTTAGCCTTATTTCCTTTTATATTCCATCTTTTGTTATATGAATTCTTATCAACTTCAAATGGACTAAATCCGTTATTCATTGTTGCATTAGCATCTGGAATTGATTGATGTGTTGCAAATGTTTTAGGCGAATTAACAAAAAGGAATAGAATAATCAAAAAGGGAAGCAAGTATAATACTCTCTTACTCATATACTTTTAACACTTCCTTATATTTACTTTTAATAAAACTAACAGGTACTTATTCTAATTGAATAAGTACCTGTTAAATTTTATACTTCACTAATTACCTCCGATGTTAGTAGCATTGCTTAGAGCATCATTTACTACATTAGTCATACCAGCACCAATATCAGTGGTTAATTGTGGAAACATTATATTTACAAAACCAACGATGATTACCAATCCTACTAAAACAATGATCATATTTGTCATAGAACCTGACTTCTCACCCATTCTTCCTCACCACCTTTCAAGTATGTAATTTGCAAAAATATTTACCTCCTTTATCTTCATATAAAAAAAAGGAAGTGATTAAAT
>NZ_PISD01000098.1 GCF_002835735.1 Cytobacillus horneckiae | reverse complement strand
CTTTCTTATCTTTTAAAAAAATCCAAAAGCCGACTCCAAATAAAAAGGAAAAGATTGCATAGAACCTGCCTTCAACAAACAGGTATAAACCTCGTTGTATCCATATATCCAGCTCGGTACCAGACAGATTCATCCTGTCGCCCCAAAACATTAGTATATTAACAAACGGGAGCCCTACTAAAGCAAACCCTCGCAGTATGTCCAGCAGGTCAATTCGATTCAAATTTGATTGCATCTATATATACTCCTTGAACTTTATTTTCACTCTATCTGCTACATTTTACTAAAATGATTGCACGCTATACCAGCGATTAGTGTGACAAAGTTATCTTTAAAGTGACATTATTGTAAGACCAATTATAAAAATATGAAAAGCCTATTCAGCCAACGAAATCAAATGAACCCTTTAAGTTTGCCGTACTTCAGCAGCTCCTCATAAGGATCTCCTTCTAATTCTAGTATTTTGCAAAAAGCAGGCTCCGTCTTCATCCCCTGTTTTTTCAATTCAATAATTTTCCCTTTTACATCTGGACACTGATCCATGATTGATTTTTCAATCACCATATGCTGAAATGCATATTGCTCCTCGACAGGTACTGGTTGACCAAATAACTCAAATTCAAAACCGCCAAAATGAAAATTTGCTTTAACTACTGAAATACTTCTAATAGAAAGCCTCTTTAATTTAAATTGCTCATGCTCTCCATATAATGCTGATATTTTATTTTCAAATCGCATTAAATCATGAACATTCATAATAATGTCCAAATCAGAAATTTCTATGTCAATTCCTATTGGCAAAGTCCCGCAAAGAATGGGACTGTAGTCTGCTAAATCAGACATAATTTTTAGTTTCTCAATTGCTGCATAAGCACGCTGCTGCTTTTCGTTGCCCAGCTGCAAATAATCAATCGTTTCGAACATTTATAAAACCTCATTCAATAATTTTTGTAGTTCGCTTCGTTTTTCTATCATCATCACTTTTTCTTTATATAATTTTTTTGATAGAAAGTCAGGCTTCGTAATCTCTTCAAAATATTTATTCCATTTAAACATTTTAATAAATATATCCACTGTCGGGGTGTAATTCGATTTCTCTAAACGGAGCTTTTGAAGGAAAAATCTCTTTATAATTCTATATTTCCTTACATTATAATTGGTATTTAAGAAAATAATTAATTCAGCATGATTAAAACTAGGAAAGACCCAGTCCTCATTATGTACCCCTTCCACAATCCAGCAGTTAGACTGAATAATCTCATATAAACAAGCTTCCCTTTCTACTTCTGGTCTTCGAATATCACCGGATACCTGTCTTTTCCATGCAACATTATCCAATTCAGAAAAAGGAATAGACAGCTTTGCAGAAAGCTTTCTCGCAAGCGTTGTCTTCCCACTTCCAACAGGACCAATGATATGAATCTTTCTCGGCATTTCTTTTCTCACCTTACACACCTCGCACAGTCAGCCTAGGTACAATTATTCTAATGTAAGTGGCACTTTCCTTCTATTGCAATTAAAAAAGCAATCCTCCTTTAAAAGGAGAATCGCTTTATTTCTTTTTTATTTCAACTCACTATCATATCTTCCTTGACCCAATAAGCTTTCATTTCAATCATTTCACCTGCATCATTAAAGGTCATGACATCCATACAATGAATCAGAGTCTAATTTTTAACTATAAATATTTTCAGACTCCTTATTGTTTCGTAACACAGTTATAAATCCATCCAGTATATCATGGCTAATAGAAAATCCTTTGCGTTTATAGAATTCCAAGGCGTTTTGATTCCCATTTGAAACAAAAATAAAAAAATCCTCAACATCATCAAATTGTTTCAACCATTTCATGGACATATTGAAAAGTATTGATCCAATCCCATATTGTCTGTACCCTTCTTTTATATAAAATTGTGATAAACAGCCTACATTCTTTCTGCTTACAGAAGACAAGTTAAAAAAAGTGGCGAACTCATTTGAATAGGCTTCTTTAGGTGAGATGTTCGAGTAGGCATAACCAACTATTTGATCATCGTCTTTAGCAACGACAATATGATTATAAGTCGCATTTTTCATAGAGGGAATCATCCGCGTTTCGAAATTCATGTTGTCAAACAGATCCGGTTTGATGTATTCTTTTTATTTTTGAAAGGACATGAGCTCTTTGCATAAGTCTCTGCATAGTTCAACTTTTTCATCAGGTATAACAACATATGTAAAATTCATATATTCATCTCCTTTTCTCGAAAGAATTAACTACTATATAATAGTAATACATATCAATGTAGGTATAGTTAGGAACCTGCTAAACTTCTAATAATCGCATGGGTCGCAGGTTTGTATTACCTACTCCTTTTTATCCAAAACTCATGGATTAACTATTTACAATCATCATTCAATATAAGAATACCTCCTTATTACAATAAACTTATCTACTCCAAATATCCAAATGCTTTTAATTTCCTATACCGATCAACTGCAAGTATCCCCTTCCAATACTGCCTTGCAATGGCAAAACTATCTGGATAGCTCCCCCAGCTCCAAGAAATATCCCAAACCCCTTCGTCATCCAATTCCTTAACAAATAACGCCAGATTTTTTTCAACCAAAGAACTAAGTCTCTTACACAGAAGGTCTTGCGGACTTTCTATAAAGTCTAATGGCAAAGCTGCATAACCACGTGACCAATTCTCCACATCCTTGTCCACACAGTTTTCGGCTAATCCGTTTATTTTCCCAGAGACTTGATCCAATGAATAATCAAATCTTGCATTAAAAATAGACTCGAACGGCTTGATTAGTTTTACTAATTTCTGGAAATTGTTGATTTCATGCTTATCCATTTCCGTTTTATTCATTAAGTAGTTAAGCGCCTTCTGTATAGAACTCCACCCCACCTCAGCAGCCTTGCTGCCATCATTGGACCAATGCACTAAAAAGGCAGCAAGTTCAACACCAGGATTATACATCCAATTTTCCTGGACTCCTTCTTGCCAGTGCCACCACGGAGCATGCGGATAGTCATTATTCTCAGGCATAATTGTCGTCCACATTCCTGTTTCCATATCACACGTATTTTTCAAATAAGAAAGCATTGCTTTTACTATTGGTTCAGCGCCATTCACACCTATTTCCAGCAAAATTTGACCAGCCGCCCATGTAGCCATTGGTGAAGAACTTGGAAGCCAGAAATCAGGCTCGATTGCTTTTCCAAAACCGCCATCTTCATTTTGATAAGCTTTCAGCTCCGTAATTACTCTTTCTTTCTCCCCATTTTCAAAATGATAGGCAAACCTTGCCTGCTCTAAAGGTCTGGCATATGAATATATATAATTTTTGGCTAGCTTAAATCGTTCTGTCAGTATAGTGTTCATTGTAAGCCTCCTCTTTTTATCAAACCTTGATACCCTAACAATTCTTTAATTTTGGCTGAAGTCCTCTTTCAAGCAATACAAAAGGCAATTCTTTTGTAAGAATTGCCTGTGATGCTGACAAACTATCTAAAGGTTTATCCATTTTTAGGTCTCTGTTATATAGTAGAGCTGCCTAGTTTTAGTTTCTTAAATAGATTTACTCATAGAAACAGTTCTTGTAGTAAACCCGATATCTTCATACAGTTTAATCGCTTTATTCCCTGAAAATGCACTGAGTCGAACTTCCGAATAGCCAGCCGTTTTTAGTTCGTTTATCGCAGAATTCATAAGCAATTTTGATATGCCTGCTCCTCTAAATTCCTCTAAGACGAATAGTTCGTAAATAAACCCAACTGCTTTATCTGTAAACTGATCTGTAGCTGCTCCTGCCAATACCCATCCCATAAGTTGATTTTCCTCAATGGCAATAAGATAATAGCCTCCCTTTTCAATAAGCGGTTCAACAAGTTTTTTTATTTTTTCCATCGAAGGCTTTGCTTCTCCTAATGTCCCATCAGATACAGCTTTCGGCGAATGCAGTAAAATTTCATTAAACTCCGTTTCATTCGGTCTTCTTATTTCCATCACTTTTCGTTCCTTTCAGTATTAAATTTGTTAATTATTTTACTGGAATACTTATATTCTTCTACACAGACTCAGAAAAAGTAAATTAATTAATTTAACTCTAGTTTCAATTCCTCATAACGTTCAATAACATCTATTAGACTCTCCTTTTCAGCCTCTGTTAATTTTACATCATTCAATTCTAGTAAAGTCTCTTTAGCTTTATCATTTTGATTTAAGGAAAAAAACACCTCCGTCTGAAGAACCTTAGCTTTAAAAAGGAGAGTATTCGAAATTTGCTCTTTAAACTTGCGAAATGCCGCCTCTAAAGTATTTCTCGCCGCCATGAAATCCTCTTTTGAAAAGGCAAAACGATAGGCTTGTGCATACGCCTTTTCAAATTTTGAGCTCTGTGCATTCACACGCTCCTCCTCTGCTTCCATCAAAGCTGTTGAATCTCCAAAGCTTTCCCCGACAATGATTGTATTTCCACTACAATCCGTAATATTAAATCGCCAATCTTCAGCTGTTTTATTTAATCTTGAAATTCGCGGCACCCCTTTTGATGGAATTTTTCCGTAATATGCTTTTAAGCTTTTCCTTAGTTCCTCATAAACCTCCCGAACATTTGGCACTGCAACATAACAGCCGCCTTGTTTTCCGTTCTCATCAAAGTTTTTCACACCATAAAAGCTAAATTCGGCAATGTCCTTTTCAACAGAAGCAAAACGGTAAGGGGCTTTTTGATAATACGTAATTTCAAATCCTAAGGCTGTGTAATATTCTAAATGAAGATCAAACAAATCGTAATCACAATCAAAAATCGGTATGGTTCTATTTCGGTTTAATCTGGCTAAATGCTCTTTGTTCATTCATAATCATTCCTTCCAATCAGACTAGAAACACATTGTACCAATCCCCCAGAATTTTTTCCTATTATTTTTTTAAGATATGTTTTTCGAAAAAGATGAAAAAGCAATCCTTCAGTTGAAGAACCGCTTAGTTGAAAATATTTTATAAATCAAGTGAAAGCCGAACCATGTCAATGACCTGGATGCCATTTTCAAAAATGGGTTCGTCATAGTGCCTTATAAAAAAATCACGATCAATTGAGGTCATTCTAAATCCGCACTTTTGATATAATGCTAATTGTACTACACCGGAATTGCCTGTACCTATTTCGATCGTTTTATATCCTTGCTTTTTAGCAGTTTCTATTGCATGGAGGACGAGGCATTTTCCATAGCCCTTTCCATGATGGTCTTCACTTACCGCCACATTTACAATTTCTACTGTCTCCGGTCTTGTAGGGATAAGTACATACGTCCCAATCATCGCTTCGTCCAGCTCCATGATAAAGCACTTGCCTCTTGAAACATATTCTTTGACAAGCTTTTCCGATGGGTCTGCAAGCAATAATAAATCCAATGGCAACGCTTCATTCTCTCTTAACTGCCTAATCAATTTCAACACCTCTATTTAACGAAATTGGTTTATTAATTCTTTATATTCTTTATGCCAGCTTTCCCATTCACCTTTTGGGAAGTCAGGAAACTGACCTTTCAGGACGGCATCAAACATTTCAAGACATATATGCCAACCGGCCAGATCCTTTGCCGTATGATCACTAAGAGCAGGAATGTATTCTTTCAATTTCAATAAAGTGACTTCATTTTTAGGAAATACCTCAAATCTTACCGAACCATCACCCCATTCGAACTGCAGCAATGATTTTTCCGCATAATCTATAATCATCATATCAAAAGAATGATCTGTCCCATCATTCATATTAAATTTAATGGTTCCACCCTTCCGAAGCTCAACAATCTGGAGATTGGACATCCATCCTTTCAACTTTCTATTTTCCGTTAACGTTTCCCAGACTTGGTCAATTGTTTGATTATATGAACGATTGAATTCTGCAATATAACCATCTTGGATTTTCTCTAATTTTGCCAGCATAAATTGCCTCCTTTTTAGCTGTTTCATATGCTTCTTTTCAAAAATAGTAATATATAGATTTTCATTTATTTTTACTTCATTTACAACCTTGAAGCCATTTTTATGATAAAAACGCACGGCAGGCTCATTTTTCATACCGGTAGATACTTTCATTTTTTTAAACTCTACTGCGCTTTCAACAAAGTCTAGAAGTTTTTGAGCTATTCCTTTTCTAAAATGATTTGGATGCACAATGAGCCTGTGAATATCGATTTCATCCGCTTCTAACTTGTAAGAAATTGCGCCGCACAGTTCTCCATTCAAGTAATAACCAAAGAAAATTTCACCGCATGTTTGCAATTTTTCGACGGTATCTTTTAATGGCGGGATATCGTCTGAACCAATGATTTGTGCTTCTACTTTATAGGAAGGTATCTGAACTTGCAACACCGCTTCAGCATGAACTCGCTTGCTTATATCCATTTGTTTAATCAAGACTGTCCCTCTTTTCATTGAATCTTTTCTATTCCATACGATGTTTATACTAAAAATGTTTCAATCATTACCTTTATATTAGAAAAACCTGGCGTTCGCTTAGTCAAGCTGTAGAGAAACTCATCTCAAAATAAAAGTGAAACTTCAATCAGTAGAGGGCTTACTGCTCGTTAATCTGCGATGAAAATCATTCGAATCACAATAAACGAAAGAGATGAAGTTATGAAGCAAGGAGATTATAATGTCCCTGTAGAGGCAACGCTTGAAGTAATAGGCGGAAAGTGGAAGGTGCTGATCCTATCTGAAAGAAGGAACAAAAAGATTTAGCGAGCTACAAAAAGCCATTCCGCAAATCACAAAGAAAATGCTGACACAGCAATTAAGAGAATTAGAGCATGACAAGATGATTGATCGCTATGTCTATCACCAAGTTCCTCCTAAAGTGGAATATTCCTTATCAGAAACTGGAGAAACCTTACGAAAGTATTAAATATCATGTGTTCATAGGGCGAAAAAAGGATAAACGAAAATAATAAAACAGGAGAATAATATGGATATATTAATTAGACAAGAAAGACCTGCAGATTATCGCACAACAGAAGAAATTGTAAAAAAGGCTTTTCTAAACGAAGAACATAGTGATAAAAGAGAACATATTCTTGTCAAAAACATCAGAAATACAGATGCCTTTATTCCCGAACTATCTTTAGTTGCAGTTAATGAAGATCAGGCTATTGCAGGACATATTCTTTTATCAAAAATCATGATTGTAAATGAGGAAACACTTGAAGAGGCAGACTCTTTAGCACTTGCTCCGGTGTCAGTAGCACCCAAGCAGCAAAATAAAGGGATTGGGAGTAAACTCATTCGTCATGCTTTGAGAACGGCAAAAGACATTGGTTATCATTCTGTTATTGTTTTAGGACATCAAGATTATTATCCTAAGTTCGGATTCATGCCAGCGAGCCGATGGAATATACATGCTCCATTTGAAGTGCCAGACGAAGTGTTTATGGCTATAGAGTTAACAGAGAACTCCCTTAAAAATATCCAAGGTGTTGTCCATTATTCGAAAGCATTTTTCGAGTAAAATCATTTCAAGGCTGTTCATATTAGTTGGAGAAACAGCCTTGAAAACTTATTACATTAAACCTGTTGCTGAACCATTTCTTTTAAAGTTTTATACTGTTCATTATTCGTATCACTCATCGCCTCTGCCCTGCTTGAAGCAATGTCGGAATAAATGATATGAGCTTCAAATTGCTGTTTAGTAAAATCATAGCGTTTTCCACCAACGAAGTTATAGTAATGCCACCCCTCTGGCAATAGTGTTTTCTTGATTTCACCTCCTAAAATATCATTTATAACCAATGAAGTAACACCGCATTGTCCTTTTGCCGGGTTTTCAGCTGTCCACTTTGTACTTGTTTGTATTGACCAGGAAGTTAATAAAGCTTTTCTTAATTTATTGATATTCATCCTATTTTTCCCTTCGCTGCTTGAAATGTTATGTCTATTAATGTCAATGGCATAATCATTAACGTCGCCAAATCCATACCTGCAAATTCTAATGGATTACTGGCATTTTCTGAAGCCAGCTGTATCTCGCACATATATTGGACGAAAAAAGATTGTTTCTTTCCATTCTCAATTTAATATTTTGCCTCTTAGTTAATTCAATGATTTTTCGTTTACTCAATCTCTCAAATAGCTTGGCACCTGATTCCATGGCCAGGACTACAGCATTTCTTGAGTCAATAGCTGTTCCAGCTAACTTTTCGATAAACTACTAACTTCTATCCCATCATCTTCTCCATATAAACTTGGCCAAGCTTCTTTTCAAAACCAATTTCCAAAAGAACAGCCGCTATAGTATTTTTGGCTGGAAAGTTAAATGTCGATACTTCAATCGTATCTCCAACATCCGTCACTAAGTAAGAAAGGAACTGTCTCGTAAAATCTGTTCCTTCTATTTTTTCGTGTTGATAATTCATGTCGTAAATGTTCACTTTTTCAACCTTACCTGCAGAATTTAACACTTTTCTGTATAGGCCATAGCCTGCAATATTTTCCGCCTGATCTTTAACAACAAAGGCTTCGCCGTGTTTGAGGCTCTGCCACTGGCATTGCCATGGAATAATCGATGTGTAGAAATCAAGATGAGCAAGCTGTTCAGGTAAAACCGTTTGTATCGTCCATTCATTATTTTGCAAAAAAAGTTCATCGCTTTTGATTTTTTTACTTAAAAATAATAAATGATCCTTCACTTCATATCCTAACTTTTTGTATAAAGCAATCGCTCTTTCATTTTTTTCAAGTGCTTCAAGAGTGGCTGTTGAAACATTATTTTTCCGGTAGATTTCAAACAGCGCTTCCATCATTTTAATTGCAGCTCCTTTGCCTCTATAGGCAGGTGCAACACCTGTACCGCCATTCCACGCTACTTTTCTACCCGCTTCTTGCCTCATGCCAGTTAAAATAATGCCAATTGGTTTTCCTTCAATAAAACTGACGATAGACTGATCAGCTGAAAGCTCTTCTCCTGCCATTTTCTTGATTAAAGAATGAGGATCCATCGTGGCGGGCATTAAATAACCTTCAAATCCTTTATTCCATGCTTCAGTGATTTCTGCTAACGTGCATTGGGTTAATTTCTTCATTTCCATATGATTTTCCACCCCTTATGAATCGTTTTGCAAATACTCTTCTCTTAACAAAGCATAATAATATTCATCCCACCATATATCCCCATGTGGAATGCATTGCTTAAATAAACCTTCTCTTCTCATCCCTATTTTCTCCATCACTCGGTAAGACGGTATATTTTCCGGCTGACAGGTAGCAACGATTCTATGTATCTTTAACTCTATAAAGGCATAGCGTAAAAAAGCTGCAGCAGCTTCTGATGCTAACCCTTGATTGCAGTAGCTTGGATTAAGCACCCAGCCTATTTCATAAGTATGATCACCAAAATATTTAAAGAATTCTATATGACCGATTAAAGCAGCCTCCTCCTTTAAAATCACAGCGAATTTTTCTGCGTCTTCATTTACATGCTGATTTACAAGTTCAATTGTCTGTTCCTTATTTAACGTTCCTGAAGGCATATACTGCATTACCATTGGATTTGAAGTATATTCATGTACGTATTTCCAGTCCTCACTAGTAAAATTTCTTATGAGCAGCCTATCTGTTGCAAGTGTGAGTTTCATTGTGATACCTCAATTCATCATTAAGTAATTAACTTACTCTGATAGATTTAAAAAGGATTCTTTAGAGAACAATCCTTTTTTAACTAATATATTTCATTGTATTAAATTCTATTTAACCCTCTTTAAATCCTCCAATATATTATGAAAGGCCCCACTGATTGTTAGTAGGGCACGCAGAATGCGGATCACTCAGACGTTGCCACAGGACGTGGCGTATTTAGTCCAGAGTTCTGTGAATCTTCCGTTGAAGATAATTGATATCGAAGCCTTTAAGGGAATAAATGGTGGTTATTCCCTTAAAGCTTTATGAAAGGAGGAGCATTAAGCACCTGAAGTTAAAGTCTTTGTAAAATGCTTTAACTCTTCAGATTATATAGCAGCAAATTATACGAAACAAACAAAAAAATCATCCTGCATAGATGGCTTCGTGACATTTCATGCCTCAAATTAGCCACATTTTATAGTATTAACACAAGGCAAAAAACCAGCGTTCCTATAGCAATTAATACTGAACCTATTATTGAGCCAACAAAGGATAGTGTGTTCAGATGGATAGTATCTAAAAAGTTTTTCTCTATGCTTTTATACATACTTTCATTTGCGTTCGTGTATTTTGCTAGTGCAGCATCCTTCTTAAGCTCCAATTCAATTTTGCGGACTTTTATAACAACATACTTTGGTAACGCCATAATTAAAAGCGCAATAATCCAGATTCCAATTGGGATCAATAGCCAAATCATATTTTCACCTTATTTCAAATTAAATGAATGAAAGCTGTGTTATTTATTATTTTATCTTCTTCAAAGAATATACGGTTGGATAGGTTTTATAACTTGTATATTTGAATTCAATTTACATAAACTAGCATAAACATTTTGAAAGAGGTAACTTTATGATCTATATTTATAATGATTATGGCGGAACCCACACCACTTCTTTAGCTGCAGCTCTCCATTTAAATATTTTAAAACCCTCAAACCATTATTCAAAAGAAGAAATACTTTCTGTCCCTTTTTTCAATAAATTAACCAAGGAGGATTTCGGAAAATTAGTTTTCCATGGCAGGGATACTGACGGACATCCCGTTTATACATTAGGGAGAAAATCCAACAAGCTTGTCGTTCCGGCTTTAAAAGAATTTAGCATGGTTTTTTTAAATCGTTATCAAATAGAAGAGAGAGTGATTTTTTCAAACACTTCTCCCACAGTACCGCTATTGATGAGTTTAGGGGGTTTTTTTTCAAGGGGATTAAAAATGGACAGCATAGGCGTTCCACTTTTAATAAAAGGAGCACAGCAATGTATTAACAATATTCATCAGCTCGTAGAACATACGAAACAATCTGCTCATTTTAGCACAGATGACAACATTCTCATTTTAAATAATGAACAATATAAAAAATAAAATGCCCAAAGAATTTATCTTTTGGGACATTTCCTTTTTATTTTTTACACTTTGCAGGATCGGCATCAGACTTTTCTAAATCTAATATTTCTTCATTCAAGAACGGCGTATTGTGTTTTTTATTTTTCCTGTATTGCCGATACTTGAATGCAGCAATTAAAAGAACGAGGAACCCGAGAACGAGAAATAGTTCCTGCTCGTAAGCGACGATTACTTCGATATGTTCACCAAATGCATAGCCGAGCGGAAATGCAATCGCTAGCCATAACAAAGCACCGCTGTATGCAAATAGCGCAAACGTCCGATACTTAAGCTTACTAAATCCATAGAGAAACGGAAGGAAATTTCGAATTCCTGGTATAAAGTAACTGATGGAGAGTGATAATGCATGGTATTTATCCATTAGTTTCATAGATTTGCTGATAACTTTAGTAAACTTGTTCCGTTTCTGAAAATATTGAAGAAGCGGCCTGCCGATACATCGTCCAAGAAGGTAAGAAGAAGTCATGGCAGCTAAAATCCCTAAATAAACTGCAAAGAATGCAAAGATGGGATGAAGAACATGCAATGAGGTAGCTAACCCAATCGTCATGACAATCACCTCATTAGGGACTGGAAAAACAAATACACCAATCCATAACCATAAGAAGAGCCCTAAATAACCATTTGTTTCAATCATATCCAGTATGAATTCCAGCTCCAAACCCGCTCCTCCTCTCCAGTAAACAGCCTTCTATCAATCTATAATATATTATAATTCTTTAATATGAACTTTTTATGAATTGGAGGTTACACAAATGTGTTAGACTATGCTTCAACTCTTCTCTATTTTATTTTTTATAAAATTTATTACATGATGATAAGCCTCTTTTGCTAATGCTTTATTTCCTTTCAGTGAGTAAAGGTCACTAAATCCATGCTCGCCATTGTATCTTTGAATAATTAAATTTTTTTTTGAAGATAATGACGTCACTAACTCATTCACATTAAATGAAGCTTCTTCTTTCGAAAAAATTAATAATGCGGGGCAAGCAGGCTGATAATCTGTATAATCTCTGATGCGAGATCCATAATATGAAACGATTCCATTCAAGCTTTCTTCCTGACTGCAAAGCCATGAAATCGTTGCTCCAACACTAAATCCAATAATAAAAACATTTTGATAGTCATATTTCACATCCGCAATCAGCTTTTTAACTTGTTCTGCCGCAATATAAAAGCCAATGTCTTCCATAAAATGATTATATGCAATATGCTCTGCAGAATAATCAAAAGGTTCCTCTCGATTTAACAAGTTGGGACAAATAATATCAAAACCATGTTTAGACAATGCATGACAATAATCTTTTATATGTTTGTTTATTCCATATATTTCGTGCAAAACAATGATGACGGTGTCTGCTGTCTGATTCACTTTATTCATATCTGCTCACTAAATAAAGTTAAAGGAAAGAATTCTTTGTTTAACATTCTCCTTGCGATTTGTTTAATTGCAGCTGAATTTCTAAAGGGGTTGCTCACCATAAAGCATTCCAATTCGGACAGCTTCATCCATTTATAATCTACGACTCCCTCCTCCAGCAATAACACTGAATCATCATAAGCTCTACCGACAAAATGGAACAGAATAACTTGATTGTTTGAATCACTCACAAAGTTATATACTCCAGAAGTTTCAATCAAGTGTACATCCAACCCAGTTTCTTCTTTTACTTCTCTAACGGCTGCCTGCTTAATATCCTCTGCGAGTTCCATTCTGCCTGAAGGAAAATTCCACTTAGTTATTCCTGATGAAGTTTTTTCTTTTATGAGAAGAACCTCCTCGTCTTTAATAATGGAAACACTTACAACTATGGCTATATTATTAAGCGTCATTACTTTCTCCTTTTTATGAACTAGTCTCGATCATCATTCCTATACCGGAAAATCTATAGAGCGCTTCTTTCTTTTTTAAGTTAAAACATCCTATGATATTCATCCTAAAGCGTCAGTTTCTTCATTGATTCTTGAATTAATAAAAGCCTTATCCCTGCTAGCCCAATTAAAACAGACTGACACTGCGAGAGCATATTTCCAACCGTTCCCAATCCATCTATCGCTACGCCACTGTTTATACATGAAAAGATTATCATCAAGAACCCCATTCTCCTGCTCATATCCCATTATCCCCTCCATATTATCTAAAACAATCTTTTCAGTGTTTTCACAAAGATAAATAGCTTTTTCCTCTGTGTACTCGCTTTTCACCAGGGCTTTCACAAACATATTTCGCTTTTCTCTCTGAACCCTCTCTTACTAAAAACATTTTCGGAAGTATAAGAACCCTTGTTTACGAGCACTTTTTCGGTGACTATTCACCCGCCAAAAAGTGGAGATAAAGCACCAAAAATAGAGTATTATTCCTAATTTTTCGTCTTTTCTTCAGATAGCTTATTTCATCAACCACCAAGCCAAGAGCCCTCTCTTTCTTTAAGATATTTTAATTATTACTTTTCCTTTATGCTGCCTGCTTTCAATTCGCTTATGTGCTTCTGCAGCATCACTTAAGTCAAACACTCTTTCAATGGGAATTTTTATTTTATTGTTTGCAAATAGGTCGATTACTTTTTCCGCAAAAGGTGCAACGATTTCTGGACGGTGCTTTCTCGTTGTTCCAAAGCTAAACCCTTTTATATTTCTGCAGCTGTTATGCACATCATTTGTCGTAAGACTGCCTGCTTTCCCACTGCTATTGCCAAACTGCACCAAAGTTCCATAAAAAGCTAAACAATCCAAGCTTCTTCTTGTTATCTCACCTGCTACAGAATCGAAGATAATATTTGCGCCTGCCGAATTTGTTATTTCCATCACTTTCTCAGCAAATTCATCATAAGTGTAAACGAAATTTGCTCCATTTTTTAATACATAATCCTGCTTATCTAGATTTCCTACCGTACCGATAATCGTTTTTATGCCTGCCAGCTTTGCTAACTGTGTAATCAATGTTCCAACTCCACCTGCGGCACTATGGATGACAATGGTATCATCAGCTCGAACCTGCCCTATATCATGCAGCAAAATATAAGAAAGAATAGATACGGTTGGCATCGCAGCCGCTTGTTCAAATGATAAATGATCAGGTATTTTGAATACTAGCTGTTCGTTTGCTACCGAGTATTGTGAGTAAGAACCGTTCTTTGGAAAAGCAATGACACGGTCACCTATAGAAAAACTAGATTGTTCAGCTGCTTCTTCGATTGTACCCGCTACATCCAATCCCAGTATCATCGGAAATTTACCCTTCTCTTTATTGCCTCTTCTCTTTTTTAGATCAGCATAGTTCACACTTGTATAAGCATTCTTTATTAAAATTTCATTACTACTTGCTTGCGGCCTTTCAACTTCTTTATACTGCAAAACATCTATCCCGCCATATTTTTCTTGTATGATTGCCTTCACTTCATCTTCCCTCCCATTATTCATAAGGCTTTTGCTTATAAAAAAGTTCATCATTTGATGAACAAGTGAATTAAACTAATTCTTTTTCAAGACCAATACCAAGCTGCTCCTGTACAGCCTTTGATCCTTTTTCCGTGAGATAGACCGCACGAGTCTTTTCAGATTTTGTTAGCCACTCCAGCTCAAAAAAACGAGTGGCTATCGCTGATCCGAGCCAGCCCGCTATATGATAACGTCTTTCACTCCAATCAAGACATGGCTTTGCAAATATACGCCTCTTTATATTTGCTTCCTTAATATTAATTCCAAAGCTCAAAAACCATTTTTCTCCTTTGTCAGATACAATAAATTCCCCTTCTTTTAATATAATGACTTCTTTATCAATCAGTGCTTGCGTAACCTTTACACCTAATTCACCGGCCAAATGATCATAGCAAGTTCTCGCATGGCGAACTTGCTTAAGCTGGCTGGACTGACGCAATGACCGCACTTCTACAGCTGGTGCAATTGTACCTAATTTCTCTAAAACCTCCGCTACTTCTTCATTCGCAAGGCGATAATACCGATGTCTGCCATGCTGTTCAACGACAAGCAGATTGCCATCAACTAATTTAGACAAATGAGCACTCACAGTTGAGTGGGACACCTTCGCCATATAGGCGAGTTCACTGGCAGGCAATGATTGGCCATTCATTAAACTTTCCAGAATGATGGCTCTTGTAGAATCGGCAATTAATTTAGCAATATATGAAATATTCGGATATACATTCATATTTCGATGATAACCTAAATGTTTTATTGATACAATCAATTTTGAAATAAACGAAGGAGGAATTTAACATGAATACAAGCGATACAATTATTTTAAATTTACAAGAAACACGCAGACGTTCTATAAAATTGTGGCAATCATTGCCGGACTCCTGGCTATCCTGGCGCCCTGATAAAGAGGCAATGACCTTTGGAGAAATGATTCGCCATGTTTGGAGTGCAAGCCATCAATATCATATTCTTTTAAAGAATAACGGCTCGGTCTCACAAGAAATTCAACTTCCATACGAAAAAGAACCCATTATTTCCGTTGAAAAGGAGATAGAATTATCAAAAGAGTATTTTAATGACTTTATCTCCTATGTTCAAAGCCTATCGATAGAAGAATTAGAGTCAAGACTAATAGACCGAAGCGACGTAGGCTACCAAAGATATTTAGGAGACATGCTTTTACGCATTGCCTATCATGACGCTGTCCATGCGGGTCAATTTTTACAATATTTGCGTATGGCTGGATTAGAAAGACCATTGATTTGGGATTAAGCCTTCATACTCCTTGCTAATTAACATGTTTTAAAGACGCCGCAAAATTAACCAAATATTAAAGCCTTTGTGACTTAACGTCACACAATATACTCATACATCGTGAATGGTTTTATATTGGCGACAGCAGAAACCAGCTTGTAAAGGGATTTGATACCACTTTTCGCATATGATCACCGATTTTTGGTATCATTTCGAGAATTGATACCACTTTCCGCATGTGATCACTGTTATTTGGTTTCACTTCGGGATTTGATACCACGTTTCACATGTGATCATCGATTTTTGATATCATTTCCTAAAAAACCGTAACCATCATACGATGCACTAGAGTACGGCATAATCCTCCCAGGGAATTTTAGCCAATTATTCTTTTGCAAAAGATATGCCATTCTCTTTTAGTGCTTCCCTTAGAATTCTTATTCCTTTTGGCCCTACTCCGTGAAGTTTCAATAGGTCTGATTCAGTCACTTTTTCAAATTGCTCAAGCTTAACATATCCAGCAAGTGCAAGCGCACTGTTAGCAGGCTTGCTTATATTTGGAATATCACTCTCTACATTTTTACGTTTATTCTGCACCATTTTTTATTTCCTTTCTCTGATTTAAGTGAACTCTCTTTTTTATCATAACTAAATATTCTATCTCACCATTTTTATTATACTCAAACAAACCATCCGAGTGGCAAATAACGATGAACGGGCGTGAGAGTGTTTCTCTCCTACCTTCCTAATGGTAAATAGCTGGGAACGGGCGATGAGGCTGGCTCTCTCCTACCTTCCTAATG
>NZ_PISD01000097.1 GCF_002835735.1 Cytobacillus horneckiae | reverse complement strand
TCAAACGTTATGCGTCAATGTGCTCCATTTGTGCGTCACAATTCACATTTATGCGTCAGAGCCGCCACAAAATGCGTCACTCAAACGTTATGCGTCAATGTACTCCATTTGTGCGTCACAATTCGCAGTTATGCGTCAGATCGCACTCATTATGCGTCACAATTCACATTTATGTGTCAGAGCCACCGCAAAATGCGTCGCTCAAACGTTATGCGTCAATGTACTTCATTTGTGCGCCACAATTCACATTTATGCGTCAAACTTTCTCTCTTTTTCTAACAAAATGTTGTTAAGCCAACAGCCCGTTTTCTTCAAGAAATTCATCAACTGTCCGTTCATACTCTTCTTTGTTTTCATTATAAGATTGAGCATGAGCGCCTTTTTCGGCAATATATAGTTTTTTAGGCCCGTTTTTAAGCTCATATAAGCTCTCAGTCATTTCAGGAAGGATAAAACGGTCATCCTTACTATGGATAAATAAAATGGGTTTCTCGATGTTCTCAATGACCGCAATCGGTGATACATCGAGAATGGAATATTTATCGCGAAAGCGCAAAAAAGCGTTGCCAATCGGCAAAAGGAGATTGGGCGGCAATTTAAATGTCGTTCTAATGTGATGAGTCAGCTGTCCCTTTAAATCAGAGAAAGGACAGTCAGCAATATAAAAATCTGCACCGTCTTCAACCATTCCTGCATAAAGCAGCATTGTGGCTGCTCCCATTGATTCGCCGTGGATGCCAATTTGTATATCATTGCCTTTTAAAGATTTAAGCCAATCGACGATTACTTTCAAATCGTGTTTTTCATAATACCCGTAGCTGGTTGTTTTCCCGCCTGATTCTCCGTGGCGGCGGTGGTCGTAAATGACGACATTAAACCCGCGATTTAGAAACAAGTTCATATATTTAATTGAATTGGTTTTATTCTCGGTCACACCATGGGCAATGATAATATAGCGATGGTTTTCATGTGGCTCAGCGAGTACTGCTTTCAGCTGATAGCCAAACGAGGAAGGAAGAAGATATTCCTTTTTGGAGAGATGGGCGTAAATATCTGCATCAAATCTGCCTGATGAGCTTTCGCGCTCAAAAATGAACTGATCTTCCTTTTTGCGGATATACATCAATTTATTTGTGAAAAAAATGCCAATAGAAAGCAATGCCATTACCGGTAGGAAAATATAGCGGAAAAGTTTCTTCACGTTAATCCCCCAATGTTGTTATTTTACTTTATTTTACCATTTAAAATAGAAAATTATCCATTAGAACAACTCGTGTTTGCCGAAAGATGAACTAAAAAACTTCCTCTGTAAAAGAGGAAGCTAAGAATGTAATTGATAATAGCTGCTTTCAATTGAACGGGTAATATGTGGTTTAACTAGATCAATTGCTTCAATAAGCTTTGCTAAATCTACATTCGTGCGAATCCCCATTCTATCGAGCATATAGACGACATCCTCAGTGGCGGCATTTCCGGCAGCACCCGGGGCAAAAGGGCAGCCGCCAAGCCCGCCGGCAGATGTATCAAAACGGTCAATCCCTGCCTGCAGGGCAGCATAAATATTAGTTAAAGCCATTTTTCTTGTATCATGAAAATGAGCGGTTATTAATATGTGAGGAAACTCCTTTTTAAGTAAAGAAAATAGTGCGAATGATTCATGGGGCGCGGCCATTCCAATAGTGTCCGCGACACTAAGCTCATCTGCACCGGCTTCAACAAATGCTTTGCATAGCTTCAGCGTAGCTTCGGGCTCAATCTTTCCTTCGTATGGACAATAAAAGGCCGTTGATATGCATGCACGGACAAAGTAGCCTTTTTCTTTTAATTCATGAATAATAGGGGTAATTTCAGCAACGCTATCGGCTGTAGATTTATTGATGTTTTTTTTGTTAAATGTATTGCTGACACCTACAAAAACGGCTACAGCCCGGCAATTGGTCGAATAGACGCGATTCACACCTTTTCGGTTAGGAGCCAAAACAATATCGCGTGTATCTTCAGTAAGCGAATCGGCGACGATTTCTGCAGCATCGCCCATTTGCGGCACCCATTTGGGCGAGACAAAAGAAGTCAGCTCCATTTCCCTTAATCCTGCATCTTTTAATTTCTTAATGAATTGTTTTTTAACATCGGTAGGAACAAAGGCCTTTTCATTTTGTAATCCGTCTCTTGGACCAACTTCGATAATGGTTACTTCATTAGGCATTTGCAAGCTCATTCAATCTCTCCTCTTTTTATAGAAAGCGTTTTCTTTTATTTTATTTGTTTAACATTCAGAAATGCAAGAATTATATAAAATGTGGCATAATAGGAGAGAGTGTTTTTTGAAAATAATAGTGTGCTATTTTGAAAGGGTGAAGAAAATGGAACAAACAGAAGTAGTAATTGTGAGTGCGGTAAGAACTGCATTAGGAAGTTTTAATGGCAGCTTGAAAGGTGTGTCTGCTCCGGATTTAGGTGCGGTTGTTATAAAAGCAGCGATGGAGAAAGCTGGTGTAAAGCCTGAGGAAGTGGATGAAGTAATTTTAGGAAATGTGCTTCAAGCTGGCTTGGGGCAAAATCCGGCAAGACAAGCGGCGATAAAGGCGGGACTTCCTGAAAGCGTTTCATCGATGACGATTAATAAAGTGTGCGGTTCAGGGCTTAAAGCTGTGCATCTTGCGGCTCAGGCAATTGTTGCAGGGGATGCGGACGTTGTGATTGCAGGCGGAATGGAGAATATGAGCCAGGCGCCATATATATTAAAAGGAGCCCGCGATGGGTTTAAGATGGGCAATACGACATTATATGATTCACTCATTGATGATGGATTAACTTGTGTATTCAATCAGTATCATATGGGTGTAACGGCAGAGAATCTATGTGAAAAATATGAGATTACGAGAGAGGAGCAGGATGAATTTGCTGCAGCCAGCCAATCAAAAGCGGTTGCTGCAATAGAATCAGGGCGATTTAAAGATGAAATTGTTCCGGTTGAAATTCCGCAGAGAAAAGGTGAGCCGATTATTTTTGCTGAAGATGAGTATCCGAAGAAAGGGACGACAGCAGAGAAGCTGGGCGGATTGCGGGCAGCTTTTAAGAAGGAAGGCAGCGTCACGGCGGGCAATTCTTCTGGCATCAATGATGGCGCGGCAGCACTAGTTGTGATGAGCAGGAAAAAAGCGGCAGCACTTGGTTTAGAGCCGCTTGTGACGATTAAAGGCAATGGAAATGCCGGTGTGGACCCGAGCATTATGGGAATCGGTCCTGTGAAAGCGGTGAAGAAGGCATTGGCAAAAGCAGGCGTATCAATGGAGGAACTCGAGCTGATTGAAGCGAATGAAGCTTTTGCGGCACAGTCATTAGCTGTTGATAGAGAGCTGAGTTTCAATAAGGAAATTTTAAATGTAAATGGAGGAGCGATTGCACTTGGCCATCCGATTGGCGCAAGCGGTGCCCGCATTCTCGTCACATTAATCCACGAAATGCAAAAAAGACAAGCCAAAACAGGCCTAGCTACCCTATGCATCGGCGGAGGCCAAGGCGTAGCCACCGTCGTCGAACTAGCATCCGCAGCCAAATAATCAAAATCAAAATCATATAGGTACCTGTCACCTACATGATTCTACAAAATTCGACAAAAAAGCGATCAAGCCCAACGAAAGTGTGCATGATCGCTTTTTGGCTTTTAAGCTTTGACTTCATAACCTCACATCTGCAGTATAAGGAGTTGTCGAAATTTGTAGGTGACAGGTACCCATGGTATAATGTGGTCACAAAAATTTATGTGCGATTGAGGGGATTTGTGATGAGGAAGAGGAGACAGCAGGGAAGTGCGCCGAAGCGGGATGATAGGCCGGTTACTTTGGGGGATATGCTGAATAAGGATTTGCTGGATCAGTTACAAGGTAAGAAAAGTGAATTGAAGGCGGAGGAGAGTAAAAGGCAGGAGGAAGAGGCTCGTAAAAAGGCGGAGGAACGCCGTTTGAAAGAGAAGAATAAGAGCTTTGAAGAACTGCTTGGAGAGAGCGACTTGAATTGGAAGGAATTTAAATAAGTAAGCGGGCACATGAAGCTGCCCGCTTTTTCTTTCGCGGATGAAAGGACAGTAAACCGCCTCTTCAAGACTTCCAACGGGTCAACTGCCGGTAAAATCCCCGTTTTGTTCAACAATCCATTAGTGGAAGATGAGGAAAAATCCCACCTCCACTAATGAAAGTTCACTTTACCGATGCGCCTCATAGCGGCTCGCCTTTGCCACCTTTTGAATAAATGAGACTTCTTCATCCGATAAAGAGGGTGCCTTAACCGCTGCTGCATTTTTCTTCACCTGTTCACTAGAAGAGGCGCCTGCAATAATTGACGATACCCCTTCATTCGCAAGGTTATATTGCATCGCCACTTCATGAAGCGGGCGGGCGCTTTTAAATTGATCTTCCAGTTCAAGAAGCAGCGCTTTTAATTCGCCGTCATTATAATCAAGAAAACCTTTATCTATAGCTTTCTCAGGCCATTTGTCACTTAAAACCCCTTTTGCCAGCGGGCCGCGCGTCAATACGCTTACATGGTTTTTTGTTAGAAAAGGCAATGCCTCTTCTTCGGGGCGACGGTCAAGAATGCTGTATTGCATCATCACTGAATCAATATTTCCTTTCCTGACATACTCTCTAATCACATTTGGCCGTATGGATGAAATGCCATAGGCACGGATAAATCCTTCTGCTTTGAGCTCTTCAAAAGCTTCAATACTTTCATCAATATGATCTTCGATTGTCCCACCATGAAGCTGATAAAGGTCAATGTATTCCACACCTAATCGATTCAGACTGTTTTTTACCGCCTCTTTAATATATGCTTTAGATGGATCCCAGCTCCAGCCGTCTTTTTGTTCATTCCAGCGGTTGCCGACCTTCGTAGCGATAACAACCTCTTCTCTTACATGCTTCAACGCTTTGCCTACAATTTTTTCATTCACGCCATAATCATACAAATCAGCAGTATCAAAATAATTAATTCCTTCATTTAATGCTGTCTCAATGATGCTTTGCGCTTTTTCCTCATCCGTTCCAAGGGACATGCAGCCAAGGCCAAGCTCACTTACATAAATGCCCGAAGTACCAAGCTGTCTCTTTTTCATTTGCAACACCACTTTTCATCGTTTCTATCTATTTTACAGATAAAACGATCGTGCGGACAAATTATCTGTTCTTCGTTTTAATATCTGTGCTATCAACCCATTCCTTTATATCTCTATAATAGTTCTGGTATTCTTTCAGCTTTGCCCGAATTTGCCATGCTTTGCCGACCAGGATGACGCCTTTGTCATGAATATAGATTTTCATCTCATCCTCCCGAAAATAAAGTATGTTAAAATTGTATGAGCAAATATTATTAGGATAGAACAGGAGTGACGATATAAATGAGTCGCCTAGAAGAAAAAACATTAAAAACAGAAAAACTATTTTCAGGTAGTGTTATTAGTCTGCAAATTGAAGATGTTGAATTACCGAATGGAAAAACGTCAAAACGGGAAATTATCAAACATCCTGGTGCGGTTGCAGTCCTGGCATTAACTGATGACAATAAAATAGTCATGGTGGAACAATATCGCAAGGCATTAGAGAAAACGATTGTGGAAATACCCGCGGGCAAACTTGAAAAAGGGGAAGACCCATTGGAATGTGCGAAAAGGGAGCTCGAGGAAGAAACAGGCTATGGCTGCGCTGAAATGGAATGGCTGATTTCCTTCTATACATCTCCGGGATTTGCTGACGAAATTGTCCATCTGTACATAGCAAAGGAACTAAAAACGGTAGAAAATGCGGCTTCTATGGATGAGGATGAATTTGTTAACTTAATGGAAGTTACCTTAGAAGAAGCGATTGAATTAGTGCGAAACCAAAAAATATATGATGCAAAAACTGCTTATGCGGTACAGTATTTGCAATTACAAGGGGCATTAAAAAAGTAAAATGAAAACATATTATGCGGACATGCATATCCATATTGGCCGGACATATACTGGCAAACCGGTTAAAATAACGGGTGCAAAATCGCTGACCTTTTCAAATATTATTCAGCATGCAAGAAATGAGAAGGGGCTCGATATGATTGGCATCATCGATTGCCATTCGCCAGAGGTGATAGAAGAAATCTCGCAATTGCTCCATTTAGGTGAAATAGTTGAGCATGACGACGGCGGTCTTCTGTATGGAGATATGTCAATTATTCCTGGTTCAGAACTTGAAATCTATGACCAAAACTGCCAAGGTCCGATTCATGTGCTTTGCTTCTTCCCTACTATTCGTGCGATGAGTGACTTTTCAATTTGGCTATCTCAGCATTTGAAAAATATTCAATTAAGCTCTCAGCGCATTTATGTAAGCGGCCGCCTACTACAGAAAAAGGTGAAAGAATTAGGAGGTTTATTTATTCCTGCTCACGTGTTTACACCGTTTAAAAGCATGTACGGAAAAGGAGTCAACCGCTCGTTGACAGAAGTGTTTGATCCGGAAAGGATAGATGCAATAGAGCTTGGCCTAAGCTCAAATACAAAGATGGCTGAGCAGATTGCTGAATTAAAGGACTTTACTTTTTTAACGAATTCAGATGCACATTCATTAAAGAAAATTGCAAGGGAATACCAAACACTTTCATTGAATGCGCCGACATTTAAAGAGTTTGCGATGGCATTGAAGCAAAATGGTGGTCGTAAAGTTTCTGCTAACTATGGTTTAGATCCACTTCTAGGAAAATATCATGGAACGGCATGTGCCAAATGCTTAACTCCTTTTCGTGTAGACGAGGGTATTTGCCAGCAATGTGGAAGCGAAAAATATATTAAAGGCGTGGCAGATAGAATTGCCGAACTAGTTTCTTCTCATGTTGAAAGAATCGAGCGGCCTCCGTATATTCATCAAGTTCCTCTTGAGTTTTTGCCTGGACTTGGGCCAAAAATGCTTGAGAAACTATTGGACCATTTTGGGACAGAAATGGCGATTCTCCATCGAATCCCTTACGAACAATTAAAGAAGGTTGTACCGCTGACGATAGCAGATCTTATTATGGCAGCAAGAAAAGGAGAACTGCATCTTCAAGCTGGCGGGGGAGGCAAGTATGGGAAAATTTCAGGAGATTAAAAATAAAAAAAGCTGTCCAGAAAATCAGTAAGCTGGTCTTGCCCCTGTCAAG
>NZ_PISD01000010.1 GCF_002835735.1 Cytobacillus horneckiae | reverse complement strand
TCAGGTGAAAAAAGCCCAATTTATTCGTCCGAAGCCCACATAATTACATTCAGTTTAAATATACGTTTTTAAGTAGAAGCTTTGTTTGATATAAAAGTAATTGGCTGATTCTATGTGAATGATTGTTCAAGAGAATGATATATTTTTAGCGCTTGTCTCATATGTATAAAGGACAAGGTTCAAAGATTAGGCAGACATAAAGGAGAGGCAAAATGAACAAGTTTTTTAAAGGACTCACCTTATTAGTGCTGGCAGCTTTTGCTGGTGAATGCATTGAGTTTTTATTGAATATGGTGCTTGCAAGGGAATTGGGGGAGCATGGCCTCGGAATGTATATGTCCATCTTGCCGACGATTTTTTTAATCGTTTTATTGGCAAGTTTCGAGATGCCTGTATCGATTTCAAAATTTATCGCAGAGAAAGATCAAAAATATCATTATAGTATGCTCAATCATGTCATAAGGCTGACGGTTATATTTTCTTTGATTTTAATTCCGATTGCCTCGATGATTCTGCCATTTCTTTCTGTATTTGATAGTTATCATCCGTTACTGAGGTGGATGGCGATTATTCTTATTCCCATTGTATCGTTTTCCTCGATTGCAAGAGGGTTTTTCATGGGGAGAGAGCAAATGGGGAAAATCGCAACCGCTAATTTCACGAGGAAACTGGTGCAGCTTAGCTTGCTGATTGCTTTGTATCATTTCTTCCAGTTTGAAACGACGACTGCAGTGTTTATTGCGATTTGTACCTTTGTTGGCAGTGAATTAGCGATTTTTGCTTATTTTATTCACATGTTTGTTATTCAATATCAAAAAATGAAGAAGGCTCCATTCGAAAACTTAAGCGGGATGACAGTTTGGAAAAACTTAATGGGCGTATCAATTCCGACAACGGGACTGAGAATCTTCCATGCATTATCACATGCCATCCAGCCGTTTTTAATAAAAGCGGCATTATTAAAATCCGGTATTTCCTCTGACATCGCAACAGAACATTTTGGCATGGTTGCAGGTGTTGCCATGACAATCGGTTTATTTCCAGCTTTTATCGCCCATTCATTTATGGTTATGCTTATTCCGACAGTTTCGAAAGCCTATGCTGAAAACAAATTAGGCTATTTACAGAAGCTGCTGCAGCAAGTCTTTTTTATTACATTTATTTATGGTGTGCCAGCAGTTACCTTCTTTTACTTTTTTGCAGAACCATTAACTAGCCGTTTCTTTCATTCAACTGATGCAAGTGTATATGTCCAATTGTTATGGCCATTTTTCCTGCTTCATTTCTTCATTATGCCGATGCAAGCCTATTTAATCGGATTAGGACTAATGAAGGATGCCTTTTACCATTCAGTCTGGTCAACCACGATTTCTTTTGTTGGAATGTATGTATTTGGTTCGATGGATTCCCTACAAATGCATGGCGTGATTATTGGCATCAATCTAGGTGCGATTTTGCTGACATTAATGCATTATTTCACGATATGCAAAAAAATCGGTGTGTCGCTCATACTTGTACCTACGAATAGAAGATTTAATCAATAATTTTTCAAAAAAACTGTAGGGGGACAAATAGATTTATTCGTCTAATAGGGTGAGAGATAAAAAAGGGGGAAGGGACACCTGAGTCGTCCCGCCATATTAGATATGAATAGTTCAATTGATATTAATTTTGAAGCATGTATAAATGAACATAGCCATGCAATTTTTCGATATATATTTTCATTAGTTCGCCATAAGGAACTCGCAGAGGATCTCTATCAAGAGGCGATGATTGCTGCATATATTGCCTTTCCGTCGTTTAAACAGGAAACAAAAGTAAAGAACTGGTTGTTTAAAATTGCACTTAATAAATGTAGAGATTATTGGAGAAAAGAAAAGACTGAAAGAAAATTTTGGGAGGAAAAAGTGTATATGTATGAAGAAGAAATAGTCTCCCCTGCTCCGGAAGAAGTGTGTATTCAAAAATGTGAGCAGGAAGCAGTTACAAACAAACTGAAGGAATTGCCGGAGATGTATAAAGAACCTTTATTGTTATTTTATTACCACCATCGCACATTAGTCGAAATAAGCCAGGAGTCAAACTTGCCTCTTTCTACAGTAAAAACAAGAATGAGGCGGGGAAAAGAAAAACTATTGCCCAAAGTGGCGGATTTATAAGTGGCAATAAACAATAACCTAAGGAATTTCCTTAGGTTATTGCTGCTCCTTCTCATTAAAATAATTGACGGAATATAAAGCACCTTCGCTAACCATTTTATTATCTTCAGTATCCTGTGGCATCGGATGACCCGCTTTTTCCATCACTTCATATTTCTTTTTATTAAATGGCATGTAATCTTTAATTTTAGTTGTTATCGATTGTAGCTTTTCACGATTGGACTTGTTTGCAAGCAATAAAACACTAGTAATCCCAACTCCTGCTAAAATATAAGAATTTCTTGGACGAGAATTCATGTTTTACTCCTCCTCTTTTCCTTTAATATTAATGCTTAATATATAAATACCCAATTTCAAAAAATAAAAACATCGAAGTTTCAAGAGTGCTATAAATAGGGAAAATAATATCATCATTATAGAAGGAAAGGGAGATTCACATGGAGTGGACCTTTAATGAAGAGAGATGGAAATGGCTGAATGTGATGGAAGGTGAAGAAGTAGATGTTGATTCATACCCTAAATATCAAAGTACTATTAAAAAATGGTTGGAGAATGCCTCATTAAGAGAATCAAACCATTTACACATAAATACAGAAGAAGATGGATTTGAATCTATCAGCGGCTCACTTATTTATGAACAAAAGCTGAAAGACCAGAATGAGTATCAACTGTTTCATTATTTTTTAACAAAGGATTTTATTATTACGATTAACCTGAATCCCAATAAAATAAAGAATATGAACACTGCAGATAATGCAATTGAAGGTATGCTGCTCATGCTTTCAGAACTCTTAAATACTTGCATTGACAATATAGATAAATTTGAACTCCGGTTAAATGATTTATTTTGGAAAATAAAGAAGAAAAATAGCATAAACCGGTTAGAAGAAATTTATGAACTTAGACATGAAGCACTTGTCTGGAAAAACTTTATGATTCCTTTTGAAGAACTGCGCATTGGATTAGAAGAAGCATTTGGAGACATAATTACAGGACAGAAAGAATTTAAAAGAACAACTAAGAAAATGGAAAGAGGAAACATGTTAATTAAAGAATATATGGAGGAAATTGATCACCTTGTTAACTTTGAAGAAATGGTATCTAATTATAGAGGAAATGAAATTATTAAAACATTAACAGTGATTACGACGTTATTCACGCCTGTTAGTGCGTGGGGTGCATTATGGGGGATGAACTTTACATTCATGCCAGAGCTTGATGAAAAGTGGGGTTATGCAATAGCGCTCCTAATCATTTTATTATCTACACTTGCCGTATATTTGTTGTTAATAAAGAGAGGCTGGACTGGCGATACATTACGAGTAAGAAAGAAAAATACCTTTTTTAAATAATGAGTTTTCGGTTATGATATAGAATGTGCATCATTGCTTCGTCAATGAAAGGAGAGTCAATCATGAGAGAGACCAAGTTTTGCAAGGAATCCTATGTAGTGAAAACAAGTATCGTACAGCCGCCAGATACAAATAGTCATGGCACTTTATTCGGCGGCAAGCTAATGGCTTATATAGATGATATAGCTGGGATAGCGGCAATGCGACATGCGAGGAAAGCAGTTGTCACTGCATCTACTGATTCTGTTGATTTTTTACATCCAATTTATGAAGGCAATGCTGTATGCTTAGAAGCATTTGTTACATATACTGGCCGCTCGTCAATGGAGGTTTTCGTGAAAGTAATCGCTGAGGGGCTTCTCACAGGGGAAAGAAATGTATGTGCATTATCCTTCTTAACAATGGTGGCAGTGGATGAAGAAGGAAAGCCGATAGAAATACCTGCTGTTGTGCCAGTTACTGATGAGGAAAAAAGCTTATATGAAAGCGCAAAGGACAGGGCGCAAATTCGGAAAAAAAGAAGAAAAGACAGCGAGGAAAGAGCAAAAAGCTTTGGGTCCGAACTGCCATGGAATTAGATAGATAGCAGCACCAATAATTGGTGCTGTTTTTTATTTTTGAACACAAAGGGCATCTTTGACTGTCGAACTCGTAAAAAAATGAATCATGATTCATAAATGAGCAGGAAATCGCTAAAAAAAATGGAATATATTATAGGGGGTGAAAAGATGTTTATTGTCAATGTTGAAGGTGCGGTGTTTCATCAAGGCCATTGGCTCTTAATTAAAAGAAGTATGAAGGAAGAACACGCAGCTGGTACACTTTCTTTAGTAGGCGGAAAGGTTGAACATGAAGGTCATGTGAATAATATTTTAGAAAAAAGTGTGCAAAGGGAAATCTTTGAAGAGGTGGGCATTGAGGTAGATGACCAGATGGATTATGTATGGAGCTCTTCTTTTTTAGCTGATGATCATTCAGCAGTTATCAATGTTGTGTTTCTATGCAAATACAAAAGCGGAAAGGCATTCGCAAAGAGCCCGGATGAAGTTGACAGCGTACACTGGTTGACAACAAAAGAAATCGTGCAGCATCCGCTCGCAGCCGTCTGGTTAAAGGACAGTATCATAGCAGCAGAAAAAATTCTTAATAACAAAGGGGATACATATGTCAGTCATACTTGAGCTTGAAAAAATTACAGATAAAATGAATGCAAATCCAGCGCATATTGAAAACGAAAAGGACCGAATATTTCAAGTTGAATTAAAGGAGAGCGGTCCAGTGCAAATAGTGTTAAAAGAAGGAAAAGTGCATTTAGAAACAGGGCACACCGACAAAGCAGAAGTGAAACTAAAAATGAATGATCAAAATTTCTCTAGTTTATTAAAAGGAAACTTAAATACAACTGTTGCCTTTATGACAGGAGGATTAAAGGTTGAAGGCAATATAGGACTTGCCCTCAAATTACAGGAAATCCTAAAAAAGTATCAATAAAGCAATAGCCAGCTTCATTGGAAAAGGAAGCTGGCTTGTTAACTATAGCATCAACAGCATATGTTCTTCGTCATAATAGTAAGTACCGATTTTAAGTGCGTGAGGCTCCTTGGCATAAGGTTCAAATCCTAAACTGAGATAGAGCTTTTTTGCTGGATGGTTATCAGACATGACCGTCAAATAAACTTGTTCAATTTCTGGCTGAGCTCTGGCTTTATTAAGAGCGGCCTCCATTAGCTTTCTTGCAGCACCTAGTCCTCGGCTTTCCTCAGTTACATACATCCCAAATATAAATGCTTTATGCTTCATCTTTAATTTTGATTCTTTAAAGAGGGTAACAATTCCGATTAACTTTTCGTTATTAAATGCGCCAAATACATTAGATTGATGGGCAGTAATTCTTTCGGAATAATCGTCAATTGTATAATGTAATTCTTCATCATAACTTGCGCCGAAATTTTCAGGATGCTTTTTAAGCCCTTCTAATCTTAAGTGCTGATAGGCTTCTGCATGTAACGAATTTAATTCAATAATTTCCATTTGGAACCTCCTTGAAATGACATGTAAACGTGTAAAGATGGAAAAACTATTGAGGCGCTTAGTTTTTCAAATTGACAATAGGGTATTATAAAGAGCACTTATACTTAAGGATGGGGAAGATGTTATGAAAAGCCGACGCCGACTAGAATTTCTGTTTGCATTTATATTAATAACTACATTGTATGTTGCTTTTTTTATGGAAACAAGCACCTTTATTACAGTCTTCAGCTTATTATTGTACGCTGCAACAATTTTTATTATATCCTTCTCCATTATGCTGGAGGAACGCACCCCGCAGCATACGCTACTATGGATTTATGTGCTCGTCTTTTTTCCGCTAGTCGGCTATTTATTTTATTTATACTCAGGGCAGCTATATATGAAAGGCTATTTATTTCAAAGCATGCGGAGAAAAAATCGCGAAGAATGGAAAAGGCTGATGAAACAGGAGGATGATCCTGATGTGTCTTTCCTGCAGGATGGCCAAATGAGATTTGCGGAATTTTCCATTCATTCGGCATTGACTCCAATGAGTACATCCTCTAAAGCGACTATATTAAAGAACGGAGAAGAGACGTTTTTTGAAATAAAGAGAAGGTTAATGAAGGCGAAGAAATTTATTCATATGGAATATTACATCTTTCGGTCTGATCGCTTAGGAAAAGAAATGATTGATATATTAATTAGCAAGGCAAAGGAGGGAGTGGAAGTCCTTTTTATATTTGATGCGGCAGGAAGCCTTACTTTATTTTCCGAGGACATCATAAAGATGGAGAAAGCAGGTATTCAAGTAAGGGCATTTTCGCCATTGAAATACGGTTTTTTTAATCAGAAGTTTAATTTTAGAAATCACCGCAAAATCGTCATCATCGACGGTGAAGTAGGCTTTACTGGCGGATTGAATGTCGGTGTGGAATATTTAGGTGAGGACTCAGAGGTTGGCTTTTGGAGGGATACCCATTTATCCTTAAAGGGAGAAGCTGTATATACTTTACATACCATTTTCTTATTAGACTGGGAGTATATTTCAGGACAGCATGTTCTCGATGATTACCGGTGCTATCGCCATACTGTCCATGATCATACGCTTGATGGTGCAGTTCAGGTGGTTGGGAGCGGACCTGATACACAGCAGGGGATTATGGGTGACTTTTACTATTCAATGATTTCTTCTGCAGAACAATCGATTTGGATAGCGACTCCATACTTTGTACCAGATGAAGCTATCCGCACCGCCTTAAGAGTAGCTGCAGCAAAGAAAATTGAAGTAAGAATACTGGTGCCTGAAATTAACGATAGCTTCTTGACTCAATATGCAAGCCGTTCTTATTTTTCTGAACTGCTGCGTTATGGAGTAGAAATTTACTCTTATAAAAAGGGCTTTCTGCATCAAAAAATAATTATAGTCGACGGTAATTTAGCATCCATTGGCACCGCTAATATGGATATGAGAAGCTTTCATTTAAACTTCGAGGTAAATGTATTTCTATATGGGACAAGCTCTATCCGCGATCTGGTTGCTCATTTTGAGGAAGATATGAAGGACAGCGTAAAAATTAGTCCAGTCCAATTTTATAAACGAGGTTTGTTGGAAAGGTCAAAGGAGTCCTTTGCCAGGCTTTTTTCCGGCGTTCTATAATTCCTAACAAGGTTGTGAGCCACTCGCAAGGCTACGCACCTTTCGCAGCTAGGTTTTGAAACAAGGGCTCCATTGAGAAATAGAATCAAAATATCAAGGTATATGCTTTAAAATTTGGTGGGCAAGCAGCATGATGAATCACAGTGTCGTATTAGCCTACTTAAAAGGAGAAGATTGTATTTGGTTAGTAAGTCAGAGATTCGTGAAAGAGTTTGGACATTGCTTGAAGAAAAAAAGCTGGGAAGGTTTCCTTTTCCTTTAAAAAACCGCATACCAAACTTTAAAGGAGCAGAGAAGGCGGCCCATTTTGTAACAATGATGCCCGAATATAGACAGGCAAGGGTGATAAAAGTTAATCCAGATTCTCCGCAGCTTCCTATTAGAGCACAAATATTGCGTGATGGTAAAACATTATTAGTTCCAACTCCAAGGCTGAAGGCGGGATTTATTATTGTAAAGCCAGAGTGGGTGCCAAAGGGGGAAGAGAGAAAAGCAGCGAGCTTATCTCATATCAAATCGTATGGGAAAGAAATTCATTTGTCGGAATTGCCAATTATCGATTTGTTTTTTGCTGGCTCAGTGGCACTTCATAAGGATGGGCGTCGTATTGGTAAAGGGGAAGGTTATGCAGATAGGGAATATGCGATTATTCGCGAACTAGGCAATCCGCCTATACCTGTTATTGGTACAATACATAGCGCTCAGTTAACAGATGAAGACATACCAAGAGATGCGTATGATTTAACAGTTGATTGGATTGCTACGGAGCAGGAGCTAATTAAAACAAATTCGCCATACCCGAAGCCAGAAGGAATACAATGGGATTTAGTTACAAATAAAGAATTGGAGGAAATGCCTGTACTTCGGCAAGTAAGAGAAATGACAAATAAAAAGTAATGTTTATCATTTGTTCTAAGGAATATAGTTATGCTTCAATAGAAGTATGAGTAATAATGGAGGCTATGTACACCTTGAAATTAATTACAACCCATACTTATATAAAGGTAACGAGGAAGATTGATTGGAATGTACAAAAGTATGAAGAAGAAGAAAAGATTATAGAATTGTATGATGATACAATCATTTGGCAGGAAGATCAAATTTTAATGTCGGATGTTTTTGATGTATCCTATAAGATTTCCAAGCGGAGTATGGGTGTTTTGTACTTGCATACGAACCGTGGAGTTTTCCCATTTTACGTAAAAAAAGTGCCGGAAGATTTTATTGAACAATATAAGCGACTAAAAAAGAAGTAACCTGCTGCTGGGCAATGGTTACTTCTTTTTTGATGAAATCAAATATAAATCGATATTTCCAGCTATGCTTCGTTCGGCTGTATTTCTTGAACTGCAGCTCGTCTTTTAAAACTTATTCTTGATAACAGCACACCTAGCTCATATAAGGACATTAATGGAATCAACACTAAAATTTGTGAAAAGAAATCTGGCGGTGTAATAAGTGCTGATACGACAGCTAAAATAAGATAGGCATATTTTCTAATCGATTTAAGCATATCAGGTGTAACGACTCCGATGGAAGTAAGAAATACAAGCAATAACGGTACTTCAAACAGAAAACCAAATGGAATCGTGGACATGAGTAAGAAAGAAAAATATTCCCTTGCTGTAATCATCATTGAGAAATTTATTTCTCCTAACCTCATTAAAAATCCGTAGATTGTAGGAAAAACAATAAATAATCCAAACATTAAACCGATAGCAAAGCTCATGATTATTGCTGGAATAAACATGACAGATACTTTCGCTTCTTTATCGTTTAAGGCAGGCCGAATGAAAATCCAAGCTTGAAGAGCGATAAATGGGAGGGAGATGCCAAGACTGATACTCCCGGCAATTCCCGTATAAAGTCTAATGACATCAAGCGGACCGAGCATGACCAAATCATAGTGGTTGGACAACACCGGGATGAGCCGATTGATAAACAGTAAACAGATGATAAAGCAAATGAGAAAGAAAAATATTGAGCGAATGAGCACTTTTCTTAAGTCAGTTAAATGTTCTACTAAAGTTTGCTCGCTATTTTCCATATGCAAGCTCCCCTATCTAAGTTGTTGTTTTATTTGTTTCCTCATCTTTTTTTGCAGCTACAGTGACTGTTTCTTTCTCGCTATCATCCATGATTTCTCTTGTAGATTTTTTAAACTCGGAAAGTGTTTTTCCAAAAGCTGCGCCGATTTCAGGAAGCTTCTTCGGGCCAAATATAATTAAGGTAATGACAAGAATAATGATTAAACCGGGTATCCCAATATTAGATAGACCCACAATCATCCACTCCTTTTTTGTTTAGGCTAATAGTCCGCCTTCTTTGCTGTACTTAAGTATACCTTCTGCCGCGCGGAATGAGAGAGCGCCGACTGTTGAGGTTGGATTATATCCGCTATTATGTGCAAAAGCAGAGGCGCCAACAACAAAGACATTTTCAGCATCCCACATCTGTAAGTAATTATTAACTGCGGAAGTTTCAGGCTCAGCTCCCATAATGACTCCTCCAGTATTATGTGTAGTCTGGTAAGGAACGATATCGTAGCTTTCCAAATTTGATCTCTCATTCACTTTATTTGCACCCATTTCAAGCATAATCTGGTCGCCGATTTTACCGATATAGTTATATAAGTTACGGTCCTGATCAGTAAAATCATAAGTAAGTCGCAGCAAAGGCAAACCGTAAGCGTCTTTATAGGTTGGGTCAAGATCCATATAATTATTCTTCGTAGGCATAGAGGCTCCTTGAGCACTTACGCTTAAAGAGCGAGTATAGTATTTAATAGACTGTGCCTTAAAATCTGCGCCCCAGTTTGGAGTACCGGTTGGCACTGGGTTTGATGCAATCGGACGGGCGCCGGATTGGTTAAAGGAAATAGAACCGCCGTGAATAAAGTCGAGATCAGAGTGGTCGAAATTATCGCCATTATAATCGTCCACAGTAGCCCCTAATGCACCTGCACCCATAAAAGTATTAAACTGCTCATCTTCGAAAAAGCCTGTTGACCCTGGAAGGATTTGATAGCAATAGTTTTTCCCGATAACCCCTGTACCACTATTAGGATCGTACGGTTTGCCAATCTTTGATTGCAGCAATAGTCTTGTATTGTTCATTACATAACTTGTTAGTACAACCATGTCAGCAGGCTGGATAAATTCTTCTTTTGTTAAAACATCAACGAATTTAACACCAGTTGCCTTGCCGCCTTCATGAATGATTTCAGTGACATTTGCATAGTTTCTGATGTCTACATTGCCGGTTTCACGTACAAAAGGAATGACAGCAACGGTTGGATCTGCCTTTGCTCCATATTCACACCCAAAGCGCTCGCAAAAGGCGCAGTATTGACATCCGGCAAGTTTCGCTCCATAAGGATTTTCATAAGGTTCGCTTAAGTTAGCTGAAGGCATATGATAGGGATGCATGCCTAAAGATTTTGCAGCTTCTTTAAACTTCTTAGTTAATGGAGTTTCCTTCATTGGCGGTGTAGGATATGGAATGGAGCGCTCGGGTCCAAAATGTGAATCTTCGCCGCTAATTCCGGCTACCTTTTCATACATGCCAAAGTAGGGCTCTAACTCATCGTAAGTGATACCCCAATCTTGAAGCTGGAGGCCTTTAATTTTTCCATCTCCATACTTTTCAATTGTCTTCGATTTTATTTCAAAATCATAAGGAAGGAAGCGGTAGCTGTGACCATTCCAATGGACACCTGCTCCTCCGAGTCCTTCGCCTAATAAAAACGAGCCTAGCTGGCGCATCGGCAATGCGCGTTCCTTCATATTATTTCTGAAGGAAATCGTTTCTTTAGATAAGTCTTGCATTAGTTCATAACGAATGGCATATCGCAATTCATCATGAACGACATAGTAGTCTTTTAAGCCGCGTTCTTTACCTCGTTCTAATCCGACGACCTTTAGTCCTTCTTTTCCGAGCTCGGCAGCGATGATACTTCCAGCCCAGCCCATTCCAACTATGACAACATCCGTCTTTGGTAACTTTTCTGCCATGTCTTATATCCTCCTAAGGGACATTATTTAGTATACGAATGTAAACTATTCGGTTCTATTTTCATAAATTCATCAGATTCAATTTTGTCGTAATAGCTCATTTGATGCCCAGGGAAGCCTTTCATTTTCCAGCCTTCCATGTTTGTATTGCCGCCGTAAGCCGGGTCAGCATAAACACCCTCAATGGTCGCCTGGCGAAGAATATTGAAGAATGTTTTTGAGGTCACACCCTTCAATTCGACTTCATCCTTCTGAAAAGAAGTCAAAATCTCATCTTGCTGTTCTCCCTCTAAGTCTGCAAAGTTAGCGTCATGTTTTTCGTTGCTGATTCTTTGAAGTGCAGCAAGTCCTGTATCAAAAACTTCATGCCGTTTTAATGGAGATTGATAGCCCTGAAAGTTTGAACCAGGATAGAATGGTCCTTGCATATACTCCCGGGTATTATTGCCCCAAGACCCTGCGAGTGAATGATCAATAAAGAATGGTGCACCTAAATCATTTGCTCCTGGTCCGGTATCATCGGTAGGATATATTCTTTCAGTTGCAGCGACTAACACCGCAAATATTTCAGGATTGGTAAAATAAAGAGGTGCTTGTTGATAGGCTCCGTTTTCATGCTGCTGCCCTTGGGTCCCTGCATCATCCTGATTTTTGTTGCCTAGATTGGATCCAATCAATCCACCGATCAGACCGCCGCCTACAAGACCTCCAGCTACATAACTGGAATTGCGGATAAATCTGCGGCGGGACATTTTTTTGTCTGTGCTTTGGTTTTGTTCAGCCATTTAATAGTAACCTCCTTTTATTCCCTATTATGTAAATAAAGAGCATGTTTTAAACGGAAAAATATACAAAATTCATTTTTTTTCGACATGAACAGATTGAAATAAAAATAAGGGGCAGGGGGCTAAATGAAAAAACCTAGCAGTTGTATGCTACTGCTAGGTTAGGATTATTTTCTGTCTTTTAATATGCCGATTAGCCGGAGTATATTGATGAACAGATTAATAAAGTCTAAATATAAATTGAGTGCCATCGTCGGGACGGCATGGGAAGGTATCCCATAATGCTTCATTCTGTTAAAATCGAATAAAACATACCCGCTAAAAACAAGTATCCCAATGAATGAGTATATGGTCATGGCTGTATCGTTGAGCGGCAAGAAGATGTTAATGATTGCCACAATAATTAAAGCAAGCAGCGCAGCTGCTAAAAATCCGCCAAGGAATGAAAAGTTTTTCTTTGTCTTTGTCGCGTAGATGGCAATCGCAGCAAAAATTAACGTTGTTGCAATGAATGCGGTTAAGATTACTTGCGGTCCAATTGCTGTTACATAGTAATTAATAATTGGAAAAGTTGTTAAACCAGATATAAAAGTAAATGAATAGAGAAAGGTATAGGATATTGCTTTTTTTCTCCTTAGAAAGAAAGCAAAGATTAGCATCAAAACCTCGATAATCGCGAGCGGTAAGAAAAGCGAGGGAGGAACATATACTCCAATCATGACACCGATTGTTGCTATACCCAATGAAATGGCAAAGGCGCGCATGACAGCTGAAAGATTTTTTTCATAAGCTGATTGTGAATGCATTTTTGAAACACCTCTTTTTTTGTCTTTCTATTCGTACGAATCATTTCCGTAAAGGTTGCATGATTATATAGAAAATCGCAGCTTCTATTCGAGGCTGCGATTTCCTTCTTTATGCTCGCTATTATTTTGCTTTTTTAGGAGATCCCTAATTTCGGTAAGCAATTCCTCTTTCGCATCAACTTCAGGCGCCTTTTCTTCTTCTACTTCTTTCCTCCTGAGTCGCTTATTCAAGAATCGGATGAAAAGAAATATAGAGAAAGCAACAATAAGGAAATCAAACACAGTTTGAATAAATTGACCATATTTTATGGTTGCACTGCCAACATCAAATGAAAGCGAAGTAAAATCGACACCGCCCATTAGTATGCCTATAAATGGCATCATTATATCATCAACCAGCGATGTAACAATACTGCCAAATGCAGCACCGATAATGACCCCAATTGCTAAATCAAGCACATTTCCTCTGAGCGCAAACTCTTTAAATTCTTTTAACATTAGATTGCCAGTCCCCTTTTTAAAATAATGTTTGCAACTTATATCATAACAATAAATTCAATATGTAGAAGTGCACATAAATGATTTAACCTAACATATTAATATTTAAACATAGTATTCTTAAGAAATCTTGAGATTACAGCAAGTTTACTGATTTTTATTACATTTGTAGTATTGTTTCAGATTTGTTACAATTTAGAATGGTAATAAAAAATTCATCGAAGCGGTGAAGATATTTCCGTTTTTTAAACTAAAGAAGATTAAATAAAATATTTAATGTATGCAATCATGCAAGATACAAAACGCATACTAAGAAATTTATCTAATAATAAGCTTTTCTACTTACAGGGAGAATCTAATGAAGAATTATTTATATATATTAATGTTTTCAGTTGTTTTGGCCGGCTGTACAAAAGAGTCAAATGTGAATTCGAGTAAAGACTATCAAACGCTGGAGCCAAATGCCACAGTTGCTCATGAAACGAATGAAAGTTACAGTGATGCAATAAAAGTAACAGAGCTGCAAGAAGAAGCGTTATATCAAGTTGAAATTACTGAGGACGATAAAAGCTATCAAGTTTTTCTGTATGCAGAAGACGATAATAAAGACAGCTATGCATTTTACTTAGCTGAACAAAATAAGAAACTGGCCTATCGGCAGAACTCAATTGAAGGTAGTTTTGAAGTGAAAAAGGGTGGAGTCTACACAATTAATACAAATAATAAATCTTTAATTGTCTTGTCGCATGATATAGACGATACCCATTCTTCACTTAGGTTATTGACGATTGTTGACGGAGAATTACGTGAAATAGTGAGCGAAGATAGTGATAAACTGATTAACTTAACTGATGTGAAAGCAAAATCTTTAAACCAGCGATATATTCAAACAGCTCACCATCAGGATGACAATAACAGCTGGGTATTTTCTACATGGCTGCTGTCGGAAGACTATACTTCATTTTCCATACATGATGAATCTGTAATTAAAGAAGATCAGATTGGTGAAGCCGGACTTTTAACGGAAGATTGGATTGAAATATGGAGGGAGGAAGAGGAGCAATATTTCCCTTACCATAATTTCGAAATTACAACTGAAGTGATAGAACGTGCTAAATTAGGTATTCCAATGGGCAGTCCATATCCGATAGGCACGAATATCTCAGAAATAAAAAAGTCTAATCCATATTTTATTGAAGAGGGTATTGTGAATGATGTCAGCTTTCTTATGTATCCGGAAACGACATATTATTATGATGAAGATAACGGCAATGTGACTGCTGTATCAATTCCTGGCGAAAGAATGAAAACGACCTTAAACGAGGCTATTACCATTTTTGGCGAACCAAAGTATAAAAAACAAGAAAATGGAGGAAAAGTAACGGCTGTTTTTGAGGTAGATAAATATTCGATTGAGCTGGCTGCTGATGAGGACGGAGAATTGAGCAGAGCATTTTTACGCAGAAATTAAAGAGAATAGATGCAGGACATAGGCTGCAGCCTTCTTTTTAAAAAAGAAGGCGCCGCGGTCTTTTTCCTATGTCTAAAATTAATATAAAGGGAATAAAAAACCAGCTGAAATCACTCAGCTGGAACTTGTTTTAGAACGCCCAATCTCCTTTGCGGAATACTGGTTCTGACTTGCCGTCTTCTGTAATTCCGTCAATATCCATCTCAGCAGAACCAATCATGAAGTCGACGTGAGTAATACTTTCATTAAGTCCGTTTTCAGCCAATTGCTCGCTACTCATTTTTTTACCGCCTTCAATACAGAAGGCATAGGCGCTGCCAATGGCTAAATGATTGGATGCATTTTCATCGAAAAGTGTATTATAGAAAAGCAGGTTAGATTGTGATATTGGCGATTGATATGGCACTAATGCGACTTCGCCAAGATAATGAGAGCCTTCATCTGTTTCAACCAATTGCTTCAGGATTTCTTCGCCTTCTTCAGCTTTCACCTCAACGATTCTGCCATTTTTGAAGGTAACGGAAAAACGATCAATAATATTTCCGCCGTAGCTCAAAGGCTTTGTACTTGCTACAGTGCCATTGACACCATCTTTATGAGGGACAGTAAAGACTTCTTCTGTCGGCATATTTGCCATAAATTCATGGCCTTGTTCATTCACGCTGCCTGCACCAACCCATAGATGCTTATCAGGTAATTCAATCGTTAAATCTGTACCAGGAGCTTTATAATGCAATTTTTTGTAGTGTTTGCTATTTAAATAATCGACTTTTTCATGCAAATTGCTATCATGTTGTTTCCAGGCATGTATCGGATCTTCTAAATCAGAGCGTGTCGCTTTAAAGATTGCATCCCAAAGCATATCGACTCTTTCTTCTTCAGCTGCTTCAGGAAAAACCATATTAGCCCATGATTGTGAAGGAGCGGCAATGACTGTCCAGCTTACTTTATCTGATTGAATATATTTGCGATATTTCGACATTGCTTGACCAGCAGCTTTTTGGAAAGTGCTAATCTTTTCCGGATTAATTCCTTTAAGTAAATCAGGGCTGGCAGATACGATAGAGATGAAGGCTGCACCGTTCTCGGCTAACTCTTCGACTTCACGAGCGCGCCAGTGAGGATATTCTTTAAACGCTTCATCAGGAGCAAGCTCATATTTAGTACGTGATACGATATCGTCGCTCCAGTTGACAACAACATTATGGGCGCCGACTTCATACGCTTTTTTTACAATTAATCTAACTAATTCAGCTGAATCTAATGAAGTATTAATGACAAGCGTTTGCCCTTTTTGCACATTTACGCCTACTTTAACGGTAAGTTCAGCGTACTTCTCCAAGTTTTGGTTAAATTTGCTCATTCTATGTACACTCCTTTTGTAAAAATATTCTTTTTAATTGTAGCTTTTCTATTTAAAAAAAGAAACAATTATAACTGTGAATCACCCTTCATTCTAAAGTAGTAAAGCCATGAACGGATGATAAACGAACTGAACAAACATAATACAAAGGTGTAAAGGATAGGATTAAGGGTATCAATAGAAAAGCTAAAATTTAAAAGGGGCAGCTGTAAAGTTAAGATGAAAATATATATAATCAAAACCGGCAGAAATAATAATGTATAAGCACTAGCCACTTTTTTTGCATGCTTTATTCTATTGATAGAATCTGTGAAAATCCGCGGTTTTATTTCATCTTCTTCATATTCCTTACTCCATATCGTCCATTTTTGCATGGAAGAGTAGGAGCTGTATATATGGCACCACCCTGATTCTTTATGCATATATAAATTGTTTTCATCAGAGATATTTTGATAGTCTGTGCAATAGCTAATATTTCTTGGCTCTCCTTTTATAAAGTAAAAGCTTGTACCAAGTTTATTTACCCTGTTTAAGTGATACCCTTTGGCTTCCATCGCTTCCAGCCATTCTTCAAGCTTGTCTGGTGAATACATCCAGCCAAATCTAGTATGTTTAATCATTTTTCCTTCCTTTTTCATCTGCTTTTCTTGCTTTCTGGAATTTGACACGCAACTATCATATAAGCCATCCATTACGTTATGCTCATTATTCAATTTTTTGTTTTCACTTTTTAATTTGATGAAAGAATAAATAGATAATAGATATAATGCCAACAGGAATGTCCAAAACGTATAGGTGATTATCCAAAGCGGGCTTTGTACGATAGTCACTTGGCCGTCATTAAAAAGGTTCATGCTAATTAGCGACAAATGAAATACTAGATTTGCGGTAATAACTATGAATATAGTGCTGAATAAAAAGGAAAGAAGGTTATTTCTTCTTATTATTCCGGATCGGACAGGGGTTGTATGTATTTCTTCTATTGCTCTTTCATTTTTTAATATATACCAGCTTTTTTGCTGATCAACGAACGCCCAGCCATCATTTTCTAAAGTGGAGGAGATTGGATTAAGCTTTGTTCTGTCATAGCCAATTTTATACGTAATATGTTTTGCACTGCTGCTATTAAAATGAAAGGATCTTGTCACGCGATTAAACCGTTTTAATTCGTATCCCTTTATAGCCATTTCAGCTAACCATGCTTCTGTTTTATGGATACTATAGCTCCAAAAAGGTTTATAAATCCTCATCATCATTTACCTCCTCATATTTTAATGCGTTTTCATATAGTTCCTTTAATCGGGAAACTTCCGCAGCCATTAAAAACTTTCCAATAGCCGTCATCTCATACACTGTTTTACGCTGCTCATCTGCAAAAACAGCAATAATTCCGTCCTTTTGCATTTTTGTCAAGGTCCCATACACTGTCCCTGAACCTAAGTGAATTCGGCCAAATGTAATTTCTTCTACATGTTTAACAATGCCATAGCCATGTTTAGGTTTCTTTAAGGACAATAAAATATAAAATGCCGTTTCAGACATCGGAATGTATTTTTTAATCACTTTATCAATATCCAAAGTGATTCACCTCATTTACTATATCATATTGTGACTATATCACGATGTGACATAGTTGGCAATTTTAGATTAGATAAACCAAAAAGGCGAATCAATCTGACCTAAGTTGATTCGCCTACTTTTATAGTTTTTTGTTAAATGAATTAATCTTTCTTTTCCAGTGCTTGTTTCAATAAGTCGCCAAGGCTTGTACCGAAAGAATCATCTTTTTGAGTGTACTTTTGAACAAGCTTTCTTTCTTCTCGTTTATTGACTTTCTTCTTTTTATCAGTCGCCTTTTCCACGACATTACAAGGGCGGCATTGGAAGTATACCCCTGCCTTTCCGTTATGCATTTCCATCTTTTTATGGCATTGCGGGCAGCGGCGATTCGACAGCTTTGGATCTTTTCTTTTTCTGAAATTACACTCCATACTGGAGCAAACAAGGACCTTCCCATCTTTCGTGTTTCTTTCTTTTAAGAATGAACCGCATTCCGGGCATTTAGAGCCTGTTAGATTATGGGCCTTATAGGATTTATCGCTCCGTTTAACTTCAGATACGAGCTGCTTCGTCTGCTGCCTAATATTTTTTAAGAAGACTTTAGCATCCGCTTTTCCGCGTGCGATTTGTTCCAGTTCTTTTTCCCATTTAGCTGTCAGCTCTGGAGATTTTAAATCATCATTCACTAAATCCATAAGCTGCTTGCCTTTTTGTGTGGAGTGCAAACGTCCGTTTTGTCTTTCCAATACTTCTGTTGCAAGCAATCTTTCAATGATTTCTGCTCTTGTTGCAGGTGTGCCAAGGTCAAATTTCTCCATTTGCTGTAAAATATCAGCTTCTGTATAACGGGAAGGTGCTTCAGTTAATTTATTTTCAGCCTCTACCGATTGCACCGTAAAGTTTTTCCCATGTTGAAGGGAGGCTAGCTGATTTTTGCTTTTTTCTTCAGTATTTCCGGTAATCTTTTTAAAGCCCATATCAATAACCGCTGTTTCTCTGGCAATAAAAGTTTCCTTATTCACATTAATCACTGCATGAATTGTTTCGTACTTATATGGCTCGTAGAAAAGTGAAAGGAATCGCTTGACGATAATGTCGTACAGCTTCCGTTCATCCGCAGATAAATCACTTAAATGAACTCTCTCTTCTGTTGGAATAATTGCATGGTGGTCTGTCACTTTCTCATTATTAAAGACACGTTTAGCAAGAACTTTTCCTTTGTTCATCAGCGCAGGCTTCACCTCATCTTTATAGGCAGATGCTATTCCATGCAGACGTTCAGCCATCGTTCCTTCCATATCCTTTGTTAAATAGCGTGAATCGGTACGCGGATAGGTGACAAGCTTATGTTGTTCATATAACTTCTGCAAAACATTTGAAGTTTTTTTCGCAGAAAATCCAAAGCGCTTATTGGCATCTCTTTGCAGCTCTGTTAGATCATAAGGCAAAGGCTGTGTTTCCATTTTTTCTTTGCGGTTTACTGAAACAATGGCAGCTGCTTGCCCTTTTGTTTTGTGGACAATCTGTTCCGCTGTTTCTTTAGAGAAGATTTTCTTTTCTCCATTTTGCTCCCACTCAGCCTGTAGGGGACCTATAGCTGCTTTAATTGTCCAATATTCTTTAGGAACAAATTTTTGAATGACCTTTTCTCTTTCCATGACTAGCGAAAGGGTAGGCGTTTGTACGCGCCCAGCGGATAATGGCTCTTGATATTTTGTTGTTAATGCCCGGGTAACATTTAAGCCAATGAGCCAATCTGCCTCAGCTCGGCATACAGCTGATTGATATAAATCATTGAACTGCTTTCCAGGCTTTAATTGTTTGAAGCCGTCGCGAATAGCGCGGTCTGTTACTGAAGAAATCCATAAGCGCTGAATCGGTTTTTTCCAGCGGATTTTCTCTAATATCCAGCGTGCAACAAGTTCACCTTCACGTCCAGCATCCGTTGCAATGATAATTTCCTTCACATCATTCCGTTTTGACAAATGTTCAATTGCTTTAAATTGGTGACTTGTTTGCTTCATCACCTTTAATCCCATTTGATCAGGAATAATCGGTAAATCTTCCAAGTTCCATTGTTTATATTTATTGTCATAGTGCTCAGGCATTTTCAGCTCGACTAAATGTCCCAATGCCCAAGTAACAATATATTGATTGCCTTCAATATAACTTTTATTTGTTTTACTGCAGCCTAAAACACGGGCAATTTCACGTGCAACACTAGGCTTCTCTGCTAATACTAGTGATTTCATAATGGCTCCTTTCTAATAAAAAACAATTTTTCCCTCGCCACTAAGGGAGAATGATTACTTACTATATAATTATAACGGAAAGTAGGAGTAATTTGTATGAACTGCCTGATGAAAGTAAAAGAGGATAGAATCCTTTACTACACTACTTAAGTGCTAATCTAACTTGTTAAAATATGGTATTAATTAATTGACAGGGGATAATTATGAGATTTACAATGAATGAAAAATAAGATTTATTTAAGGAATGATAATAATGGTAAACATCCATCTATTTTCATATAAAAATTGTAAAAGGCCAAGTATCAACTGATTATTTGATACTTGGCCTTTTCTTTATTGTGCTAATGTGATAAGGAGGTAATGGAATGATTGAATTATCAGGAAAAAACTTAACTGTTCAAGATGTAGGAAGAGTCGTATTTAAACAAGAGGAAGTATTTATTGCATTGCAAAGCAGAGAGGATGTAATCAAGAGTCATCAGGCAGTGGAAAAAATAGTAGAAGAAGGAAGAACCATTTATGGCATTACAACTGGATTTGGAAAGTTTAGTGATGTCTATATAGATGCGTGTAATGTAACGGACCTGCAAATCAATTTGATCCGTTCGCATGCTTGTGGTGTAGGTGAACCTTTTTCAGAGGACGTTTCGCGTGCGATGCTGCTATTGAGAGCAAATGCGTTGATCAAAGGGTATTCTGGCGTTCGCTCTGAAGTGGTTGATATGCTGATTCTATTTCTTAATAAACAAATTCACCCGGTTATACCACAGCAGGGCTCTCTAGGAGCAAGCGGAGATTTGGCCCCGCTGTCTCATCTCGCTCTTGCACTTGTTGGTGAGGGAGAGGTTTTTTATAAAGGGGAAGTTCACCATGCTGGAGAAATATTGTCTCAATTGGGTATTCAGCCGCTGATACTGCAAGCGAAGGAAGGACTAGCACTCATTAACGGTACACAAGCGATGACTGCTCAAGGCGTTATTGCCTATCTTGAAGCTGAGAATCTTGCATACAAAAGCGAGAAAATAGCCGCGATGACAATGGAAGGACTCAATGGCATTATCGATGCATTTGATGAGTCTATTCATGTGGCAAGAGGGTATCCTGAACAAGTAGCAACAGCTGAAAGAATGAGAGGCTATTTAGCAGATAGCCAGCTAACGACTAAACAAGGTGAAGTGAGAATGCAGGATGCCTATTCTCTGCGCTGTATTCCTCAAGTTCATGGTGCGACATGGCAAACTTTACAATATGTAAAGGAAAAGCTGGAAATTGAAATGAATGCTGCAACAGATAATCCGCTTATTTTTGATGATGGGGAAAAGGTCATATCCGGAGGCAATTTTCATGGTCAGCCTATTGCCTTTGCGATGGATTTTATGAAAATTGCCATAGCTGAACTCGCTAATATTTCGGAAAGAAGAATTGAGCGGCTTGTAAACCCGCAGTTAAATAATTTGCCAGCCTTCCTTAGCCCTGATCCAGGTCTGCAATCAGGTGCGATGATCATGCAATATTGCGCTGCTTCGCTCGTATCAGAAAATAAAACATTAGCCCATCCAGCGAGTGTTGATTCTATACCGTCTTCAGCAAATCAAGAGGATCATGTCAGCATGGGAACGATCGGGGCTCGCCATGCATACCAAATTACTCAAAATGTAAATAAGGTATTGGCCATTGAATTGATTTGTGCGATGCAGGCAGTGGAAATTAAAGGGACTGGTAAAATGGCAACAGAAACAAAGAAGCTATACAATGAAGGAAGAAAGATTGTTCCATCCATTACGAAGGATAGAGTATTTTCTAAAGATATTGAAGCTTGTGCTGAATGGCTGAATTCGTCTTTTAGTTGAGATTAGCACTCATTATAAGAAGTACCTAAATCTTGCTCCAAAGCAAGCAATGTATCCAATGAAGTGAAGGCAAAAGCGAAAGGAAACCCGTTTTCAGGTGAATCGAGTGGGATCAAATTGAAAAACGAGCAGCTAAATGCCATAATAGGCTTTCAAGCTGCTCATCACTTGTGTTCATCTGTCTTCATCTTCTCCGACGCGGTTTTTAAACGCCTCTTGAACGACTAGAAATTCTTCATCTTCCTGTGCTTCTGTTGCTTTCGGCTTAATGCCGTTATCTTTCGGGTACTCACCTGGGTGCTGCTTATTCTTATGATTAAAATGTTCTCCGCGAGACATATCATCTCTCCTTTCTAAAGGTACAACTGTAGTTTTTCCATTCATTTGTCTGCTATGTATGAAAGGAATATAATAGCTGTAAAGTCGAAGGAGGGTGGGCAATGGATTTATTCTCCATTCTAGCTGAGGAAAGAATTAAGCAAGCACAGAGAGAAAAGCAGTTTGATCATTTGCCAGGAGCAGGTAAACCTCTCCCTAAAGATGAATTGGCATCTGTGCCTGAGAATGTAAGAATGGCTTATCGAATAATGAAAAATGCTGGCTACACTTCAGAAGAAAGTGAAATAAAATTAGAAATGATCACAATTAAAGATCTAATTAAAGCATGTGAAACTGAAGAAGCAAAAAAGCAATTAAATCAAGAACTGAATGAAAAAATCCTGAAGTATAACCGCTTGTTATCGAAGAGAAAAATCAATACTAATTCATCCGTCTTTAAAAATTATGAGGAAAAAATAAATAATAAATTATTGTAATTGGATAGACAGGTAGCTGTCTATTTTTTTGTGAAATAAAATAGGTAAAAAGACCTTTAAAAATAATTTAACTTATAAAAGAGTTTGTCGAAATAAGAAGAGATAAGGTTGTTTTACCAATTTTTGTTCCGAATTATGGTATTTTTTAGGTTTAAAGTCATATTTTTTAGATAGGTGTGATACTCGATGGATAAAACAACGTGGATAGGTGTTGGATTAGGAATCATTGCAGTTGTATTAGGGATGATTTTGAAAGGTGTTGGGTTTGATGTTTTACTAAACCCTGCCGCTGTTCTTATAATTATTATTGGGACGGCAGCTTCAGTTATTACAGCTTTTCCAACAAGTGAAATCAAACGTGTTCCGAAAATTGTAGGCATTCTTTTTAAAGAGAAAAACATAATGGATTCTGAAGAGCTCATTCGCCAATTTTCTGATTGGGCACAGCTTGCAAGGAAAGAAGGACTGCTTTCTTTAGAAGCGCGCATATCAGAAGTAGAGGATCCTTTTTTAAAAAATGGATTACTATTAGCGGTTGATGGACAGAGTGCTGATTACATAAGAGATGTTCTGAATGAAGAGATAGATGCAATGGAGGAAAGACACTTGTCCGGTGCTCAAATTTTTACGCAGGCAGGTACTTATGCACCTAGTCTAGGTGTGTTAGGAGCAGTTATTGGGTTAATAGCAGCCCTTGGAAATATGAGTGATATGGATGTATTAGGAGAAGCCATAAGCGCTGCATTCGTGGCTACAATGCTCGGGATATTTACCGGATATATATTGTGGCATCCTTTTGCGAATAAATTAAAGCGCAAATCAAAAATTGAAGCAAAGCAAAAAAGAATCATGATTGAGGGAATTCTTTCAATTCTTGAAGGTGAATCTCCAAGAGTCATTGAGCAAAAGCTATCATCTTATTTACCAGGTATACAAAGAACAGTCTTTTTAAATGAAAGCAGCGTGACAATGGATGAGTAAAAGGCGGAAACGTAACGATCATGAAGAACATGTTGATGAATCATGGCTGCTTCCATATGCCGATTTACTTACGCTGCTCGTCGCTTTATTTATTGTTTTGTTTGCGATGAGCTCTGTGGATGCTCAAAAGTTTCAACAGCTTTCCCGAGCATTTAATGAAGTGTTTTCTGGGGGAAGTGCTGTGATGGATTTTCCGAGCACCATGCCGGAAGGTCAAAGGGAACCAGTTGAAAAGCAGTCAATACCTAATGAATTTTTCGATGAAGCGAAGGATCAAGAGGAATTGAAAGAACTTCAGAACAAAGTAAATCGATATATTAATGATAAAAGTTTAAATGATAAATTAGAATCAGAATTAACATCCGAAGGTTTATTAGTAACAATCCGGGACAATGTGCTTTTTGCCTCCGGTAGTGCAGATGTGCGAAAAGCTGATTTGCACATTGCTCGGGAAATTTCCGATTTATTAGTAATAAATCCTCCAAGGAATATCATTATTAGCGGCCATACTGACAATGTGCCTATAAGAAACTCCTCATTTTCATCAAACTGGGAGCTAAGTGTGATGAGGGCTGTGAATTTCATGAAAGTACTGCTGGAGAACGAATCTTTAAATCCAGCTTGGTTCAGTGCAAAAGGTTTTGGAGAATTCCAGCCCACAGCTGACAATAACACTGCGGAAGGAAGAGAGCTTAACAGGCGTGTAGAAATTTTAATTTTGCCTAGGGTGGAAGAATAGCCAATAGAAAGAGGCTAACTATAGAAAGTCAAGCAATTTATAAACAATTGTAATTCAATTATCAAGTAGAAATGTAAGCATAACAAAGAAGCCTGATAATGGCCTCATTTTAAAAAAATGGGGCTGTTATTAGGCTTCATTATAAGATTCTTCTTTTCGAAGTCAATGAAAGAGGACTCTCATCAGTTCCTTCCCTATATTACTAATCACCACGTTATAATGTTTTTCTTCCGATTGTTTCATTTTTTATATTTCTTGAATATTGGTGAATATACGGTTATCAATCGTGCGGCGTGATACATTGCCCAATGCAAAAAAGAAGTGACCATCTTTCCCTTCCATTTACCCTCACCAGCCTCATAAATGGATGCTCCGTCCTCGTAAAAGCCAATAACTGACAAGGTGTCTTGAAATTATAAATATCACCTATTTCTGCTAGGGTGATACTACTGAATCCCAGATAAACAAAGAGCTATGGTTAGATTCTCTAAAAACCAGTTACTTAAAAAGTATTGTAGGGTGAGTGACTAATCGACAGCGTTGCTTTTAGTATATAAAACGATAAAAAAAGCACAGAGGTAGCAAACCTCTTATGCTTAAAATACAAGGTTGGTCATAACTAAATGAACGATTCTTAAATCTGAATAATTTAAATAAACCGATTTATTACGAAACTCTAAACTGAATTTCGTAATAAATCGGTTGTTTCTTTGGCTGAAATACTTCTGTCTCAGCCCTTTTTCTAAATGCCCCATCCATGACTAAGACTTTTTATTTCCGTATGTTGTATTTCTGAGGAAGAATGTTCATTTGGACTAACTCCATTTAATCCAAAAGACAAAACAGCTATAACTGCTAACCCCAATACACTTAATTTAATTTTTTTCATCTTTATGCCCTTTTTTTGTAATACAATTTTAGCTTCATCGCTCTTATTAATTTCTTTTTTTGCGACAACTTGACCACTCAAAATTAACCTCACCATTTCTGAACACTTTTCGGTGTCTTAAATGTTGAATTAGTATAGTGAACCAATGTAGCAGAATAAATTTTTAAGGGTAACTTAGAAGTTATATAAGCAACATATATCTATTCTATTAGCAGTACTTTTGATCAACTGCAAATGATGTAAACATGTGACGTATTTTCAAATTCATCGTCTACATATGAAAATGTGTATTTCAAATATAAAATCTGGCTGATCATTTCTGAGATTTTAGATAAATTAAGATATGGTATGATTTATTAACAAATAGTTAGTAAGTCATTTTTTTTTTTGAATCTTCCTACATCATAAGAGCGACTTTTTACCTATCACTTGTTTTAAATTTTATATTATCTTTTCAATAATAATAGACCCAATATTATTTGCAAGAAAAAGGGAGTAATTTATGAATAGGTTTAACGATCGATATTCAAAGTTGATATATCATCTATTTTATGAAGACAGTTGGTGCAGTTTAAATGAACTATCAAACAAGACAGGTTTCTCAAAGAGTACGCTATGGAGGGATTTAGTATTAATGGATTCAAGTTTGCCTTCGCAATGGAAAATTGAGAAGAGCGAAACTCATGGGGTGAGATTAGTAAAGCCACAAAACGGTACACTAGAAGAATTATGGTTATATTTTAAGAGAGAGAATCCTTATTTTCAAACCTTGAGAATGATTATTACTAACAATGGGGTAACAATGAATGATATTACCCAGCAAATTCATGTAAGCAGGCCTACTATATATCGTCAGTTAGAAAAAATTGAAGGTGTGATAAAAAAATCGGGAGTTAATTTATCTCATAGTCCATTTAAATTAGTAGGTGATGAAAAGAACATACGAAGACTTATCATGCAATATGTAGAATATATGGCTGGAGAATTAAATGAATTTGTTATCTCATTCGATATTAAAGAATTTCAAGAAGCGCTCTTAAATATTTTAAAAGAGCATCAAACGACTTTACATTTAGGAGCTATTCAAAAATTGGCCATTATTCAACAGATTATGATCTTCAACAAAGGCACGATTATTGAATTAATAAAGTATTTATAATCTATTAACATTAGCTAAATATAAGTATGTTAACTTTAAATTGTAACGATGAAGACAACAATATTCTATTAAGGATAGGATGTGTTAGATAAAATGGTTACTAAAGTGGGCATAAATTTTTTACTCTTAATGGTGCATTTCTACTTGCTATAAGTAGCATCTAAAAATTTTTTATTATTATATTGTATTACCAATAACATTAAATCTGATGTCAGCAAAAATAATGCTGACTTTTTTATTTTGTAGAACGGGACGGAAACTACACAATATGCCGCAAAAATAATAATTGAGGAAGGTTGGTTTGAAAAAAAACTAGAAGGAGGATAACGTAAAAGATTATTTTATTGATAAATTCGAATCAAATACAGATTATTTAAAATAAAGACAATAATCTTCTTCAACCTAGTGTCGATGAATTTTTGAGTAATAACAATTTTCACGGAGATTATTTAGAAGAATAGGGTAGTGATAGCTATATAGAAGGCTACATGTTTGAAATAATGGAGGTTTCTTTGGATATAGAAGAGAGAAAGCGATGTTAATTTCTTTTCGATATCGAGTGTTTCTGGTAAATATTATCTTAATATTTAAAAAATACAATAAGTGTTGACATACCAATCAAAAATTCTATCAGATTAGCTGAGAGTTAGGAGGGATTGGCTGCAAGTGAAAATTGTGGAAAAAAACTTGGAAGATCAAAGGTAGACAAAGAAAAAGTATCCTTTGCAATATAAATGTATAAGAGCGAAGGATACTATGATAAAGAAATTATAGAAAGTACTGGCATTTCTCAATGGTTCATTGTATAGGCCTATATAAACGAGCACTTTAAAGAACTTAATCATGTTTCTATTTTTACGGTCAATAACAGGAATCCAGTGATTATGCCTTTTAGGTGATGTTTTTTGTTAATTGTTGTTTCGCTTGTTTTTGTACATTTAATACATTTTTTCCATGCAGGAAGTGGTAGGCAACAAAAGCGAGAAGCACGACGCCAGCCAATATTAAATAGAGGTTGGAGAAGCTAGTATACACTGCGATGACCCCTAATGCATAGGAACCTATGCCAATGCCGGAATCAAAGAAGGTGAAAAAGGTTGATGTTGCCAAGCCGCTTTTAGAAGAATCTGAGTTCTGAATGGCAATTGTTTGCAACGCAGGCGATAGATTTCCGTAACCTAAGCCGATTAATCCTCCGGCCAGCAGGAAAAAGAATGTATTGGTAGCAAAACTAAGCATGAGCATTCCAATCGCAAATAAGATGATTGCCGGGTAGACAATTCGGTTTTCACCATACATATCAAACCATCTTCCTGTAAATGGTCTGGAAGCAATGATAAAGGCAGCATAAACAACAAAGAAAAAGCTTGCCGCTTCAATTAATCCCAACTCATTCGCATAAATGGATATGAATGAAAGAACACCGGAATAAGCAAGTGCGAGTATACCGCCGACAATTGCAATGGGAACGGCATTTTTCTCGAAGAAACTTGAGATTGAAAAGCCGCTTGGCTCATTTTTGCTTTCATTATTAGCAGGCGATGCCTCAGGAATATGGACAATAAAAGAAAGGATAAATGCAATGATGGCCATTATTAGACAAAGATTGAACAACCAGGAAAAATTAGTAAATTGAACAATCGTTAATCCTGTGAAAGGGCCAATAACCATTGCCAGATTCATAAATAAGGCGTAATAACCAAGGCCTTCACCTTTTCTTCTATCAGGAATGATGTCGGCTACAATTGCTCCAGTTGCCGTTGTCGCCATACCAAAGCCGATACCATGAAGAAAGCGTAATATCACTAAAAACGTGACAGAACTTGCCAATTGATACAATAAGCTTGAAATGAAAAAGATTGCAACTGCAAAAAGTAAGATTTTCTTTCTTCCTATAACATCAATCCACTTTCCGGTAAATGGCCGGCATAATACGGCTGCGATAAGAAATACCCCTGTAACTAAGCCTACTGACGATTCACTGCTATTTAAATCTTCTAATACATAAATGGGTAGTGTCGTTAACAAAATATAAAAAACGACAAAAAGAAAAAAGCTAATAAATGATACTCCTAAAAAATCTTTTGTCCATAAAGGCTCTTTTTTCAAACCGATGTCCTCCTAACTTTTCGGCAAGGCGGATATCTTAATATCTAACTTAACCGAGATTGTTTTTTAATTTTTGAGTGAGCTTAAGGAGGTCATCTATTTCTTCATCTAATACTTGATGAAGCACCTCATCTTCCGTCTTGCGTACGACCTTTAGCCATACGGGGTACTCATTTAATGCTGCTTCTGTAAGCTCTATCTTTTTTTCCCGCTTATCCTTTCCAGGTAATCTGATAATCCAGCCTGATTTTTCCATGCGAATTAATGTTCTCGTCATCGTAGGTGCTTCGACACCTAAGTAATTCGAAATTTCCTTTTGAGATAGTGCACCGTCTCTTTTTAAAAGGAAAATAATGCTCCATTGGGCCGAATATATACCAAGCGGAACAAGATTTTCATTTAATATTTTTGAATAATGACGTGATACTTGATTTATTGAGTGAAACAGTTCGCTTTGCTTATTCATCGCATTCTCTCCGATTAATGAAAATAGTTACCTAGGTAACTATATACCTAATGAATAATAAAGTCTAGAAAAAGTTTCGGGAGGCGAATTAGTTGATTTTTTCGAAAAACACTTGCTTTCTTTTTAGACAAAAGTTTATAATATAGACAAAAGTTTGCTGATGAAAGGAGGACAAGCATTCATGAATGAAAAAGAAATGAATATTTTAGCACTTATCCAAGAGAATCCTTTTATTTCACAAGTTGAATTGGCAAATAAAACTGGACTATCGCGATCAGCAGTAGCTGGATATATTTCTTCATTAACAAAGCAAGGGAAAATTCATGGCAGAGCTTACGTATTGCCAAAGAAGAAAGATATTCTATGTGTCGGCGGCTCCAATATTGATAGAAAGATTCAGAGTATCGAAAAACTGCAAACGGGCACATCGAATCCTGCACAAAGCTCGCAATCATGTGGCGGAGTTGCCAGGAACATCGCTGAGAACTTAGGCAGACTAGGCACTGATGTTTCATTATTAACTGCGGTTGGCGAGGATCATGAAGGATCGTGGTTAATGAAACAAACGGAGTGTTTTGTCGACATTTCTCCTTCACAAATAATGGCTGACTACACAACTGGCACTTATACAGCTGTTCTTGATAATGAAGGTGAAATGGCGATTGCACTTGCGGATATGTCTATTTATGACAATATCTATCAAGAACTAATTGAAAAGAAATGGGGACATTTCGCCTCATCTGAAATGGTCATTTTAGATACTAATTTTCCTGCTGATGTATTAGAGCAAATCATTATAAGATGTGAGGAAGATGATATACCATTGTGTATCACCCCTGTCTCTTCGCCAAAGGTAAAAAAACTTCCACAGCAATTAAAAGGAGTTACATGGTTAATTGCGAACAGAGATGAAGCTGAGGTTTTGTCCGGAATTGAAATTGAAACAGAAGGCGACTTCTTTAAATCAGCAGAGTTAATTATGGAAAAAGGAGTAGAAAAGGTTGTCATAACAAGAGGAGACAAAGGCTTAATCTTCTTTACTAAAAAGGGGGAGGCTGGAGTCATTCTTCCTCCAAAAGTAAAGGTGGCAGATGTGACAGGTGCCGGAGATTCTCTTGTTGCAGGAATTATTTATGCACATTTAAAAGGTATGAGTGTTGAAGATGCATGCAAAATCGGCATTTCCTGTTCAAATTTGACATTGCAATCGTACGATACTGTTAATCCAAAATTAAATCATAGACGTTTACAAGAAACCTTCCAAGAGAATTTTTCATAAGGAGACGAGATAATCATGACAGAAAACTGGCTGGAATATTCAAATGAAGTATTAGAGGCAAAGAAAGCATATAAACCGATTGTAGCGTTAGAATCTACCATTATTTCACACGGAATGCCATATCCGCAAAATGTTAAAATGGCAAAAGAAGTGGAAGAAATCATTCGCCAAAATGGAGCTGTCCCTGCAACGATTGCTATTATAGATGGAAAAATTAAAATTGGTTTATCTGATGAAGAATTAGAATTTTTAGCAACAAGTACTGATATCGCGAAGGCAAGCCGCAGAGATATCCCTTATCTTGTGGCAACTAAAAAGCACGGTGCAACAACAGTGGCAGCTACAATGATTTGTGCGCAGCTTGCCGGCATTGAAGTTTTTGTTACTGGAGGAATCGGCGGCGTTCATCGCGGAGCAGAAACAACGATGGATATCTCTGCTGATTTACAGGAGCTGGCACAAACAAATGTCGCTGTAGTTTGCGCAGGAGCTAAATCCATATTAGATATTGGTTTGACACTAGAATATCTAGAAACTCATGGGGTACCTGTGGTTGGTTTCGAAACAGATAAACTTCCAGCCTTCTATACTAGGACAAGTCCTTATGCAGTGAATTATCGTGTAGATGAAACTGAAGAAGCTGCCCGACTAATTAGGGCGAAATGGGATCTTGGGCTAGAGGGTGGTATAGTCATTGCTAACCCAATACCTGAAACTGATGCAATGGAAGAAGCTGACATCACCAATATTATAGAAAAGGCTTTGGCTGAAGCAAAGGAAAATGCTATAAGCGGTAAAGAGGTTACGCCATTTTTACTAGGTAAGGTGAAAGAATTAACTGAAGGAAAAAGCTTAACAGCTAATATCGCTTTAGTGAAGCATAATGCAGTAGTAGGTGCAAAGATTGCTGTAGACCTACAAAAATAATGTCTTATCTAAACAAGTCGTCAATTTTATTTGGCGACTTATTTACTATGTTTCCTTCCAATTAAAAATTGTGTGAACTCTTCTTTCGTTATGCCGTTTAATACCGCTTGTTTAATTAGAAGCTGCCAATCTTCATCCAATATCCACTCTTTTTGAACAAGAAAATCTTCAACAGGTGTTTCAAGAGAATTTGCTAATTTAGTAATGATGTCAAGCGAGGGGTTTTTTGTAAGCCTCTTTCCATGTAGCTAATATATGATTTTGATACTTTCGCTTTACGTGCTAATTCATTGATTGAAAATCCACGCTTAGTCCTTAAAGTTTTTAACTTTCCTCCAATCATTCACTAGTTCTCCCTCTGGTTTATTATTTAATTCATTATAACGAACGAATGAATATTAATGATTTTATGAAATATTGAGATAATATTCGAAAACAGTAGATAATTGTAGTAAATAGTTATAAATAATGAGAAAATCAATTAATTTCCTATTTTAAAAAATAATTCGTATGGACTATACTTAAAAATACGTTCTTAATAAAGAATATTTTAAAAATACAAAATCAGATTAGCATAAGCTCAGCTTTCACTAAGAAAAATTTGGGTCTTTCCGAAGTATTCAGACTTGAAAAATTTGTCATTTTTTGCATAAAAATGATGAAAAAACAGCAGTATTTCTAGAGAGATAAGTGTAAAATAAGATTATATCTAAATTGTCTGAAAATAAATGATAATTCTTTAGAAGTGGTAGAAATGGACTATGATTAGGTGATCAGCTAGATGAGAGATTAATTGAGCAACCATGATGGCAGATTGCCTCGGACAGGGATCAATATACTTGGAGGGATGATTGTTGGAAGATTCTTTGTTGGCAACTGAAAACCTAGATGAAGAATGGTTAAAGCTCATTTTGGAAGCGAAAGAAATAGGTTTGGACAAAGAGGATATTAGACGTTTCCTTATAACAAATACAAAGGAGACGAAATTTATATAAGAAAAAACCCTTATGCCCATTTGAAATGGATGTAAGGGTTTTTTTTACTTGTTATTCTTTACTTTCCATTTATTGAAGTCTAAAAATTCCTTAAACTCCTGTTTTGATACACCCGATTCCATTGCTTCTTTTACAATATTGATCCACTCAGCATCCAAATCATCTTTATTAATTTGTTCATGAATTAGATGATCGACTGGAACGTTTAACACACCAGCAATTTTTTCTAGGAATTGTATGGAAGGGTTTGTTTGCAGGTTTCTCTCTAAAGAACTTAAATAAGACTTAGCGACGCCAGCCTGTTCAGCAAGTTCTGATAGAGACATCTTCTTCTCTTGTCTAAGTTTTTTTACTCGATTACCGATCATTTTTTTCACCCTACCTATCATTGTTGGTAACAATATCATATCAAAAAAAGGCTTATTATCATCTGCTGTAGAATAAATGTAATCTCTTAGTATCTTAATTGTAATAAATTTTTTTGCCGCTGGAATGACGATACTATATTAACTATTTTTATTATATATCGATTTTACATGAAGTTCTATTAATCGGAAAAAACTTATTAAAGGTTTTAAGATTTTTTTTTAGGGAAATCTTCTACTATAGAAATATTAATTATCGAAAGAGGAGTGACTACCATTGGGTAAAAAAGTTGCATGCTTAATTACAAATATGTTTGAGGACTCTGAATACACGGATCCTGCTAATAAATTTAAGGAAGCAGGACATGAAGTGGTAGCGATTGAAAAAGAATCTGGAAAATCTGTTCAAGGGAAACAAGGAAATGATAAAGTGCAAATAGATAAAGGCATAGACGAAGTGAAAGCTGCTGACTACGATGCTTTATTTATTCCGGGAGGATTCTCGCCTGATATTCTTCGCGCAGATGAACGCTTTGTTCTATTTACGAAAGAAATGATGGAAGCTAAAAAGCCAGTATTCGCCATTTGTCATGGACCGCAGCTACTTATCACCGCTAAAACACTAGAGGGACGCGATGCGACGGGGTACAAGTCCATTCACGTTGATATGGAATATGCAGGTGCTAATTTGCATGATGAAGAAGTGGTCGTATGCCAAAATCAACTCGTAACGAGCAGGACCCCAGATGACTTACCTGCCTTCATAAGAGAGTCATTAAAATTACTATCATCATAATTTGAAGTGTGATTTTAAATTTTTGCGAATGAAAATAACTTTTTTGAAAAACCTTCCTTCCAACGATAATATAAAATAGAAGTATATAATAATCTATAGTATATATTGTTGAAGGAAGGTCTATATATGATTGTATTAAAATCATCAAGGGAAATTGAAAAAATGGCGGAAGCTGGAAAAATTCTTGCAGCTTGTCATAAGGAAATTGCTAAAAGAATGAAACCCGGTGTAACAACTTGGGAAATTGAAGAGTTTGTTGACGGCTTTTTAAAAAAACATGGTGCAACACCAGAGCAAAAAGGGTATCGCGGATATAAATATGCTACTTGCGCAAGTGTAAATGATGAAATCTGCCACGGATTCCCAAGAAAGGAACCGTTGTCTCAAGGTGATATTGTCACGATTGATATGGTAGTTAAATACAACGGTGCACTAGCAGATTCTGCATGGACATACGCAGTTGGGGAAGTGCCTGACGACATTAAGCAGCTATTAAGTGTGACGAAAGAGGCTCTTTATAAAGGAATTGAGCAGGTGAAGGCAGGGAATCGGATTGGTGATATTGGTCATGCGATTCAAACGTATGTTGAGAGTGAAGGGTTTTCTGTCGTGCGTGATTTTATTGGCCATGGTATAGGTGCTGTGATTCACGAGAAGCCGGATATTCCACATTTTGGTTTGCCAGGTAAAGGGGCAAGGTTAAAAGAAGGGATGGTCTTTACAATTGAGCCGATGGTCAATATGGGGCAATACCATATGAAGATGGATGAAAACGGCTGGACTGCAAGAACGGCTGACAGCTCATTGTCTGCACAGTATGAACATACAATCGCTTTAACAAGAGAAGGTCCGATTATTCTTACAAACCAGGATTAAAAAAGCAATGCAGCCATTATCTGGCTGCGTTTGCTATCCTTATTTATTCTTTCTCAGATTTCCTAACTCTTCTGCAATTGCTTGCATTTCGTTGGGGCTAAAAGAGTTCTTTTTCATTACTAAATCGTAGATGTCTCTAAGTTCTTCATACATTTCTTCATCAAAATGCGTAGGTTTAATTGCGCCAAAGTTCAGTACCTTTAATTTCTCTTTGATTTTTTCGACCATATACTCCACATTTTCGTTCGATTTTTGTGATAAATTCATGTAGTGTTTCCTCCCCAAGCATCATAAGTATTTTCATCTTTCCATGTAAGCATATAAATGTCAACAGGAAATTCGAACATTTATCATCTGAATGTTGATATTGCTTGCATGAACAGGCAAAAATAGCAGAAAATGAAGAAGAAGCGTTTTTTCAAACTATCAAAATAAGAATGATAAAAAGGAGTTTTGAGCATGGGGAAATCATTATTTTGGAAAGGTGTATTATTTGGTGCACTTGCTGGTGGAGCATTAAGTATGCTAGATCGCAGTACAAGGGAGACAGCAATAGAAAAATGCAAGCAAACTACTGGCAGTGTGAAATATTACATAAACCATCCTGACGAAGCAATCGAGCAGGTGAAGGGTGTTTCAACAAGAATAAAAATTGCCGCTGAACAAGTAGGTGAGGATGTGGCTTTTATTACAAATACAGTTGAAGAATTAAAAGATGCAGCAATGAATACAAAGGAAGCATTTTATCAAAAAGATTCAAGAATTGAAGAAAGAACAGAGTATAACGAAGATATCATACCTGAAAAATAGTCTTAATGGGGGTGGACAATGGAAAAAGCTGTTGCAGTTGGAAAAGAACTCTGGGAAAGAGTTCAAAGAGATGATGTATTTGGAATTGCAGCTCAGCTGGCTTATTTCTTTCTACTTTCACTTTTCCCGCTTTTAATCGTATTAATTGCTGTCCTGCCTTATTTACCGTTTACACAGGAGGATATTTTTAGTATTGTCCGCGATTTTGCACCTGAAGAGTCGATGAATTTAATAGAGAATAGTATTAGTGAGTTGTCTAGAAGAAACGGAACTTTATTATCCTTTGGTATTATTGCCACCTTATGGTCTGCTTCAAATGGTATAAATGCGATTGTAAGAGCGTTCAATCGCGCCTATGATGTGCCTGAAAGCCGTTCTTTTCTAATCGCTAGAGGCGTAGCCATTTTATTGACCATTTCCATGATTTTTGTCTTTGTTGTCGCTTTACTGCTGCCCGTTTTTGGCAAGCAGATTGGCCTTTTCTTTTCTAATGTTTTAGGATTGTCAGACGAGTTTCTTACACTTTGGAATATGCTTCGTTGGCTAGCTAGTCCAATGATTATTTTTATAATATTTTCTGGCTTGTACTGGTTTGCACCAAATAAGAAGCTAACTAAGGTAAGCGTCCTGCCTGGGTCTATTTTTGCTACTGTCGGATGGATTGCTGCATCGTATGCTTTTTCTTATTATGTCAGCAACTTTGGCAACTACTCAGCAACTTATGGAAGCATTGGCGCAATTATCATTTTAATGATTTGGTTTTATATGTCCGCAATTATTATTATGATAGGCGGAGAGATTAACGCAATGATGAGCAAAAGGAGAACGGGACAGGCCGCTTAGCAGAACTTACCTTATTAATGCATTCATAAACGACATACACTATTATTGCAACACAATATGATTGCAGGGGGAATTATCATGACAAAAAAAGATGGCGGAACAAAGCAAAAAGGCAAGAATAAGCCTAAACAGAAAACTTCAGGATCAGCAAACGGACAAAACGGTTATCATTAAAATTAAAAGCGGTAGAAGTCATGGTGATGTGACTTCTACCGCTTTTTTTTAGAAGAAAATGTCCCGTCGTTAGCTCTTCAGCAACCTTAAACTATTTAATATAACTAAGATTGTTGAACCTTCATGTCCAATCACTCCATATGGGAGATCTAGCACCTGCAAAAAGTTTGATGCAATCAGGAACATAATCACTGTAATCGAAAAAATAACATTTTGTTTAATGATTTTGTTCATTCTGCGTGATAGCTCAATCGCTTCAGCGATTTTTGGCAAATCATTTTTCATAAGGACGACATCAGCAGTTTCAAGTGCAACATCAGTTCCTTCTCCCATAGCGATTCCAACATTTGCAGTTGCTAAGGCTGGTGCGTCATTAATTCCATCACCTACCATTGCCACATTGTCATAATTATCTCTTAAAGATTTAACATGATTGACTTTTTCCTCCGGCAGACATTCAGCGATGTATTGGTCAACTTTACTTTCAGCGGCTATTGCAGAAGCCGTCGCTTGGCTGTCACCTGTAAGCATAATCGTATAAATTCCTTGATCTTGGAGCTGTTTAATGGCGGCTTTTGTTTCGCTTCGAACAATATCTTTAAAAGCGACCATGCCAACGATCTCCTTATTTCTTTGAATAAAAACAATCGTTTTCCCTTCATTTGCAAGCTGAATTTCTAAACCATTAGCAAATGCAGCAATTTCTGATTGATCGAAAAAGGCTGTTTTGCCTATCTTCCAATTTTCGCTGCCAAGAACAGCTTCAACACCCCAGCCAGATACATCCCGAAGTTCTTCAGGCTGCAGCAGAGTTTGATTTAATCGCTTTTTTGTGTAATTAACTAATGCAGTAGCGAGCGGGTGTGCCGATTGATTTTCGATAGAAGCGGTCTTTAGTAATATTTCATCAGCGTCCATGCCTGGCTTAGTAATGAAATCTGTTACTTCCGGCTTTCCTTTTGTTAATGTCCCAGTCTTATCAAAGGCAATTGCTTTTAAGTGGCTTAAATTTTCAAGATGAACGCCGCCTTTGAAAAGAATCCCTTTTCTCGCTCCATTTGAAATCGCTGATAAGGTTGCTGGCATAATGGAAGCGACTAATGCACACGGAGAAGCGACCACAAGTAGTATCATTGCTCTATAGAATGTTTCATTCCAGCTCCATCCTAACAGAAAGTGGGGAAGGACCATCATAATTGCTACAGTGATAAGCACAATTTTTACATACTTTCCTTCGAATTTTTCAATGAACAGCTGGCTTGGCGATTTCTCGCTTTGTGCTGTCTGAACCAATTGGATAATCTTTTGAAAAAGAGTTTCATGATTGTGTTTTGTAATCTCAACCGTAAGCGCGCCATTTAAATTGACCGTGCCTGCAAAAACTTCATCGTTTGTTCCTTTTGAAATCGGGATGGATTCGCCTGTAATCGCAGCTTCATCTAGAGTTGACTGGCCGCGAATGATTTTCCCATCCGATGGGACCCTTTCTCCAGGCTTAACTAATATTAAATCTCCAATCGACAATTTAGATACATGGATTTTTTCTTCCATGCCATGATTGATTAACAATGCTTCTTCTGGCTGTAAGTCCATAAGAGCAGAAATTTCTTTATTGCTTTTATTCATCGTATAAGTTTCTAGCGCTCCGCTTAATGCGAATATAAAAATTAAGATTGCACCTTCTGTCCAATATCCGATGATAGCAGAACCAATCGCGGCAAATATCATTAACATTTCCACATTCAATTCTTTATTAGCGAATGTTTCTTCCATGCCTTCTTTAGCTTTCGCATAACCTCCGATAATAAAGGCGAGCATATACGTAATAACAGATAAAGTACTTAAATCATTGCGATCAAGCAGCCAGCCTGTCAAAATCAAGACCCCGCAAAATAGAGCTGCAATCAATTCTGCATGCGGCTTTATTGATTCGAGAATATCATTGGATGATTGCTTGTTTTGCTTCAACATAGGTTTTATTTCGGTTTCCATTTATCTTTCCTCCATTCTCATTGAGAAGAATAATCAACATCAATACCCCCATTAAACGACGAAAGCTGCCACCATTAAGGTGACAGCAAAAATCTCATAGGAAAATTATTTATTTCTTATATTTTACAATATGAAGCTTCACTTGAAAAGGATAATTATTTTTTTCGATAGATTTTTCAAGCACGCATGATTTCCTTCTGTTTTCCAAATAGAGTAATGACAAGGAAAATGAGTAGCATCATCAAGCTAATGAACGTGAAAAAGCTGAGTGATTCAAAAAACTGAATAAACAAACCACCTGCATAAGGCCCGATTAAGCTTCCTACACTAAAAGCAACACCGCAAAGTAAATTGCCGGTAGGAAGCAGGTTTTTTGGAACAAGATCGGTCATATAGCTAATTCCGAGGGAAAACGTTGATCCAACAGCCATACCTGCGATAAACAATGTGACGGCTAAAAGTATAACTGATTCCTCAAGGAAACTTGCTGCACCAAATAAAGTGAAGCCAATGAATAAAATAATCATCAGGATTTTCCGTCTGCCGAATTTATCACTTAGTATTCCAAGAGGCAGCTGAAATACGATGGCGCCTACAGCGAAGGACGTCAACAACAATGAAACACTCGAAACATTCAAGCCGATGCGCATGCCATATATAGGAAAGCTGCCATTTAGGGATGCTTCCAAAAAACCGTAACCTAACGGAGGTATAAAAGCGACCCAGGCATATTTTGAAGCTTCTTTAAACCGTTTGAACGTTTCTTTCAAAGAATTGACGGCAACCGTTTGTTCAGGATAATCATTTTTTAAGGTGAATAAAAACAGCCAGGCGATTAAACATAATAGTGAAGAGATGATAAAAGGCAGCGCCTCATTTATTTTTACAAGCGGTGCCATTAAAGGACCAGCTGCAAAACCAAGGCCAAAAAACAACCCATACAACGATATATTTCTACCTCGCTTACTGAGCGGGGAAAAGGATGTTATCCATGTTTGCGTTGCAAAATGCAAGGCATGGTCACCGATCCCTATAAGCAATCGCAATAGAAACCAGAACCAAAATGTTTTCCAGAGTGGAAATAACAACAGAGATACAACGACTAATAGTCCGCCAAGAATAATGATCGGCTTATACCCATATTTCCGCAGTGGATACTCCATAAAAGGAGAAACAAGCAAGATGCCAATATATAAGCCGGTTGCATTTAAACCATTTAGACTTGAAGAGATGCCATCATTTTCAAAAATAATGGCAATAAGCGGAAGCAGCATCCCTTGGCTGAAGCCTGATATAGCCACGATGCTGACAAGTATCCAAAATCTTAAGTTTTCTTTATTCATTTTCTTTACCTCAGGATGTATTAAATAAATGTGATTCATAGAAAATGTTACCTCTAGCCTTTGTGGTTTGGCAAGGGAAATTTTTATTATTAATAGCTGGAATAATAAGTGTCAACAAACTCATGATGATATGGAAGAGTATAAATGAGGAGTGGTGAGGTTGAATAAGGCTTTCTTTGGGCTTGTAGCAGTGGGTCTTCCACTATCCATTATAGGCACAATTTTTCATTGGCGAAGCACGATACTTTTTATCATATATTGTGTGACAATCATTGCGTTAGCAAGCTATATGGGGAGGGCAACAGAAAGCTTAAGCATTGTTGCAGGGCCAAGAATCGGCGGCCTTCTTAATGCCACATTCGGTAATGCGGTTGAACTGATCATTGCTATTTTTGCATTGAAAGAGGGGTTAATTTCGGTCGTTTTAGCTTCTCTCACTGGATCAGTATTAGGAAATCTGCTGCTCGTTGCGGGCTTGTCATTCTTTTTGGGTGGCTTAAAGTTTAAGCGGCAATCATTTAATATTTTTGACGCCCGTCATAATTCAGGCTTGCTTATTTTTGCTGTCATTGTTGCCTTTGTCATACCCGAGATTTTCTCCATGTCTTTGACGGAAGAAAAGACCATGGTTTTTAGTATTGGTATAGGAATTATTCTTATCATATTGTATTTAGCTGCATTATTTTTCAAGCTTGTGACACATCGAGGAGTTTATCAATCGCAAAAAGAAAGTGTTGAAAGCGACGAGGAGGAAGTCCCGGAATGGGGGAAATGGAAGGCTATTACAGTGTTAGGCTTGGCAACTTTAGCAGTTGCTTATGTGTCAGAAAATCTCGTTCATACTTTTGAAGAAGTGGGAGAGGCATTTGGCTGGTCAGAATTGTTTATCGGAGTCATCATCGTTGCGATTGTCGGCAATGCTGCGGAACATGCATCCGCTATCATCATGGCTGTTAAAAACAAAATGGATGTGGCGGTAGAAATTGCTATTGGTTCCACATTGCAGGTTGCAATGTTTGTTGCACCTCTTCTCGTATTAATCTCTTTACTATTTCCGGTTTCAATGCCATTGGTTTTTACAATCCCAGAGTTAGTGACAATGGTGTCCGCTGTGTTATTAATGGTTGTGATATCTAATGATGGTGAATCGAATTGGTTTGAGGGCGGGATTTTGCTCGCAGCTTATTTCATTATCGGGATTGGTTTTTATCTTTTATAACGATCAAAAACGACTCCAGGTGGCATTGGAGTCGTTTCCTTTTAAGTATTTTAAGAACTATTTTTTTTCCTGAGGACTGCCTTTGACTCGCTCTTACTCATGAATCACCAACCTTTTAAGTTTCTTATGGTTCATTTTTTTAGCGAATGATTATTTAGCTGCCCTCCTTTTTGTTTGATTATGACTATTATAAAACAAAATTATAAAATTGTAAATATTCAGATTTTTACAAAAGTATTACATTTTTATAAGACAATGAGGATAATATGATGGAACTACGAAAAAACTAACGAAAACGAATGAAATGAAAGGAGCAAGTGTAATGAAGAAATTACTCTTGACGATAATCATTGCCCTTATGGGAAGCATGCTTGTTCAGCCTGTTGCTTTTGCAGAGAAGGCTGATAAGAAGGAAGTGAAGCAGAAGGAAGAAAGGGAACAGGTAGGTATACCCATTCCGAGTTCCGTGTTAAATATAACAAAAGAAAATACTTATCCGAATCCTGCTCAGGACATGCCTACATTGCAGCCGAGTGAATTGACACAAGAACTGATTGATTCTTCTAAAATTAAGATTGAAAATCCAGATTTAATCCGGATGTTGAATGAAACAACCGTCAATAGCACTCCTTTTGCAGTAGGATACAGAGCGATTGTTTATTTAGGGCAATGGCCGCTAAATTATGAATCAGCAGAGACTTCACCGAATTGGGAATACCAAAAGGTAAATACGAATTATTTTGATAACCGCGGCGGCAATGCTATTTACCAAATTCATTATGTACAAGAAATGCAAAAGGTAGTAAGAGGGGGCTTAACAGCCAAAATTCCTCATTCGGCTGATGTGAAAAATATGATGCTGCTAAAAGCAACTGAAAAAACCGGTCTTCCGTTAGCATTTGAAACGATTATTGGTGCTGGTACAAAAAAAGATCATAAATATCATGTTGCTATTAATCGATTAGGTTATTTATATGCTTATGCGCCAGCAATCAATGAAAAAGGGAAGGTAACTTACGGCGAAGTATATTTAATGCTGAAAGGTAATAAAAAGATGATTGTTGTGAAAAACATCACTTCCCAAGGAATAGGTGCGTGGATTCCTATTCAGGATCACATTTCTTATGGGTTTGTTGTTTCAGAAAGGCCGCGTTAGAAAGCGGCAAAATTCAAAGTAGAAAAGTGAATATAATGCCGCCGGTGATTTATATCCCGGCGGTGTTTTTTAGTTGTGAGGATTATTTGTGTAACAAAAAAATGCCCTGGCTTAATATTAAGCAGGGCATCATGGAAAATAATTATTTTATTACGGCTGAAACATTTGCCTCTCTTGACTGAAAGTCAATATTTTTATAATAGCTGTCTTTAACTAATACATTTGGTCCAAGGCAGCGTACTTCTGAACAATGGCAGTTTAAAGATTTGGCAAGCTTTGTGTCCATCCATGTATTAAATACATCTGGGAGCTTATCCGTTTGGATATTGCCAAGCGGCGGTGTGTCGCCAAAGTCAGTCACGATAACATCTCCTGTGAAAATGTTAACGTTAAGTCTTGAACGTCCATCAGGGTCGTTCCTAACTGTCACATTTTTGGAAGAATACAGTCTCTGTAAGAGCTCAAGGTCATCTTTTGTAGCGCTGCACGGATAAAATGGCAATGTACCGAAAAGCATCCATGTTTCTTCTTTGCGAATATCAAGTAGATGATGAATGGCCTTCCGCATTTCTTCTAATGATAAGGTTTTAAGGGAAGAAGCGAAATCTGACGGATACATTGGGTGCACTTCATGTCTTTGACAAAGCATTTCTTCTGTTATTTGTTTATGAATGTGTTCAAGGTGTGGGAGCGTCCGCTTATTGAGCATGGTCTCAGCTGATACCATTACACCTGCTTGTACGAGCTCGCGGCTGTTTTCAATCATTCTATTGAATAACACCTGCCGCTGCTGTACAGTTGGCTTTCGCTCCATCATCGCGAAGCCGCCTTCAATAAAATCTTCCTCTGTTCCCCAGTTATGTGAGATATGTAATACATCTAAATAGGGAATAATACTATCGTATTTACCGCGATCGAGGGTTAAGTTTGAGTTGATCTGTGTGCGTATTCCTCTTTCATGGGCAAACTTAAAAAGCGGGATAACGTAATTTTCTACAGATTTTTTTGAAAGCATCGGCTCTCCACCTGTAATTGATAAAGAGCGAAGATGAGGAATTTCCTCTAGCCGCCTCAATAATAAATCAACAGGAAGCCCATTTGGATCTTTAGGCTGAAGGGTATAGCCCACAGCACAATGTTCACAACGCATATTACACAATACAGTGGTTGTAAATTCTATATTTGATAAAGTTAATTTTCCGAATTCATCCATATCCATATAAGCTTCCCATGGATCATAAGCAGGTGAAATCGGCAAAGTTTGAGAAATCATACAAAAACTCCTTAAAAACAAATCTGTAGTCATTATTCATCTAACTGCGCAATCTGTCAACCATAAACTTCGGTACCTGTCACCTACAAATTTCGACAATGGCAGCGGAAATGCTGATTGCATCCTTTTAGATTTTCGGGTAGGATGTTATTTGTAATGAAAGGAGCGAATGATTTGGGTAATCCTATACAAAATAAAGACAACCAAGTTGTTTTCCTAAAGCAACGTTTAAATATGTTTATGGATGTGCTTGACGCAATAGAACCAGAAAACACTGAATTAGAGGATATTGACCGTCTAATAGAAATGATTGACGACCTTGAATCCAAAGTGCGCGAATTCAAAAACCGCGATTAAAAAATGATAAATTAAAGTTAATGTCGAAACCTGTCGGTGCCTGTCACCGACAGGTTTCGACATTATTTTGTTTAAAGGTGATGCTCCTGCATGAGCAAAGCTTTGTCTTTCCATCGTTGGAGGATAGGGTTATAATGATATACGATAATAATTCTAATTTTCACATAAGGGTTTGTTTTTGATGGTAGCAAAGGGAAAGGGGAATATTAAAGAGATGAATATGGAGAAATTACAAGCGAGTATGTATGACTTGATTGTAGAAACTTCGACGAATTTGCCGAAGGACGTACGTCGTGCAATTAAGGCAGCTAAGGCAAAGGAAAGTGCAGGCACTCGATCTGCAATGAGCTTGGCAACAATCACAAATAATATTTCAATGGCGGATGAAAATGTATCACCGATTTGTCAGGATACAGGATTGCCGACTTTTAAAATCAAAACGCCAGTTGGTGTAAATCAGCTTCAAATAAAAGAAGCGATTAAACATGCGATTGCTCTAGCTACAAAAAATGGGAAACTTCGTCCAAACTCTGTTGATTCACTAACAGGCGCCAACAGCGGCGACAACTTAGGCGGAGGCACACCTGTCATTAAATTCGATCAATGGGAAAAAGATTATATAGATGTCCGTCTTATTCTAAAAGGCGGCGGATGTGAAAATAAAAACATTCAATACAGCTTGCCAACTGAGCTAGAAGGCTTAGGAAGAGCAGGACGTGACCTTGATGGCATCCGCAAATGCATCATGCATTCTGTCTATCAGGCACAAGGGCAAGGCTGCAGCGCCGGTTTTATTGGTGTAGGCATCGGAGGAGACCGCTCATCTGGATACGACCTTGCGAAAGAACAGCTTTTCCGTTCAGTTGAGGACGTTAACCCTAACGAAGATTTACGCAAGCTTGAAGAATACGTCATGGAGCATGCGAATGAACTAGGAATCGGTACAATGGGCTTTGGCGGCGAAACAACTCTTCTAGGCTGTAAAGTTGGCGTAATGAACCGTATTCCTGCAAGCTTCTTCGTTTCTGTTGCATACAATTGCTGGGCTTATCGCCGTCTAGGCGTAGCTGTTCACCCTGAAACGGGTGAAATCAGCGAATGGATGTACCAAGAAGGAGAAAAAATCGACTTTGCATCTGAAGCTGAAAAAGAGTCAGCAGCAGCTGCAGAGACAGTTGAAGAATCAAAAGTAGTAACGCTGCAAGCGCCAATTACAGAAGAACAAATCCGTGAGCTGAAAGTTGGCGATGTTGTACAAATCAACGGCAGAATGTACACTGGCCGTGATGCAATCCATCATCACTTAATGGAAAATGATGCGCCAGTTGACCTTAACGGCCAGGTAATATACCATTGCGGCCCAGTTATGATGCAAGATGATGAAGGTCAGTGGCATGTGAAGGCAGCCGGTCCGACAACAAGCATTCGAGAAGAACCTTATCAAGGCGATATTATGAAAAAATTCGGTATTCGTGCAGTGATTGGTAAAGGCGGAATGGGGCCGAAAACACTTAAAGCCCTTGAAGAGCATGGCGGAGTTTACTTAAATGCTATTGGCGGTGCCGCTCAATACTACGCAGACTGCATTAAAGCTGTTGAAGGTGTCGACTTAATGAACTTTGGAATTCCTGAAGCAATGTGGCATCTTAAAGTCGAAGGCTTTACAGCAGTAGTAACAATGGATTCTCATGGAAACAGCCTCCATAAAGATGTTGATAAATCATCTCTAGAAAAGCTGGCTCAATTTAAAGAACGCGTATTTTAATGATTGAACAAAAGGGAGGCCAACTGGGTGCCTCCCTTTTAAAATGGAAACTTTTATCATCGCATGATTTTTTCCCATAGTACAAACAATAAGAAAAACAGGAGGATTACCTCATGAAAAAAATAATTTTATTATTTTTCGCGTTATTTATTGTTTGTACTCCTGCTCATGCTGAGTACGGGAATTCACCGGTCCATTGGGGAATCAAAAAAGCTGAAAATGAAGTGCCTGCAGAAGCGGGCAAGCAGCTAGATGTGCTTTTAGAAAGACATGGAGCAGTATATAAGGGGAGTTCACATAAAAAAGATATATATCTTACATTCGATAATGGTTATGAAAACGGGTATACAGGGCAAATTTTAGATGTTCTAAAAAAAGAACAAGTACCAGCAGCCTTTTTCATTACTGGACATTATTTAAATACAGCACCTGATCTTGTAAAAAGGATGGCTGCAGAGGGGCATACGATAGGAAATCATTCATGGACCCATCCTGACATGACGACTGTCAGCAGAGAAAAGTTTACGAATGAACTGGAAAAGGTTCGGGTGCAAACTGAAAAGCTCACAGGTATTAAGGAAATGCCATATTTGCGTCCGCCTCGAGGAATCTTTAGTGAAAGAACACTGGCGCTAGCTAAGGAAGAAGGCTATGCCCATATTTTCTGGTCGCTAGCTTATGTTGATTGGAAAACGGATCAGCAGCGGGGCTGGCAATATTCTTATGACAATATAATGAAGCAAATACACCCGGGAAGTATTTTGCTGTTGCATACTGTTTCTAAAGACAATGCAGATGCGCTAGAAAAAGCAATCAAAGATTTGAAAAAACGTGGGTACACCTTTAAAACATTGGATGACTTAATGTGGAGCCAAGCAATACATGAGCCTATGCTATATTAAGAAAACACTCAAAACCGATCATCATGAGAAGGTCGGTTTTTTTTATGAAAAATGCTATAATACGAGGAAAACAATAAAGGACGGAAATCGTTGTGGAAACAATAAATATACAAGGGCCATATAACTTTGATCTCGTATTGGACCGCTTAAAAATGGATCCGCTCCATCATGTCGATTTGCAGAAACGGGCAGTGAAAGTCCCGATGATGATAAAGAATGAGCCGATTGTAGCCGAAGTAACTGCCATCGGCACAACAGATCATCCCGCATTTGAAATATCAGGAATAGAACATTCCCTGAAGGAGCAAGCCCTAGACCGGCTAAAGGAGCTGTTTAAATGGCACCTCCCTTTAGATGGTATTTATAATCATTTTCAGCAAACTGATTTAAAGGAGCTATTTACTGCACATTACGGCACACCGCTTGTATTAGACTTTGATCCATACAGCTGTTTGTTAAAGTGTATTGTGCATCAGCAATTGAATCTAAAATTTGCTCATACGTTAACGGAGAGATTTGTGAAAACTTTCGGATTTCAGCAAGATGGAGCATGGTTTTACCCTCAGCCGGAAAAACTGGCACAGATAAAGGTAGAGGAATTGCGGGAGCTTCAATTCAGCGGCAGAAAAGCAGAATATGCCATCGGTGTGGCGACAGCAGTTATGGACGGACAATTAGACTTTGAAAAATTAAAAAATATGTCTGATGCAGATATTCATGATAAACTAATCAAATTGCGAGGAGTCGGACCATGGACTGTCCAGAACTTTCTTATGTTTGGCCTCGGCAGACCAAATCTCTATCCTTTAGCAGATATAGGTATTCAAAATGCATTAAAAAAACATTATCAATTAGAAGCTAAGCCGACATATGCCGAAATGGAAGACTATGCAAAGGACTGGCACCCTTATCTTAGCTATGCTTCCCTATATTTATGGAGAAGCATTGAATAAATTTGGAGTGATAAATCCCAATGAAACAGCAAATGAATAAAGAACAAACGGCTAAATTAAAATTAAAGCAAACCTTCCCGTTAACGATTAAACGTCTAGGAATTAATGGAGAGGGTGTCGGATACTTTAAAAAGCAAGTGGTCTTCGTTCCTGGGGCGCTGCCAGGAGAGGAAGTCGTCGCTGAAGCAACAAAAGTAAATCCAAAATTTTCAGAAGCAAAAATCAAGAAAATCCGTAAAAAATCTCCCTATCGTGTACAAGCGCCATGTCCGTTATTTGGCGAATGCGGTGGCTGCCAGCTTCAGCACCTTCGCTATGATCGCCAGCTTGCAGAGAAGCGCGATATTATAAAGCAAGCTCTTGAAAGGCACACGAAATTAAACCTTGAAAAGCTGAATATAAAAGAGACAATCGGAATGGACGATCCATGGCGTTATCGCAATAAAAGCCAATTCCAGCTTGGTGTAAAGGGTGGCAAAGTAATTGCGGGGCTATATAGCATGAACACCCATCATTTAATTGATATTGAAGACTGTACAGTTCAACAGCCTCATACGATTAAGGCAACAACAACTGTAAAATCGATACTGCAGGACTTACACATTCCAATTTATAATGAAAAGACTAGAAAAGGAATTGTGAGAACAATCGTAACAAGAGTAGGGGTGCAAACAGGCGAGCTGCAAATTGTCTTGATTACAAGTAAACGCGATTTGCCGAAAAAAAGCCTTATAATTGAAGAAATTAAAAAGCGCCTGCCGGCAGTCAAATCAATCATTCAAAATGTGAACGGCCAAAAAACGTCACTTATTTTTGGTGAGGAAAGCCTGCATCTTGATGGAGAAGCGTTCATACAGGAAATGCTTGGGGACATAGAATTTGAACTATCTGCACGCACTTTCTTTCAATTGAACCCTGAACAAACAGTCAAGCTATATAATGAAGTGAAAAAAGCAGCCGCACTTACAGGAAAAGAAAAAGTAGTCGATGCCTATTGCGGTGTAGGCACAATCGGTTTATGGCTAGCAGATGGCGCCCGTGAAATTCGTGGAATGGATATCATTAAAGAATCCATTCAAGATGCGAAAAAGAATGCAAAAAAACACGGCGTTACCCATGCGCAATATGTAACTGGCAAAGCAGAGGAATGGATGCCAAAATGGGTCAAAGAAGGATGGAAGCCTGATGTAATTGTTGTTGACCCTCCAAGAACCGGGCTAGATCAGCAATTGCTGCAAACAATCTTAAAAGTTCAGCCTGAAAAAATTGTATATGTTTCATGCAATCCATCAACATTGGCAAAAGATATTGCCATTCTTGATAAAAAGTACAAAGTAAACAGCATCCAGCCGGTAGACATGTTCCCGCAAACTGCACACGTGGAAGCTGTTACGGAATTAACTTTGAAATAACAGTCATTTTAAGCAAGGTATGTATACATTGACCACATATTACTACATACCTTGCAAGGATTTTTTAAAAAGCTCAACTGATTTTTCTTTCATATATTCAGTAGTTTTAAGTCCAGGTCTAACTGGAACTTCTTTGAATTGGATGAATAGTAATTGAGGTTTTAATTACATATTAAGGAAAAACGTTAAGCTTGATGGATTAAAGTGAATACTATTGATAGATTATCATTCAAAGCGCTCTATAGATTGAGAGCGCTCTTTAAATTCAGCAATAGGGGATTCTACAACTGAAATTATGTTAGAAAATCCCTTATGGGTATTTTGATTCCTATTTCTAAAACAAGAATCAGTTTATTAACCTAAGTTTGCTATATGCAGTTTTATCTCTTTTATTTGCTCTATGTGTCGCTCTTCATGTAAATAAATTTGTTCAACCCATTGATCAAGAGGTAATTCACCCAAAGCAGGATGCTCCATTGATTTATTCGCCAATATGGAGTTATCTTCAATAGTATTAAGGAAAGTTAGCAGTCTTTCTCTCGAAGCGTTTAACAACTTAATTATTTGCTGAACTTCAAATGGTTTTTCATCTGGTTCAACGATTTTTGGAGCTTTAATCTTCTTCGTTCTATCCAATAATACTTGCTTAACTTCCTTACGATCTTTTTGTGTACTTTCACTTTTTTTTAATCCCCATAAAATAGCCTTTATCGTTGCCTCTTCCACTAAGATTAAGTGATGACAAACTTGAGCAATACTCCACTTATTCATTTCAGGTTTATTATTAAATTGAACATAACTTAATGAAGCAATTTCCTTTACCAGTATATTTCTCGCTTCATCCAGATTTTCATTTACTAATTTATTCATGAGATTTTCTCCCTTTCTATTACCCTGAAAGTGGGTACTTAAATTGCTGTTCTCTTTACATTCTCTACAAAGATACGCCATTAATCACCTTCTTCAATCATAAATCCTCCCCCTTTTTTAGGATTTAATATAAAGACATTCGATAATTTATATTTATATCCTCTTTAATTAACCTGTCGTGTTTATTGAATGTAAAATTTGCTTTAATTGCATCATGTAGCTACAGCACAAAATTATCGAGGAATGGAACTTGGAACCACTTTCTTTTTTAATAATATGCAAGAAGGATTCAGAACATTTATTGATCGGATATACAGACTAACAGACTCGTGGAAAACGGATTCCGTCATCGCTAGAATGACATTTGTGTCAGCATAGTAAGGAGATAGACGATAACTCTCCAATTAAAATGATGTAAAAGTCATTGCACAGCTAGTTAAAGATGGAAGTTCATGTATTCAACATAGCTCGGACTGCATAATGGGAGGTTATCAATTTTATATGATTCAGAATGTCGTATACAATCCTAAATGTTCCGTTTTTTTTCATGTGATTTTATATATTATTATCCTTTTTTCAAAAACAACCTCCAGCTAAACTCCTAACAACCTCCATATAAACTACAGATTGACAATATATATTTGTTTCATCAAAGGAGGTTTTTAAAATTGAATTTTATTAAACGCGCATTTTTAAGTGTAAAGGCAAGAAAAGTTAAATCGCTTATCTTATTTGGCGTCTTTATAGTGATTACTAATCTAGTATTAGCAGGATTCGCCATGCAAAATGTCACAGAAACAGCAAATGATCTTGTTAGAAAGAAGTTGGGAGTCGATGTAACTGTAGGTTTCAATTATGAAATAATGCAAGAATACGCGCTGCAACAGCGAGAGGAAAATCCAGGTGAACCCGTACAATTCCCTGAACTTTTAACGGAGGAAGCAGATAAGTTAGCTAAATCTGACTATGTTAAAAACTACAACTATATAAAAGAGGAAAACGGAGTTGCGGATGGCTTCAATCCCATAAATGCTGAACAAAATGAAGGCGCGGTTGGCGGGGCCATAGGCGGTGGCCAAGGCGAAATGCAAATGCCAGACTTAGCCGTTAGCGGTGTGAAAAGCTCTGAATTAATGAAAGAATTTGCTGAAGGAATCGAGAAAGTAGTTGAGGGAGACCCTATAACAGATGAGGACAAAGGTAAAAAAGTCGCCTTAATTGAAAAACAATTGGCAGAACATAATGATATAGCAATCGGTGATGAGATAAAAATTCAAAATGCAGAGGGCTCTTCAACATTAAAATTAGAAGTAATAGGAATATATGAAACATCAGATATGTCTAGTCAAAATGATGTAGCACCGCCAATGTTTCATCCAGCAAACAAAATTTATGTGCCCTATGAATCAGTTAAGGAGATCACTGCAAGTAAAGATAAACAGGCTACAGGCATTGATAAAGCAATTTATTACTTAAACGATCCAGAAAATATCGAAGCATTTAAAGAAGAAGGAAAGAAAACAGATATTGATTTTGAGCTATTTAAAATGGATGCCCATGATACATTATACAAAAAAATGATTGGCCCAATCGAGAACATGGCTACTACTTCAAAATGGATCATTTATTTAGTTTCCATTACTGGTTCAATTATCTTAGGTCTTATCATTATGTTAACGATAAAAGAGCGCCGGAAAGAATTAGGGATACTTTTATCAATTGGAGAGAAAAAAGGGAAATTAATTGGACAACTGTTAGTAGAAGTGGTATGTATCGCTATTTTAGCATTTAGCCTCTCTATCTTTACAGGTGAAGCTGTAGCTCAAAAAATGGGAGATAGTTTATTAGAGAAAGAAATTACTGCTTATGAAGAACAGCAACACGAGCAAAGTAACGGAGGTAACACCATGATGTTTTTTGGAGAGGATCCTGATCAAGGCAAAGATGTAGAGCCTATTGACAATATTGATGTAAAGGTCACATTTCAGGATATGATGCAATTAGGTATAGTAGGATTTTTAATCGCAATCTTATCGACAATTATTCCAGCATTATCGATTCTAAGGTTAAATCCAAAAGAAATCTTATTAAAAGATGAGTAGGGGGATGGAAATGGAAACAGTTTTACAGTTTGAAAACCTTAATTACTACTATAAAAGTAATAATAAAAAAATAACGATACTTGATAATGTAAATTTTGCTTTTCAATCAGGTCATTTTTATACGATTTTAGGACCATCGGGATCGGGAAAAACGACAGCTCTTAGTTTAGCTAGTGGATTAGATAGACCAAGTGGAGGAAAGGTAGTATTCAAAGGAAACGATATAAAGAAGATAGGGCTTGATAACTATCGAAACCAAAATGTCTCAATCATTTTTCAATCATATAATCTCATTACGTATATGACTGCTCTTCAAAATGTTGTCACAGCTATGGAAATTACATGTGTGGATGTAAAAGATAAAAAAGGGCGAGCGCTTGAGTTATTAGAAAAGGTAGGATTGACAGAAGAAGAATCAAAAAGAAAGGTACTGCAACTTAGTGGTGGTCAGCAGCAACGCGTAGCCATTGCTAGAGCATTATCTTGTAATGTAGATTTATTAATTGCAGATGAACCTACTGGAAATCTAGATCAAGAAACTTCTAATGAAATTATAGAGCTATTTAGAGAACTTGCTCATGAAGAGAATAAGTGTATTATTGTTGTCACTCACTCAGAGGCTGTGGCTAGACAGTCAGATAAAGCGATTTATCTTGAGAAAAGAAAGTTAGTAATCAAACAGTTAAATAGGAAATAATAATAGATTCTACCAAGGGAAACGGTGCTATGCATAGATAATTAGAGAACAAATCAGAACAATAAAAAGGATGAGAAGATGTTTATTAAAATAGTAATTTCCGTTATCTTATTGACAGCATTGTTATTATTAGGCGTGATCATAGGATACAATACTGGTCTAAATCAAAAAGAACCAGACGAACAGCAAGACTTATTGAAAGATATTCCTGGTGTGCATTTTCCGGATAATGGAAATCTCGAAGGTGTTCCGGAAGAAATACTTCCTCCTAATCAAGATGGAGATCATGAAGGCGGAAAAGTGGAGGGGCAGGCTAAGCCTCTTTAATAATTTATAAAATATAAACGAAATGAGGAATGTAATATGTATTTTCCAACAGTATTGAATAGAAAAAACACAATTAGACATATAGTAAAAGACTGGAATCATGCTTATTGTGGGTATAAACTTAATTTTTCCTCAAATATTACACCCATTGAGTTTAAGAAAATTCAATTTTGCAACATAAATACAATCGATTGCATCCAATGCAAAAAATTTCTATCCTCTAACGATATAGATTAAATAGAATATACAGATCATCAAGTAGGATGGAGCATTTAATTATGCATGAGTAAAGATAAATTATGTAATTAAATTCAGCCTGTAGTCAAAATTGACTACAGGCTGAATATTTTCTTGAGGTAATCCTCGGAGTACTCTATTTTTAAAGGTTCAAAAAAGTAAATCACAAAGCTCACTTTTTAGTTAGAGGTATTATAAACATAAATTCTACTCCCTTCTCAGTGTTTTTCAGCGAATATCTAATAGAGAGAGTATTGAAAATTTGCTTCACAATATATAATCCTAAACCGCTGCCCCCAGTATTTCTATTTCTTGATTTTTCAATGCGATAAAATGGTTCGAATAAATGTTTGAGATCTTCTTCTTTGATTTCTACCCCTGTATTCATCACCCGAATATGAACATTATTTTGATTATAGCTGTGACTTAAAGTGATACACACATTTTGGTTTTGAGGAGTATACATAATCGCATTATGAATAATGTTTTTAAGGGCTTTTTCTAAAAGGACACGATCCGTATTTACAAAAATAGGAGACTCAATTTGTTTAATAATTTGAATATTTTTTTCAGAAGCAAAAAAGTTGAGACTATTTGTGACGGAATTAATTAACTCTGCCAGATTAACTTCATCTATTCGTAATTTAAATGTATGTTGTTCTAATTTGGACATGCTTAAAATCTCTCGAACCAATTGCTCCATTTCCCGAATGGTTTGAAAGTTTTTTTGTAAGTAAGCATCCCGGTCTTTATATGGTCCGATACGATACAACATTCCTTCTATATGCCCCTTCATTACTGTTAATGGGGTTTTTAATTCATGTGCAACGATTACAAAGAAATCTCTACGCTTTTTTTCTAATTCTCTTTCTTTCTCAATATCAGTTTTTAAAGCTTGATTCACTTTTTTTAAATCAAGCATAGATTGTTGAAGATTAAATGATAAATTATTTAAACTATTGGATAACTCTTCTAATTCATCATTCGAATGAACTTCGATTTTTTCAGAAAAATCGAGATCCGCCATTTTTTGAGCGCCTTGATTAATGTAAATAAGAGGTCTTGTAATAAATCTTGAATACAAATAGGCACTACCTACACCAATAATGATTACAATGATACTAATATAAGGAAGGAAAAGGATTAATACTTCTGAAGCTTCATCAATTGGCGGGAAGTTTACAGAAACTATCAAATCTAGCGTAACATCTTGAAATTGAATTGGCGTTGTAACCTCATATGAATTGACAGGATGATTTGAATCGCCAAAAGGCGTTGTTTTATCAAGTTTTACATTTGGAGGTGTTGTGCTGCTACCTTCAAAAAATGATAACAAGGGAGAATAAATAATATAACCCTCACCATTTTGTAGATAAATCATTGCATTATTTTTTCTTGCAAAGTCATCAATAAGTGGTATTGCATTACGGAGATTCAGATCCCTTGAATCGTTAATTAATTCTTCTATCCCAGTTTGAATTTGATTGGTTTTATATTGATTATAAAACGTAGGAAGAAAGAAGTATAACGATAAATAAATAATGAAAGCAAATCCTAATAAAATTGTAGATGTAATCAAAAAGAGTTTTAAGGTAATTTTCTTCATCTTAATGCGCTTTAAAACATTAATCATCTATCTTGTACCCAATTCCCTTTACTGTTTTTATGTAAGGTATATCTAACTTTTTACGTAGGTTTTTAATATGTGTATCGATAATTCGTGTTTCTCCGCAATAATCATATCCCCAAACTAATTCAATAATATTTTCTCTTGTAAGCACTTTTTTTACGTTTTTAAGCAGCAGTTGTAGCAACTCGAATTCTTTTGTTGTTACAGGTATTTCGACATGATTTATATAGACCTTATATGCATCACAATTCATATGTATTTCTTTGAATATTAAGTGATTAGAAGTACTTGATTCACAAGTTCGTCTCAATACTGCCTCAACACGTCTAATCAAAACATGAAAAGAAAAAGGCTTGGTAATATAATCATCAATACCTAGGTCAAAAGCTTTCATTTGATCCTGTTCTTCCTCTAAAGCGGTTAGAATGATAATAGGTAACTTCGATTGTGCACGAATCATTTTAGCGACTTCAAACCCATTAAGGTTAGGCATCATAACATCTAATAGAATTAAGTCAAATGATTGTTTATTAAAAAGTTTCATTCCGTCTAATCCATCTGACGCCACCTCAACAGTGTAATGCTGTGTCAGTAAAAACTGCTTAATTAATTCCTGAATCTCTTGATCATCTTCTATAACAAGAATTTTATATTTCCTCATTATTTCACCCCTTAGAATATTATAAATAAGTTATCTGGAGTTTATGTGGAGAAGAATAATATTAAATTTATATCTATTATTTTATCCTCGTATGTTTATTCTAAAAGAGACAATTTTTTATGGTGTCTATGCTTATAATCAATCGGTCTTTGAAAGTGAATTCGTATCCTATTAAATCAGTGGATTTAGCGATAAAATTCCCTCGTTAATTCGGCTAAATTATCAAAATTTTGACCCACCTCATAATTCTGTTGTGATGATTTTGAATTTCACTTCAGCTACTGCAGTCCTTTATACTTAAAGATTGTTTTTTAATATCCTCAATCCGTTTGAAACCTGTAACTTTTGACCATTTCAATTAATAACTGAAATTTTTGTATTTTAAAACTATTTATAAAAACACCATACTAAGTTTTTGCATAGAAAAAAATTTTTGTGGAAATTTATAACTAGAGAATTTAGAGGAGGAAAATTTCAATGTTAGATAAAGAAAAAATGAGTGCAGCTGAACTTGGTGCTCTATGGATGACATTTCAGAGTAAAACTATGATTATTCGTGTACTGGATTATTTTATTGAAAAATCGGTTGATCAGGAAGCTAGGGATTTAATGTCTGATTTGCGAGATAAACTTCAACAAATGGTTACCGAAATCATACAAATGTTTGCAGAAGAAGGAGCAGTAATCCCAAACGGATTTACTAAAGAAGATGTTCATTTAGATGCTCCGCAGTTATATGAAAATGGTTTTGATATTATGCTTTGCAGGGTGCTAAAAGAAATTAGTATGGGCAGTTATGTGTTGCATATGACTACAGCTTACCGTAGAGATATTATCCAGTTATATAGGAAACTAACAAATATAACTCAAGAATATTATGATTATTTCACAACGTATCTTATAGAAAACGATTACCTTTCTCGTCCAAACTACACTCTTATGCCTAAAACAGTTGATTATATCCATAATAAATCATATATGAAAGGAACAAATATATTTGGCCATAAAAGAGATATAAATACTGTTGAATTTGGAATACTGTACCATACTATTGAGACTAATATAACTGGCATGCAATTAATGAAGGGTTTTTCTCAATGCTCTAAAGACGAGGAAGTAAGGAAATATTTCACAATAGGGCAAGAATTATCGAAAGAAATTGTTAGGTCTACGGAGGATTTGTTACTTGAAAGTAATATAAAACCACCGGCTACACCAGGTGGTACGGTTACAAATTCAACAGAAGCTCCTTTTTCTGAAAAAATGATGATACATTGTGCATTTTTACTAGGAGGATTTAGTCTAGGTGCCCAAGGTTTCAGCGAAAGTTTTATTCTGAGGAATGATGTATTGACGAAAACAGCAGTGCTTGGCAAGGATACATATGAATTTTTATTAAAAGGTGCAAAACTAATGATGTCAAAAGGTTGGTTAGAGGAACCGCCTAAGATGTATTGATCCTGTAGTTGTTATATATCTTCACATGAAATAAAATAATTAACTGTAGTAGGCATATCTATAAAAGATAGGCCTCCTTTTTATGGAAAACTTTAGATTAAATGAGTATTTTAGTAAAATGATCTTGCGGATAGGTAAAAATTTCATTTACCATAGAATCAATAAATTAGGCGAATATTTTGCATGATATTTAGTAATGGAGGTGATTGATATGATAAAAAATAAAAAACTGTACTATCTAGCACTTATTCTTTTCATTGCAGCTATTGCATTAAACTTCCCTTTTCCACACGAAAATCCTTATGGTGAGACAGTTGCATCGGTATTGAATATTCCTGTTCAATCTGTTAATGGATGGTATTATGTCGGTATGGCTTCTTTAGCATTATTGATTTCAGCTATATTTTTCCTTAGCAAATCCGTGAATAAATTTCATGTCCGTGTTGTTTTGATTGCTATCATTCTAGCACTTTTTGCACCATCAATTATCGCAAGTTCGTTTCAGAAAACAATTGCATCAGGTATTTATGCAGTTTCTTATGAGCGTGATGAGAGCAGCTGTCATTTTGATATGAACGATGAATCAACATTAAGTGGTGAATGTGAGCTTTTGTTTGAAAATCACAGTAGAGAGGATGTCCAATTCAACATTGAATTCTATGAAAAATATTCTTTCGAAGATGATGTGCAAATGGTTTCGCTCATGAACAATCATGCCCCTTATGTTGTAAACTTAAAAGGAAATGAGAGAAAAACCGTGAAAATAGCCACAGATATAGATGTATCCAATATAGAGAACCATGTTGAAAGTGGTAGTTCAACTTTCATAAATATTATTATTAAATCAGGTGAAAAAAGCAGGAAATTATGAGCTGACTTGCGTTAGGCTATTCGCTTTTAGCGTATAGGCAAAATGGGATGATAGATTGGAGACAAACGAATGGAATTACAAGAATATATAAATACTACTTTCCCTGGACTTGTATTGAAGCCTAGTCTTTATTATCAATCGAATATAAGTATTCATTTTGACTTAGCTAGAGACCTATATCAATTCAAAAATGAAACAGAGCTAAATCCTGATTATTTTAACAGAGTATATACCCAGGCCATCTCACTTTTTAATGATCTTTTCTCAGCAGAAGATAAAATTCTTTTAGTAACAAATGTCTATCAAAACAAGGATTTTGTAAGAAAAAGCAAAAAGAAAATGATGGTCTATCGTCATTATATACAAAATAAAGATGTTCGGTTTCGTTTAAAACAAGAAATGCTTCCTTATATGTTTGATGATGAAGAAAATACGGAGGACTATTGTACCTCCCAATTTTCGTTACAATGTTGCAAACAGGATATTCGTTATCCGTTACTTATTAAAGCTATTTGTAACCAAGATTTTCCAGTGTTGAAACCAAGATTGCATAATCCTTATCGTCTATATCATCCAGATGTATTCTTTATCAATCTCACGAACAATGTTATTTTTTACATTTATGATGATAGAGGGTGTGAAATCATCGCAAGTGATATTGGTACAATACGTCCTATATATGAGAAATACACTGACTTAGTTAATGAATATTTTCGTGTTGAGATAGATCAGCGTTTTAAATAATTTTTATAGTTAGCGGTATTTTTGAAAATAATGTTTGGTAAGAAGGATTGCTTAGCCATAACAACAAATTCTCCCAATAAGAAGAAATAGGTAATTTCTCTCACCTTATCTTCACAAATTTTTGCTGTTTTCATGTTTTTATATAGTATAATCGACCTATATATAATTGTTATCGGGGGAATTTTTATGTTTTTCGCAAAGCAGAAAGAACAAGCGATAGGGTTAAAAATAGATAAGAACGACGGAGAAATTATTCTATCTACACGGATAGATGTGGAACGGCAATTAAAAATGATTCATCTTACAATAGAAGATTTACAATATATAAAAGCATTGCAGCCATACGTAATGGCGAAAATAGATGATGTCGTTGAGAGGTTTTATGAAAACCTGCACTATGAAGCTTCCTTGCTGGAAATAATCAATCGTCATAGTTCTATAGACAAGTTAAAAAAGACGCTTAAGCAACATATTATTGAAATGTTTGACGGAGTTGTCAATGACGATTATTTTGAAAAGCGATTAAAAATCGCTCATATTCATTTGAAAATCGGACTGCAAACGAAATGGTATATGTGTGCATTTCAAGACTTGCAGCTATCTTTATTGGAAATCATTGAAGAGCTGCCGATAGATAAAAAAACAGATTTTCAGACAATAAAAGCAGTTACAAAAATCTTGAATCTAGAACAGCAATTAGTTTTGGAAGCCTATGATGCTGAAAATGAACGGCTAAAATCGCAGATTGAAAGTCAAAAAAGCATGGTTCGCAGTGCAGTTGCGGCAGAGACTGAAAATCTAGCAGCTATTTCTGAAGAAACGAATGCATCCTTTCAGGAGTTAATTGCACAGTCTAATGAGGTAGTTATCCATGCAGAAAAAGGCACGGATTATTCAATGCATGCTAAAGAGAATGCAGAGGACGGAAAAAGCCATATTCATAAGCAAGTGTTAGTTATGTCTGATATTCAATATTCAGTAAAAGATATTAAAACGGATATAGAAGGGCTATTGGAAGTGTTAGGGCAAATGCAAGATATTACTGAGATTGTAACAGATATATCTAATCAGACGAATCTGCTTTCATTAAATGCTGCAATTGAAGCGGCAAGAGCGGGTGAAGCTGGCAGAGGCTTTTCTGTCGTAGCAGGTGAGGTCCGCAAATTATCCGATCAAACGAAAAAGTCAGTAGAAAATGTGTCCTCTCTTATTGTTAATACGAATGATCAAATAGATAAGCTGACTAAATCATTGGAGAAGGTAAGTGAAGATGTGGAAAATGGCCATATTTATATGAAGTCAACTGAGGGTCATTTTGAACAAATCGTCAAAACAATGGAAGATACGATGCTGCAAAATAATAAAATTAAAAATGAGATTACTGATATTGTAGAAGTGATTAACATATTAGGAAAAAGTTTTCAAGAGGTCGCCTATACCGCGGAGAACCTTACGTGCATAGCTCAGGATATATAAATGATTGTTCATGGGCTTGAAAAATAAATGAGCTGTCTAAATGGCAGCTCATTTATTTTAAGAAGTAACTGTTAGAAAGATCGCCCATTAATCTTCACTCATTCAGGCTTCCAAGAAGAGAACTTTTTCTCGATTAACCCAATCATTCCTGTAAGAATAACACCAGATATAGCGATGACTGCAACACCGACAAACATTTCAGCTGTTTTTAAGTTTTGTCCGGCATGTGTTAAGTGATAGCCAATTCCAGCTGTTGATGCGTACATTTCGCCTACAACAATGGCTATTAATCCTTGTCCTAATCCAATTCGGATTCCATTAAGCAAAAAAGGGACTGTTGAAGGGAGGGCAATGGTCCTGAAAATTTGAAACTCCGATGCAGTAAAGCTTCGTGCAGCCTTAATTAAATTTTGATCAAGCGTGCTCATTGCCTTTTGGGCACTCATGACGATAGGAAAAAACGCCATTAAAAACACAACGACAATTTTTGAAGTGATTCCTATGCCAAAAGCAATGATAATAATAGGAAGCAATGCTACCTTTGGTGTTACATACAATGCAGATACGAACGGGTTAATAATAGCGTTAAAAATCTGATTCCAGCCAGCAAAAATGCCAATCGGTATGCCGATTATGAGTGCGAAAAGAAATCCTATCGCAAACTCATAGGTGCTTACGCCAATATGATTCAAATACGCCGAATCTACAAATAATGCTCCCGCTGCCTCGACAATCTTTAAGGGCGAGCTGATAAATAAAGGGTTCACTAGTTTATAATATGAGCAGACTTCCCATAAAATTAAAAAGGCGATGACTGAAAAGGTACTTATCATAAAATTTCTCTGTGAATTAGAGATTTTCTTCTTTGTTTGTTTAAATTTACCGAGGGTTATCGTTTCGTCTTTTTTCATTCTCTACTCCACCTCAAATCCTTGCTTAGATGATTCATGTTCAATTAACCCCCAAATATGATCAACATATTTTAAAAATTGAGGTTCTCTTTTAATTTTTAACGCACGAGGACGGTTTAATTGTATTTTGATATCATCTACTAAATGTCCAGGGCGGGCACCGAACACAAAGACTCTATCAGCTAAAAAGACAGCTTCATCTATTTGGTGAGTAATAAAAATACTTGTTTTTTTAGTTTCACTCCAAATGCGCAATAGTTCCTGTTGCATGAATTCACGAGTTTGAGCATCAAGTGCAGAAAATGGTTCATCTAATAGTAAAAGTGAGGGGTCGACAGTTAATGCCCGTGCTAAATTAACACGCTGCTGCATCCCTCCTGATAATTCATGAGGAAAATGATTTTCAAACCCTTTAAGACCAACCATTTCAATATATTCTAATGCGATTTTTTTTGTTTCGGATGTGACTCTTTTTTGCAGTTCTACCCCATACATGACGTTATCCTTCACATTCCTCCAAGGCAGCAGGCTGGGTGATTGGAAAACCATTGAACGATCGCGCCCAGGCCCCTCAATTTTTTTGTTATCTAAAAGAATTGATCCATTACTCGGTTTTATAAATCCGATGATCGTATTTAAAAAAGTAGTTTTACCACAACCTGATGGACCTACAATACAAATAAATTCCCCTTCTTCAATTGTGAGATTAATATTTTTTAGTGCAATCACTTCGCTGCCTGTTTTATTGTTTACATAGGTAACGTCTAAAAATTGGCTTTGTAATTTTGGGTTGCTGGCTGCAGCAGATGCCATAAGAATCATCCTTTCCTTATGAATTATTTAGAGAAAGCCTCTTTAATAAAGCTGTTTGTCCAAAGAACATCCTCTGTTGTATCATGTTTAGTTGGAACTCCTGAGATGTCACTTAAATCCACTAAAGGATCTTGGGCATTGTCCCAAGCGGCTTGTGTCATTTCACCGTAACCGACATAAGTGGGCTTTAATCCTTTTAATGAAGCTTGCAGTATTTCTTCATCTACTCCTTCAAAATAAGAAACGATTGCAGAACCAGCCTCTTTAGGGTTTTCTCTCGTAAATTCAATTCCTTTACCTAAAGCTTTCACCACTTTAGCAGCCAATTCCGGGTTTTCTTCAATATAATCACGCTTAGCAAAAACGATTTCCCATGCAAGTTCAGCATACATATCCTCATCGCTTAGTCTAAAGGCTAATAGTCCGCCATTTTCCGCTTCTACCTGTGCAGAGAATGGGGCAGAGGCAATGCCGCCATCAATAATTCCTTCCTGCATCGCGCCGACTTTAGCTCCAGTTCCATCCATTTTTACTGTCTCTAGCGTTTTTTGGTCCTGTCCATATTTTTCCATCAGGTATCTCAGATACACATCTCCTGAATCCCCGACTTGGTTAGAGCCGATAGTAGCACCGTTTAAAGCAGCCATTTTATCCTCTAAAGATGAATCTTTCGTTAATTCCTTTTCTTCCATGAATTTTTTAGAAAAAGCAACCTCGTAGGTTAAGGCAGAGTTAAGCCCTTGGATAGCTACCAAATCTTCTCCTGCTTCGATAGCAGAAAGCATAGCGCGGGGAGCGCTGATTGCGAATTGGGAATCTTCAGATAAAACAGTCGCGATTACTTGTGAGCCACCGCCTCCGGATGCGATTTTGGCATCAATGCCCTCTTCTTCGAAATAGCCTTGTTCAATAGCAACATATAGCGGAGCAAATGAAAGGATTCTAGCAGGTTCTGCAAATGTAATCGGTGTTGCCTCTCCATTATTTGCACCAGAAGAGCTGTTTGTTCCACATGCAGAAAGGACTAAAAATAAAAGGCATGCGGAAAGCAAGGAAAATAGTTTTTTCATAGTAGAAATCTCCTTATCATATTATTTTATCGTTTCTAAGTAACCATTTAGAAATGGCTTAAGTATTGCCTAATTAAAACTTCAAGAAAGATAGTTTTATATACAATACAATGTTTTAAATATTATCATAATGTTAACGATTGTCAATATAATTGTTAGAAAATTTAACGAATTTAGAAAATATTAATGAATAAAAAAAACCTCAACGAATTGAGGAATTAAATAATCATATTTTGTAGTGTGATGAATATAAAGACTACGACGAAAAAAACTTCTAAATCTTTTACTCATAATAATATTCTCTGTTTTGATTGGATTGCAAAAATGAAATATATCCTTGAATCTCTTTCTGTGTCATATTGTGCAATTGAATAATATTTTCGATGAAGGAGATTTCTTCATTCAGTGTATCAATTTTTTCCTTGCTCCCGTATGGAAGTCTTGATTTTAAATTTTTTAAATATAGCAAATCATGGATAATTAAGCGCTTTTCACTCCTATTCAGCATCGTAGTCACTCCTGTTAGAAACTTCAATTTTTATTTACCCTTTTTTAAGTAATGAAAACTATAATAAGGTCAATTTAAAAGGGGAGTGGGGGATTGAATGAGCCTATTTTTATAAAACGATGGTGATTATTGATGGTTATATTGAAGGTGTGGAGGTCAGTTTAGACTGGCATGTTGTTGATAAAGTGTTTAACATAGAAAAATTGAAAAAATGTTCTGCTTAAATATCAAAATAAAATCCGGCACTTTTAAAAGTGCCGTGATTGCTCTAAATAGAATTTTGCCTCAATAATGACGGTTGGCGTTTTTTAAATAAAATCGGTACAGCCGCAAATAAAATCAGCAATGTTCCACAACTGATAAATGCGGCACGAACACTCGTTAATTGAATTATTGCAGCGCCAATTAATGGGGAAACAAATACTGAAGTACTCATTAAAGTTTGGAATATTCCTGCAATTGTACTGACATGATCAGCTTCTGGGACTGTTTGAATCACATAATTAGATATAATAATTGATATGCCGCAGCCAATACCGCACAATACTCCTAATAGAATGGCGAGGCCGATTGCAAAGCCAGCCTGCAGTAGACCGATTCCGGTGAATCCGATGCCAATTAGCACGAGTGAGCTGCATAGCCACCAACTCAATTGCTTAAATTCCTTTAAGCGATTGAGCACATACATAGAGCTAATTGACCCTGTGCCAATTGCTGAAATAATCCAAGTCATAAACTCTGGATTGTTTGGCGCAATATCACGGAAAAGAGCAGGGAATTGGGCATCCACCAGTTGAATAACAATCATCCCTAATAATGAGAGTGAGACAGTCATGGCTAAGATCCTGTTCGTGACAACACTTTTCCAGCCAATCCGCCATTGCTGCATAAAGGTAAGCTGATTTTCTGTTAAATTAAGCGCTTTATTCTTTAAGTGGATTTGCCTTTGCAGTGAAACCAACAAGCAAGCTGAAATAAAGAATGCTGCCGCAGTTACCAATAATAGATTTTTAGCAGGAAACAGTGAGAGCAATGCACCTCCGGCTAGAGGGGCGATAATCTTCGCCGCCTGGTTGATTCCGCCATTCCATGTAATCGCTTTGATCCGCATGGAGTCAGGAATCAATTCGCGAATAAGACTGGCTTGTGCCGGGTAATGTACAACATTCACTGAAGCTCGGATGGCAAGCAGAATTAAGGCAGTCCATGGAGAACCAGCAAAATACAAGCTTACAGTTAATAGTACGGAAACCGCATCAGCGAATGCCATCAGCCTGATTTTATTGATGCGGTCAACAAGTACGCCAGCGAATTGCGACAGCAAGGCTTGGGGTGCTCCATATGCTACCGGAATTAAAGCGAGCATAAATGGATGCGCGTCCCAAATATAACCAAATACTACCATTAATGCAACCATATCAAACCATTGTCCGATAATTGAAATACTATATGATGAAAATAATTTTTTATATCCAGGCACATCCCAAATTGTCCTTGGCTGACGATGGGGCTCAAATGGAAATTCAATATACGAGTTAGGAGAAGAAGCGGAATCAATCATCTCTTGAGCCTTTTGTTTAGCAATTTCAAGCATGTATGGATGCTCCATCACACTGCTCCTTTCTATAATGTTAGCTCCCCAATATTTCTTATTTCTACTGTTTCATTTGTAAGTGAATCATCAATTATTAGACCATTAAAAACCTTTATATGTTTTTGTAAAACAGCTTTTACTTCGGAATTGGGCACATGAATTTCTCCTAGCAGAATAATACTATCGATTTTTTTGCAATCATCGATGCTAAGGTCAGCCGTAATCGTTAATTCCTTTTCGACAATCAGCGTTGTTCCATCATCTAACATTTGGAAATCCATTTTTCCCCATTGCTCTTCGTTAATAAACCGCATGTTTTCATGGTAGATATAAACTTCATTTTCAAAATTATGAAGTGATTCAAAAACTAAATCTTCAATTTCTTCATGACATACAATATAGGACGTTGTATGGATAAATTGAAAGGCGTTCGCATACATCTCTCTCGTAATATCTTTCTCGAGTACTATTGGTTTTTTTGTAAAAATAGATTGGCTTTTAAAACGCCGAATAGAATGGCGGTCAAGCGATCGCATTGATTTAATATGCTTATACCCATTAGGAATGATTGTTTTTGATCCGTTAACAAGTCCTTTATTCGTAAAGTAGGCATTTTGATGTTCGTAAAGTTCAACAACCCCGTTGACGTCTATGCGGTTTAGTTTTTCAGCAAACATATCCATATCAAGCATTTCATCCATAGTGAGTACCCCGTTGACGATGATGTTTTCATTTCCTGAAAGGGATTGAAGATAACTGTTATTAATCGTTACTTTCCCTATTTCAGGTCTTGGTTCTTTTCCTTCGTAGGTAAGTATAGTACCTGAAGTTTTTTTCATTTTCGTCTGCACAGCCCCTTTTAGATGCGGTGGAGAATAGATGACTCCATTGGTAATGATTTGAATCTCAGCTGTTTTCAGTAAATCAGCTGTAACATCCTCGTTGATGATAATAGCTCCATTAATAAGGATCGAGAGAGGTTCTTTAACAGCCTGTAAAAATGCAGCATCCAATGAAATCATTCCATTTGTTACTTGATAGTCCTTCTCTACAGAAATCGATTCGCCAATATTTCCAATGCTCAAGCTTGTTAATAAATGTGCATTATTGGGTGAATACATTAGCGTACCTACATTTTCTATATAGTCAATCTTTTTAATACTTTCTTCTGTTGCGTTCATTATGTTTAATAATCCGATATTTCCAATACGCTGTCCCATAATTATTCCTCCTCAAGATAATTTCTTAAAGCACTTATCGCTTTTGATAAATGATATCTGACTGTCGAAGCTGGAATGTTGAGATTTTCGGCAATTTCCTTACTCGTTAGGCCAACCCAATATTTTTTAAAGACAATATCACTTTGGATTTCCGGCAATCGTTTTAATAAATCAACCATTTCCAGTGCACTAATGGTTCCTGAAGGTAGAGTTAAATCCATCATTTCATCCCATTCCATTTCACGTTGATGTTTTCGGCGCTCGTCGATAAGATGATTTTTCATTACCCGATAAAACCATGCTTTTTGTTTATAGCGAGGCCAGCTTTCTATATCTTCGACAAATAATGCTTTTTCCAAGGCTACTTGGATTAAATCGTGTGCATCTTGCTGATGGCTGGCAATAGAGAGAGCAAAGCGCCGCAAATCAGCTTTTAAATCTTCATACATGGTTTGCAATGAAATCACCCATTTTCGATACATAATGCTTTATTTTATCAGCTTCATATAGATAACGGATAAGAGAGGTAAAGTGTTGGCAAATTTTAATTTATTTTAAAAAATGTGGGGAAAGTGTGAAAAACTATTGACGATGATAATCATTATCAATTACAATTGGATTCGTAAGGTGTGTCATCCTATTTACCTAGATGATTTTTGAAAGAGGAGGATTGCAAGAGGATTATTTTTTTTGAATAATATTGAGAATGATAATCAATTAGATGGAGAAGGCTTATTTAATAGGATGATAATAAGTTTTTTTATTTCAATATAATTGAGAATGATAATCATTTATGAAGGAGGAATTTAAGAGTTGAATAAGAATACAACATTTCGTTCATGTTTAGCTATGCTATTTGGCTTATTTCTTTTTTTAGCGCCAACTATACATACATCCGCGCAGCTGGCAGATGGAAGCTATAGTGTTCCATATTCCGTCATCAAGCCTGATAGCGGTTCGGCATCTATGGCAGACGGCTATTTTGCTAAACCTGCTAAGGTGACTGTAAAGAATGGGCAAACGCTGGTGGAATTAACAACAACAAGCTCAATGATTAAAGAGTTCCAAGTTGAGTCAGCAGGAAGCTTGAAAAATGTAACAACTGTTTCTCAAAATGGGGAAAATGAAACGGTTCAATTTGCAGTAGACTCTATCTCGAGTCCAGTTAATGCAAAAATTCACGTCATTGCGGATGCTTCATATGATCATTGGTATTCTATCAGACTTTCATTTAATGAAGGAAGCATGAAGGTGATTGAAACCGCTCAAACAAATAACGACAGTAAAAGTAAAGATAAAGATGATGCTGCAGCTGTGTCAGGAAATAGTGAAGGCGGTAATAGCGCAAACGGCACCGTGCCCAACCCTGAAACTGGTGACACAACAAATCTTTACATCCTGTTGGCATTATTAATCGGGTCTAGTGCTGTATTAATTCGTAAAATTACGGTTAAAAGGGGATAAAAATGAAAAAAACCTTTAAAGCAATCGTCGCACTTTTTATTTTTGCTTTAGGAATTATCCAGAATATTGCACCACATCAAGCACAAGCTGCAGAGGTTCTTCCAAATGGAGAATATACAATCAACTATGATGTGATCTACAATGGTCAGCCTGCTCCGAGCGGATGGGCAGCCTATTTTTCAAAGCCTGCCACTTTAGTTGTGAAGGATGGTAAACATAGTGTTTCTTTCAAGCTTGGAGCTAGGCATGTTATTAATAAGTTTCAAACACAAGTAAACGGAGCTTATCAAGACGTTGAAATTATTAGCGACAATGTGGAAGATAATTCAAGAAATATTAGGTTTGTGATTGATAGTTTATCTACTCCGACAAATATTAAAATGTCGATGAGCTATGGAATGGATCATGAGCTTCAACTAGCTTTCGATGAAAGCTCGATTACAATTGTCGAATTAGAGCAGCCAGAACCGGAACAGCCAGG
>NZ_PISD01000001.1 GCF_002835735.1 Cytobacillus horneckiae | reverse complement strand
CCTTTTTGCGTCAGTCCGCACACTCTTTGCGCCTCTTCTCTCTTTTTTGCGTCAACTCGTATGCTTTTTGCGCCTCCCTCCTTTTTTGCGTTAGTCCGCACACTTTTTGCGCCTCTCTTCATCAAAAAAAAACAGAGTGCCCATTTTAAGGCACCCTGTTTACACTTTACTTCATATTTGCTTTTAAACTTCCGCATTCTGTTTCAATTTCCTTATCAAATAATACTTGAATTTTCTTTGTTACTGGTCCTGGCATGCCATTGCCCACTTGCTTACCGTCAATTTCCACGATTGGCGTAATTTCTGAAGTTGTGCTGGATAAAAATACTTCATCCGCATTTTCAAGATCAGCGAGTGTAAACGCAGCTTCGACATAAGGAATAGACCCTTTTTCACATACTTCAATGATTTTCCTTCTTGTAATTCCGTTTAAAATTAAATTATCTGCAGGATGGGTGTGCATTTTGCCATCTTTAATAATGGAGATATTTGAAGAGCTTCCTTCTGTTACAATATCACCGCGATGCTGAATAGCTTCATAGCAGCCTGCAGCAACAGCTTCTTGCTTAGCCATTATGTTGCCAAGTAAATTTAAACTTTTAATATCACAAAGCAGCCAGCGAATATCATCTTTTAAGATTGCTTTTACTCCATTCTCAAGATTGGCAAGCGGGCGCACAATTTCCTTCGTATACGCAACAAAGCTCTGCGGCACAGCCGGCACTGGAAATGGATGGTTACGTGGTGAAACTCCCCTTGAGAATTGCATATAAATCGTTCCTAATTGAACATTATTTTTTTGAATCAATTCAGCTAAAAGAGTTTTCATTTCTTCAACAGTAAAAGTAATTTCCATCCCGATTTTCTTTGCGCTCAATAAAATACGCTCTAAATGCTCTTGTGCAGTAAACATCTTTCCGTTGTAAACACGAATCACTTCGTATACACCGTCGCCAAATTGGTAGCCGCGGTCTTCAATATCTATACTTGCTTCTGAACGATTAATTATATTGCCATTTAATATGACGAATTCCATTTCCCCTGCATCTCCTTAATCTTCATAATAACTTAATTCCTTTAAAGCATTAAACTTTGATGCTATCTTATCAAGATAAAGCCTATTTGACAATAGATTATTTAGTTAGTTCATGAATGGCTTGTGCGTAAATAGCTGTCGCATTTAATAAGTCTGCAATATACATGTATTCATCTTTTTGATGAGCTACATCCTCTCTTCCAGGGAATAGTGCGCCAAATGCAACCCCTGCCTTTAATGAGCGGGCATAGGTGCCTCCGCCAATGGAAAGAAGTTCCGCTTTTTCACCCGTTTGTTCTTCATACACCTTTTGCAAGGTTTGAATAAGAAACTCATCTTTATCTACATGATGGGGCTTTGAATCATCGAAATTTACTATGCTCATATGTTCCGCTTTCACTGAATGTTCAAGCTGTCTCATCGTTGCATCCATATCCGTTGTAACAGGATAGCGCATATTTAATCCAAGACTGCCGCCTTCTTCTTTTGTGTATTTCAGCTTTCCTACATTTATGGTTAAATCACCAGTGATATCATCTGAATACGCGATGCCTAAATGATCCCCTCTTGTATCGTTGGCAAAATACTTATGAGTAAATTGAATAAATGCGGCAGCCTTTCCATTCAGTTGAATTTCTGCTAAAAAATCCGCCATCAATAGCCCGGCATTTTTGCCGTTTCTCGGTTCCATCCCGTGTGCAGATACACCTTCAAGCTCCAGAATGAGCTCTCCATTCTCCATATAATAATTGCCTGCAAGTCCTTTATCTTGTAAAAAGTCTGCATATTTTTGAACGATTTCAGTTGGTTCAAAATTAATGAACAAAGAGGCTTGCGCAAAATCAGGAACCATATTATACCTTCTGCCAGATTGGAAAAAAACGAGCTCTGCTTGAGGATTTTCAACTTCTGCTTCATCTCCGTCAACTTGGATGATATCATAATCCGCAATCCCTTTTTCCGCATAAATTATTGGAAAATCAGCATCAGGCGCAAATCCGATTGTCGGCATCTCTTCCTTTTCAAAATAACGATCGACGCAGCGCCAATCACTCTCTTCGTCTGTCCCAATAATCATGCGTACCCGTTTATTAACAGGAAGACCCAGCTCTTTAATTATTTTCATTGCATAATAAGCGGCCATCGTCGGCCCTTTATCATCAATCGCACCTCTGGCAAAAATCTTCCCGTCTCTAATTTCAGCAGCATAAGGGTCACTTGTCCATCCGTCACCCTCTGGAACAACGTCGACATGACAGAGAATTCCGAGTATATCCTCTCCCTCGCCAAATTGTAAGTGGCCTGCAAGATTATCAACATTTTTTGGAGTAAAACCATCCTGTTGCCCAAGATTAAGCATAAAATCTAGCGCTTCTTTTATGCCTCTCCCAAGCGGTGCATCCGCTTCCGGATTTTCATCATCTAATACACTTTTGATTTGAAGAAGCTTCTGTGTATCAGCAATGATATCATCTCTTCTTTTCATTACTTCTTCTTGCCAATTAATTTGTCCCAACCTACGAAACCTCCTGAATATGTAATCGACACGTTTCTTCCGTGCCTGAGAATGATACTTAAAAGTCTAATAGCTATTATAACATTTCCCGCAATACTCATATATATCCAGCATTATATGAAGGAAGAATAAACGAATGTTCCCGTTAAAACAAGAGGAAGTAGAATCATTAATCCTATTAGCAGAAAATATCTTACTGCTCTTTTTCTTGCAATATAAAACTCATCCCGCTCGAAATACTTCCTTCCTTGAGGATTCATAAAAAATATTCTATCCCATGCATTTTGCAGCCAAGTACTCATCCATATAAGAAAAATAAAGAACAGACTAATTTTCACCCACATTGGCGGGATGGCCACTATACCTGCTGTACAAACAGAGATGATTTGCAGAAAGCTTAACCAATAGGCGGAACTGCGCATAAATGATTTTATAAATAGCTCAGTAAAACCATTTGCAGCATGGCGATGTTTAAATAGGCGCTTTGACTTTCTAAAGAACAGCGGCTTTGTTCTTTTTGAAATTACCGGCTTTTCAATCTAAGGAGCTATCATAAAAATCATTTCAATATTTTGCGTTCTATTTTCCTGATAGATTTTTATTTCATGTTCGATAAATCCAATTCGAAGCAGGGAGGCAAAACTTAACATGATCGCTACAGCAAGCAAACTGACAGATAGAAGAAAAATAGGCAGCATGAACGCTGATTGCCATAATTGAAAGATTAGGATTGTGTATCCGGATAAAAGAATAAAAACCATGGTATACATCAAAACCTGTTTCCATCTTTTCTCTATCATTTTCACGTAATATTTTATTAATATGATAAGTAAATTCAATGACAGAAAAAAAATAAAAAGCAAAAACAATTCATGCCATTGTAACCGATAATAGTTGAGCAAATGAGGGAGCAAAAATATAAATAAACTTAATAAAGAAAAAGTTTCGGTAAAAATAGTATGTCCGTAAGCCCATTTCTTCATATTCAAGAAAAGGCTTCTATTTTTTATTAAAAAGACTTTATCGGCCTCTTCTACATACGTTCGTATATTTCCATGCCAGGATAAAAGGAAGATAAAAAAGAAAATGAGAGAAAAAGGAAGATATTCTATCCAGCCAGGAGTATCTTTCCAATAAGAAAAATAATTGAAAAGTATGATCACTGCAGCTGGAAACAGGATGTAAACAATTACAGTCCAATCAGCTACTGAACGGAATACTTTGAACTGATACTTGCGGTTCTTCCTTCGCCTTATTGAAAAGACATTCCAGCTATTCATCCGTTTTACCTTCTGCAATGAAATGAAAACAATCATACAAAGAACCGGCAGGCAGCTGGCATTGTGTTCGAATGCCATCAAGCGTTCCTTCAGCCTGAAGGCGACCTTTATGAATAATAATAAAACGGTCGCATACTTTTTCTGCAGTATCTAAAACATGTGTGGACATAAGTATAGCTGCACCGCGCTCTCTTTCAGCTTTAATGGATGACAGAAATAGCTTCATCGCATTCGGGTCCAGCCCGATAAATGGCTCATCAATGATATAGACATCCGGTTCGGTAATCATCGCTAAGATGAGCATTGCTTTTTGCTGCATGCCTTTGGAATACTTCGCAGGCATTTCATGGGCATGCTCAGCAAGTTTATAGCTTTCTAATAATCTATTTGCTTTTTCCTGGTAAGCTTGGTCATCAAGCCCTTCCACAGCAGCGACAAAATCTAAATGCTCCCATAATGTCAGTTCATCATAAAATACCGGCCGCTCAGGTATGTAGGAATAGCTGGCATTATCCATAAATTCAATTGCACCGCTATTATACTCCAGAAGGCCAAGAATCGCTTTTATAGTCGTACTTTTTCCAGCGCCATTCGGACCGATTAAACCGATAAGCTCCCCTTTATCTATACTAAAATCAACCTGTTGAATGGTTGCTTCATCCTTTTCATACCCTGCGGATTTTATTTTTACATTTAATAGCACAATTGCTCACCTCCTATGATTGTTATACGAATAAGAGACAAGAAGGTTGTCAATTTTTCACAAATAAAAGAAATAATATATAGCAATTCATTACTAAATAAAAAACTTGGGACTCAACAGTTCCCAAGTTTTACTATTCTATAGTAGGTCTTCTTTCTCCAAATATTCTCTTGCGACTTCAGCTGGATTTCTTCCTTCCACATTCACCTCATAATTCATTTGCCTCATCTCATCATCATTGATCTTTCCAGAAAGCTTGTTAAGCGGTTCAACAATTTCAGGATATTTATCTATTGTCTCTTGGGTCAGCATTGGCGCCCCTTGATATGGCGGAAATAATGTTTGGTCATCCTCAAGCACAATCAATTCATATTGCCTTAGTTCAGAATCGGTTGAATAAGCATCCACTAAATTGATTTCACCATTTTCAATGGCCCGATAGCGGAGCTTAGGCTCCATCGTGACAACATTCGGAAATTCAATATTGTACATTTCCTGAATCCCTAGATAGCCGTCTTCACGATCGGAAAACTCCAATGTAAATCCAGGCTTAACAAGTGATTGAATTCCTTTTAAATCTGAAATCGCTGTTAACTCATGTTCTTCTGCAAAATCTTTAGGAACAGCAAGGGCGTAAGTATTATTAAAGCTCATCGGTTCAAGTAGCACCATATTAAATTGTTCCTTTATTCCTACCTTTGCCTGCTCATACACTTCATCGCTTTTCGTACTGACTGCTTTTTCTTTTAAGAATTCAGAAATAACCGTTCCAGTAAATTCTGGATAAACATCAATGCTGCCTGATTCAAGCGCTTTAAACACAAAGGAGGTTTTTCCTAGCCCCGGCTGCAATTCCACTTCTAAATCTGTTTCATTCTCGATAAGCAATTTATACATATTGATTAATATTTCCGGCTCCGAGCCCAATTTCCCAGCAATTGTTATATCTTTTTCCTGGTTAAAAACAACAGGGACGAGCATGATTAGAATGGCGGCGATGACGATGCTGCCAAAGATGCGCAAAGCGTTTTTTAATGACAACTTCTCCAGTTTCCGTAATAAAATATCAAACAGAATCGCTAATAGTGCCGCGGGGACGGCTCCAATTAAAATTAAATATGTATCATTTCTGTCTATACCAAGTAAAATGAGATCACCTAAGCCACCGGCTCCAATTAATGCAGCTAAAGTAGCTGTACCTATAATGAGCACCATCCCTGTTCTAATCCCGGCCATAATGACAGGAACAGCAAGGGGAAGCTCCACCTTTATTAACTGCTGATATTGATTCATGCCCATGGCTCGTGCAGCTTCCGTTAATGATGAATCAACTTCCTTTATGCCAGTATATGTATTTCTTAATATTGGCAATAACGCATAAGCAACTAGCGCAATAATTGCTGGAACTTTACCTATGCCAAATAAAGGAATAAGCAAACCGAGCAAAGCAAGAGACGGAATGGTTTGCAGCACGGCTGTGATGCCTATAATGCTTTCCGCAAATTTTACCTTGCGGGTTAAATAAATGCCAGTTGGTATCGCAATAATTAAGGCAAAGAGAAGGGAAATAAATGAAATTTGCATATGCTCTATTAAAGCATCGACTAGCTGATCCTGCCTTTGAGAAAAAACTTCTATTAAGTTATTCATGTGCTAATCCTCTCTTTGCACCTTGATTAGCCAAATAAGTAATCATCGCTTGACGATCAATAAACCCAAGTCTCTGATTATTGTCTTCCACAACCAAATAGTCGTAAGCTGACAGCAATTCGAGCAATTCTTCCAGCGATATAGCTGGGGAAACGGATTGCTCTTTTGTCAAAGTAATATCTTCTGAAATATTATGTATCATTAATTCATTCAAATTTATGTTTTGTGATGACGGCTGCCTAGTGCCTATAAAATCTTTAACAAAATCGTTAACAGGACGAAATAACAAATCATCCTTTGTGCCGATTTGCACAATTTCCCCTTTATTCATTACCGCAACCCTGTCACCAAGCTTTAAAGCTTCTTTTATATCATGCGTAACAAAAACAATCGTTTTTCTAATACTATTTTTCAACTCCAACAAATCATCCTGAAGCTTTTCGCGCGTAATCGGATCGAGTGCACTAAATGGCTCATCCATTAAAATGATTTTAGGATCTGCCGCAAGCGCTCTTGCTACACCTATTCTTTGCTGCTGTCCGCCCGAAAGCTCTCTAGGCTTTCTTTTCCTGTATTTTTCCGGATCAAGACCGACCAATTCCAACAGCTCTGCTACACGGTTCGTAATATCTGCCTGCTTCCACTTTTTCAATTCAGGCACGATTGAAATATTCTCTTCAATCGTCATATGAGGAAAAAGAGCAATCTGCTGCAAGACATAACCAATCTGATATCTGAGCTGATGAATATTGTATTCCTTAATCTCCTGCTGTTCGATCATTATGCTGCCAGACGAAGGATCAATTAATCGATTCATCATCTTTAATGTTGTTGTCTTCCCGCAACCGCTCGGGCCAATCAGGACAAAAAACTCTCCTTCATTAATGCTAAAATCGAGCGATCTTACCGCGTTGCTGTTATTATATCTTTTTGAAACATCTGAAAAGGTAATCATCCGCTTTCCCCCATTAATATTCTATATAAATCTTTTACTATTACCCCCTCGTTTATCCACTTAAACCTATCCAGCTAGAAAAATAAAAGTACACTTAAGGAGCACACACTGATGCATAAAGATGTGGAAAGGCACTATCATGCGCGTGCACTCTTTCATATTGTTTGAATGACGCTTATTGTGGCTGTTCTGACGCATTAAGTGCACGCACTGACGCATAAATGCGATAGACGACGCATTAAGTGTACGCACTGACGCATAAATGCGATAGATGACGCATTAGGTGCACGCACTGACGCATAAATGCGATAGACAACGCATTAAGTGTACGCACTGACGCATAAATGCGATAGATGACGCATAAAGTGCACGCACTGACGCATAAATGCGATAGACGACGCATAAAGTGCACGCACTGACGCAAATCATTAAGAAAAACCGCTCTTCAAAAGAGCGGTCAATTATTTTCAAATAACTCAATAAACTCCGCACTTTCATATTCAAGCGCATAATCATAAGCTGACATGCCTTCAGAATCTGTTATTGAAGGATCTGCACCATAATCAATTAATAATTGAGCCATTTCAATGTCCTCGTTATAAAGTGTTGTTAATAATGGTGTGCCTTCATAGAAATCAACAGTATTCGGGTCTGCCCCATTTTCCAGAAGCGTCACTGCTGCTTCATAGCTATTCATTTGCACTGCCCAAAGCAAAGCGGTTGATCCATCAATGTCCTGCGCTTCTATCTCTGCTTCCTCAGCTAAATATTCTTCGATTAGTTCTGCATCATCGGATGCCGCCGCGTTCATAAGTGGCGTTGTTTCTTCTACTCCCAGCACCATTTCCGAAAATAAGGATGATTTTTCTAACAGCTTAAATCCGAAAATAACACCAATTGAGAGAATAGTAACTGCCAAGAAGAAACTGCCTAAACCAATCCAAACTTGCCTTTTTGGTTCTTTCAATTTCTTGGTTGTGTCAGCAGCAAAAAAGGTGGATAATGCATAGATCCTCTTAGGAAGATGAGGGTGCGTTGACAGTTTTTCATTCAGCCAAACAAAAAAACCGCTCTCAGATTCTAATTGCTTCATATATAAGTTTTGATTAACTTTTGGATACAGCTCTTTTCCGATTGCAAGCATTGTCAACGCATTTTTGGCAGCATCAAAAGACTTGACATAATATGCTGCATAACGGTCACACGTATATTCGCAAGCTCTTAAATAAGCATTCCCTAGAAATGGAATCAGCATGACCGGCAATAAAAAGATATTTACTAAAACATGTTTTCGTTGAAGATGGGCAAATTCATGAGCAAGGATGAAAAGCACTTCTTTCTCTGCCTCATATTCAATCATGTCAAAAATACCAGAGTAAAGAACAACGATATTTCTTTTAAAATACTTAGTAGCAAAAGCATTAAGTATGCCTTCTGACTCAACAACATATATATCGGGCATTTTTTCCAAGCCCATATCAGAAGCAATCACCTTTGCTTTTGCATAAATTTCCGGAAATTGCTCATCATTAATCTTTACCCCGTTTCGCCTGATTCCTCCTATTGTAAGACCATGAATAAATAGCGATAAACCGATTATGACTAGTATCACTATCATGCCGATAATGGATATAGCCAGTACAAGATACACTAAAATACTTAATAATAATATAAGTGCAAAGTAAACCTGTTCTTTCTTAGTAACCAATTGATTTTGAGTATAACTTTCCATTTTTCACATTTCCTTTCAAATATTTACATATCATGTTGATTATAAAAGAAAATAAGAAAATTGAATATAAGTTAATATTTTTAGAATTTTCAAACATAATACAGGACCAACTAACCATATAGTTGTAAGAGTAAGATATTGGGGGGGGACATTATAAAAGGAAACAGAGAAAATTTCTGTAAAATGATACAACTTGCTAGAAATTATCTGAAAATAGAGTTACAATGTATGTAAATGGGATGACATCTTGAAAATCTTCTGTTAAACAGGAAAAGGAGTTGTCAGAGGAAAAAGAAAACTACATATGCTTGAAGGACATGTTTCTTCAATGAAGCTGTCGGTTGCAGGAACTTGCCAAGGGTTTGAAAAATGGATAGGGAGTGGTTTTTTGAAACCTTCGACTAACCGGATGTTAAACCGTATCAAATCCGTTTATATGTTTATTAGTAAAAACGGAACTGTAACAACTCAGGAACTTGTAGAGGAATTTGGTATTACTCCTCGAACGATACAACGTGATTTAAATGTCCTTGCTTATAACGATTTAGTGAAAAGTCCTAGCCGTGGAAAATGGACCATTACGCAAAAAAAAGTGAAGATGTCATCATAAGTGTGCAAATGTAAGTGAAGCTCCAGCTTAATCGCTGGAGCTCTTTTTATGCTTCTACTTCATAATTAACCAGGAGCTGTAATTCTTCATCAGTTAATTCTCTATATTCCCCTAATTGCAATGACTCATCCAACAGCAGCGGCCCCATCGATAACCTTTTTAAATAAATCACATTTTTACCCACTGCTTCAAACATTCTTTTCACTTGGTGAAATTTCCCCTCGGTAATTGTTAATTCTATTTCAGAGGGCAAACCACTTTTAATAATCTTTAAATGTGCTGGTTTCGTTTCATAGCCGTCATCTAGCATTACACCCTCTTTAAAAGAGACGATATCCCCTTCTGTTACTTCTCGATCAATTACCGCAAAATACGTTTTTGGTACATGCTTTTTTGGTGATAAAAGCCGGTGTGATAATTGACCATCATTCGTTAGCAGCAATAAGCCTTCAGTATCTTTATCCAATCTTCCGACAGGAAAAGGTGAAAAAACCACATCTTCCATTTCTAAAATATCAATGACTGTTTCATGTTGTGAATCCTCTGTGGCGGATATGACCCCCGGCGGTTTATTCATCATTAAATAAATAAACTCTTTGTATTCAACAGGTTCCCCATTAATGACGACTGTGTCTTCTTCAGGGTTCACATGCTGCTTTGCATCCTTCACTATGTTTCCATTTAGTTGAACCACACCATTTTTTAATAGCAATTTTACTTCTTTCCGGCTTCCATAACCTAAATTGGATAGCATCTTATCAATTCGCATATTACCCTTCCTTCGAAATAAATTTCTTATATTTAGGCACTTGCCTGTTGCACAATGCCTAGCTTTACATAGACTAATATCATATTTTTGTTAGAAATAAAGGAGATGGATCATATGTATTATCGTCAACAGCCAACTTTTATCCCAGTCCCTGGATTTCCTCCTGGTAGCGGAGGAGGCAGCACTAATAGAAGATTAGAACGGTTGGAAAATCAGGTCCAAAGGCTGGAACAGCAAAATGATCGTATTGAACGCAGACTTGAAAGGGTTGATCGTAGACTAGATCGCATTGAACGACGACTTGGAATCGGCAGTACTCAACCGCGTTCATAAACATTTTAGAAAAGCTTAGCGTTCATCAAATCCCATCTACAGTCTCTCTTGCTGCGTAAAAGATTATCTCTCCTATAAGTCAAGTGATAAACAAGGTCCCCTATTGGAGACCTTCAGAATGCAACAGAAAGTGATAAGAGAATTTAGTAAGGAGAGGTGTCGTCCGCTCGAATACTGAGGGAGAGAAGAGACAGTATAGACAATAAATGCGCTTTTGCAAAGTAGTTCCCTTTTGGCTTCTTTTTCTGATTTTCGGGCACTGCTTTTGCTAAGCGCTTCCCATTTGCCCAGTTTCCTAACTTGCGGGCACTGGGTGTCGATGAAAGCACACTCAACGTTCCAAGCCTTGAAGAGCGAATGGTATACCTCTGAAAATCCTAAGGCTCATCATTTTTATTTTTGAAGTGAATTTCTTTACAGTCTGAAGGTCCCCGAATGGAGACCTTGTTTTTATGCTCTTTTTATTTTTAGCTTAATTAATACACGATCAAGCTTATCTCCAAATAAGAAATGGATAAGTCTTGACTTAGTTGCCATAAAGAAATATAGGCCAGCTCCCACGCCTGCACATATCACAACGATAATAATCGATTGGAAATTTGAAGCAGGTGAAAGGAATATAGTCATTAATTTATACGTAATTAATGTAGCAATTAACATAATGACTGTAAAAATAATTATAAGTAATCCTCTCCTAAATACAAGCCTGAACTTATAGCCAGAGAAAGTTTTAATTACAAATAAGTTAATTAATATTGCAGCCACATAACCTAGTGCCGTTGCTAAAATAGCACCTTCTGTTTCCATCCATTTAATTAATGGAATATTTAGCGATAACTTAACGAGTATTCCAACTAATAAGCTTAACACTGTAAACCGCTGTTCATTGATGCCTTGCAGAATCGCTGCAGTTACAGAATAAAGTGCAAATAGCATCGCGACCGGTGCATAAGCACGCAGTACCTCTGACCCTAGAATATCATGCTCATAAAACAATGTATAAATGGGCTCTGAAAGAAGAGCTAAACCAACTGCAGCTGGCAATGTTAAAAATAATACCACTTGAAAAGTCTGATTTAATTGCCTTGTCATACTTGAGCGATCTTCTTCGACAAATGCCTTAGTAATGCTTGGCACTAATGTCATTGAGAAAGCAATTGCTAATGTTACAGGAATAATAACTAATTTATGTGTTTGATAATTAAGGATGGAGAGTGCTTCCCCTGACTCCTTAATTGAATAACCAATTGATTGCATGGCTTTATTAAAAGTTGATAAGTCAATGAATTGAAAGAGCGGATTGGCAATACCAACGAGAACAAATGGTATGGAATAAACGATAATTTCCTTGTACATATCTATTAGTGAAATATCAGTTGTTCCTTTATCCTGCTCCAATAATTCATCTAAATATGGCTTTCGCTTATACCAATACCAGAATAAAACAAACAAACTGCCCAAGCCGCCAATAAATGCTGCAAATGTTGCTACACTCACAGCAGTCACTAAGTCACCATTCATTATGTTCATCACAACGAATGCTCCTGCTAGCAGAAATGCGATTCTAACAATTTGTTCCACTACCTGTGAGACTGCTGACGGTCCCATTGACTGATGACCTTGAAAATAACCTCTAATTAAACTCATAAATGGGATAATAATTAGCGCGAAGCTAACCGCTCTAATCACTGATGTGATATCACCAAGCAGCTGCGGGTCATTTACATCAGTAAAAATCTTTGCGAAGGCCGGTGCGCCAATAAACATAATTAGAAAGCAGGCTATTCCACTTGCCAGCATAATTAAAATACCCGACTTAAATAACTTCCTGCCAACTGCATATTCTTCTAATGCATTATATTTAGAAATAAATTTTGATACAGCAAGCGGAACACCTGCTGTTGCAATACTAATAAAAATTGTGTAAGGAACGTAAGAATACTGGTATAATAATGTACCCTCGCTGCCGACAATTTGATAAAAAGGAATAACATAAAACAACCCAAGAAACTTAGATATAAAAGTACCTAAGGTTAGTATAAACGTACCTCGTAAAAGCTTAGACGACATATAATCCCATCCTCTTAGTCCAAGCGCCTTCCCAGCCTTGTAAAATTAATTTTCTTTCGCAAAATCTTTATACAATCCGACTTTTCATTTTATCATATAATCCGACAATCTAAGACATATTTTTAGCATACTATAGTAGTTTAACCCTCTTTTTAAAGGAAATCTACTTTCAACAGACAACTTGTTTAGATAAATAAAAAAATGCATTATAATATTAAAAGCGGATGGCATGTAGGAACACCCACCTGACCCGTGCTGGACAGATGGAGAGCCCTATCCACTGTTTGATAATGGTGATTTAAAAAGCAATGTCAGCAATACTACTCAATGAAAATAAGTTGGTGAAAGTGATGAAATACGATGTAATTGTCATTGGAGGCGGTCCGTCCGGATTAATGGCTGCGATTGGAGCTGCTGAAAATGATGCGAATGTACTCTTAATTGATAAAGGCAATAAACTTGGAAGAAAGCTTGCTATCTCTGGCGGCGGCCGCTGTAATGTGACTAACAGGCTGCCTGTGGATGAAATTATTAAGCATATTCCTGGAAATGGCCGTTTTCTATATAGTGCGTTTTCTATTTTTAGCAATGAAGACATTATTCATTTTTTTGAAAAGCTTGGCATTCAATTAAAAGAAGAAGACCATGGCAGAATGTTTCCCGTCACAGACAAGGCACAGTCTGTGGTAGATGCCTTGCTCACAAGGCTAGCACAGTTAAATGTTGAAATTAAAACAAACAGTCCAGTTAAAGATGTTCAGTTTAACAGTGAGCATGGCCATACAGTAGAATTAGTGACAGGTACACACTGTCATGCCGATTCAATTGTTATTGCTGTTGGCGGTAAATCAGTGCCACATACCGGATCTACTGGAGACGGGTATGCATGGGCTGAAAAAGCTGGTCATACCATAACAGAATTGTTTCCAACAGAAGTACCGTTAACTTCTTCAGAACCTTTCATCAAAGAAAAAGCTTTACAAGGATTATCACTTAGAGAGATAGCTTTAAGCGTTTTAAACCCTAAAGGCAAAGCGATTATCACTCATCAGATGGATATGATATTCACACATATTGGAATAAGCGGTCCAGCTGTACTGCGTTGCAGCCAATTTGTTGTTAAAGCAATGAAGAAATGGGACTTGAAAGAAGTAACCATGAGTATAGATGCCTTGCCTCATAAAAAAGAAGAGCAGCTTTTCCAAGAAATGATGAAGATGATTAAGGATGAACCGAAAAAAAGTATAAAAAATATTATTAAAGGGATTGTTCCAGAGCGCTATTTGCTTTTTCTCCTTGAAAAAAATGATATTGATCCATCTGCACAAGGTGGAACTATATCACATGAAAAAATAAGAGGAATCGTAAAAGAGTTAAAATCATTTCAATTTAAGGTGGACGGGACACTTCCTCTAGATAAAGCCTTTGTCACAGGCGGCGGGGTCTCCGTTAAAGAAATCGAACCTCAAACAATGGCTTCAAAATTCATGCCAGGCTTGTATTTCTGTGGAGAGATTCTTGATATCCATGGTTATACAGGCGGTTATAATATTACCTCTGCTCTTGTAACCGGCAGATTGGCGGGCACGAACGCGGCGCTTTAAAAAGATTTGTTCAAAGAGCCTGATGGATCGCCCATCAGGCTCGATAAATAACCATAGCTGAAAAGCAATAAATTTGTTCATCTTCTTCCTCTTCCTGTATTGCGGCAATATTGTATTTTATATCCACAAGCTTCTTCTCTTCTATTTTTTCTAAAAATCGATTCATCGCAACTTCCAAATCCTTTTCATGTTCTTGATCAAATAATTTCACTTTAATCATTGGTTTTCTGTCCTTTCTTTTTACCTTTCATTTTTGACAGAATTATCAAAAAATATTCCTTAACACCACTTTACACTAATAGCGCAAATAAAAAGCTTCCTACTACACGCCAGGTGATTTTATATTCTCTAGACTTTCTTCATAAAAGGAGATCATTATATAAAAGGAAAAATCATTTGTAAAACAGCTAGTTTTTCTTGTCAATTAAATAAAAAATGCAGACCAAGTATAAATCGGCCTGCACTCCTTCGATCAACTTATTTAGTTTCTCCTGACCAGTCAAGCATGCCGCCGACCATGTTGCGAACTTTATAGCCCTGCTCCTGCATGTAGTGACAAACTTGCCCGCTGCGATTACCTGAGCGGCAAATCATAATATATTCTTTATCCTTGTCAAAGCTGTCAAGATTTTCTGGAATCGTACCCATGCGAATATGCTTTGCTCCTGGAATCATTCCTTTAGCGACTTCGTCATCTTCACGAACATCTACTAATTCAAGTTTCTCACCTGCATCTAATTTGTTCTTTAGTTCATCAGTTGTTATTTCTTTCATTTCTTCCATCGTCTAACATCCTTTCCGATTTACTATTTCTATTTTAAAAAAGATTGATTGAAAAAGCCAATATCACTTCTTTCATGCAAGAAAAGGCTGCCTCATCAGAGACAGCCTTTTTTACTACATAGCTGCAATTGTTGCTACAGGACGTGGCGTCCTTAGCCCGCGCGTCCCTTGGCAAGCCACCTTCGCTTTTCTTTGTCTAGCTACGGTGGCTAGGGGCTCGAGGTCATAAGCTAAATCTGAATTGAAGGCAAAGTACGCCTTCATTTCAGGTTCATCTTATGCTTGTCGCCCCTTGGCAAGCCACCTTCGCTTTTCTTTTAATTTGCGACGATATTTACTAGTTTTCCTGGAACTGCGATGACTTTACGCACTGTTTTTCCGTCAATTTGTTCCTTAATTTTATCGTCACCCATGGCAATTTGCTCAAGTACGTCTTTTTTCGCATTAGCAGGAACCATTAGTTTGGCTTTTACTTTTCCATTGATTTGGATGACAATTTCTACTTCATCATCCGCCATTTTCGCTTCATCGAATGCAGGCCATGATTCATAAGCAACTGTCCCGCCATGATATCCTAATTTTTCCCACAACTCTTCAGCCACATGCGGTGCAATTGGAGCAAGCATTTTCACAAATCCTTCAATATAGCTTTTTGGAAGCGTGTCTGCTTTATATGCTTCATTAATGAATACCATCATTTGTGAAATGGCCGTGTTAAAGCGAAGTCCTTCAAAGTCTTCAGTGACTTTCTTCACCGTTTGGTGGTAAACCTTTTCTAATTGCGTATCATCAGTCTCTTGAATCTTGCTACTTAATTCGCCGCTTTCTTCAACAATTAAGCGCCAAATTCGATCCAAGAATCTTCTTGATCCATCAAGGCCGTTTGTTGACCAAGCAATGGATGCATCAAGTGGTCCCATAAACATTTCATATAATCGAAGCGTGTCTGCACCATGGCTTTCTACAACTGCATCCGGATTAACAACGTTGCCTTTAGATTTACTCATCTTTTCATTGTTTTCACCTAAGATCATTCCTTGGTTAAATAGCTTTTGGAACGGCTCTTTCGTATGAACAACACCTAGATCGTAAAGGACCTTATGCCAAAAACGTGCGTATAGAAGATGGAGAACAGCATGCTCTGCACCACCAATGTAAATATCAACTGGAAGCCATTCTTTCAACTTTTCGGCATCTGCAAGCGCTTCGTTGTTTTTAGGATCAATATAACGCAAGTAATACCAGCAGCTACCTGCCCATTGCGGCATTGTATTCGTTTCTCTGCGCCCTTTTTTACCTGTTTTAGGGTCTACAACATTCACCCAATCTTCAATATTTGCCAGTGGTGATTCCCCTGTACCAGATGGTTTAATCTCAGTTGTCTGCGGTAAAATCAATGGAAGCTGGTCATCCGGTACTGCTGACATTGTGCCATCTTCCCAATGAATAATCGGAATCGGCTCACCCCAATAACGCTGACGGCTGAATAACCAATCACGAAGACGATAAGTTACTTTCTTCGTGCCAATTTCTTGTTCCTCTAGCCAAGCAATCATTTTGCCAATTGCTTCTTCTTTGCCCATTCCGTTTAAAAAGTCGGAGTTAACATGCTCGCCGTCGCCTACATAGGCTTCCTTCTCAATATCACCGCCGGCAACAACTTCTTTTATTGGCAGCTTAAATTCTTTTGCAAAATCGTAGTCGCGTTCATCATGTGCAGGAACCGCCATAATCGCTCCAGTACCATAGCTTGCTAAAACATAGTCGGCAATCCAGATCGGCATTTTCTCGCCATTTGTTGGATTGATGGCATATGCACCTGTAAATACGCCTGTTTTCTCTTTTGCCAAGTCTGTTCTTTCCAAGTCACTCTTTGTTTTAATTTTTTCAATATATGCTTCAACTGCTGCTCTTTGCTCTTCTGTTGTAATGCTATCGACTAATTTATGCTCTGGTGCAAGCACGGCATAAGTTGCGCCGAATAACGTATCTGGACGAGTTGTGAAGACTGTGAATGTGCCTTTATCTCCTTCGATATTAAATGTCACTTCAGCTCCTTCAGAACGGCCAATCCAGTTGCGCTGCATATCCTTCAAGCTTTCCGGCCAATCAAGTAAATCCAAATCTTCAAGCAGGCGATCAGCATAAGCAGTAATTTTCAACATCCACTGACGCATTGGTCTTCTTTCCACTGGATGCCCGCCACGCTCGCTTTTTCCGTCGATTACTTCTTCATTTGCCAGAACTGTTCCTAAAGCCGGACACCAGTTTACCGCTACTTCATCTATATAAGCTAAGCCTTTTTCATACAATTTCAAGAAAATCCATTGAGTCCATTTATAGTACTCCGGATCTGTCGTATTAATTTCGCGATCCCAGTCATATGAAAAGCCTAATGCTTTAATTTGACGGCGAAAGGTTGCAATATTATGCTCAGTGAATTCAGCAGGGTCATTTCCTGTATCAAGTGCATATTGCTCTGCCGGTAACCCGAATGCATCCCACCCCATCGGATGAAGGACATTGTATCCTTGCATTCTCTTCATGCGGGAAAGGATATCGGTTGCTGTATATCCTTCAGGATGTCCAACGTGAAGACCAGCACCAGAAGGATATGGGAACATATCCAATGCATAAAATTTACGCTTGCCTTTCTCTTCACTTGTTTTGAATGTTTTATTTTCATCCCAGTAGCTTTGCCACTTTTTTTCAATTTCCTGATGATTAAAGCTCATCTTATTTTCCTCCTAAAAATCAGACAGAGATTAAATGCTGCTGATATTGTAATTATGACTTTTAAGTATAAATTGCCCAGCCTCAGTTTTTTTTGGCTAAACAAAAATATCCCCTCATCCCTAAATAGGGACGAGAGGATTATGTATATATCTTCCCGCGGTACCACCCACATTAATAGCACTAGGCTATTCGCTTCATTCATCCTTAACGCGGAATACGGCAAGCATTACTATTAGTTCACACTTGCTGCTCAGGAGGTGAGTTCACGAAGTGCCCGACTGACTTTCACCAACCGTCAGCTCTCTAGTACAGGCGAACCATTCATTACTATTCCTCTTCATTGCAGATTCAATTTATATAATGACATTGTAATCAATTTCATCACTTGATGCAAGTAGGCTTTTACAAGTTAGCGTGTTAAGTTTACAATATGTTGCTGTCGCGATAATTGTTCCAATTTTTCAAACTCACGTATTACCTTTCCTTATTTTGCCCATAACTATAGTAAAAAATAAGGAAAGGTGCGGAAATCATGAAAGGAATTTATTTTATTAATGAAAAATGGATTATGAATGATTATAAAACATTAGATGAAAGCCTTGAAATTCAAAAAGAATCGATATCCTCATTTATATCAACGAACAGCATCGAGACGATTAAATTGAATCCATATCAATTAAATGACTACTACACCATTCCACATGCGCTTTATTATGACTTAAAACAAACAAAGCCGCAGATTGATTGCTTAATCATTTATTCTGAAAAAGTAATAGAGGATTTTATTGAATCATATCCGGCAAGATGGCTAGTATTAAAAAGCTTTTTCAATAAAGTAGTCTTTCTTGATGAAGTCCAATCGTATCATTATCAGGATATCGTGTAAGATTAGATAAAAGTGCACCATGCTACATACATGACGTCTCATTGTGTTGAGAAAGATGATAAAAAATAATTTAGAGAGGCTTTCACTCGACTCCTGTCGAGAGACAGTCGAGACACTAATGGCGTTTATACGAAAGGGACCGGCTGTCGCGATTGGTAAGCGAAAGATACCAAAAATCAGTGTACTCTATGAAAAAGTGGCAGCAATATTTAATGAAATTCAATTGAGGTGGCACTGCCGTTTATTATTTATAGTTTCCATTTGACGAGCAGAATAATAAAAAAATGTCCTCCAAGACTATTTCATTGTTGGAGGACATTAATAATTTTGGAAACGAAAAAAGGCTGCAAATGCAGCCTCATTGTGTTAAAAAAGTGAAAACAAGAAAATTTAGTTGGATTTGGAGAGGTGTCCGCTCGACTCCTGCGGGTGTAGAGAGACAGTCGAGATGCAGACTGCTCGCCCCGCAGAAAGCGAGCGGTAAGCCCCGGAGAATCCCTAACCCTTTATTGAGATGAGTTTCTCTATACCTATTAAGAGGAAACTGCCGTCACGGGTTTCTTCTTGTTTAATTTTTTATCATAAATCAGTGTTGTATAGATAGAAACTAGTAGCAGAAGCATTAAGATGCCAAATAGCATTTGCATTCCGTAAAGATCGACTAAAACACCGCCAAGCAGCGGTCCAATCATTCTGCCGCCTGTTGCTGTACTGTTAACAATCCCCTGATAAAATCCTTCTCTTCCTTTAGGTGCTAAATCATTGGCAATTGTTGGGACAGCTGGCCACACTAGCATTTCTCCTATTGTTAAAATAATCATTGCTGCAAGGAAGCCAGAAAAGGCTTGCGCACTACCAACGATTCCAAAAGAAACGGCAAAAATTAAAATCCCGATAATGATTTGCGTTTTTAATGACTTCACTCTTTTAACTAGTAAATTAACTAGCGGTTGCCCTAAAACGATCAATGCACCGTTAATGGTCCAAAGCATGCTATATTGCTTGAGTGAGATTCCTATTTCCTGTGTATATGAAGAGATGGTAGACTGCCATTGAACATAGCCAACCCAACAAAGAATATAGCCGATTAATAAAATAAAAAGTGCGTAGAGCTTTGGATTTCCTCTCACGCTCGTTCTTTCCTGAATTACAGAAGTTTGCTGCGCTCCTTTAATATCCAGGTTCCGATAACCAAAAACAGCGATAAAAAGGAAAACTACATACATCAGAGCATTAGCTATAAAAATATAATCGAACGAATACGATGCAATCAATCCTGCCAATGCTGCTCCGATTGCCACACCTAAATTCGTTGCCACATACATCGCATTGAAGGATTTTCTTCCGCCTTCCTTCCATACTGACCCTGCCATTGCATACATCGATGGAAAGACAATACCTGAACCAAATCCCAATATCGTTAAAAAGACAATATATTCAGGCCAGCCATGCCAAAAAACCATACCGAATAGTGATAATAGCGATATCCCAATACCAATTAGAACTGAGCGATAGCCTCCAATTGTATCAAATAATGATCCGCCAATTAAGTTTCCGATGACAGTTGCACCAGCATTTAACATCAATACGACCCCTGCTACAGAAAGTGACTTGCCAAGCTGGTCGTGGATAAAAATCGTGTTTAACGGCCACAAAAAAGAAGAGCCGGTTACATTAACCGCCATCCCAATTACTAAAAGCCATAAGGCACGAGGCATAGAAAATACCCCCTTTTCTATATTAAAAATGAATGTTTTATTTCGAATACCAAAGTAATTCTAGTTCTTTTTTATCCAACATGCAATAAGTTTTTTATGACATTTTCAGACATATTTTATGGAGCCATCATCTTTATTTTTACTAGAGGAATAGTAGGTTTTAATAAGAATCCAAACGATATTATATTCATGTAATACTGTATTTTATTGCGTGCAATTACACGATGGTAAATGCAGCGATATGCATAATCGTGAGATTAAATTTAAAAAGCCAATACCCGAAAATTTTGGGTATTGGCTAAAAAAATTATCTCGACTGTTCCGGCTCCGGATGAAATTTTGATTTCACCTTTTGTCCGCCGCTTTGTTCATATTTTTTCTTTGATAATTTTACTTCATTATTTTCCTGACCAAATTCTGTATCTTGATTATTTAATCCATTTCTTGTTTTTTGTTCAGGATTATTTTGGTTCGATTTTTTTCTTACCATGTTATCACCTCTTAGTGTGGAGTAATAATCATTTGGTTTTGAAGCTGCTGAAGCTGAAGCCTCATTCGATGAAGCTGCTCCCGCTGTTCAGCGTTGGCACTATGTGCCAATGTAACTAAATCATTGTAGGCATTTTCAAGATAGGTAAGCGCCTGTGTATAATCAATGTCGTTATAATGCTCCTGAGTGCGTCCATCCTGATATTGCTCCTGCGCAAAGCGAAGCGCGTCTTCGCATTGCTGCATAAGCTGATCTACCGAATCACGAGTGGCCATAAAATTCTCTCCTTATTGAAAAATATTGGAATACGCCGTTTCATCGGCAAATCCCTTCTTTGTTGCACTTACACAGCTTATAAGGTTGAATAAAAATCACCGCATTGGAAGCAAAATTTGCTTCAACATTTAGTTTGTGCATTCTTATTTTTTCTACTATAAGAATTGCTGGCAATCTCATTGGAATAGAGTTATTGTTCATGATAAGATTAATTTTGTCTTGGAAAAGTTCTATATTTACCTTGACAAATTTATACATTAGGGATTAGTTGGTAAAAAACACTTTCCATTGCTTATCTGAAATCGAGTGATTCTAGATAAATGGAAAAAATAGTATTTTTTTCAGTCTTTCTGTTTGAGGTAATAAGGAGGTATGAATATTGTCTATTATAAATCCTTTTCCATTCGCAACGGATGATAAGAGATATCATACATGGAACTATCATTTGCGAAATAAATTTGGACATAAAGTATTTAAAGTGGCATTAGATGGCGGATTTGATTGTCCGAATCGTGATGGTACCGTCGCACATGGCGGATGTACTTTTTGCAGTGTAGCCGGTTCAGGAGATTTTGCAGGAAATCGTGCAGAGCCTTTAGACATTCAATTTGAAAAAATTAAAGATAAAATGCATCATAAATGGAAGGATGGCAAATATATAGCTTATTTCCAAGCTTTCACAAATACACATGCACCAATTGAAGTGTTAAAAGAAATGTACGAACAAGTTTTGGAGCAAGAAGGTGTTGTAGGCCTATCGATTGCAACAAGGCCAGATTGCCTGCCTGATGATGTAGTCGACTATTTAGCTGAATTGAATGAACGCACTTATCTTTGGGTCGAGTTAGGTTTGCAAACAGTTCATGAAAGAACTGCACTGCTAATCAATCGCGCCCATGACTATCAATGTTATATTGACGGAGTAAAAAAGCTGCGCAAGCATAATATCAACGTATGTTCGCATATTATTAACGGATTGCCGCTAGAGACGCCTGAAATGATGATGGAAACTGCAAGAGAAGTAGCAAAGCTAGACGTTCAAGGAATAAAAATTCATTTGCTTCATCTATTAAAAGGGACACCAATGATTAAGCAATACGAAAAAGGCATGGTCGAATTTTTATCAATGGATGAATATATCCAATTAGTTTGCAATCAATTAGAAATACTGCCGCCTAATATGATTATCCACCGCATCACTGGTGATGGTCCAATTGAATTAATGGTTGGTCCGATGTGGAGTGTAAATAAATGGGATGTATTAAATGGCATCGATGCTGAAATGAAAAGAAGAAACAGCTGGCAAGGAAAAGAATATGCGCACAGGCAGGAGGCACGCTCATGAAATTAGAACGAATACTGCCATTTGGCCGTGACCTTCTTAAAAAAGCGGTTTCGCCTGGCGATATCGTCATTGATGCTACACTTGGAAATGGCCATGATACACTCTATTTAGCTCAGCTTGTTGGCCCGGCTGGCAGAGTTTACGGATTTGATATACAAGAAGAAGCGATTCTTTCCACAAAAGGCAGGCTGGCTGAACATGATTTATTAGATAGAGCTACGCTATTTCACCAAGGCCACGAAATGATTACTCAATGTATCCCGCCCATCCATCAAAACAGAATAACCGGAGCCGTATTTAATCTTGGATATTTGCCTGGTGGCGATAAAGATATTGTTACAAGGCCGGATACAACCATATCTGCTATTGATCAATTACTTGATATAATGGCACCAGAAGGAATAATTGTATTAGTGATTTATCATGGTCACCCTGAAGGAGCGGTTGAGCGGGATTATCTTCTCCGCTATTTAAGAACATTCGATCAAAATAAAGCGCATATTTTGCAATATCAATTCATTAATCAAGTAAATCACCCACCATTTATTGTCGCAATCGAAAAAAGATAAGGCGCTGTTTTCAGCCCTTATCTTTTTTAATGCCCTTTTACTTTTTTAAGAAAAGGAAAACCGGTTTTTTACTGCGCGATACGCTCGTCCATTCATATAAAAAAACAGACTGGCTAATCCACCAGATTTTATTATTTTTCTCGCCAGCTTTTTCATGCTTTGCTGCTTCCCAACCTTTTCATCTGATAAATATATGCCTAAAAGGCCGCGATTTATTAAGAGGTGAAACCGCTTATGGGGAAGAAGGCTTGTATGCTTATCTGCCTGTTCAACAAAATAACAAATTCTTTCAAGCATTTCCTTTTCATTTTTATAATAAAAGCAAAAGTTTAAATCGCCCGCAGCCCGATCCTCTTCTTGATCAATTAAATAATCTAGCAGAATGTGAAGTCCCTGAATATAAGGAAAATAACCTGCACGAATATTTTCACCATAGGCTTTCTCATAATCAGCTCTCATTGCATAAGCAACAAGGCAAAATATACCTAAAGTAGATCCAGAGCATGCCGAGAACTCAAACCATTCCATTTCAGGTATTTGTTTTTTATGCTGATCAAACCAATTTTGCAATCTCGGAACCCGTTCCTCTGCCATCACATGCTTATGTATTTGTAAATCGCAATAAAATTGGCAAAGCTCCTGAAGATACACCTTAATATCCTGATAATGCCGGACATTGTTTAATACTGAGCGGCAGGTCATCACTAAATCAGATAAGTAACCGCCATCATCATGTTCCAGTCTAAAACGATAATAATTTTTTTGTTCGGCAACATCATAATCAATCATTAAGGCATCCAGCATTGATTCATGCAGCGCTTTAAAATCTTCCGGATCCATAGAGGTGCTGCGATCGCATAGATTATCCAAATAGTCACTAATGGTTTGATACGCGACAATAAATTTTATTACTGGAAGATAATCGTCTTTAGCAAGGAGGGACATGATTGCTCCGCCTTCGCAATGAAAGGCTTTATCCATTAGGCTGTTCATCGCTTGTTTGCGCAATTCTAAGCTAGGGATATCCTTCGCTCTCGCCTGCCAATATTGCAATTCTTTTAAAGCCGCAGGCATGACTTTTCGATAAACATTTGTCATTAAACTAATCGGCATTGTTGGTACACTCATTTGTTATTACCCACCTCTAGATTAATAATCGATGATGCTTATACTTATACTAAATAACCAATCGCTTTTAATTGACTAATCACAAAATCCTTAGCGTAATCAAAAACATCTTCACGTTCAGGATCATTAAATATTTCATGATAACACTTCGGCCATTCTTTAAAGCGCTTTTCTGAAAAAGGCGCTTTGTTAAACCATGTCCTGACAGGGACTTTGTTTACAACTTTATCGTCTCCTCCTTGCATGACTAGCAAAGGTACATCTTGGACTTTTTCGATTTGCTCGAAGGCTTGCTTCATGGCTTTTGCTAATTCGCGATACCATCTAATAGATACTTTAGTTATATATAGAGTATCATTTGAATCGACTTCTCTTACATCTGCATTACGTGTTGCCATATCTATTGTCAGACCAGAGCTTATTCGTAAACTTGGAGCAATGTGATTAAGTACAAAAGATAGGATATTCAACGGCTTAGCAGGTTCTGTAACTAATCCTAAACAAGGTGAAGAAAGAATTACCCCAGCCAGCTTCAGCCTTTCCTCCTGCAGCAGTCTAATGGATATGAGTCCACCCATACTATGTCCTAAAAGAAAAACAGGCAATTCAAAATCATATGCTGCTTGAATCCAGTCTTTCACTTCCACTAAATATTCATCAAAGGAATCAATATGGCCTCTTCTTGACCTTGTCGTCATACCTTGGCCAGGCAAGTCTCCCATAATGACATGAAAACCGGATAATCGCCACATCTCTATTAACCAGCCATAACGGCCATGATGCTCCATTGCACCATGAACCATCACAATGACTGCTTTTGCCTCCCCTTCAGCTTCCCACTTCCACATAATGCTTCCTCCTAAAATCTGTTCGTTGTTTCGTTCATGATTGTTATCCTTTATTATATCCTACCTGTGAAAAATCTTCACGAATTCTAGCAATATAAACTTACTATGGTAAAATCGGAATATGTAGAATATTGAAGGAGATTGATACTTATGATCTATCCATTTAAAGATAAACATCCAAAAATAGCAGAAAATGTTTTTATTGCTGACTATGCCACAATAACTGGTGATGTAGAAATTGGCGAAGATTCAAGTGTTTGGTATAACACCGTCATCCGCGGAGATGTTGCCCCTACTTATATCGGTAAAAAGGTTAATATTCAAGATAATTCTGTACTGCATCAAAGCCCAAATAACCCTCTCATCCTTGAGGATGAAGTAACTGTCGGTCATCAAGTCATATTGCATAGTTGTATTATCCGCAAGAAAGCTTTGATTGGTATGGGCTCAATCATTTTAGATGGTGCAGAAATTGGCGTAGGAGCATTTATCGGTGCAGGCAGCCTTGTGCCGCAAGGTAAAAAAATTCCCCCAAATACACTTGCGTTTGGCCGTCCAGCTAAGGTTGTCCGTGAGCTGAATGATGACGATATTAAGGATATGGAAAGAATTGTGCGTGAATATGCGGAAAAAGGCCAATTCTATAAATCAGTTCAGCAAAATAAATAAGCAGATATTCCTTCTTATAAATTTTTCATATGAGCCGATATTAAATATGAAATAAATCAGAGGCGGTGCAATGAATGGTTTTTGTTTATATTGCCCTCATCACCCTTATTATTCTCTTATTTATGCGAAAAATGAAAAAGGGTGCTGTATTGCTGTTTGTCACATTGTTTTTTATTACGATCGGCTCATTCCTTTCTGGAAGGCTACCTGTTGCCTTGGCAATGGAAAATCTAAAGGATTGGTTTTATAAAGAGGAGGATTTGCAGGAAATTAAACCTGAAGATATATTTATGGTTAAAATCCAATCAGAAGTATTAATTGATGCTCCAGTCATTCCTCAGTTTCCTGAACTGCCCAGAGGATGTGAAGTGACCAGCCTGGCAATGCTGCTGCAGCATGCAGGCGTATCTGTCGATAAAATGACACTTGCTGAGGAAGTAAAGAAGACAAACGAACCATATAAAAAAGAAAATGGGAAAATTTATTATGGTCATCCAAATGATGGATTTGTTGGAGATATGTACACATATGAGAAAAGAGGACTAGGTGTATATCATACGCCAATTAAAGAATTGGCAGAGCAATATTTACCGGGACAAATATTAGATATAACAGGCTCAGATTTCTCCTCAATAAAAACACATCTTTCTGATGAACGCCCTGTTTGGGTGATCATCAATACAGCTTATAAAGAATTGCCTGATTCATTCTTTCAAACATGGCACACACCAAGCGGAGAAGTGGATATAACTTTTAAAGAACACTCTGTGCTAGTAACTGGATATGATGAAGAGTTTATTTACTTTAATGATCCTTATTCTGGCTTAAAAAATAAAAAAGCACCAATCAAGGATTTTGAAGCTGGCTGGGTTCAAATGGGGAGCCAGGCAATCACTTATATGAATTAAAAGAGCAGGGGCTTCATTCCCCTGCTCTTTTCATATTATTTCTGCGGTTGTAAAGATGATTCTTTAATATATTCTGCTTCAAAATTATATTTCTTCTCCACATACACACTATGCCAAACCATAAACATTAAAACAGTCCAAATTTTACGGCTATAATCGCCTTTATCCTGGCAATGGTCTTCAAGAAGCCTTAATACATAATCTTTATTAATTAAATGCTCCGTATTGCTTTCTCTGATAATGGTTTTAGCCCAATCGTTCATTTCATCCTTTAACCAGTGGCGAATCGGCACCGGGAAACCAAGCTTTTTACGATCCAATACATGACTTGGCACAATGCCTTCAGCTGCTTTACGCAAAATATACTTTGTCGTACCATTAGCAGTCTTTAAGCTTGTAGGAATGTTTGAAGCGACTTTAAATAGCTCCTTATCAAGGAATGGTACACGTAATTCCAAAGAATGAGCCATCGTCATTTTATCTGCTTTTAGGAGAATATCTCCACGCATCCAAGTGTGGATATCGATAAACTGCATTCTATCGACAGGGTCAAAACCTTTGCTTTCAGCATATAACGGATTGGTTATATCAAGATAATGGACATTCTCATTGTATACATGAAGCAATTTGCGTTTTTCATCCTCAAGGAACATTTTTGCATTGCCAATATAACGTTCTTCCATTGGCGTTACACCGCGTTCGATAAAGCTTTTCCCTTTCATTCCCTCAGGCATAATTTTCGCTACTGCTCTAAGCAGCGATTTTCCCGCTTTCGGAATTTTATTAAACATTTCCAAATCCTGCGGTTCACGATAAATATTATAGCCGCCGAAGAGCTCATCTGCACCTTCGCCTGATAAAACAACTGTTACATGCTTGCGTGCCTCTCTCGCAACAAAATAAAGCGGAACACATGCCGGATCAGCTAAAGGATCATCGGTATGCCACATAATTTTAGGCACTTCATTCATATATTCCTCAGGACTGATAATATAGCTAATATTTTCAACACCTAGTTTATCAGCTGTCTCCTTCGCTACATCAACCTCACTAAAACCATCTCTTTCAAAGCCCACTGAGAAAGTTTTAATCGATGGATGATATTGTTTAGCAATAGAAGCGATGATTGACGAATCAATACCTCCAGACAAGAAAGAGCCTACCGGTACATCACTGCGCATATGCACTTTAACTGAGTCAATTAAAACTTCTTGAATTTCTTTAATATAATCTGACTCTGACTTTTGGACAGGATGGAAGTTCGCTTTCCAATAACGATTGATTTCCATTTTCCCGCCGATTTTCTTTGTGAAATAATGACCAGGCTCAAGCTTATGAATGCCTTCTGACATTGTGAGCGGCTCAGGAACAAATTGATAAGTCATATAGTGTTGGAGCGCCTCATAATTAATCACATCATTTTTTAGAGCGAGCAGGATGCTTTTCTTCTCGGAAGCAAAGAACGTTTTTTCACCATCATCAAAATAGAAAAATGGCTTAATCCCAAACGGGTCTCTTGCGCCAAATAGCATTTCTTCTTGTTTATCCCAAATAACAAAAGAGAACATTCCGCGGAGCTTTTCTACCGCTTTCTCTCTGTACTGGCTGAACATTGCAATGATTACTTCTGTATCAGAACTTGTTTCAAAAGTTAATCCTTTTTCGAGAAGCTCCTCGCGAAGTTCAACATAGTTGTAAACCTCACCATTGAAAATAATCCAATAGCGTTCGTTTTCATAAGTTAATGGCTGATGGCCGCTTTCAATATCGATAATGCTTAAACGGCGAAAACCAAATTGTATATGATCATCATAATAATAACCGGCATCATCCGGCCCGCGATGTGTGATAATATCGTTCATATTTTTAAACTGCAGTTTTTCATTTTCACGATAATTCTGTGCTTTTTCATGTACACAACCAATAAATCCACACATTATGTACGTCACCTTCTTCATCTTATTCTTTTAACTTACATATCATAGCTGTTATCTTAAAAAACATCTACAGATTTTTCACTACTGTAAAAAACACTTAATAATATTACCATTATTCCATAAAACTTGGTACAAAGATAGAAAAATTGTATCGGGAAAATAAAGGAATCGTTACTGTCAGTCTTATCTAAATATAATGATAATAAACAGATTGTTTCATACGATAACACTTGATATCATGGGGGCGATTGTCGCCTGCCTCACTTTTCACATTCAGTCGTTTGCTTCCACTTTAAATAAGACGACATAAAAAACGCGGAAGTTACAATTTAAATGTAACTTCCGCATTTTACCATTCTTTTATTTCAATGCTTCTGTGCGCAGTACATCTGCTTTGTCAGTACGTTCCCAAGGAAGGTCTACATCTGTACGGCCAAAATGTCCGTATGCAGCTGTTTGTTTGTATATTGGGCGACGAAGGTCAAGCATTTTAATAATGCCAGCTGGACGTAAATCGAAGTTATTTCTAATTACTTCAACTAATACGTCCTCACTCACTTTACCAGTACCGAATGTATCAACAGAAATGGAAACTGGCTGTGCGACACCAATTGCGTATGCAAGCTGAACTTCCACTTTATCTGCTAATCCTGCAGCAACAAGGTTTTTGGCAACATAACGAGCTGCATAGGCTGCTGAACGGTCAACTTTAGTCGGATCCTTACCAGAGAAGGCACCCCCGCCATGACGAGCGTATCCACCGTAAGTATCTACAATAATTTTACGTCCTGTTAAGCCCGCATCTCCTTGAGGTCCGCCGATTACAAAACGGCCTGTCGGATTGATGAAGTATTTTGTATTTTCATCAATAAGTTCAGCTGGGACAACTGGATTGATTACATGTTCCTTAAGGTTACGCTGAATTTGCTCTAGGCTAATTTCAGGATGATGCTGTGTTGAAATAACAATCGTATCAATGCGAACAGGTTTATTATTCTCATCATACTCTACTGTTACTTGTGTTTTTCCGTCCGGACGAAGGTACGGAAGAATTTCTTCTTTACGTACTTCAGCTAAACGGCGTGATAATTTATGCGCTAATGAAATAGGAAGAGGCATAAGCTCTTTTGTTTCATTGCATGCAAAACCAAACATTAACCCTTGGTCCCCAGCGCCAATTGCTTCAATTTCAGCGTCACTCATTTGTCCTTCGCGTGCTTCCAATGCCTGGTCAACACCCATAGCAATATCAGCAGACTGTTCATCAATTGAAGTTAATACTGCACATGTTTCTGAATCAAAACCATATTTCGCGCGAGTATAACCGATTTCCTTAATAGTTTCACGAACGATTTTTGGAATATCTACATATGTGGATGTAGTTATTTCACCCGCAACAAGAACCAAACCTGTTGTTACAGATGTTTCTGCAGCAACCCTTGCGTTTGCATCATGTGATAAAATTGCGTCTAAAATAGCATCAGAAATTTGGTCACTAACTTTATCCGGATGACCTTCAGTTACTGATTCAGAAGTAAACAATCTACGTTTTGTTGACATCTGATTTCCTCCTTATTTATCGAATAAACAAGACTGGCATTTTCCAGCCTCGAGTTTTTGATACGGAACTCATTCCCTTAGTAGTATGAATTAAACATAGACATTTATGAAGAAGGTTTGGCATTTTTCTATACCCTTAATAACCTATGCGTTAACTTGGTATATTGGGAATAGACTGTAATAAATTCCTTCTAACTTTCATAAATAGTACATTCCAAAAGTCGCTCATCCCATTCAATTCCAATCAACTATCCTGGGCATACAAAAAAACCTTCCCCATTATAGTGAAAAGGTTGAAAACAAACTGATTCGCGCCTTTCACTCTTATCGATCAAGGATCATACATTATTTATCCTTGCATCAGGTTAGCACCTTTGCTCATAAATAAAGTTGGCAGGTTGCTGGGTTTCATAGGGCCTGTCCCTCCACCAGCTCGGGATAAGAGAGTATCCGTTCAAGGATTCATCATAACTTACAGAAACGTTCTAGTCAATTATTTTTCGCTATTTCTATGGATGTAACAAAAATTGTTAGAAAAAAATAAGGATTTTCCTACAGTTTTAATCGCAAAGCATCTTCAAATAAAAAAAATCATTTCCTTATATATAACAAAATTTACATTAAATTTTTGAATTACCCTTTAAAAAGAAGCAAAATCTATTTATAATGAATACCGCATTTGAATTTGTGACAATTTCATTAATTGTAGAAAAATCCACGAAATAGTATAGATTATATAAATTAATGTGTTATACTATTTTTGAAGAAATCACATTCAAATTTTGAGATGCACATCTCTTTCAAAAATAATTTTTATAAAGGAAGGTATTCATCAGATGAATTCTGTATCGATAACTGAGTTAAATGATTTACTTAAAGGCGAAAACATCCAAGTTCAATTATCTGTTCCTCAACTAGTAGAAAAAGTGTTAAACCGCAATGAGGGTGTACTTACTTCAACTGGTGCAGTACGTGCTACTACTGGTAAATATACGGGCCGTTCACCTAAAGATAAATACATCGTTGAAGAAGCTAGCTCAAAGGATAAAATTGACTGGGGAAGCGTCAATCAGCCAATTTCAGAAGAAGCCTTCAATAACCTTTACAATAAAGTCATTGCTTTCTTAAAAGAGAAAAATGAAGTATTCGTATTCAAAGGATTTGCTGGTGCAGATAAAAAGCATCGCATGCCAATCCAAGTAATTAATGAATATGCTTGGCACAACCTTTTTGCACACCAATTGTTCATTCGCCCTGCAGAAGATGAATTAATCAACCACGAATCAGAATTCACTGTGATTTCAGCTCCAAACTTTAAGGCTGACCCAGCAGTTGATGGTACTAAATCAGAAACTTTCATTATCGTTTCCTTTGAACGTCGCATCGTTTTAATCGGCGGGACTGAATATGCAGGAGAAATGAAAAAATCAATTTTCTCTGTGATGAACTATATGTTACCAGAAAACGGCATTCTTCCAATGCACTGTTCTGCAAATGTTGGCCGTGAAGGCGATGTAGCTTTATTCTTCGGCCTTTCTGGTACCGGTAAAACAACATTGTCTGCAGATACAAATCGCCGCCTAATTGGTGATGACGAGCACGGATGGTCACCTAATGGCGTATTCAATATCGAAGGCGGCTGCTATGCAAAATGCATCGACTTAACTCGCGAAAAAGAACCGCAAATTTTCGATGCCATTCGCTTTGGCGCTGTCCTTGAGAATGTTGTTCTTAACAACGAAACTCGTGTAGCTGACTATTCTGATAACACATTAACAGAGAATACTCGTGCCGCTTATCAATTACAAGCAATTGATAATATTGTTGACCCTAGTATTGCAGGTCATCCAAACACGATTATTTTCTTAACTGCAGATGCGTCAGGCGTATTGCCTCCAATTTCAAAATTAACGAAAGAGCAAGCAATGTACCACTTCTTAAGCGGCTACACTTCCAAGCTTGCTGGAACTGAGCGTGGAATTACTTCACCTCAAGCAACTTTCTCAACATGCTTTGGCTCTCCATTCTTACCGCTTCCAGCACAAGAATATGCTGAAATGCTTGGTAAGAAAATCGACGAGCACAATGCGAGAGTATTCCTTGTTAACACTGGCTGGACTGGTGGAGAATACGGTGTCGGAAGCCGTATGAAACTCGCTTATACTCGTGCAATGGTTGAAGCTGCACTAGAAGGCGAACTAAACAATGTAGAAACAGTAAAAGATCAAATCTTTGGATTGGATATTCCTTTACATGTAACAGGTGTACCTGACGAAGTACTTCTTCCAAACAAAACTTGGGCTGACCAAGCAGACTATGAAGCAAAAGCAAAAGTGCTTGCTGGTCAATTCCGCGAAAACTTCAAGAAATTCGGTAATATCTCTGCTGAAATCGGAGAAAAAGGCGGCCCTATCGCTTAAATTATCTAAATATGACGACGGTAATCTTTATGATTGCCGTTTTTTTGTTGATTGAAGTGTAAGGTAGGCTACTGCTATATCTGATTAGTTGCAAGAGGACACATTAAGGTACTTCTTTTTTCTGCCGAAGTCGTTTATGCTTCACAGAGATAAAACCACTTTATCTTCGTTAAGCACTCTTTTTTCCTGCGCTTCACAGAGATATAACCGGTTTATCTTCATGGAGCACTCCTATTTCTCGCCCTTCACAGAGATATTACTGATTACACTAGGAATTAACTATTAAAGCAGCAATCTTAGCGATTGCTGCCCATTAGTTAGTTTGAAGATTTCAAAGATATAAGCTGGTACTTAATTGTCGTTGTTTCATTCTCCATTTCTACCTTACGAATAATACCCATACCGCTTAATTCCCCGTCTCTTGTTTTCTTTACTTCCACAGGTATATCGATTGGGTATAAGCGATATCCATTTTTTGTTAGTGAAAAATAATTCTCATCTAATCGGACTTCATTTCCTTTTGTTACTATCATCGTGTTTAATTCCAATGGCATACCCATCGTATATCCGCTCCTCTTTAAGCTTTTTATTATTATTCTATCTCAGATTTACAAAACGATAAAGCTGTCTATTCAGTTTGTTTTTTCATCCAGTTTGCTAAATCACGGACGATTTTTCGATTAATTGCTGGAGGGAAATAATGTGTAAATTCATGAAAGTACCACGTTTCTACATTTTTATTTAATTCTTTAAGCCTTTTTTCAAGTCGATAGGCATGTTCAACAGAAACATTTTGGTCCTTTGCTCCATGAATAATAAGTACATTGGCATCCAGCCGATCTAATTCATATAGCGGTGTCCGATATTCATATCTTTCTGGATATTTATTAGGCGTACCGCCAATGACTCTTTTCATCATTCTGCGAAGGTCTTTCCGTTCTTCATATGTGAGAAACATATCGCTCACACCCCCCCATGTCACAATGGATGCAGCCTCTAGTTCATGTATACCAGTTAATAGTGCCATTACCCCTCCTCTTGAAAAGCCAAAAATGTGAACGTTCTTTACTCTTTCATGTGATTGCAGCAAACGAAAACCTGCAAATGCATCTTCGCGATCGTCACCAGCAAAGTCTTCATTTCCTTCTCCTCCTTGATTTCCCTGATAAAAAGGGGCAAAAACGATAAAGCCTTGGGATGCAAATTGAACGATTCTGCCTGGACGAACCTTCCCCACGTTCTTGATGCCCCCACGCAAATACAAAAAGCCATCGTATTTCTTATCATTCTTTGGTTCTGCTAATAACCCTTTGACCTTTAAGCCGCCGGCCATATATGTAATTACTGATAACTCGATTTCTGGATGCGGAGATGGGAATTTCCATCTGTCTGTAATAATTGTCAAAAAAGCTCACCTCTTCTCTAAATATTTTTTATAGGCTATCACACATTTTTTGCACCTTCATACGATAATTTAGGCGCTTAAAACAGATTTCTTTATTTGGGAGGTTCGACCGATGAAAAAATGGTTTAAAATCAGCTTTGCTCTATTTCTTATCACCATTCTTATCATACCAATTGCTGCTTGCGGCAAGGATGATGTCACGAAAGTTCGTATAGGTGAAGTGACACGCTCTATCTTCTATGCTCCCCAATATGTTGCCATAGAAAAAGGTTTTTTTGAAGAGGAAGGTCTTGATATTACATTAACAACGACCGCAGGCGGCGATAAAACAATGACTGCCTTGCTATCAGACGGGATTGACGTTGCCCTCGTTGGTTCTGAAACTTCTATCTATGTTAATGCTCAAGGAGCAAATGATCCAATCATCAACTTTGCTCAGCTTACACAAACAGACGGAACCTTTCTTGTCTCACGTGAGAAAATTGACGATTTTTCATGGGATCTTTTAAAAGATAGTACCTTCCTTGGCCAACGAAAAGGCGGAATGCCTCAAATGGCAGGTGAATTCGCATTAAAGAAGCATGGAATTGACCCTCATGCAGATTTAAATTTAATCCAAAATGTTGATTTTGCTAATATCGCACCTGCATTCTCTTCTGGCACAGGCGAATTTGTACAGCTCTTTGAGCCGACAGCCAGCGTATTTGAAAAAGAAGGAATTGGTCATATTGTTGCTTCATTTGGAGTAGAGTCAGGAAACCTGCCTTACACTGTCTATATGTCAAAAGATAGCTACTTAAAAGAAAATCCAGAGACTGCTGAGAAGTTTACTAGAGCCATTTATAAAGCTCAGCAATGGGTTGACTCACATAGTGCGGAAGAGACAGCAGAAGCTATTCAAGGCTATTTCGATAACACCGATCTAGACATTATTGAAATGTCAGTTGAAAGATATAAGAGCCAAGGATCGTTTGCAACGAACCCTATCTTAGATCAAGAGGAATGGGAGAATTTGCAAAACATTATGGATGAAGCTGGTGAGCTTCCTCAACGCATTGATTATGAAACACTTGTGAATACATCCATCGCTGAAAATGTTATGGATGAATAACTAAAATGAGCTGGCGTTTGTCATTATCACTCAAACGTTGGCTCCTATTCTATTGGTTTTACAAGGTGATTGTATACCAATAAGGAAAGAGGAGACCGCAAAATGGAATTTCTCAAAGTTGACGATGTTTACCATACTTATTTTACAAAAAAAAGTGCTGTAACTGCCCTCTCCAATATCACACTTGATGTAGCTGAAGGAGAATTCGTTTCCTTCCTAGGACCAAGTGGATGTGGTAAAACCACCTTGCTATCCATTATTGCCGGACTAATTACACCGACTTCAGGTACCGCTCAGCTCGAAGGAAAAAAGGTGGGAACAATTGATAATGAAATTGGCTATATGCTGCAGCAGGATTATTTATTCCCGTGGAAGACCATTGAAGAAAATATCCTTCTTGGACTCAAAATAAGCCATAACTTAAAGAAAGATAAAATCGATTATGCCCGGAATTTATTAGAACAAATTGGATTAAAAAATGTGGATTCTCTTTTTCCTAAACAGCTGTCTGGAGGAATGAGGCAAAGGGTAGCACTTGTCCGCACTTTAGCGACTGAACCAAAGCTTCTTATGCTTGATGAACCCTTTTCAGCACTGGATTATCAGACGAAGTTAAATCTGGAGGATCTCGTTTCAAATACATTAAAGGCATTTAATAAAACGGCGATTCTAGTTACGCATGATATTGGTGAAGCAATCGCAATGAGCGACAGAGTATTTTTATTTTCACCTAGTCCAGGACACATCCATAAAACGTTTCACATTCCTAAAGAGCTAAGAGAACTGACTCCTTTTCAGGCAAGGAACCATGAATCATACTCTACTATTTTCCAAACAATATGGAAGGAGTTGGAGTCCATTGAACCCGAAGAACAATACTGAACTTCTTCATAAAGAATATCTTCGTTCATTAAATAGAGAAAAAATATGGGTAAGATTTTATCAAATATTAATTTTCATTTTTGTTTTTGCTGGCTGGGAAATTGCCAGCAAACTGCGGTGGATTGATCCATTAATCTTCAGCTCCCCTTCAAAAGTATGGGCGCTTTTTATTGATAAAATACAAGATGGCTCATTGTTATTTGATTTAAGCTTTACTTTATCCGAAACTATTCTCGGTTTTATATTGGGAACTATACTAGGAACACTGCTTGCTGCCCTTTTATGGTGGTCACCAATGCTTTCAAAAATACTCGATCCATATTTAGTCGTTCTAAATAGCATGCCAAAGGTCGCTCTTGGACCAATCTTAATTGTCGCTCTTGGCCCGAGTTTTACTTCCATTGTAGCAATGGGAACAATTATTTCAGTTATTATTACGACGATTGTTGTGTATACATCATTTAGAGAATTGGATCCAAACTATATAAAAGTACTGCAAACCTTTGGCGGAACGAGATATCAAATCTTTAAGGAAGCCATTCTCCCTTCTTCCTTCCCAGTTATCATTTCAACACTGAAAGTTAATGTCGGATTATCTTGGGTTGGAGTAATCGTAGGAGAATTCCTCGTTGCCTCCAAAGGACTGGGCTACATGATTATATACGGTTTTCAAGTATTCAATTTTACATTAGTTATGCTTTCCTTACTTGTTATTGCTGTACTTGCAACCATTATGTATCAGCTAGTTGAATTGCTGGAGAAAAAACTAATTAAAAATAATTAATTTAAAAAACGGCATTTACACATGCCGTTTTTCATTTAAATCCATAATAAATTCAAGGCTTCTCTTAATAACTTGGTCTTTCATAATGTAACTGAATTCTTGATTATTAAGCTGAGGCAATAATTGGTCTTCTTTAATTAGCGCTGGACCATCTGTTTCAAAATAATGTGCTTTTTTATTCAGCTCCATTACTTCTCCATAAAAAACAGCCTTTACAAATGACTCAGAATTGGCAGTCACTTCATATTCACCGATTTGCTCTATATGTGCAAGGGCAGCTCCTGTCTCTTCCTTTACTTCTCTAATCGCTGCCTGTTCAAGAGACTCGCCGCTTTCTACCTTTCCGCCTGGAAATTCGAGCCCCCGCACTTTATGTTTTGTCAGCAGCCAGTGCTTCCCCATTCGGCAAATGACTAGTACATGCTTCGGTTCAATTGTAAACTTCCCTTTTTCAAAGGATAACCTTACAGTTCCCCCATAATAATCGAAAAAAGATTCCATTGTTTCCCTCTCTTGAGTTGATTGCTTATGTGTGAATACATTCCTCTGTCAAATCTTATTATAAAGGTTATTCACTGTCTTTGCTTTAATTTTCTGAAGGTAATATTCCCATACTTGCTATATGATTTCTAGCTTCTTCATCGCCAAGCTGGTAAATGGCACCGTAAATTTTTGTTAGCCCCTCATCATATTTATCATTTTGCCGATCAAAATGATACTGTAAATACGGGACATGCGCTCGGTAGAAATTCTCCCATTCAGTCGAATAGTTTTGATCAAATAACTCCCTTAATTCAACAATTTCGTCATCTGTCGCTTCTATTTTAAAATCCCATGGTGATGAAGTAGAGCTTTGAGATATTTCTCCGTCATTGATTGTAATATAATACGTTTTTTTTGCAGGCATAATCATCATCCCCTTTTTCTTATTAGTTATCGTTTCCCACAATTTTAAGTAATTTATACGAAAACACGAGCAATAAAATAAAGATTACATATACTAACGAAACAAACTAAAATGAAAAGGGGAAAAAAATGAAAATCATCGATGAATTATACGATTACTATCGAGATAAATTAACTGGTGATGAAGAAGATATCGATATGCTTGCCTTCGCATTTCTAGAGGAGATGTCGAGAGAAGATTTGTTGGAGCTGATCAATGAACTGGATAACCAAGAACTTTACAACTTAATGGGGATTTATTTAATTGAATCATTAAAAGGGAAATTTGCTTCGGCAGACTTTACGCAAACGCAAAACTATCATTAGGCTACATAAACCGTCAGCATGAAGCAAAGAGCAAAAGTCTCCCCTACGCTTGTGTGCATAGGGGAGACTTTGCGATTAATCTAAAAACGCTTTAAACATCCAAGTATGCTTTTTCAAGCTTTGCTTAACAGCAATAAGCATATCTCCTGTTGCTTCATCATTCGCTTCTTCTGCAAGTTCAATGCCTTCTTGGAGCTCACCGAGCATTTTTTCGAAATCGTTGCATACGGATTGAACCATATCCCGCTCTTTTTCTTGGCCTGTTGCTTCCTCAATAGAAGCAGTCTCCAAGCATTCTTTCATCGTTGCAACCGGACTGCCGCCAAGAGCAAGAATTCTTTCAGCTAATTCGTCAATATGATCATTCGCTTCATTGTAAAGCTCTTCAAACTTTTCATGCAACGTGAAAAAGTTGCTTCCTTTAATGTACCAATGGTAATTATGTAGCTTTACATACATGACTGTCCAATTTGCAACTTGTTTGTTTACGGATTGTATTAATTTATCGTTCATTTTATATCACCCTCCACACTTATAACATACCCTTTATATGAAGGTTAAAACCCTCTTTTCTAAGTTTGTTTTCCTATGAGGATAGTTGGAGAGATTTTAGTTCAGATTAAATGATATAAATGGTAGAATAGCTTATGAAAAGGGGGTACAAACTTAATGACTTACATAATCGTAATTATTATTTCAATTATTATTGTCTTTACTGTTCTTATATTAAGTGTAATGACAACTTCCAAAGCATATACATACAAACATACAATTGATCCTATTCAAGAGACGGCAGAGGAAAAGAAAAAAGCCGTATCAGCTGATGAGAAGCAAGGTAGGGAAAATTAAATAACTGAGAGGAACTTGCTAACAAATGGACATATACTCCATATTTATCGGACTCACTTTCATTCTTAATATGTTTCTTGCGATAGTCGTAATTTTTTTAGAAAGAAAAGATGCAGCTTCGACTTGGGCTTGGCTTTTAGTATTATTTTTTATCCCTTTACTAGGGTTTATTATTTATTTACTATTCGGCCATAACTTTCCAAGGAAAAAGAATATGTTTCAATGGGAGGACCGCAAAAAAATCGGGATTGATGAAATGCTTTCAATTCAAATCTCAGCCCTTCATAATCGGAACCTGCCAGCAAAAAATAATGAAGTCATACAAAATCATGACTTAATATATATGCATCTTGTAAATAATGACGCCGTATTAACTCAAGACAATTCAATGGAAATATTCACTGATGGAAAGGACAAGTTTGATTCACTTTTTAAAGATATTGAAGCTGCCACAGATCATATTCATTTGCAATATTATATTTTTAAAAGGGGAGATTTAAGCAAGCGGCTTGTAGAAATATTGAATAGAAAAGCTAGTGAAGGTGTTAAGGTTAGAATTTTATATGATGACCTTGGGTCAAGGAGCATGACAAAAAGATACTTTAAAAAGCTGCGTGAAGCAGGAGGAGAAGTTGAAGCATTTTTCCCGTCAAAATTCCATTTTATTAATTTGCGCCTGAACTTTAGGAACCATCGAAAGCTTGCCATCATTGATGGAAAAATAGGGTATGTTGGCGGCTTTAATATTGGTGATGAATACCTTGGGCTGAACAAAAAGTTCGGTTATTGGAGAGATACCCATCTTCGTATTGAGGGAAGCGCAGTTTATGCGATACAAACCCGTTTTATATTGGACTGGAATCAAGCTTCTCATCGTCATGACATTCATTATATGCCCGAACATTATCCGCCCATTCAGCCAGAAGGCGATATACCAATTCAAATTGTAACAAGCGGTCCTGACAATGAACTAGAACAGATTAAGAACGGCTATATAAAAATGATATTATCTGCCAAGGAATCAATACTCATTCAAACGCCATATTTTATTCCTGATGCAAGCCTGCTTGATGCTTTGCGTATTGCGGCTTTTTCAGGTGTAGATGTTAAAATTATGATTCCAAACAAACCTGACCATATGTTTGTTTATTGGGCAACTTATTCGTATATTGGGGAAATGCTTAAAACGGGGGCAAAGGTATTTATATATGATAATGGCTTTGTTCACGCGAAAGCAATCGTGATAGATGAAACCATCTCATCCGTCGGTACTGCAAATATTGATGTGCGTAGTTTTAGATTAAATTTTGAAGTCAATGCTTTTATTTATGATGAAAAAATCGCTAAAAGACTGGCGGCAGATTTTTATAATGATGTCAGAGTTTCGCGAATTCTTACAGAAGAGGAATATAATAATCGTTCATTATATATTAAATTTAAAGAATCGATTTCGCGTTTACTTTCACCCATTTTATAGAAAAGAGGCTGTCTCAAAAGCGTCTTTTAAAAAAATTACCACGTGATGTAATGAAGCATCTCGTGGTTTTTGCGTATTTTAGACAAATTCTCTTGGAGTGGCGATGACCTCTTTCTTTTATGCGTTCGTCAGTTTATTTACCGGTTAAAGTGGCAGTAGCTTTTTTGTGCACTTTTTTAGGAAGTAATGAAATTCCTTAATCAACACTTCATTTTCCAGAAATAGCTAGAAAAAAGAGGCTGACCCAATAGGTGTCATTTTCATGACCCTTATGGGACAGCCCGTTTTCTTATTTTAAAACCTTATGCAAAAACTTGTTTTAATTCTTCCTTCGATTGGGATAACCAGAAGCGCATCAAACGCTTGGCACCTTCTAAGTCATGAAGCTTAGCTTGACCGCATTGCTTCTCATTCGCAGCTGGAATTTCTTCGATTTCTACTGCATCTTTCAATGTAGCTTCTAATAAATCGATAATTTCCTCGACTGTTGGTTCCCCGCTTACGACAAGGTAATATCCGGTTTGGCAGCCCATTGGTGAAATATCAATAATATCGAAGTGTTCATATTTCTCAGAATGTGTACGAATATTGAAAGCAAGTAAATGCTCTAGCGTATGAATCGAATCTGGCTTCATTGCCGCTTTGTTTGGCTGGCAGAAGCGAATGTCAAACTTGTTAACCACACCGTCTGTACCGACTTTATGCACACCGCAATGCCTCACATATGGAGCTTTTACAGCGTTATGATCTAATTCAAAACTTTCTACTGATGGCATAAATACCACTCCTTTTTACAACATTAATATCATTATACTATAAATTCCGAGTATTTTCATCAACTTAATATGTTTATACTAATAAGTCAGCTATTTGGACTATTAACCCATTATATGATATGTTTTTGCTAAAAGAGCTAATGATGAATAAAAGGGTGAATAAAAAAATGATGCAAAAAGCAATCCTTCGCTTATTTAAATTGTACCAATTGGCCATTTCTCCATTAAAACCGCCAACTTGCAGGTTTTATCCGACATGCTCAAACTACGGAATAGAGTCCGTTAAACGTTTTGGCGCAATGAAGGGCAGCTGGTTGGCTCTAAAAAGAATCTTTAAATGTCACCCTTTCCATCCTGGAGGCGTAGATCTCGTCCCCGAAGAATGGCCAAGGAAAAAAGATTAATATCCTTCAACTACTACATCTAATTTTCCGGTACTTGGATCAATAACCAATCCATGTACTGGGACTTCAGGCATAAGCGGGTGATTTTTAATCATATTTACGCTATGGGCCACACTGTCTTCGACCTTATTAAAACCACTTAACCATTTTTCCACATCAATGCCTGAATAGGAGAGGGTATCAAATGTTTCATTAGAAATACCTCGTTCTTTCATATTCTCCATCATCGAAGTTGCACTCATTCCGCTCATCCCACAATCGTGATGGCCAACAACAAGGACTTCATCTGCCTTTAGTTGATAAAGAGCCACTAAAATACTTCTCATAATACTTCCGAATGGGTGACTAACTAATGCACCAGCTGTTTTCACGATCTTTACGTCACCATTCTTTACATTTAATGCTTTCGGCAATAACTCAACTAACCGCGTATCCATACAAGTTAATATCACCATTCGTTTATTCGGATATTTAGTTGTTTCATAATCGCGATATTTTTCTTCTTCCACAAAAAGCTTATTATAATCTAACATTTCCTTTAATAAACTCATTTTTCTCATCTCCACCCGCATATAATGTCTTGTTAACGAAATATTTATTGCTTCATCAAAAGAATACATCACTTAGCTTCTTTTTTGTATGACAATAATTTACACTTAAAAAGTGTTTGCCTATATACATCATACAAAATAGTGCCCAAGCAAACAAATTTTATACTTGCATTTTCTTTTTATTTTTTGTAAGATAACATATGTGAAATCGTAATGATTACGTATTAATCTGTTCTACAAATCGTAATAAATACGATTTATTCTATTTAATTTAAATTATATATAGAATGAAAGTCGAGAGGAGAAAAAAATGAAGAAGATATTATTGCTATTGATTCCTTTTATAATGGTTATGGCTGCATGTGCAAGTCCAACTGCTGAGGAACAAAATAATGAAGAAAAACTAACTGTTTATTCAACTGTATACCCTTTGCAGTACTTCACGGAGAGAATTGGCGGAGAATTGGTTGATGTAAAAACAATCTATCCTCCAGGCGCTGATGAACATACATTTGAGCCTTCGCAAAAAGAGATGATTGCCATTGCTGATGCAGATTTATTTATTTACCTTGGCCTTGGCTTAGAAGGCTTTGTTGATAATGCTAAGAACACTTTAAAAAATGAAAATGTGACGATGATTCCTGCAGGAGAAAACATTCATCTTGAAGAAGCAAAAACTGAAGATGAGCATGAAGGTCATAGTCATGAGGAACATGGAGAAGAAGAACATGATCATGATCATGCGCACGGCGAGGATGGACACGAGCACCATCATCATGGTGATGTAGATCCACATGTGTGGATTGACCCTCTCTACTCAAAAGAATTGGCAGAATCAATCAAAAATGCACTAATTGATAAAATGCCTGAAGAAGAAAAAACCTTGAATGCAAATTATGAAAAATTAGCAGCAGAATTAGACGAATTAAATAATGAATTCACGAAAGTAACTAATGAAGCAAAGAATAAGAAATTTATTGTATCACATGCTGCATTTGGCTATTGGGAAGAGCGCTACGGTCTTGAACAAATCAGTATTTCAGGTTTAAGCACGTCTAGTGAGCCTTCACAGAAGGAATTGCAAAAAATCATTGACGATGCAAAAGAACACAATTTAGATTATATATTCTTTGAACAAAATGTAAGCTCTAAACTAACAGAAATTATTCAAACTGAAATTGGTGCAGAACCGCTAACCATTCATAATTTATCCGTATTAACACAGGAAGATATTGATAATGAAGAAAATTATTTTACACTTATGAATAAAAACATAGAGAATTTAAACAAAGCTCTAAACTAAACCTTTATAAAAGCTCTCATTTGCCTAATGGAGAGCTTTTTATTTTTTCTTTACCAAAAATAACAAACATCTGAAGGCAGTCCTATAAATCCCATTAATGAGTGCTGATTATTAGGGGAGAATAAAGGATGGTGACGATTTTAACACCAAACAAAACCTCCAAAAGGACGTGAGCACTATGGCAAAGGACGTTTTATGTGAAGTAAATAACTGTGCTTATTGGGCAGATGGCAATCGTTGCAGTGCAAGCCAAATCTATGTAGTAAGCCATAGAGGAGACACCGCATCGACAAGTAAAGAGACGGATTGCAAAACTTTCGAACGCCAATAAGAATGGTGCATGCAGCAAGTGGCTCCTGTGTAGAGGAAAGCCATTTATGAGGAAAAAGCTTCATCCAGCAGCTATTTTTGCTAGATGAAGCTTTTTTCTACATTTGTATCATTTTACGAAGTTCTCTGCGCAAAATTTTCTTTGATGCATTTCTTGGAATTTTTTCTACTATGAAGAATCTTTTTGGTACCTTATATTTTGCAAGTTTTTCATTACAGAATGATTCAAGTTCATCATGACTTACATCATGATTTTTTTTAATAACGACAAATGCTACCGGGACTTCTCCCCAAGTAGAATCTTTCATTCCGACTACACCCGCATCAGCTACAGCATGATGGGCTGCTACAATCCCCTCCACTTCTGCTGGATATATATTTTCTCCTCCGGAAATAATTAAATCGGAGCGGCGGTCCAACACATATAAAAATCCATCCTCATCAAGATAGCCGATATCACCGGTAGAAAGCCAGCCATTATTAAGTTTCTCGGCTGTTTCATGATCGCGGCCTAGATAGCCGCTAGTTACATTAGGCCCTTTAACAAGAATTTCTCCAGAAGCATTTGGTTCAGCCTCATGTCCAGATTCATTTATTATTTTCAGCTGAGAAGGAAATAATGGTTTACCTGCTGAACCTACTCTTTGCAAGCTATCTTCAGGCGAGAGCGTAGCTATTTGCGAAGCAGTTTCAGTCATTCCATATGTTTGATAAATAGGAATGTTATGTGCTATGGAATCCTCTAATAAAGCTTGAGAGGCTGGTCCTCCCCCGAGCAGTATACCGCGGAATGTAGTAGGCAGTCTTGCTTCACCAAGTTCATCTAATAGCTTTCTTAGCATCGTACTGACTGATGACATAATCGTTACATTTTGCTTGTGAATCATCTCAATAATTGTCCTTGCATCAAATGGGTCAATCAAAACGACTTTCATGCCATAAATCAAGCCACGCATTAAAATAGAAAAACCGCTTATATGAAACAATGGCACTGTACATAACCAGGCATCCCGGTCATTGATCCCAAGATTTAAGCTGGAGCCAACAGCACTCCATAAATGGTTTCCATATGACTGCTTCACACCTTTTGGATGTCCAGTTGTACCGGATGTATACATTACAGTGCATACATTGTCTAAATGAATTTCTTTAACGATGGCAGGTTCAATATACGCTTCTTGATCTATTGCTTCCTTCAGAACCACTTGAATTTCTGAAAGCTCATATTTCACTTCCGTATAAACTTTATCAAATGCTCTTTCTGTGATTAGATAGCTTGCTTTTGAATCACGCAGCTGCCATAAGATTTCTTTACTTGTTAAACGATTATTTAATATAACCGTCCTTGCATCAAGAAGCTGAAGTGCGAACAGTATATAGACAGTTTCTAAGTTATTTTTCAACAATACTCCAACAAATTGAGATTCTTTAATTCCTTTAGCGGCCAAGTGTCCTGCAATTTTGTAAGACTCATGGTAAACATCAGAAAAAGTATAATCTTTTCCATCATAATGAAAAGCTAGTCGATTAGGCGTTGATAAATATCTTTTATATAAAAAATTTTGCATCACTTGATTATCCAAAATGACACCTTCTTTTATAGAATCATTCATTAAGTATGTAGTAAAACGACTGCAATGCCTTCAAAATTCAAAAAACTTGGCGTCCGCCAAGCTCCTACGCGAATGCTTTAGTTTTACTTATGCTTTAATTATATTTCCCTATTCAGGACTATTAAAATCCTTTCAGCTAAAAACAGCCTGATGGAGGATCCATCAAGCTGTTTTTACCTTGTAAAAGGATTGATCAAGGGAAACGAGGAAACTGTCCAAAGTCCGGATTACGTTTCTCTTTAAATGCATCTCTTCCCTCTTTTGCTTCATCAGAAGTGTAATAAAGAAGGGTTGCATCTCCTGCAAATTGCTGAATACCAGCAAGTCCATCGGTATCTGCATTAAATGCAGCTTTTAAGAAACGGATAGCTGTCGGGCTCTTCTCAAGAATTTCTTCACACCATTGAATCGTTTCTTCTTCCACTTTTTCAAGTGGTACAACGGTATTAACAAGCCCCATATCTAATGCTTCCTGTGCATTATATTGACGGCATAGGAACCAGATTTCGCGTGCTTTTTTGTGACCTACGATTCTAGCTAAGTAGCCTGAACCATAGCCTGCATCAAAGCTACCTACTTTAGGACCTGTTTGGCCGAATACTGCATTATCTGCAGCAATTGTTAAGTCACATACGATGTGAAGAACATGTCCGCCGCCAATAGCATAGCCTTTTACCATTGCGATGACGGGTTTAGGAATTACACGGATTAATCGTTGAAGATCAAGTACATTCAAACGAGGAATTTGGTCATCACCAACATAACCGCCATGGCCGCGAACCTTTTGATCTCCGCCAGAACAGAATGCTTTATCTCCAGCACCTGTTAAGATAATAACACCTACATTTGAATCGTCACGTGCATATGCAAACGCATCCATCAATTCCATCACTGTTTTTGGGGTGAACGCATTATGTACGTGTGGACGATTAATTGTTATTTTCGCAATGCCGTTGTATGTTTCATAAATAATTTCTTCATATTTACGGCCTGCTACCCATTCTACTGCTGACATAATTTGTTGCCTCCTTATATATTCATAAATAAGTTATTTATTTATATTACCACATCATATTTTAGCAATAACTGACGAAAAACACATCATTTTTCACCATTTTCTTTTGAAAATGCAATTTCCGCTAAAAAATCACTTACAAATGTAGCAAATATTTCTGGATTTTCCACATGAATGGCATGTCCGCACGCTTCGACAACTTTCCATTTAGCGTACCGAAAATCACTTTCCATTTCGTTGGCAAGCTGACAAAATTTTTGATCTAAAGATCCTGTAATCAATAACACCGGGAACTCAATTTTGATTAGCTCGTCCCACCAGCTTGGTTGTGCACCAGTTCCCATCCCTTTTAAACTATTGATTAAACCGAGCGGATTATTGCGAAGTCGCTGATTTCTAATAGCTAACCACTTCTGTTCACTTAGTCTTTTTTGACTAGAAAACAAAGGAATATCCTCCCAATAATCCACAAAAAACTCTAATCCTTTTTCGGAAATTAATTCGCATAAGCGAAAATCCCGCGCTTGCCTTTCGTTCCTTTCCAATGCAGTTTTTAGCCCAGGGGACGTACTCTCAAGAATAAGGCTTCTGACCATATGAGGATATTTGACAGCGAATGTAATCGCCAGCCTTCCACCCATTGAGTATCCTAGGATATCAGCCTTTCCTATATTCATTTTTTTCATTAATGAATAAATGACTTCAGCTTGATGCTCGATTTCATAGCAGCTGATCTCTTCTGGAGAATCTGATTCACCATGTCCAATAATATCGAGTGATATCATCTGCGAGTGCATACTCCATTTATTTTCAAAGGCTGCCCATGTAGCGCTGCTGCCAGTAAATCCATGGAGTAAAATTAGCGGGAAGCCATTGCCTCGAATATCCACATGATAATTTATCCCATTTATGACAAAATTCATCGGGATTCACCCTTCCAATAATCGACTTATTTCCCGGGAAACAGCATCCCACAAATCTCGATGCTCTTGCACATTTTTGTCTCGTTTAGTCACTAGTTCTAGTACTTGAAACGTGTCAGTTTCATTTAACAATGCTGAAGAAAAATGCACCCAATCTGTTATCTTTTCATATTTCCCGCCAAACATTTTTACACTATGCTCAAAGTTAATATTTAATGGCGTGCCAAAAAGCAGTTCAAAATTCTTGGGATGCTCCGCTTGCGGGAGAAAGGAAAAAATCCCACCACCATTATTGTTAATAACAATAATGTGGATTGCTATATGATACAGCTTACTGGCAATGAGTCCATTTAAATCATGAAAGAATGTCAGATCACCTACAATGAGATAGAGCGGCTGCGAAAACATGGCTGCTCCTAATGCCGTTGACACAGTTCCGTCGATTCCATTCGCGCCTCGATTTGCCATTACCGTGATAGACTTATTATTCACATGAAAAAAGGTATCAAGATCTCTAATCGGCATGCTATTGCCGACAAATACAGTCGCACCTTCCGGCAGCAGCTCAGCCAGTTGAGCGAAGATTTTCCCCTCATTTAGTTCTTCAATATGCAAGACAGCTCGCAATTGTTCTTTTGTAAGAGTATTTATCTCTCGCCATAGATTCAGATAGCTTGCCTGCTCACTTTTTGATGTATAAGAGGCGACCTTTTTACAAAATAGCGTTTCCTGGCAATAAATCATGTCAGTCGATAATAATGCTGGATCTCTAAAGCCTCCGCCTCCATCAATCACAATTTGGCGAACTTCCGGATGGGACTTTAAAAATAATAGCAGTGGTTTTGAGACAGGCATTGCACCAAAACGAATGATAACATCTGGCTTTAATTGCTGTTTCGCGGTTTCATTTTTTAATAATGAATCATAAGCATCAATCACATGCTCTTTCCGGTGCTGTCCGCTTCTTAACTGAGAAAGCGGATCCGCTAATATTGGGTAATTCAAGGACTCTGCTAACGATATAACCGCTTCTGTAAACCCATCTTCCTCTATCGGCCCACAGATAATCATCCCTTTTTCATATGAGCCAAGCTCAGCGGCAAGCTCTTTATAATGGTCTTCCTGTAAAGAATACTGCGCTGGCTCTACGGTAATATATCCGTCTTTCCTGTTGGAAAGCGAGAACAATTCGGGATGATTTAAATCCGGTATTAAAGGCTCTCTAAATGGAAAATTCATATGAACAGGACCAGCAGGCGATTGTTTTGCTGTTGCTGCTGCTCTTGCACAGGCAGTCCGTACATAGCGAATCACACCTTCCGAATCTTCTGGAGGTGCCATTTCGATAAACCACTTCACATGCTTTCCATAAAGATGAAGCTGATCAATTGCCTGGGGTGCACCGACATCTCTAAGCTCATGCGGTCTATCAGCCGTAAGCACTATGAGAGGAACTCTTGAATAAAATGCTTCTACAATGGCAGGATAATAGTTCGCTGCTGCTGTTCCAGATGTACATAGAATGGCCACTGGCCTACTCGATGCCTTGGCCATTCCTAAAGCAAAAAAGGCAGCCGAGCGTTCGTCTACATGAATATGTATACGAAGCTCAGGATGCTCTGCCATTACCATCGCCATAGGAGTTGACCGTGATCCAGGACTCACTACAACATCTTCAATACCATTGTTAACAAGCTCAGATATAAATGAAGCAATATATTTTGTTAATGCCTGTTGATGATTCATTGTTTGTTACCTCCAAGCGCTGTCAGCATCGGACGAAACTTAATATTTGTTTCCTGATATTCACTATCAATATCAGAGTCCTTAACAACGCCGCATCCTGCAAATATAGATGCCTCATTTTGTTGAATTAAACCTGACCTCAGTGCTACAGCAAAATCGCCATTTCCTTTGTAATCGAGCCATCCAAGTGGACTTCCATATAAGCCGCGATCAAGTGCCTCAAGCTCCCTAATGGTTTCCACGGCTTTTTCGCGAGGAACTCCGCCAAGTGCAGGAGTAGGATGCAATCGTTCTATTAAGGAAAGCAACGAGCTATTTTCACCTGCTTCTGCTGTTACAGGTGTATATAAATGTTGAATATCTCTTAGCTTTAATAATACAGGACCATTTGGTAGCTCCACATTACTGCTTACCTGCTCCATCGCACGCTTGATCATATCGACGACATATTGATGTTCTATAAGATTCTTTTGATCAGAAAGTAGCTCATTGCCAAGCTGCTCATCTTCGTCCGGTGTAAGACCACGCTTAATTGATCCTGCAAGACATGTTGTAAACAATTGCTTACCTTGCTTTTTAACAAGCCTTTCAGGTGATGCACCAATAAAGCAGTCTCCATTCGATTCAAAAGCAAAAATAAAGCTGTTTTTCTGATTTTTAATTAATTTGTTTAATACGGATTCTATGCGAATCGGCTTTTCATAGCTTAAGCGTGTTTCTCTCGCTAGTACGACCTTCTTCATATCACCGTTTTTCATTGCATTTACTACTTGGCCGACAGCATTTTTCCATTGCTGCGGAGCAATTTCCTCTTGTGAAATAATGTTATTAGCACTATCTTGTAAACTGCTGCTACATGATAATAGCTGTTTCCTTTCGTTCAATACTTTTTGCAGCAGTGATTCATCATCATGCTGAGTACAAACGATATTTGTGGTCATATATGATTGTCCATCATATTGACTATACATAAACCTCGGAATATGAAAGATTGAATCAGAAAATTTCGACCACAGCTCGGTTTTTTCCTTTAAAGGATCAAATGAAAATCCGCCAAACATGGTAGGACCTGTTCCTTCCAAGCCATAAGGATTTAGCACAACTGCTTCTTCCATTACATTTTTCCATTGTTTCTCCACATGAAAAAAGCGGTCAGTAACCTGATCCGATTGAATGTGTTCACATATCCCGATTCCAATAATAAATATTTCATCAGAAGAGCCTTTCCAAAAAAAGCGTTCACCAAAATAATCTTGATGTCCTGCTGTAAAAACATTGAGTGGTTCAACTTGATCGACTTTTTGAACTTCACTTACTAACACCGGCTTCTCAAGATTTTTCGCTTTGGCAATTGCTTTTTGAATCCCTTCTTTTAGCTCCGTATGTTGTATCGTAACCAAAAAAATCCCTCCAATAACAGCGCCATAGCTGCTATCCTTCATTCATTTAAGATACACCTCTTGGTGAAGAGATGTCAATTAATCATATTACTGTTCACTTCCTTATTATATATTAAATTGTACAAGTAGGTGAAATAGATTATAGGAAAAATCCACCTCTTATACATGCAAATTATTGTTGACACTCTAGTAGACATTACCTAAACTTAGTATGTGAATCTTTTTCATAGACTAAAAACGAATTAATATTACTTACAATTGAAGGTATGATTGGAGGACCCTGATGCAATCTCAACCTCAAACAAATATTTCTCAACCATCTTCCAAAAAAGCTTGGAAGGTTTGGTGGCAGTTAACAAGACCTCATACTTTGACCGCAGCTTTTGTGCCAGTCCTTTTAGGAACGGCTTTAGCTGTATATGAATCAAGTCTCCATGTCGGGCTGTTTATCGCTATGATGATTGCTAGTTTATTTTTGCAAATTGCCACAAATATGTTCAATGAATACTATGATTTCAAACGCGGTAATGATACGGCGGAATCTGTAGGCATTGGCGGAGCGATTGTACGCGAAGGTGTGAAGCCGCGCACCGTTCTCAATGCTGCGCTATGCCTATATGGTCTTTCAATTATCATTGGTATTTATATTTGCATGAATAGCAGCTGGTGGTTAGCTATTATCGGATTAGCCTGTATGGCTGTTGGCTATTTATATACTGGCGGACCACTTCCCATTGCTTATACACCGTTTGGAGAAATCATCTCAGGATTTGTTATGGGTATGATGTTAATTCTTATTGCCTTCTTTATTCAGACTGGCTATATTACTACAACAAGTGTATTAGTTGCTGTCCCTAGCTTAATTCTAGTAGGGGGAATCATGCTTTCTAATAATATTCGCGACCTTGACGGAGATAAGGAATTTGGTCGCAAAACACTTGCTATATTAATCGGGCGGAAAAAAGCGGTTAAGCTTCTTGCTGCCATGTTTCTTACAGCGTATATTTGGGTGTTTATCCTAATCGCAACAAATGTTGTTTCACCATGGCTTATTCTAGTTTTATTAAGTGCTCCTAAGCCAATTAAGGCTGTTAAAGGCTTCAAAGGTAAAACAATCGCTTTTGAAATGATACCAGCAATGAAAAATACGGCACAAACAAATACATTTTTTGGATTATTATTAGCGGTAGGTCTTTTTCTAGGATATTTCATCTAATTATCTGCGTCTTTGTTTCATACAAAGGCGCATTTTTTATTGGCTGTTCTCTAAATTATTGTTTTACATAGAAATGGAGCGTAACGTGGACAATGTTTCATTTTTATTGCGGCGTAAGAAAAGCACCTCCTAAAATTGATACCTTAATCGTATCAGGAGATGCTTCGTATTTATATTCAGTGTTTAAATCAGGGCTCACGGTCCATCTCATACAACCACTTTAAAATCCTTTTTAAGGATTTCCTAGTTATCAAGTACTTTTTTACTAATGATAAATCCATTAATCACTAAATAGTCTATATCGGTTTTAAGAAAACAGTTTAATGCATCTTCTGGACTTTCTACAATTGGCTCCCCGTTATCGTTAAATGAAGTATTTAATAATACTGGCACACCAGTCTGCTTGTAAAAGCTAGAAACTAAAGCGTGTAACTGTGGATTTAATTTATTTGATACTGTTTGCACCCTTCCGGTACCATCTGCGTGTGTGACGGCAGGAATTTTATCTTGCTTATCAATCTTTATTTTAGGTACTAGTAACATGTAATATGATGGATGCTCTAATTCAAAATATTCTGTTTGATACTCTTCCAATACAATAGGAGCGAACGGTCTAAATCCTTCTCTATGCTTAACACGTTTATTTAGTATATCCTTCATATCTTTTCTTCTAGGATCAACTAAAATACTTCTATTACCTAATGCTCGTGGACCAATTTCAGATCGTCCATTAAACCATGCAATGATCGAGCCTTTTGTCAGTAACTTAGCTACTGCATCAACATAGTCATCAGGCTTTTCTATATTTATCAGGTTCCCATGCTTATCCAATGAATCTAGCATTTCTCTTTCGCTATAATTCTTACCTAGGTATGGTGAAAAAAGATTGTTCAAATCTTCTCTTGGTTTATTATTTAATACATGGAATCCATACAAAGCTGCGCCAATTGAAGTACCTGCATCTCCGCTTGCAGGTTGAACATAGATGTTTTCAAATGGAGTATTCTCCAGTACTTTTAGATTTGCCACACTGTTTAAAGCAACGCCTCCAGCTAAGCAAAGATTTTTAGACTGTGTTATATCATAGAGAGCATTACAAATTGAAATCATTATTTGTTCTAAGTGATGTTGTACGGCATAAGCAAGGTCAGCAGTTGTATGAAAGCGATCTTTTGTATTTTTTAGTACGTTTCTAATATATACAACCATTTCTAACTTTTGTTCATGAGATTGTCTAAAAATATATCCATCGATGCTATAAAAACGCTTGAAATCACCTACATAAGTTTCTTTACCATATGGAGCTAGTCCCATCGTCTTTCCTTCTTCTAGAAAACCAAATCCAATTTCTGCAGTTACTCTGTAGTAAAACCTACCAATAGAATTCTCAAAAAGAGTCCATCCCGAAACAGGATTTTCAATTCCACTGCCATGAACTTTTCCAATGTCCTTAATTTCATTATTCGTTCCCTTGTAAAGTGATATTGTTTCATGAGTGTTACTGGAGGAATCTATTAAAGTTCCAATTCCGTCTACTACTAAAATAGCCGCATCGTTATATGGTGATGTATAATATGTGCTAGCTGCATGTGTAAGGTGATGATTAAGCATTACAATCTGTTTTGGAAGTTGAGGTATGTAGTCCTTATTCATCAAATCATTCCCGAAAAAACAATCAATCTCATTCAGAGTAATATCTGCTTGGTCGAGACAATACTGAATTGACCTCCATTCTTTAGCTAAAGGTGTAATACTTAAATCTTTCTGAAGTGAGTATTTAGAACGTGTAAGTCTTTCATCTTCAATTGAACAAAGAATTTCACCATCTTTTATTAATGTTGCAGAGAAGTCATGTTCAGAGCCACCTATTCCAAGTACATACATTGTACTGCCTCCTATTATAGAAATTATTCGAATAATTAAGTAAGAGCATTTAATTTATAATAGACTTTTGAATTCTTTAAAAAGCGTTTGATAGTCTACTACTGTAATTTCTTTTTCCATATTTATTTCCCTACCGCAAACCGCCAACTTATAATCTTTATCTATATAATATTGTTTAAATGAGTATTCTAGCTCTTTATCCTCTATATCTAATACCTTAATTAACTCATTTTCCTTTAATATCGTAAATGAAGTGAATGGTATCGCTAATCCAGTACCTTCCGCTTTTAGGAAGCTTTCTTTTAGAGTCCAAAATTCAAAAAAATAATTAGAAATATCCTGTTCTCTTAAATTCGAGAACAAACACTGTTCTTTATTAGAAAAGAAATGATTAAAATACAAAGTAACGTCTATATCTAAATTTATACGTTCAATATCTATACCAATTGGTTGGTCAGAAATTGCTAAGACTACCCATTCTCCAGAATGAGATAAATTAAATTCTAAACTCTTGCCATCAATATTATTAATAAAAGGCTTTCCATAATAGTTGTATGAAAAACGTAAGTCCTTATTAGGAAGGCCAATATACTTACATAAGATTGTTCTAATCAAACATTGGCCGACTAAGCTCAAATACTGATCTTCTTTAAACCTCAGCCTATTAACTTTTCCTTTCTGATTATCATCTAAGTTATTGAGAATTAAATGATAGTCAGAATTTACAATATCTTTCGGAACCCTGATAGCATAGCTAGAATAGACCATTTCCCCTCCTAGTTGTAATAAGTAAAATGTAAATCAACTTGGTTTACCATACATTCATATTCTTCTTTTTCATAGCAGAGTAGATTTGAAATAATTATATTAGTCATCCGTGCATATACAAGAGGTGAAGAATCTGATATATGAGGAGTTATCATTACATTTTCCAATTCCCATATAGGGTTATTCCAAGATAAGGGCTCCTCTTCTACCACATCTAAAACAGCACCTTTAATTCTCTTTTCCTTAAGAGCATACACTAAATAGGACTCATCCAGAATTTCCCCTCTAGCTAGGTTTATTAGATAAGATGTTGGCTTTATTAAGGAAAGTTTATCTTTAGAAAGCAGATTTTTAGTACTATTTGTTAAAGGCAAAGTGACAATAATAAAGTCTGAGGTAGATAACACTTTATCAATATCGTCCATTGAACTAACCTTGTCAAAAGGAGATACATCCCGACCATTAGTGTTTATACCAACTACTTTTGTGTTAAATGCCTTTAATTTTTTCGCTATTTCTGTACCAATAGCACCTGTTCCGATAATGCTAACTACTTTTCCATCGAGTTCTTCTGAAGTTAGCGCTGGATTCCAATTTCTTTCTTTTTGGAATCCTAAGTATTGGTTAAAATGTTTAGCTAACATTAACATAGCTCCAACAGTATATTCAGCCATCGGTATAGCATGAATACCTTTAGAATTAGTTACTAAAATTGATTTATTTTTCATTAACCAATCAAACGGTAAAGAATTTACCCCTGAAGTCAAGACATGTATCCATTTTAAGTTTGTTAGATTTTTCAACCAATCTTCATGTAAGTCATCAGCATATGCAATTAAAACATTCGGATTAACATTACTAGTGACTGCTTCATTTTTATTATCAAAAAAATGAAATGTAACACTTTGGAAGGCATTAATTAATTTTTCTCGACTCTGTTTATCTAGACTCGTAGTAACTAATACTGTAATCATATAAATCTCCTTATTCCATCGTATTAGGAAGTTTTGAATCATTTTCAATCGTTTTTTGCGCTGTCTTTTTATATAGCTTTTCGCTAAATAATATTGGAGCCATAATAAGCACAATCACACCAGTAATGCTGCCCGATAACAACATCCCATCTAATGGAAGAATAGCTAAAAATAAGCCACTCAAGCCAAAACCAATTGAATGTGATGCATTAATTAAACTAAAACCTTCTGATTTTCTGTCCTCTGGTATTTCCAGCTCAACAGCCTGTGAGCGTACAATCATTAATGGAGCAGTACAAGTTCCAATAACAACAAGTGAAATGATTAACCATAACCATGACTCACTTAAAAACAAGCTGAAGCAACCAATTGTTATTAAAACAAGCAAGCAGCAAGCTTGAGAAAATTTTGAGTACTTAATTTTACTTTCAAATGTTGCATATAATAGACCACTTACAATACTAAATACCGCAACAACTCCAATTAGAATAGCAGCTGTATTAGCACCACCACCAAAAGCTTGAGAAATAGGATAAGCACCTGTTTCAGCAGTTCCTAAGATATGTCCAAATGCAATACTTGCTAGAAGCCAGAAAATATAACGTGGATTTAGCCATAAACTCTTCGGAGCAGCAAAAGATTCCGTAACATTTGATTCATTCTCCAATTTATTATCTTCTGATCCCTTAGCTAGTAAGTATGCTAATAATGCTGATAGTAGAGAAGCTACTACCATTGCAAATCCAGTACCTGGTTTCCATATCGTTGAAAATGCAGCCGCTATTAATGGAGATGTAACTACAACAACCTCAATCATTGTTGCATCAAAAGCAATTGCAGAGGAGATAAGGTTCCTTGGAACGATTCTACTTAAAAGTGTTCTAAATCCACCTGGAGCCCCTGCTAAGAACATCCCTGATAAGCCAGCTAAAATTATCAATATAAATGAGGGTGCCTTAAAAACTGTTGCTAACGTTAATAACAAGAATGAGATAGCACTTCCGATTAATAGAAAAAGCAATCCTTTTGTTATTCCAACTTTATCAACAAAACGGCCGCCTGGTACTGCGAAGAAAGTCAAGCTAATTGTGTAAACCGTTACCATTAATCCACCAACAGTATGACTCCCTGTTGCATAATAACCTATAATTACAAAAGCAAGTGAGGTCATTAATGAAGGTGCTCTCATTAATTGGACAGCTAGTGACCACTTCAAATAATTTTTATGACCAATTACTTCTCTTATTGGGCTCTTCCCTTTTTTATTATCTATTTCAAACACCTCTTTAATTATTGGCAATTTTTTAAAAAAACATTATACATTATGTTAAAATCTTAATAAACATACTAAATCACAGATAAGGAGAGAAGGAATGCTATCGAAAATTCCAATCACTAAAACCAAAGCTAAGAGATTTCTATTAGACGCCCAACTGCTGAATAATCAAAGAACCCCAACCAATGAGGATGAATTAGAGTCAGCATTAAACATTATTAGAATTTTAGAATGTATACAACTTGACCCCATCGCTGCAGTAGAGAGAAACCACCATTTAGTACTTCAAGCAAGACACCCTAACTATCATGTAGAAATACTTGAAAAGTTAATATCGAACCGCCATCTATTTGAATATGTAGCCAATGCTGCTTGTATTATTCCTATAGAGGATTTCCCTAAATTTAAGGTAATACAAGATTTTTATATTCATTCCATTCATACTTCCACTCAAAGTCTTATTCCAGTAATGGAGAAGATAATGGAGCAAATGATTGAAAATGAACCGTTACCTTCAAGAGCTTTTAAGTCGGACAAAATTGTGAAAGGATATTGGGACAACGCGAAACCTACTACAAAAGAAACTACATTAGCACTGAATATACTATTTGATTTAGGTAAAATTACAGTGGCTAAAAGGAACGGTAATGAAAAATTCTTTACTGCGACAGAAAATCATGTGCCTAAAACCTATATAAATGAATTTTCAAATATTAATATTAACGATTCAAAAGAAGCATTAGTAATTAAATATATGAAGGCTTATCGTATTTTTGACTTTGAAGATCAAAGATTTGGTTGGTTTAAAACAACTGCAAAAGAACGCATAGCCATACGTGAAAAACTTTTATATCAAGGAATGATCATCCCAGTCGACATAGAAAATGTAAAAAGACAATATTACATTTTAACTGAAGATGTAGAAAAATTAGAAAGCTCAGATGAGCAGAGTGATTGTTCTACTGTTAAATTTCTCCCTCCATTAGATAATCTATTATGGAGAAGGTCTAGGGTAGAAGATTTATTCGACTTCAGCTACAAATGGGAGATTTATTTTCCCGAATCGAAAAGAGAATTTGGATATTATGCAATGCCAATACTATATGGTGACAAATTAATTGGCAGAATAGATCCTAAATACTTGCGTAAGAGCGATACATTGCAAATTAAGCTGCTTCAGGTAGAAAGTCACACAAAAATAGATTCAAAATTACTTAAGGAGCTAAGAAAAGCCTTAAGACAGTTTGCCTTGTTTCATAAAGCCAAAAATATTGTCATAGAATCTACTTCACCTAAATCACTTAAAAAAAAATAAATATCTAGCGTATTAACGGGTGCTCATAAAACGAGCACCCTCCATTTTGTTATTTCACCAGAATTTTTGAAGAAATAATGTCTAACAGCTCCGCTGGCGCATCTAAAAATGTATAATGATCACCCTGTAGCGTCTGAAATTGAGTTTCTCCATACTACCGAGGAATTGAAAAGGACATATTTCTACGTCTCCAATTAATTGAGGCCAGCCTCTATACTTACTTTCTCCACAACCTGAGCTCCAGCACACTCCCTTTTTTTCAAATTACTAATCACAGAGAGTGAACCTATTTACATTTTAAATAGCCTTCTTTTTTAAATTTATAACATAATATGACAATTAATGATTTATATGTTAATGTATCTTTATCAGTACTTTTCTTTAATTTACTCTTATTATCTCTGTTTTTCATATACTCTGATTAAAATAATTATATAAGGAGACTATTCGATTCTGTATGGTAATAATAAATAATAACTTAGCCCAACTTATTAAGGATTTAAGACAAAGTATAGGGATTAGCCAGCGGGAACTTGCTGAGGGAGTTTGTAGTCAGTCTGAGATTAGTCAAATTGAAAACGGGAAAATTATACCATGCATTTACACATTAATGTCTATTTCTGAACGTTTAGGTGTGGAACCAGTGTATTTTATTGATCGAATGAATAAGGATGAATATACATTATTAATTAATATAAAAAAAGAAATACGCGATTGTTCACATAATAAGAATTATATTAAAATGAGTAAGCTTATAAAAAAATATGAAGGATTAGCATGCTTTAGACCGTTGGAGGAAAAGCAATTTATTATTTGGCATAAAGGGATTGTTGAGTATTATGTTAATAACGACCCTATATTAGCCCAGCAGTATCTAAATTATGCATTATCACTTAGACATTCATTTTATAAAACCAGTCAAGATGTCAATATTTTAAATAGCTCTGCTATTATGTATGCTGAAGTTGGGGATCATCATCAAGCAATAGGTGCCTTTAAAGAGGCAATATCTCTTTATGAACTATCTGATACAATTGCAGATTTTAAACTACATATTAAACTTCTATATAATATAAGTAAAAGTTATACAAAAAATGGTGAATGGACAATTGCTGAGAAGTATTGTGATTTAGGGATAAAGAAATGTAAAAAAGAATATACATTCTATCTTTACGGGGAATTATTTTATCAAAAAGCACTTATTTCTAAATTAAAAGGCGACTATAAAGAAGCAAGCAAGCAATTCAATAAATCTCTTTTTATTTTTACAGAAAGTAAACGGGAAAATTACATCAAAGCAACGTTAAATCAATTAGAAGAAATGTAAATCCCTATTCCAACAACACTTAAAAACATGCAGCGCCTCCTGATACGATACGGAGAAATTAATTCGTTTGCAGCCAGAGCAATTGGCCTATACAAATAAACAGCTATTAAACAGAATGATCCTTCTTTTACTGATTCTGAGCACAGAAGAACAAAGCCAACAGTGTTTCTTAAACTGTTTGAACGAGAAATTCATAAAAAAGAAATGATTCATTGCTTGATGATGTAAGAGTAGTAATGATTTAGATTAGAAAAAAAATTCAAATATTTTCTTCCGAATAAACAGAAAAAAAACAGCAAAAGTATTGCAAGCCAATCGTGGAGAAATTCCTTCATAGCGTTGAAACAGGACAAATGGTTTAAAAGCATTCTTGTATGATTGCCGCATTCCTTCTTTACTATGTTAAAATAATTAAATTTTCAATTTATTCAGCGTGATTTAAAAGTGTGTACAAGGGAATATTATTGAAAAAAGGAATGAACTAAGGAGGAGTAAAGGATGCTGACAAACAAATACAAGGCAGGATGCAAAACAGAATACGATACGCTTAGAAAAGTCATTTTATGCGAGCCTACATATATGAACATTGACAGTGAAATCAACGAAACTCAAAGAAGATATTCAGATAAAGGTTTCAATGTAAAACTGGCGATTGACCAGCATCGTTCCTTCGTTAATAAGTTGAATGAACAAGGAGTAGAAGTGATTTTGCTTTCTGCAAAGCAGCTGTTTCCTGAACAAGTCTTCACGAGAGATATTGGGTTTACCCTAGGCCAGACAGTCTATGTAGCAGAAATGGCAACTGATGTGCGCCGCGGTGAAGATGAAGTATTAAAGCAGTGGCTGGCAGAACAGCATGTTCAATTTCAAAATTTACAGCATTATCGTATAGAAGGTGGAGATGTCATTATTGATGGCTCTACAATTTATATTGGGCAAAGTGACAGAACTGAGCATAAAGCGATCAAATACATTCAAGATCTGCTTCCTCATTACGAAGTGATTTCAGTCCCATTTACTGACACCTACCTCCATTTAGATTGTGTATTCAATGTCCTCTCGCCGACTGAAGCCTTGCTTTATCCCGGTGAAATCGATGAGGAAATCGAAAAGCACCTCTATTCTCGCTATAATATAATCGAAGTAACGAAGGAAGAACAATTCACATTAGGTACAAATGTGCTGTCCATCGGCGATAAAAAAGTATTTAGCCAACCAATCAATAAAAACGTGAATAAGCATCTACGTGATTGCGGTTATGATGTGATAGAGGTGGATATTAGTGAAATTATCAAATCAGGCGGAGCCTTCCGCTGCTGCACAATGCCTCTTTTAAGGGGGTAATACAAAAAAGGCTCTTTTTTATATAAGAGCCTTTTTCGTATTACTTCTATCTTGTCGGGTGAATTCTCCAAATTTCTTTTGCATATTCATCTATTGTGCGGTCACTAGAAAAATAACCTGATTTAGCAATATTCACCAGACTCATTTGCCGCCATTTCATCGAATTTTCATATGCTGCTCCTGTTCTCTCCTGTATGTTTACATAGCTGGCGAAATCACGCAATACGAAATATTGGTCATTCTCCATAACTAAAGAATCAAAGATTGGCTCAAATTCGTCCATTACTTCTGGAAAAAAACCATTTTTTAATTGGTCCATCACTTGCTGAATTCTTTTATCATGGTGGTAATATTCCATTGAATGATATCCGCCATGATGATAATAATTAAGGACTTCCTCAGCACTTAAACCAAAAATAAAGATATTCTCTTCTCCAACCTTTTCATGTATTTCTACATTTGCACCATCTAACGTACCAACCGTTATTGCACCATTCATCATAAACTTCATATTTCCCGTTCCTGAAGCCTCTTTGCTCGCTGTAGAGATTTGTTCGCTCACATCAGCAGCAGGAAATACATCCTCAGCTAAAGAGACGCGGTAATTCTCAAGAAAGGTTACCTTTAATTTATCTTTTGTATAGGGATCATTATTTACTTTTTGTGCCACTGCATTTATTAACTTTATTACTTTTTTGGCAAAATAATAGCCTGGGGATGCTTTAGCTCCAAAAATAAATGTGCGAGGATGCATATGGAAATGAGAATCTTCCTTTAATCGATTATACAAATACATCACATGAAAGATATTTAGTAATTGCCGTTTATAAGCATGCAGCCGCTTTACTTGAATATCAAAAATAGAGTGTTCATCAATCTTTTCACCTGTTTGAGCTTCAATTCTTTTAACAAGCTTTTTCTTATTGGCCAATTTGATAGACGCTAATGAATCAAGAAACGAGGAATCATTGCTATAGGTTAATAATTCTTCTAAATGGTTTGGATTTTTTATCCATTTATCACCAATGCTTTCAGTAATTAGATTAGATAAATGCGGATTAGATTTAAGCAGCCAGTTTCGATGAGTGATCCCGTTTGTCTTGTTATTAAATTTTTCTGGATATATTTTATAAAACTGATTCATTTCTCGATACTTTAGAATATCTGTATGAAGTGCAGCGACCCCATTTACACTATGGCTTCCCACTATTGCTAAATGCGCCATTTTTACTTGGTCATGTGCGATAATTGCAAGGCTCTCAATTTTTTCCCATTCACCTGGATATCGATCCCACAGCTTTTGGCAAAAGCGTTCATTTATTTCATTCACAATCATAAAAATCCTTGGCAATAACGGCTGAAATATGCGAACTGGCCATTTTTCAAGTGCTTCTGACAGGGTCGTATGATTCGTATAGGAAATGGTCTCGGTAGTAATCCGCCAAGCAGTATCCCACCCTAAGCCCTCTTCATCCATCAACACCCTCATTAATTCTGGAATAGCTAGAACAGGATGGGTATCATTAATATGAATACTAATATACTTATGAAATTCGCTTAAGCCGCGATGCTGCCTTTTATATGTTTGAATAATCGATTTAATACTAGCACTCACCAGAAAATACTGTTGTTTTAGTCTGAGGATTTTTCCTTCGTCCTGTGTATCATCTGGATAAAGGAACTCAGAAATGGCTTCTGTTTCTTTCTTATATTTTAATACATCCTGATTGATAGGATAACGGGAAGGTTCTGCACTCCATAACCGCAATGTATTAATCGTATCTGTTTTATAGCCTGCAATCGGCATATCATAAGGAACCGCCGTTACCCTTTCCGCATTGATATGGCGAAACAATTTGCGCCCTTTTTCTTCTCTTACCTCCACTTCCCCCCAAAACGGTATTTCAATGGCTAAATCCGCTTTTCTTACTTCCCAGACATGTCCATTGCGCAGCCATTGATCAGGAAGCTCAACTTGATACCCATCGACAATTTTTTGCTCGAATAAACCGTGTTTATATCTAATCCCGCAACCATGACCAGGAAGGTTTAATGAAGCTAATGAATCGAGAAAACAGGCAGCCAGCCGCCCGAGGCCTCCATTACCTAGCCCAGCATCAGACTCGACCACTTCCAGGTCTGTCAAATCTATTCCTAAGTCGTTCAACCCGCTTTCTACTATGTCTTCAATTCCGAGATTCAAAAGATTATGACGTAACAAACGACCTAATAAAAACTCTATTGAAAAATAATACACTTGCTTCACCTTATCAATGCGATAATGTTCATTTGTATTGATCCACTCTGTACTCACATATTCTCGTATTAATAAACCAAGCGTATAAAATTGATCTTTTACTGTGCTTTCATTAAAGCTTTTTCCACAGGTCATCTCCAGCTTCTTCAAAAAAGCCTCTTTAAATTCGTCTTTATCAGAAAACATGGCTCTCACTCCTAGAGATAACATTTGCATATAGATGGTTATATTTAAATGCAGACTGTGCCCAGCTATAGTCCATATCCATTGCACTTTTTACCAGCTCTGCCCATGCCTTACTGTCCTTATAAAAGGATAATGCCCTTCGATATGTAAACAGCATGTCATGTGCATTAAAGTTCTTGAAAGAAAAACCATTTCCTTCACCAGTAATCTCATTGTAAGACTGGACCGTATCATTCAATCCGCCTGTTTCTCTAACAAGCGGAATCGCTCCATATTTCATCGCAATTAACTGCCCTAAACCGCATGGCTCAAACTTTGATGGCATTAAAAACAGGTCAGCGCCTGCATAGATCTTATGAGCAATATCCTCATTAAAACCTATATAAGCTTTGCATTTATGAGAATAGGCTGCTTCCATCCCTCTAAAGAAATCTTCAAATTCACTATCACCTGTCCCTAGTAAAATAAATTGGACATCAGCTTCCATCATATCGTGGAAAACTCTTTTTACGAGATCCATCCCTTTTTGTTTAGTTACTCTTGTCACCATCACAACTAATGGCGTGTTCCTAAGGACAGGCAGACCAAATAATTTTTGTAAAAACATCTTATTTGCCTTTTTATGTAAGATGTCACTTGAATTAAAAGGCTGGAGGATGATTGTATCCTTCTCAGGGTGGTATACTTCATCATCTATTCCATTCAAAATTCCTTCAAGATCTCTTGATCTCTTTTGTAAAAGTCCATGAAGCTTTTCTCCGTAATAATCTGTTAATATTTCGTCTCGATAGGTTGGGCTGACTGTTGTTATCTTATCAGCCGCAACTATCGCTCCTTTCATAAAATTAATACAATCATAAAATTTAAGCTGATCTTCTCTGAAATGTTCAAAGTCTAAACTAAAGAGGTCATGGATAGCATCTTTCGGAAAAATTCCTTGAAACTGCAAGTTATGAATGGTGAAAACCGTTTTAATAAATTCATATCCAGCTTTCCATTGATATTGAACTTTTAATAAAAATGGAATCATCCCCGTATGCCAATCATGGCAATGAATGATATCTGGATAATAATCTAAAAAGTTTAATGACTCAAGGACCGCACGGTTAAAAAAAGCGAACCTCTCTCCATCATCAAAATAGCCGTAAAGCTTTTCACGTTTAAAGTAATATTCATTATCTATAAAATTAAAGGTGATCCCTTTATATTCGAATTCTTCAATTGCACAATATTGTTCACGCCAGCCTACCTTAACGGTAAACTCAATCTTCTTAATCATAGCATCTTTAAATACATCCGGAATCGTTCCATACTTCGGCAGTATTACACGCACATCTGTCCCTTGCTTCTTTAATTCCTTCGGCAATGATCCGGCAACATCCGCTAATCCGCCCGATTTTATAAATGGAACACATTCTGATACGGCAAATAATACTTTCACGAATTCATCAACGCTCCTTGTACAGTACCTTTTCTAACTACGAATGGCGAGGTTTCTGTTCCTGACAGATGAGTTCCCTTTTCAACCTTAACATCTTTATCTAAAATAACTGAATCCAAAACACAGCCTTCTTGGATTTCACACTTTTGCATTACGATGCAGTTTTTTATGATGGTATTTTTCCCGATTTTAACGCCTCTGGAAATAATACTATTCTCTACTTTTCCTTCTATTTGACATCCATTGGCTACAATGGAATTTTGAACAGAGCATCCATTTAAATACCTTGTTGGCGGTTCATCTTTCACTTTTGTAAAAATAGGCTGTTCAATTAAAAAGAGGTCTTTCCAAATGGGGGGATTCAACAGATCCATACTTGCATGAAAATATGTTTGCACTGAATCTACCATAACTGCTGCTCCAGTATATTCATACGTACATAATGTATAGGGGTGATGGATATCCGAAACGATGTCACTTATACAAGAGTATCCCGTTTCTCCCCTTGAAAGAATCATATTAATTAATAGTGATTTTTTAACTAAGTAAATCTCTAAAGGCTGGCCGTCTTTATTAATTGTCGTAATGTCGCACCCTGCCCTTATATGCCTTTCCAAAACAGGCGTGAAGTCCATATTAAAAATAGTAAAGCAGTTGGCAATTAATGCGTAATCCTGACTGCTTCTATAAAAGTAATCAATATTTGCAGCAAAATGATTAAATGAACCGATGCCATTATTAGGACTATCCAGCATTGGAGAAGGAAAAAAGAATAGACCATCTCTTTTTCTATTTAAATCCCAGTTCTTACCGGAACCTAAATGGTCCATTAAGGAACGATATTGATATTTAGGGAAAATGGCCACACTTTCTATACCGGAATTCACCATATTAGAAAGTATAAAATCAATTAATCTATATCTCCCGGCAAAAGGGACTGCCGCTAACGAGCGATGAATCGTTAGTTCATCTAATCCCTCATGATAGGTTGTTGCATCAATCACACCAAGTAAATGATTATTCAATTACATCCCCTCCTGTATTTGAAATGCACAGCTGGCTCATTCAACCCAGTATGAAAGCCACTAAGAGGGTTGATACACCATTAATAAGGTTCCTTAGCTTTGTTAATTTTGGTGCTATTGATTATCTCTCCTCTCCGGGTAGTCCCATCACCGCTTTTGGCGCCTATCCCCGCTAAAGTTATAGCCTTTTTTAATTAACATGAATATTAAACACCTTGAAGCATCTCTTGAGAGACCAGGATGACATCTTTTTCTCCCTCTGATGCCCTAATGATCGTTCCATCAGGTATGTTAGTATTGGATGGTACAATTGCCCTTTCAATAAGGACATTCCTTCCGATGATTGCATTTGGCATGACAACTGATTCACTAATGAAGGAACCTGATCCTATTGTTACCCCTTGGAAAAGAACAGACTTTGAGACATCTCCTTCTATTGTGCAGCCCTCATTAATTAATGATTGCTTGACTTCAGCATTTGGTGAAATATACTGAGGCGGATGATTAGGATTAACAGAATAGATCCGCCAATCATAATCAAATAAATTTAGTTCACATTGTTCTTCTAATAAGTCCATATTTGCTTCCCATAAGCTTTGAACCGTACCTACATCTTTCCAATAGCCGCTAAATGGATAGGCAACCAGCTTCATCTTTTCATTCAACATCATCGGAATAATATCTTTTCCAAAATCATGGTCAGAATGAGGATTTTGATTATCGCGCTCAAGCATTTGATTAAGCACTGACCATTTAAAAATATATATTCCCATTGAAGCTAAATTATTTTTAGGTTCGCTTGGTTTTTCCTCAAACTCTAAAATATCCAGCTGTTCGTTCGTATTCATAATGCCAAATCTGCTTGCTTCATGCCATGGCACTTCTATGACAGAAATGGTCGCATCGGCATCTTTATCAATATGGTGGTCTAGCATTAAATCATAATTCATCTTGTAAATGTGGTCACCAGATAAAATCAGCACATATTCAGGATCATATTGCTGTAAATAGTTAATATTTTGGTAGATGGCACTTGCCGTTCCTGTATACCACTTCACTTCAGATGATTCACTATATGGTGGCAGCACAGTGACGCCTCCATTTCTGCGATCAAGATCCCAAGCACTGCCTATCCCTATATAAGAATTGAGAATTAAAGGCTGATATTGTGTAAGGACACCAACTGTATCAATTCCGGAATTTGTACAGTTGCTTAATGTAAAATCTATAATCCGGTACTTCCCGCCAAATGGAACAGCAGGCTTTGCTAAATCTTTTGTTAAAGAATTCAGCCTGCTTCCTTTACCTCCTGCTAGCAGCATAGCTACGCATTTTTTCTTGACCATTCCCCTCTCTCCTTCCGCTTTCTTACAGGGCGTAAAATAGAAATTCCAAATGGTGGAATTCTCATTTTTACAGAAAAATGCTTTCCATGAAATGCTTTTTCCTCTGCCTTTAGCACCTTTTTATTTATGCAATTAGAACCGCCAAACTCTTCCTTATCACTATTAAAAATCTCCCGGTATGTGCCCTCCTTTGGAACACCAATCGTGTAATCCTCAAACATTTCTGCTGAAAAATTGCATACTACAATTAACAGATCGTCTTTTTCTAAGCCTGTGCGGATAAATGAGAATATAGATTGATTTTGATTGTTGGCATCTATCCATTCAAATCCCTCAGAAACATGGTCTAGTTCATACAAGGATTTTGAACGTTTATATAACTTTATTAAGTTCTTCACATAATGATTCGTTTTTGCATGCATTTCATATTTTAATAAATGCCAATCTAATTCTTCTTTATCCTTCCATTCTGCAAACTGTCCAAGCTCAAACCCCATAAAGAGAAGCTTTTTTCCAGGATGAGCCATCATAAATCCGAGCAACAATCGATATTGGGCAAATTTTTGCCAATAATCCCCCGGCATCTTGTCCAGGAGTGATTTTTTCCCATGGACGACTTCATCATGCGACAACGGCAAAATAAAGTTTTCAGAGAAAGCATACATGAGTGAAAACGTCATTTTATTATGATATCTAGGACGTTCATGAGGATGTGTTTCCATATATGCGAGAACGTCATTCATCCAGCCCATATTCCATTTATAGTTGAACCCAAGCCCTCCATAATGGATAGGAGAGGTGACTTGCGGCCAATCAGTCGAATCCTCTGCCATCATTAAGAATGACGGATCATATTGGAATACAGCCTTATTTAGTTGCCGGAGAAATTGAATGCCGAATGGATTCTCACGCCTGCTATGATTTGGCCAATAAATAATATTCGAAACGGCGTCAACTCTAAAACCATCAATATGGTATTTATCCATCCAGAAAATAGCATTTGATATAAGGAAACTTCTTACTTCATTTCTTGCTAGATTATAGTTCGCTGTTCCCCAAACCCAATTTTCTCTATCCTCTGCTGTTTCATAATCATATAGGTAGCTTCCATCAAATCGGTATAGCCCTTGATCATCCTTGCAAAAATGGCCTGGAACCCAATCAAGTATTACACCAATATTGTTTTGATGGCATTGATCAATTAGGAACATCAAATCTTCAGGTTTTCCATATCTGCTAGTCGCTGAAAAATATCCAGTCCCTTGGTACCCCCAGGAAATGTCGAGTGGGTGCTCAACCACTGGCAAAAACTCGACATGAGTAAAACCATGGTCTTTTACGTATGGTATGAGGTCATCGGCTAACTCTCTATATGTTAAAAGTTCGCCAGCTTTCTTTTTCCATGAACCTAGATGAACCTCATAAATGAGGAGAGGCTCTTTGAGGAGATTCTTATTTTCTTTATTTCTTAACCATTTCGAATCTTTCCATTGGTAGTTATCTAACGAGTGGACAATCGAGGCAGTTTTTGGTCTTACTTCTGATAAAAAGGCATATGGATCGGCTTTTAATAACCTTTCGCCATTATTTGTAATGATTTCATATTTATACAACTCCCCACATAAATCCTGTTCTATGTAGATGCACCAAACACCTTCACTGTTAATTCTCTGTAGCTCATATTCCGCTCCATTCCAATGATTAAAATCTCCAACTAGGCGGACACAGCTAGCATTCGGGGCCCATACACAGAAGCGAGTTTTAACTTCAGAACCTCCTTTTAGAATATGTGAACCAAAAAACCTATATCCTTCATATAAATTACCTTCATGAAACAAATGCAACTGATAGTCTGTAGGAAATACAGTATTCATACTTACTCTTTTCTCCTCCTCCTTACTGCAGAATGGGCTTTTTCTGTAATATTCAAGTTGAAGATTCAAAACTCCTTGTTAAATATTAAAAATATTTTGACAAATTATGATAGATGCAGTGATTATTCCTCATTTTAGAACAAGATTCATCAATAAACGATTTTGTTTATACCGTATGCTCTCAATAAAATGCATACAAAAAAGCTGCCAACTATAAGTTGACAGCTTTTTTGTATGACCCCTACGGGATTCGAACCCGTGTTACCGCCGTGAAAGGGCGGTGTCTTAACCGCTTGACCAAGGGGCCTAAATATAATGGCGGAGAAGGAGGGATTTGAACCCTCGCGCCGGTTGCCCGACCTACACCCTTAGCAGGGGCGCCTCTTCAGCCACTTGAGTACTTCCCCATTATGGCTCCGCAGGTAGGATTCGAACCTACGACCGTTCGGTTAACAGCCGAATGCTCTACCACTGAGCTACTGCGGAATAGGATAAAATAATGGTGGGCCTAAATGGACTCGAACCATCGACCTCACGCTTATCAGGCGTGCGCTCTAACCAGCTGAGCTATAGGCCCCTATTTGGAGCGGGTGAAGGGAATCGAACCCTCATCATCAGCTTGGAAGGCTGAGGTTTTACCACTAAACTACACCCGCAAAATTTATATGGGGCGGCTGATGGGAATCGAACCCACGAATGTCGGAACCACAATCCGATGCGTTAACCACTTCGCCACAACCGCCATCATTGGAGTTTAAATGGTGGCTCAGGACGGAATCGAACCGCCGACACAAGGATTTTCAGTCCTTTGCTCTACCGACTGAGCTACTGAGCCATATGTAATAAAAAAATGGCGGTCCGGACGGGACTCGAACCCGCGACCTCCTGCGTGACAGGCAGGCATTCTAACCAACTGAACTACCGGACCAGATTGCGGGGGCAGGATTTGAACCTGCGACCTTCGGGTTATGAGCCCGACGAGCTACCGGACTGCTCCACCCCGCGACAATATTATTTATGGAGTTTTTATTTATGCTCCATGCATAGCTTTCTGTTTCTTCCTCTGCAAGTAATCTCAAGGAAGCTTATGCGTCGAAACAACTCGCAGCAAAATCATAGATGATTCGCTCGTTGCTCCACCCCGTGACAATATTATTTATGGAGCCCTTCTCCAAATGTATTTTCAAATAAAATGGCGGAGGAAGAGGGATTCGAACCCCCGCGGGCTTTAACACCCCTGTCGGTTTTCAAGACCGATCCCTTCAGCCGGACTTGGGTATTCCTCCGTCTTAAATGAAAATGGTGGACCTTGTAGGACTCGAACCTACGACCGGACGGTTATGAGCCGTCTGCTCTAACCAGCTGAGCTAAAGGTCCAGGTACATGATATATGGTAGCGGCGGAGGGGATCGAACCCCCGACCTCACGGGTATGAACCGTACGCTCTAGCCAGCTGAGCTACACCGCCAAAATCATATTTATTATAAAATAAATGGTGGAGCCTAGCGGGATCGAACCGCTGACCTCCTGCGTGCAAAGCAGGCGCTCTCCCAGCTGAGCTAAGGCCCCAAAAGTATTCATGGTCGGGAAGACAGGATTCGAACCTGCGACCCCTTGGTCCCAAACCAAGTGCTCTACCAAGCTGAGCTACTTCCCGATACATACGCGCCCGAGAGGAGTCGAACCCCTAACCTTTTGATCCGTAGTCAAACGCTCTATCCAATTGAGCTACGGGCGCATTATCATTTAGATTATGAAAATGGTGCCGAGGACCGGAATCGAACCGGTACGGTAGTCACCTACCGCAGGATTTTAAGTCCTGTGCGTCTGCCAGTTCCGCCACCCCGGCTTATATAGGATACAATGGAGCGGAAGACGGGATTCGAACCCGCGACCCCCACCTTGGCAAGGTGATGTTCTACCACTGAACTACTTCCGCATATTTAAATAGAAATGGTGCGGGTGAAGGGAGTCGAACCCCCACGCCTTGCGGCGCTAGATCCTAAGTCTAGTGCGTCTGCCAATTCCGCCACACCCGCAATATTTAAATGGTGAGCCATGAAGGACTCGAACCTTCGACCCTCTGATTAAAAGTCAGATGCTCTACCAACTGAGCTAATGGCTCGTGCTTAAAAATTAAAAAATGGTGCCGGCCAGAGGACTTGAACCCCCAACCTACTGATTACAAGTCAGTTGCTCTACCAATTGAGCTAGACCGGCATTTTCCTAAAAAATCAAAAAAATTAAATGGTGGAGGATGACGGGATCGAACCGCCGACCCTCTGCTTGTAAGGCAGATGCTCTCCCAGCTGAGCTAATCCTCCAATATGTATGCCCGGCAACGT